>NZ_JBYVZB010000003.1:0-373672 GCF_058211775.1 Vagococcus changpingensis
GCAAAAGCAATTATGCGGTATTAGCACCTGTTTCCAAGTGTTATCCCCCTCTGGTGGGCAGGTTGCCCACGTGTTACTCACCCGTCCGCCACTCACTTCTTTTCGGTGGAGCAAGCTCCGGTGAAAAGAAGTGCGTTCGACTTGCATGTATTAGGCACGCCGCCAGCGTTCGTCCTGAGCCAGGATCAAACTCTCAATAAAAAGTTGATAACATCTTGCGATGTTTAGCTCATTTGTTTTAAAACTTGCTAGCGAATTGTATTCACTAAATATGGTTTGTTTCTACATAGTAGAAACGCCCTACACATTTGGTTCGTCTTACTTTGTTCAGTTTTCAAAGGTCTAAACTTTGTTGTCGTAACAACTTTTATATCATAACAAGTTTATAATAACTTGTCAACAGTTTTTTGAATTTTTTAAATTTTCTGAAAATTCGTTCGCTAGAATAAAAATCCTATTAGCTAAATGTTAAAAGTTGTACTTTTTAAAAGCTGTGTCTCAAGGACATTTACTAATATAACAATTATGTCACAATTCGTCAACAGTTTTTTTTATTTTTTTCAATATTACTTATTTATTTATCCTTTTTTAATGAATAAAGGTAATTCTATTACTTCATAAACAGACTTTTCTAAAGATGTGATTGTTACTCCTACTAGTCTAATACCACTATTTATCCAATTTAATTCTTCCCACAATTGATTAACATAAAAATAAATTTCTTCCGTTTGACAAATATATTTATTTAATGTCATCCTTCTTGTAACTGTTTCATAAGAATTAGTTCTTACCTTTAGAACGATTGTTTTTCCTTTTAATTCATTTTTCAATAGTTTTTGACTAACTTCTTCTGACAATTCTCTTAAATGATTTAGTACATCCAATTCTTGGATAAGTATTTTTCCAAAAGTTCTTTCTCTACCTATTGATTTTCTCTCTCGATTATTTTCTACTGGATCATTATGGATTCCTCTAACTTTACGATATAAGCTATATCCTTTTTTACCAAACCAATCGATTAACGTCAATTCGGGTATGTCATATAAATCTTTTCCTGTGTATATGCCCATTTCATGCATGAATGGAATTGTCTTCTTTCCAATACCATAAAATTTTTCAATTGGTAACTCAAACAAAAACTTTTGTGCCTCTTCCGGTAGTATAACGGTTAATCCTTTAGGTTTATCGTAATCTGACGCAATTTTAGCTAAAAATTTATTATAGCTGACTCCTGCAGAACTAGTTAGTTCGACTTTCTCATAAATTTTAGATTGAATAAGTCGGGCTATTTTTATTGCACTTTTAATATCTTGTTTATTAAGCGTTACGTCAAGGTAAGCCTCATCAAGAGAAAGAGGTTCAACTACATCAGTGTACTCTCTAAAAACTTCATGAATTTGTTTAGAAACTTCAGCATAATATTCCCGATTTCCTGAAACAAACACGGCATGTGGACATAGTTCATATGCTTTTTTTGCGCTCATAGCTGAATGAATACCGTATTTTCTTGCTTCATAATTCGCTGTAGTGACAACTCCGCGTCCATTTGTATCATTAGGGTGTTTGGCAATGACTAACGGCTTACCTTTTAGACTAGGATTATCTCTTTCTTCTATAGAAGCATAAAAAGCATCCATATCAATATGAATAATTTTCCGAGATAAATCATTGATTAACGGAAACCTTAACCCATTTGACATAAACTAACCTCCAAAAAAAGAATATACGTTCGTATCAATTATACCACGAAGACACAAAAAAACCACCAAAGCCGTCGCTCTAGTGGAAATGAAGGTTGTAAATGATTCTATTTTACTTATAAATAGAATTCAAAAACCAATTCGGGATAATTGGTATGCCATTCATCATACGACTTATGCATTAAATTCATCTGACTTTAAGGTATCAATATAATAAAAAAAGAATGAGAATCATCTCATTCTTTAAAAACTTGTCCAAATTTCATCTTCTTCCATTACTTCTTCTTCTAAAAATTTTCCTTTAGATAAATCATCATAGAACGCTGCTTTCGTCGCATTAATATATGGATTAATCCATAATAATCCTATTCCCATTGTTAGCATTCCCACAAAATACCACCCAATAAAACTAATATCTAACCAAAATAATCGACCTTTATGCCCATCCATTAATTCACGACTTTCAGTTATAAAACTTGTAGCGCCCATACTCCTTGTATCACGAGATGAAGATAAATCTTTATAAATAAAGTTTGCTTGTGAATAAGAATATCCTTTTACAATACCTGGAATAATAAATAATAAAGTCCACAAGTATTGGAAAACATATGTCAAAATATTAATCAATAATACTGGAACAAAATCATTTCCATTAAATAATCTAAACGATTCTTTAAACGACATATCTTGTGATTTTCCACGCCTTATGACATCTAAAAAAGTAAATGAAATACCAATTGTTAAAAATGTTATAACAAAACTAAATATAGGTCCTGCTAATGGAGCAGATCCTACTGAAGCAATTGCCGCTACTACGTCTGAAGCAGGTGATTCATCATCGAAGTCTTCCTCCCATGTATATTCATGTTGAATACTATCATAGTCGTCTCCCGCTATTTTTGAATAATTTGATTGGTCACTTGCCGTCGTGACAATAAATAATCCAAACACCACTATTATTATAGTAAGAAAGAACATTGAAATCATTTGAATGATTGATGGTACCAAATTCAACATTACTGCTTCTTTCCATCGTCCTCTGAGTGATTCTTTTGCTTGCATTTTAAGTTCTTTAGAGGATTTATACATACATATCACATCCCTCTCCTTTTATTGACACTTATTTTATCATTTTTTTTTTCAAATGAATAACATTTATATCATATCAATAATGTCTCCACTATTTAATAGAATCAATTTAGAAGATGTCACGTTTCTTTGATAAATTTCTTCTAACGCTAATTGATAAAGTGTTAATTGACCAACATAACGTTGTTTTAATTTTTCTAATTCTTCAATACTAGCATCTTTAGGCACATAATCTGTTTTAAAATCATATAAAATAAGCTCTGAGTCTGTTAAGACAAATCCATCAATAATCCCATGAATCAATACAGTATCCTCTTCTTTAGTCACATAATCTTGATACAGCTCTTTAGCTGGTAATAGTAAGGAAAAGGGTTGTTCTCTTCTAGTAAATTCATGGTGTGCTAATAGATATTCGCCAAATGTTGTATCAAAAAACGACTTTATTCTATTGATAGGTAATATAGCTGCTAATTTTTCTGTAAAAACACCATTTTGTATCATTGTCTCTATTTGTGCCTCTATATCTTGTTCTGTTGGCTTTTTATCAAGAGGTAGCAATTGCATCAATAAATGTACTGCTGAACCAATATCTGTCGATTTAATTTGGATATCACCTTCCATAAATTTAGGCTTAGCACTATCACTCAATACTTCCCTATGTGCTTTTATTTGTTTCTCTTTTGAGAAATTAAGTGTTGGTACATCCTTCATATCAGGTTCTTCAAATAATCGTTTAACCTCAGAAACAGACTGATAACTTGCCGTCATAGTGGCATCTTTTTCAGGATAAGAAAAATTTAAGCGATCTACTACTTCTTTTAGTAATTTAACATTTGGTTTCACATCAGATATTTTTAACCCTTCTTCTTGCCCTCCTTGAACCATATGTCTAGCTAGAATATCCTTTTCTTGATAAAAATGAATTGAAAACTGACCTGGATGTTTCTTTAGTCCTGGTAAAACAGCCACATCACTCGTTGGAAAATAAGTTTCAAAGTCTGGATGCCTTACTAAAGACATGCCTATCCAGTCCATCAAACTTGATGTTGACTGTCTACTTGCGGTCGGTAACACTATATGCTCAGTACTGGTTGAAGTTGCCCATTTCTTATAAGCATCATCTTTACTTTTATAGGAACCGACTAAGTAGAGCTTTTCTTCTGCACGAGTTAGCGCCACATATAATTTACGCATCTCTTCAGCCAAAAGTTTTTGTTTTTTATATTCTCTAATCACATTGAAAGGAAAAGTATCATATTCTAATCGTTTTTCAATGTCTTTGTATTTGATTCCCATACCAAGTTCTTCATCGAAAACAAATTTTCGTTGTCTAACATCCATAAGATTGAATTGTTTTGACATATCTAATAAAAATACAACAGGAAATTCTAAGCCTTTACTAGCATGAATGGTCATCACTCTAACCGCATCTGCTTCTTCATTAATGTTAGAGGCTTCCGCTAAATCTTTATTTTTTTGCTGCATTTTTTCGATAAACCGAATAAATTGAAATAGCCCCTTAAAACTCATCTCTTCATAACTCGATGCACGATGATACAACGCATGAAGATTTGCTTTTCGTTGCAGACCAGATGGAAGTCCTGCTACATAATCAAGTAAGTCGGTATCTTTATATATTTGCCAAATCAATTCAACTAATCGTTTTCTTCTAGCCAACTCACGCCAATAATTAAACTGTTGATTAAACGTCTCGATAATTTGATATAACTGACTGGATTTATCCCCGTCTATTAAAAATTTCTGCAAGGCGTCATAATAATAGCCTGTCATGTCATAGCTTTTTAATAGAACCATATCATTTTCACCAATCCCAACAATCGGCGAGCGTAAAATAGCCGCTAACGGAATATCTTGATAAGGGTTGTCGATTAGTTGTAGTAAAGAAATCATGATTCTAATCTCAGTTGCTTGAAAATAATTTTGTGTATCATTCACCATTAAAGGGATATCATACTCTTTAAAAATATCTAAGATATCTAAGTTATTTTTTTTCGTTGGTGTTAACAATACAATATCTTTATAGGTGATTGAACGCATTTTTTCTTCTTTTTTATCAAACAACTCAAATTTCTTATCAATTAATTCTCGAATTTTTAACGCAACAAGTCGTAACTCACCTTCTGTTTTTCCATCTAGTCTAAATTCTAATGACTCCTGATTTTTTTCTTCTGATGTGGTTTGATAAATTAATAACTCTGTATCATAATCCTTACTTTCAGGAAATGACTTATTTCCAACAATTAATTCAGCAGTCGTATCATAATCTAATTGCCCTAATTCTTTATCCATTAATTGTGTAAAGACAAGGTTCGTAAAATCTAAGACATTACTTCTTGAACGAAAATTTTCTGCTAGGATAATGCGACGACCATCTTCTTCTGTCGCAAATTGTTCATATTTTTCAATAAACAAAGTAGGATCAGCTAAACGGAACCCATAAATTGATTGTTTAACGTCCCCTACCATAAATAGATTACCATTATGTTTTTCAGGACGACGTAGCCAATACAAAATCGTTTCTTGTAGTCTATTAATATCTTGATACTCGTCTACCAAAATTTCATTGAATTTATGACGATAATAGGTAGAGGCTTCAGATTCTACCCATTGACCTTCAACTTGTTTTCTTAAAATTGCCAACGTCAAATGTTCTAAATCGTTAAAATCAAGTACATGACGAGATTCTTTTTCTTTAGAAAATCGGTTAATAAATCGCTTGGTCACACTAATTAGCTCTTCAACCACTGACTGTGATTTTTCTAATATCTCTAACATCTCTTCAGGACTTTGTTTGAAATACTGACTTCTTAACTTTCCAATACTTTCTTTTACACCATCTCGTACCAATTTTATTTCCTGGTATTCTTCTTGAACTTCTTCTGATGCTGTTTTTTTAGACGGCGCTTTAATACGCTTAAATGGTGTGCTTATCAAATAATCATAAAAGTCATCAAGTCTATCTTCGGTAATTAAAAATAATAATGTATCAATTAATTGTTTATCGTCACTGACTGTTTCTAGTGTTTTCTTTAGTTCTTCATCACTTTGACAACGATTCACTAACTCATCTATCGTTACTTGAGCTAACAGTAATTGATTTAATACATCTGGTTTCATGTATTGTTGATAGAGTGGCGAGTTGACTAAGCTGTCTGTTATTTGATAATTTTCAAGCAAACTATCTAACCAATTTTCCGGTTCAGAATTCGCTTGAGCAAATAAGTGTATCGAAAAAATGAGTTCCATCAACCCATTATCATTACGGTCGTTAGAAAAATTTTCAGTTAATTGATAAAACGCTTCTCTTTCTTCACCATATAGTTCTTCTCTTAGCTCATCCCAGACATCTTCCTTTAATAGTAAATTTTCTGTTTCATCAGTCAATAAACGAAAAACAGGATCGATATGAATAAGATAATAGTATCTTTGAATGACACGTAAACAAAAAGCATGAAGTGTGCTGATGGTAGCTGTTGGAAGTAGTCCCAGTTGTTTTACCAAATGCTCTTTTTGTGCGGTATCAACTTCTTCTGTAATAGCTGTTTGAATGGCTACTTTAATTCGTTGTTTCATCTCTTTTGCAGCGGCTTCTGTATAAGTCACAATCAATAATTCATCGACATTAACGCCCGACTTAATTTTTTGAATCACTCGCTCAACTAATACCGTTGTTTTACCAGAACCAGCAGAGGCAGAAATCAATAAATTATCCCCAGAGTCATACACTGCTTGCCATTGTTTATCTGTAAAATGGCTATTTTCTGGTTTTACTGGAATATCTATGTTACTCATTTGTCTCCTCCTTTGATTCAGGTTGCAGTTTTTCCATAATCGTTTCTTTTTTCAAGGACTCAATTCGGTGATAATTATTTTCTGGTAACATCACGTCAAATTGACACACACTTTTATATGGACAAAAACCACAAGCTAATCGTTTTTGTTCTTTATAGACTGGATTTAACTCCGTGCTACCTTCATAAATTTTTTCTCCAGCTTGTTTGAAATTATCACGATTATGAGCAACTAAATGAGATAATTCATCTGATGTGATAAATCGTGATGATTTCATTTTTCCACTTTTTAACTGCTCGTATGGGTAAACTAGCGATTTTACCTGAGGGTCAATGGTTTTATCTAATTTTTCTAAAATCACATCATCTTCTACTAACAACCCATCATATTGATACTCTTTTAGTAGTTGTTCATCTAGCGTATCTAATGAGAATTTTTCGTTAACATTGATAACTGGATTTTTAATATGCATGTATAGTGCTCCAGCTGGTTTAGCTGTTTTTCCAACTAACTCTACTGCATTACTTAAGGCAACATCTAAGTACGTAATCATTTGCATGGCTAATCCATAATAAGCATCAACAAAATCAAAATTATGCTTACTCGATTTGTAGTCAATCACGCTTAAATACACATCATCTTCAATAACTAATTTATCCAAGCGATCAATTTTACCTCGTACTTTTACTTTTTTATTATTGTTTAAAACAATTTCTAAACTATTTAATCCAGCTTGTTTTAACGACTCACCAAACAAGACTTCTGTTTGGATAGGGGTCATATTACTTCGTTTAGCTTGATTTTTTAGCGATAAGCACACTCTTTGAATGGTTTTTTCTAACTGATACGACACATATTTCATTCGATTGGTTGTGGACAAAATAGTAAATCGTTTATCTCCTAGTATTTCCTGTAACACCGTTTGAGCAAGTTTCTTCACTTCATCATCTGAAATCTCTGTTAGTTGGATTTTCTGTTTAATTAGTTCCTTAAAGAATAAATCCAAGGCGTCATGATAAAATTCTCCTGCTGCTGCGGGGGATAACTCAAACTGCTCTCTTTCTTGAATACCAAGTCCATAACGTAAAAAGTACTTATACTGACATTGATAGAAATTTTCAATTTTTGAAACAGACGCATAAATTGTTTCGCCATATAATGTATCAACGGATTGATTGTTTAAGGTTTCGGGAATATTTTTATGCGATAAACTCATAAACAAACGATTTGTTTCAACAGGTAATTGTTTACGAACACGTTTTTCTAGTTGTAAAAATAGCCAAGGAACACTTTCTTTCTTTTCGTCATACTCTCTATAAGTACTCACCAAATCACTGAGTAATAGTTTGTCTGTCGAAATTGAATTTAATACCTGTTCATCTGCTGTTAAAATGGCGTCATGATGAATAATAGGAATAGCAAAATATCGACTTAACTGTTCAATGTATGGTGATAGTTTAACATCTTTGACTTGGTCACGATTTTTAGGTGCACTAAGAATAATTTTGTCTGTGGCTGACAGTAACGCCAAATAAAAGATAAATGGTTCATTAGCCATTGATTCAGTTAAACTATTATTTAAAAAACTGTCTGATCTTAATAATTGAGAAAACACATCTCGTTCTTCATTACTTAATAGTGTTTTATTATCAATTTTTTTAGGTAACACTTGATCTGTTGCCCCAAAAATAAACGTCACACGATATTTTTTTGCTCGAACCCTGTCTAATGATGTTACCACTACTTCATCAATTGAAGCCGGGACTTTACTATAGCTAACGCCTTCTAAACCACTAAGTAAAATGTCCTTAAAAATCTCAAATTCAAAAGTATCATCACCTAATACATCATAATATTCATCTAATAAATCCATCAATGCTCGCCATGTTTGCTCATGATTTTTTGCTTCAGTTAAATGTCCCCTTTCAATTTCTTGTTGTTGCATTGCTTGAAGCTGTTTATCGACACCAATTTCTAGTAAAAATTGATAGAACGTTACAATAGCTTCTTTATTAGTAGTAGATTGTTTTAATTTCTCAAAGAACTTAGGTAAATGGGTCGCAATCAATCGTCTGATATCATTAGATTGTTCTTGAATAACTTGTTGATTATCCAAAGTATCATCATCTGTATTATATTGATAGGCCACATACACCCAATCTTCTTTTTTAATCCAGTCACTTCCACTATATCCATAAGCAAGCACCACATTTTCTGTATAGTCTGTTGCTTGTCTAAATACACTCATTTTTTCAGACCACGTTTCCAAATCGTCTGTCAAATTAGTATCTGGAAAGCATAATTCTGTCCTTAAAAAGCGCATCACATCTCGGTATTGATAAAATGATTCATCTATTTTAAATAATGAGCGCAACCATTCGACTAAAGGGTGATTTGCCATATCTTCTTCTTCATTAATATAATAAGGTATCGCCATATCATCAAACACTGCCATAATTTCTGAAGCATATGTTTCAATATCTCGACTAATTAAGGCAATCTCTTCATAACGATAACCTTCTGTTGCTACTAATTCTCTAATTTTTGTCCCAATAGCTTTTACTTCTTGATACGTATCTGTACAAGTCCAAAGTGATAACACATTCAAAACGGTCGATTTTTCTACCTTATTTGGCACTAACTCTTGTAAATTTTGCCACCCATGTGCTAATTCACTCATTGATGTCTGACTTTTTGAGTGACATTTAATATCAAATAATACTTTCACTTGATTGTCTCTAGCGACATCATATAATTCTTGATACATTTTTGACGTATTAAAAAACAATTGATAACTATCTAAAGAAGTTTCTTTTGGTGCCTCATCAAGAACTAAATTTATTTTTATTTCACCAGACACTTTCATTAGTACTTCTATTAGTTGTTTTTCTACTGCTGTAAAATTAGTAAATCCTGACACAATAAATTGAACATGAGATAAATCTTTCTCACTCAAATACTCAGCTAATTCTGTTAATAATTCTTTATCAGCAATATGATGAGTGATTAACATCTCTTGATACGTTTGATAAATTAACTGTATATCGATTAATTTTGTGACATAATCTTCTTGACTGGTCTTTTCAGTTGTTGCAATATCTTCCACAACTTCTTGTAAATCAGATGGCGAAACATTTCCTTGTTGTAACTCATCAAATAAATCAAGCAATTGTTGGATAAAACCTGGTCTATCGACTTCACGCTTAAATAACACCAAGTTATCTTTACAACTTATTAAACTTTTTCTTATCAGCATAAACTTTCCAGAATCACTTAGTCTCGTTGCTTGATAACTTTTAGTTTGTTGCATGTAATACCAAGCCAATCTAGAAAAACTAAAGACTTGTAATCTCATACTTGCCATATACTTCTGTTTGCTAAATTTAGGTAACGTATGCATTTTTTTCAATACATTTATTTCCGTTTCAAATTTAACGTGATTAGGCACAAGATAAAACACCTCATGATGCATCGACTTTTCTAACCAGTCTATCGACATACCTAATAAATCTTCTAACACTTCTTTGTCTGCTGTATTTAATATAAATTGAAGACTCAAACATACCACCTCAATCCCTTTATTTATCTTCCTTATTTTAACATATCTCACACATCAAAACTCTCTCATGACTTTTTTAAATTTCATAAAATTTTCATTCACTTTTTTGCTATTTATGATATATTGCTAATATTGAAATGGAGGTTTTATTATCGACGAGAAAAAACAATATGGTCTTGGCACAGCAATTGCCATGATTATCGGTATTTGTGTAGGATCTGGAATATTTTTCAAAGTTGGAAATATTTTAGCTTTTACTGGTGGAAACATATTTTTAGGTGTATTGGTATTTATTATTGGAGCTCTTTGTATTATTTTTGGAAGTTTATCACTCACAAATCTAGCACAGCGTACTACTAAAAATGGTGGAATGGTTGCCTATTTTGAAGAATTTTTTTCAGAGTCTACAGCAAGTGCCTTTGGTTGGTATCAGACATTTTTATATTTTCCTACCATTGGTGTCGTGGTATCATGGGCAGCTGGAACTTACACTACTATGCTACTAAATTTACCTCAAACGATGACTTATCAAATGGGAATTGGTTTTGGATATATGTTATTTTTTTATTGCTTGAATATCTTATCAAGTCAATTTGCTGGGTGGTTTCAAATTATTTCCACAATTACTAAACTAATTCCTTTACTTGGTATTGGGCTTATCGCATTGTTTTGGTCAAAAGAAACACCTGTCGTTCCACCAACTGTTCCATTAGTTGAACCAACAAATGTTGGTCTTGGATGGTTAGCAGCACTTGCTCCTATGGCTTTTTCCTATGATGGATGGCCTATTGCTTTATCCATCTCACATGAAGTCAAAGGTGGTAGTCAAACGATGAAAAAAGCCTTATGTTTTGGTCCGATTATCGTTCTAGTTGTCTATCTATCCTATTTTCTAGGTCTCACACATATTCTAGGTCCCGAATATATCTTATCTATGGGTGAAGGGGCTGTTATGAAAATTGGTGACATGCTATTTGGCAATATTGGTCAAAAAATTATTTTATTATTCATCCTTGTAGCATTATTTGGGGTAATAAATGGGGTTACTTTGGGACATATCCGCATGCCATATGCTTTAGCAACAAAAAATATGTTACCAAATAGTCAAAAAATAGTAGATAATTATCATCAAAAAAAATTAGGTAGTCAGTCTGCTATTATTGCCTTATTGACTTCTTGCGGTTGGTTTATTATTCACTACATCACACAATACTTCCAGTTAATGGGATTGGGTGACATTGGTGAAATTGCGATTGTGTTTGGTTATTTGTGGTACATCGCACTTTATTTTAAAGTCATTAAACTTTATTTAGACAAAGACATTAAAGAAACCTTTACGGGACTTATTTCACCTATTTTAGCAATCCTTGGGGGATTAATTATTTTATTTGGTGGATTTTATAATAATCCAGTCTTTGAATTTATCTCTTTTGGAATTTGCTTTTTATTTTGTTTATTTGGTTATATCATCTTTAGAAAAAATCAATCCAACAATATGATATAACAGTAAAAAAGAAACGATTTTTTTCGTTTCTTTTTTTATACCCTCTTTTTATTTCTCAATCAAAATGTTATGATATATCATATAAAAATAAAATAAAAATGATATATCAAAGGAGAGTTTAAATGTTACTTTCAAACATCGATACACGTCACGGGACAGCTAATCAACATAGCTACTCTAATGGGAATACCTTACCTTATACCGGTGTGCCATTTGCAATGAATTACTTCTGCCCGCAAACCGCACATCAAAATGGGAGTTGGTGGTTTCATCCAAGAGATCATACTTTCCAAGGCATTCGTTTAACCCATCAACCAAGTCCGTGGATGGGGGACTTTTCTCATTTATTACTTTTACCTGTATCAGGAGCTATAAATTCCACTGATTTATTTTTTAACCAAGGATCTTATCGACCTGAAGAAGCAACTTTTCAACCACATTATCTATCGATTTATTCTGAAAGGCATCGTATCTTAACAGAATTGACAGCGCATACTTATGGTGCACATATAAGATTTACCTTTAACCGAAAAGATATGACGGCCGGAATGCTTTTTACCGCTCCTGGTATTAAATCACTCACCATTAAAAACAATCATTTAACTGGCTATATTTCTAATATAGCTGGTTGTGAAGATAAAAAGTTAAAAATGTATATCGACCTTTCTTTTTCTACAAACATTGAGTCTTTAAAATACCATGAACATAATCACATGATTGATTTAGGAACTCACTACAAAGGAGAAGAAGAAACACTTTATCTGTCATTTGACAAATTAGCTTCTGATGGAGTGCTTGATGTACAACTTGCGACATCATTTATTAGTCAAGAACAAGCGACACTCAATCTAGAACGCGAATTACCTCATACTTTTGAGGAACATAAAAATCTAGCTGCAGATAAATGGCTAAATTATCTCAATCGAATTGAAGTGAGCGACAAAAGTAAGGATAAAATTTCACTATTTTATCAAATGATGTACCGTTGTTTTTTATTCCCACAAACGTGGTACGAATTAGACAAAGACAACCAACCAATTCACTATGACACGTTAAGTAAAACCATTAAATCAGGTTATTATTATACTAATAATGGTTTTTGGGATACTTGTCGTTCGCTTTTCCCTCTGTATTCACTTATCGCAACAGAAGAATATGAAAAAATGCTGGCAGGTTTCTATAACGCGTACAAAAATAGTGGCTATTTACCCAAATGGCTCTCTCCTGATGAAAGAGGTTTAATGCCTGGCACATTGATTGATGCTGTCATCGCTGACGCTGCAGTAAAACATATTGCCACAGACAAGATGCCTGATTTCCTTGAAGCCATGTTAAAAAGTGCCACAACCGTTAGTGGAAAGGATAATTATGGTCGATCTGGTACACTTGACTATCTAACTTATGGCTATGTACCAAATCACTATCACGAAAGCGTCAACCACACTCAAGATTATGCTTATAGTGATTTTTGTATTTCACAAGTGGCTGAGTTGTTAGATGATAAAGACTTGGCAAAAAAATATGCTAAACAATCACTTAATTATCGAAACTTAATTGACTTTGACTATGGTATCTTACGTTCAAAAGATAAAGATGGACAACCAAGAACACCTTTTAATCCTTACGCTTGGGGACGTGATTATGCTGAAGGAAGTGCTTATCAAAATAGTTTTGCTGCATATCATGACTTTGGTGGATTGATTCAATCACTTGGTGGAAAAGATCGATTTAAAGAAATCATCACGGATTTGTGCAATACTTACCCTATTTTTGATGTTGATGGCTACGGGTTTGAAATTCATGAAATGAGTGAGATGGCAGCCATTGATTTTGGACAAATTGCCATTTCTAACCAACCTAGTTTCCATCTGCCATTTTTATTTAACTATATTGCAGAACTACCAACTACCCAACACATTGTAAAAGAATTACTATCAAAAGCCTTTAAATTAGGATTTGATGGCTATCCAGGAGATGAAGATAACGGTAGCATGAGTGCTTGGTTTGTCTTGAACAGTTTAGGGTTTTATCCTGTGACTCCAGGTAGTGGTGAATATGTCATAGGTATTCCTATTGTTGATAAAGCGGTGATTCATTTATCAAATGGCAATGACTTAACCATTCAGACAAACAATAATGTCCCACAATATCACTATTCAAAAAATATCTTGAGAAATAATCAGCCTTACAACCACCTCTTCTTTACACATAATGATTTAATGACAGGTGGAAACATAGAGTTTGACTTATGCTTAGTTCCACCAATTAAACACTACACAGAAACTGATTTACCTTTCTCATTAACATAAAAAAATCTAGCGGAACTATTCTCCGCTAGATTTTTTTAGATAGGTTTCATAATAAATAATAGGTATCTGACTTCCCACACGATGTTTTTTAGTCATTAACTCCTGATACAGAGTATGTGCTTTTTTATTATTTTTTGATATCATTGCTTGCCATAACTGGTCTTCTAACATCACTCTTTCAAACCAAGGCTTAATCTCTATCAAAAAGTTAGGATTGTTCATTTTTTTCAGTGTTTCAACCGCTTGACTTAATTCTTTCAAAATATCTGTCAAGGCATCAATATCTTGTTGCTTTACTAACTGCTGCCACTCTACTGGTATGCTTGGTTCAAGATGTCTATTGGTAAAATGTTTTGATAAAATATCTAATGCTCGACCATTCTCTTTTGTTTGACCATACTCCTGTAATACTTGATGCCACATCGCTAAATCATTTGCTCGATCTGTTTGCCACATATATTTTGCACTATGTCCAACTGTTATTTTAGATAGTTCCCACTGGGCCATTGGATTGAGTACAATTCCTAATACATTATACTGATTATCTGATAACTGTTTACTTCGATTGCTATACTGACTTAAAAAAATTAATTCATTATCTTGTTCAAAATCATTAACTGGTACATTATCCCAAATAATCATCTGACGTTGATAAATATCAGACATTTTTTTTATATCTTCAGTCGTAATATGTCGAGATAGTGTTGTCGGTCCTGTCCAAAATAGTGGAATATCTTGATGTAACAATCTTGTCAATTCTTCTAAATAAGGGGAATCATAGTGATTATCATATTCTGTTGGACACGCAACAAATTTAACATAAGGAATCTCTTCTACTAAATAATCATAAACAACGTTCATCAAATACGCATGCGCTTGAGCACTTGTTTTAAATTTTTTCTTCACATCATCACTTAATTCATAAGCAATATCATCCATTAATAACCCAAAATGTGTCACACCTAATTGCACCATTTGTTTCAATTTATGTTTTAACACGGATAAATCTGTGTTATCTAAATAATTCAAGTCATTTCCTGGGCTTATCATATACCAAAAGTCAATGCGATTAGCTGTTGATAGATTTAATAACTCTCTAAACTCATCTAGTTTCTCTTTGGAATATAACTCTCGCCAAAGTTTTCGTTGATACTCATCATCTTTTGGGGCATACATATAAGTGTTCATTCTCTTTGAAGATAAAAAAGTAAGACAATCTTTTCTCATCTCATGTGACCACGGAATACCATAAAACCCTTCGATTACTCCCCTCACTTCAAATGACGGAGTATGTGTCACTTTTACTATCGGTAGAAATAATTGACTTTTATTTTTAACAATCAATCTTTGTAATAATTCGATAGCAAAACGGCAACCGTTCATCGTGCGACTGTCAATCAAAATTGTCTTATCTTCCGTGATAGATAACATAAAGCCATCATTTGATAAGTTTCTGTTAAATCGATGCTTTACTTGAAATTCTCCGTGTTCTTTCTCCCATAAAATAAATGGATGAGCTAAATTGAACTGGTCAAAACAATTGTCTAAACTTTCAAATCGAAAAAACGTTCCTGAAAAAGTCATTGATATATTTTTATCTTCTACTACATGATATTGTTTTGTAAACACCACATCATCATATTCAGCTAATACTTTCAACGTTTGGTCTATCATCATATGGTCATCTCTTTTCTACTATTCTTTTATGTACTTTGTCTTGGAATAATGGAAACAGGAATCACATTAACTAATGAGTCAACTGGCTCTCCGTTTAACTGTTTTAATAACAGCTCTCCAGCGACTTCCCCCATACGATAGAAATCTTGTGCAATAGTTGTCAAAGGTGGATCAACTAATTGTGTGGCTTGAATATTATCAAACCCAATAA
This sequence comes from Vagococcus changpingensis, assembly GCF_058211775.1. Taxonomy (NCBI): domain Bacteria; kingdom Bacillati; phylum Bacillota; class Bacilli; order Lactobacillales; family Enterococcaceae; genus Vagococcus; species Vagococcus changpingensis. Next base: position 15,863 of record NZ_JBYVZB010000003.1, read on the forward strand.
TACCAATTTCATCTCCAATATCCATGCCTTGTTGTTTTAAATACGTCATTAATCTAATAGCAACAATATCATTTTCACAGACTAAACCAACAGATTCTTTTTTGTTATAACAAATAACGTCATAGACTGACTTAAAGAACTGGTCCATAGTTTGTAAAGGGGTTTTCACAATATGTTGAGGTATTAAAGAGGCCTCATAAATTGCTGATAAATAGCCCATGTAACGATCACGAACAGATGAACTTTCTGTTAGACCCGTCCCACTAACAAAAATAACCTCATCATAGCCTTTACTGATTAACTCTTTTGTTGCAAGAGAGCCACCAGATTCATTATCTGCCACAACGCAAGGGTAATGAATTTTTTCGATTTGTTTATCTAATAAAACAACTGGTAGCTGTTGCATCTGACATTGGTATAAAAAATCAATGCTTTCTTGCATATTAATTGGGTAATAAACCACTCCCGCATAGTCACTTGATAAATACAGAGCATCCTCAGTCTGTAACCAATCATGAGATTGCATGTGTAAACGATAATCTGATGCGTTAAGTGAGGCAAGTATTCCTTCTGCATAATTTCCTAACCCCTCGTTTTGAGCAAACGGCATAACAAACAGTAAGGTATTATTTTTTTCTTGCTGTGCTACTTCTTGACGTTTTTTGACAAAACTTCCTTTTCCTCGTACTCGATAAATTAGTCCTTCTGTTTCAAGTTCCATTAGTGCTCGCTTAGACGTAATCCGACTAACATCATATTTTTCAGATAATTCTAATTCTGTTGGTACTTGCGTTTCTTCTTGGTACACGCCAGTTAGTATATCTTTTTTTAATTCTTGATATATTTTTTTATATAATGGCTGCTTTGGCATCTCTTCCCCACTCCTGACTCCTTATTTTCATTGTACATCATACCATATATATCAAAATAAAAAATATGATGAAGCACTAGACACTTATAATGATATATCATATAATAAGAATTGTAAATAAAAGATATATCATTAGGAGGGCTATTATGGCTTATACTGAAATACCACAATCTATTCAACACTTTATGGAACAAATGACACAAAAATGCCACGAAGCAAATCAACCTAGATGGGCAGAAAACTTCAATGCTGGATTTGCTAACACATTGTTAACGACTGTTCGTCGCTATGATGATGGAACTACGTTTCTTTTAACAGGTGATATTCCTGCTATGTGGTTAAGAGACTCAACAGCTCAATTTCGTCCCTACCTAGTCATTGCTAAAGAAGATGACGACATTCGTTCGCTTATTACTGGTCTAGTTAAACGACAATTTAAATACATTAACATGGATCCTTATGCCAATGCTTTTAATGAAACCCCTAACAATAAAGGACATCAAACCGATCATACTGAGATGACTCCTTGGATTTGGGAGAGAAAATATGAAATTGATTCATTATGTTATCCTGTCCAATTAGCTTATCTTTTATATAAACAAACAGGCGAAACCTCTCAGTTTAATGAAGAATTCCATGAAGGCGTAAAAAAAATACTATCCGTATGGGAAACAGAACAACACCATGACCAATCTCCTTATTGTTTTGAAAGAGACACAACACGATTGGAGGATACGTTAACTCATGACGGAAAAGGCACACCTGTTGACTATACTGGGATGACATGGTCTGGTTTTAGACCAAGCGATGATGCGTGTCAATATGGTTATCTTGTCCCATCAAATATGTTTGCTGTGGTGGTTTTAGGCTATATTGTTGAACTCTATTCAACTTTATTTACAGACAATGCTGTACTAGAACAAGCAAATAAACTAAAAAAAGAAATCGATGATGGGATTAAAGAGCATGCTATTGTAGAAAATAATGATGGCGAGAATATCTTTGCTTATGAAGTAGACGGAAAAGGACATTATTCTATTATGGATGATTCAAATGTGCCGAGTTTAATGGCCGCTCCTTACCTTGGCTATCTAGATAAAAACGATCCACTCTATCTTTCAACTAGAAAAACGTTACTAAGTAAAGAAAATCCTTATTTTTATGAGGGTGAATTTGCTAAAGGGATTGGCAGTTCGCACACACCAGAAAACTATGTTTGGCCGATTGCTTTAGCTATAGAAGGTCTAACCACAGATGATAAACAAGAAAAAGAACAGATTTTAAATTTACTCGTTGATTGCGATGGTGGCACACACTTGATGCACGAAGGATTTGACGTTAATAATCCAAATCACTTTACCCGAGAATGGTTTTCTTGGGCGAATATGATGTTTTGCGAACTCGTTATGGATTACTTTGATATCACCATTGAGGCACATTACAACTAAACAAGGGAGATTCTGACATGAAAAATAAAAAAGTGTATATCATATCTCATAGTCATTGGGATAGAGAATGGTACTTACCTTACGAGCAACATCATATGAGACTGATTCGTTTGATGGATGATTTACTAGAAATTTTTGAAACCAATCCAGATTTCAATAGTTTTCACTTGGATGGCCAAACGATTATTTTAGATGACTACCTACAAGTACGTCCTGAAAAAAAAGAAGCGGTAGAACGTGCCATTAAAAACGGAAAATTACGGATTGGTCCATTTTATATTTTACAAGACGATTTTCTTATTAGCAGTGAAGCCAATACACGTAATACGCTGATTGGTCTAGAAGAAAGTAAAAAATGGGGAAAGCCTGTCATGTTGGGTTACTTCCCTGATACCTTTGGAAACATGGGACAAACACCTCAAATGATGAAAGAAGCAGGGATTAAAGCGGCTGCCTTTGGACGTGGTGTCAAGCCAACTGGATTCAACAACGCTGTGATCAATGACGAAAAATACGCATCTCAATTTTCTGAAATGTGGTGGGAAGGACCTGATAGCACTAAAATATTTGGCTTATTATTTGCCAACTGGTACAGTAACGGCAATGAAATTCCAACAACGAAAAAAGAAGCAATTGAATTTTGGGAGAAAAAATTGGCAGACGCTAACCAATATGCTTCAACGGATCATCTTTTAATGATGAATGGTGTGGATCATCAACCTGTTCAAAAAGATGTGACACAAGCCATCGCTTTAGCTAACGAGCTCTATCCAGACATTGACTTTATTCATAGTAATTTTGATGATTATTTAGCTGCTGTCATGTCTGATTTACCTGACAACTTGAGTACCGTGACTGGGGAATTAACGTCACAAGAAACGGATGGTTGGTACACATTAGCTAACACGGCTTCTGCTAGAATTTATATCAAACAAAAAAATACTGAAGTCCAACGACAATTAGAAAATATCACAGAACCATTGGCAACTATGGCCTATGACATGACAAAATCTTATCCACATGATGAGCTTCGTTATGCTTGGAAAACCTTAATGCAAAACCACCCACACGATAGTATTTGTGGATGCAGTGTGGATGAGGTTCATCGTGAAATGATGTCACGTTTTGATAAGGCTCTAGAAGTTGGTAAATACTTAGCAGATGAGGCTACTTTGGCTTTAACAAGCAATATTGACACAAGTAACTTACCAACAAATAGTAAACCGTTTGTTGTTTTTAATACAGCTGGTGTCGAAAAAAATGAAGTCATTGAAACAACGATTGAATGGATGCGTCGCCCGTTTTCTCAAGGGAAGCCGAATGAGTTATATGATGAATTAAAACAAATCGCCAAAACATTAAATGAATTTCATGTAGTAGATAGTGATGGAACTATTATTCCAAGTGAATTAGTGACTGTGGATGTCTCTTTTGATTACGATTTACCAACTGATCGTTTTAGAATTCCTTATATGGCAATTTTTGTAACAATCAGATTATCTCTTGCGTCATTCAATGAAATGAGTTGGCAGTCATTTGCCTTAGTCGAAGGGGCATCCCAAGCTAAGGATAAGACTTTGTTTGATAAAAACACTCAAACGATTGAAAATGATTATATTAAAGTGGCTATACAAAATAATGGACTGATTGATATAACCAATAAAGAAACCAACATCACTTACCCAAGTGGATTAATATTTGAAAATGTAGGAGATGTTGGAAATGAATATATTTTTAAACAGCCAGAAAATGATACTCCTTTATATGCACATGATTTTCCTACAACAATTAACGTCGTAACAGATACACCATTAGTATGTGAAGTGTTGATTGAACAGCAAATGATGATTCCACTTTCAGCGGAAGACTTATTACAAGAGGAAATGAAAGCTGTCATTGAAATGCGGGATAGACAAGCACAACGCAGCAAAGATTTAGGCACACTTACTCTTAAAACAACTTTAAGGGTAGAAAAGAATAATCGTCAAATTAAATGTCACACTGAATTTGATAATCAAATGCGAGACCATCGCTTACGCGTTCTTTTCCCGACTGATTTAACTACAGAAACTCATGTTGCCGAAAGTATTTTTGAAGTAGTTGAAAGACCAAATACTGTACAAAATAAACATTGGGAGAACCCAACAAATCCACAACATCAACACTCGTTTGTAGCGTTAAGAGATGAAAAAAATGGTATCACCATATCAAATTACGGTTTAAATGAGTATGAAATTCTAACTAACAATACTATTGCTGTGACATTGCTACGTGCTGTTGGTGAATTAGGGGATTGGGGGTATTTCCCAACGCCAGAAGCTCAGTGTCTTGGCAAACAATCGGTTGATTTTGCCATAGAAGTCACAACTGAAAACACATTATTTGATTCTTACAAACGTGCTCAAAGTTTGCAAATCCCAACAACAGTCAAACAAACAATACATCACACAGGCGTGTTAGCTCCTAATTATCAATTCTTATCCATTGATGGTAAACAGTTTGCATTGACTGCTCTTAAAAGACAAGAGTTTGGAGAAGATATTATTACAAGAGGATTTAACTTATCCAATCAAACCTCTTCTACTCTTAATCTAGAAATAAATGAGTACACACCATTTGAAGCCAATATGATTGAAGAATTTAAAGAAAATACGTCGGTCTCTACTATTATGGAACCTGCGAAAATCCAAACATTACGTTGGAAAAAGAAATAAAAAATAACACTCTATTTAGTCAGATGATTAAATAGAGTGTTATTCGTTATTTCATTAATCCTTCATGAATGGTATCTAAATTCCATTTCAACATATCATAATAAGTGTCTCCTGTTTCACCTTTTTTTGCTAGTGAATCAGTAAATATCGTATCATAAATTGGAATACCTGTTTCTCGTGAGACAGTCTCCATACTGCGAGCATCCACACTTTGTTCAACAAATAGATTGGGCACTTTTGTTTGTTTAATCTTATCAATGATTTGACTCATCTGATCAGGTGTCCCTTGGTTTTCTGTGTTGATTTCCCAAATATACGCTGCATTCACCCCGTAAGCTTTAGAAAAATATTTAAATGCGCCCTCACTGGTTACAAGTAGATTTTTATCTTTTGGAATATCGGCAAATCGACTGGTATTTTCATTATGTAAGGCTTCTAGTTTTTCTGTATAAGCTTTGGCATTTTTTTCATAATCTTCTTTATGTTTCGCATCTTTCTCAACTAAAACATCCTTGATATTATTCACATAAGTGATACCATTTTTTAATGATAGCCAAGCATGAGGGTCTTGCTCACTTTCTTGCCCCTCACTCGTTAGATACATTGGCTCAACATTTTTACTGACAACAAAATAATCTTCATTTTCTTTTTTCTTACTTGTTTGCATTAATTTTAAGAACCAGCCATTGCCACCTGTTTCAAGATTCAACCCATTATAGAAAATCACATCCGCATCGGTTGATTTTGAGATATCCTCAGGAAGTGGCTCATATTCATGTGGGTCTGTACCCCTAGAAACAATACTGTGAACATCAACATGTTCCCCACCCACATTTTCAACCATATCTGCAATAATCGAATTCGTTGCTACTACTTTAAACTTATCATTCGCTGAATTTTTCTCTGTAGATGATTCTCCCGTTGAGCATCCAGCTAAAAAGAATACCATTAACCCTGCTATAAGACTTGATAAAATAAGACTAGACTTCTTCAATGACAACTTCCTCTTTTCTTTTAAAAATAAATCCTTGTTTTGGGGAAAATATAAACGCCATGATAAAAAATACAACAGTGGTCAGAACAATAGTGGCTCCTGAAGCTAAGTTATAGGAATAGCTAAAGAATAAGCCAATCACGGCACTAATGGCACCTAAACTACTAGCAAGCACAATCATCGTTGATAGCTTATCCGTTAACAGATAAGCTGTTGCAGCAGGTGTCACAAGCATAGCAACCACCAAAATAGTTCCTACTGTTTGTAGGGATGATACTGCAACAAGCGTTAAGAAAAACATTAACGCATAATGAATGACTTGAACTTTTAATCCATAGGCTTGTGCCATGACAGGATCAAATGAGCTGACTAATAATTCTTTATAAAATAAAACCACAAATAAAATGACCGCAACTGCAACAGCTAATGTTGTGTACATATCACTTGGTCTAACTGCTAAAACATTTCCAAATAAAATATGATATAAATCGGTCGAGCTTTCGGCAAATGAGATTAAAATAATCCCTAAAGCAAAAAATGAACTAAAGACAATCCCGATAGCTGTATCGTTTTTTAATTTACTTTTTTGTGTCACAAAACCAATCAATCCTGCTGCCATTATTCCAAAAATTGATGCTCCTATCATGTAGCTACCACCAAGCATATAAGACACCGCAACTCCAGGTAATACTGCATGAGAAATCGCATCTCCCATCAGAGACATTCCTCTTAAAATAATAAAGCTCCCAATCACACCTGATACAACACCTACGATGACAGACGTGATTAAGGCGTTTTGTAGAAAATCATATTTTACTAAACCTTCAATAAAATGTTGTATCATTAGTCATTCACTCCTTTAATTACAATTTCACCCATTGTTTCCCCGTAAGCTTGTTGGATTGTTGAGGTCGTAAATGTTTTTGATACTGGACCACTGGCGATTAACTTTTTATTTAAAATAATTAAGTTGTCAAAGTACTCTTTGGTTTTATGTAAATCATGATGAACAATCACAATTGTTTTTCCTTCATCTCTCAACTCTTGTAATAGTTCAACAATTAATTTTTCACTCACCATGTCAATCCCTACAAATGGTTCGTCTAAAAAGATAATATCTGCATCTTGTGTTAAAGCTCTTGCAATAAATACGCGTTGTAATTGTCCACCTGATAGATTTCCTATTTGTCGTTTAGCAAAGTTATCCATTTTTACTTTTTCAAGCGATTCTTTTACTTTTTGTCGATCCTCTTTTTTAGGTCGACGAAATAATCCTAAATTAGGATATGTGCCTAACAGGACCGTTTCATCAACTTTTATTGGAAAAGTTAAATCTATGACACTTCGTTGTTCAACGTAAGCCACTTTCTTTCTGATTAAATCAATGGACTGACCACCTATCGTGACACGACCACTGTCTGTTTTAATCAGTCCAATAATACTTTTTAAAAAAGTCGACTTACCTGCACCATTAGGTCCGATAATCCCTGTGATTTTTCCAGGCTCAATGGATAAACTGATATCTTCTAAAGCTACTTTAGCTTGATATGATACTGATATATGTTGTACATCTATTGGTTCATGAGTTAAATACTCATAAGACATTGTTAATGCTTCTTCTTGCATTTCTTTCACCTTTTCTGTTTTTTTGGATTAGTTTAAATATTTTTTAGGCTAACCTAAACTAAAAACTATTATAACAAATGAGAATCATTTTCACAACTCTATTGTTTATAAAAATACATAAAAAAATAGGCGACTATAACATACAGTCGCCTCAATAGATGTTTATTTAATTAAAAGAACCGCTTATATAAAAGAAATATATGCCTATCATAATAAAAATAATACTTATTATATATTGTTTAACCATGCTTGTATCTCTAAATAATAATAACCTAGTTTTAACCCACGATTGAGCTAATATACCAAAAATAATACCGATTGTAATCGCAATAAAACCTATTAGATGGTACGTCTCTTCCATTATGCTTACACCTTTCTTAACTAATTAACTTAACAATCACTAAAAATAAACTAGATAAAATAGCTGTACTATTAAACAATAAATGGGCAATAACTGGTACCCAAATATTTTTTGATAGCAAATACATTAAACCAAATACCAAACCAGCGAAAGCATACGGCATACTAGCTATAAAACTGCCACCAAAATTATAGTAATGAGAAAAACCAAATAATATACTAGATAAAATTAACATGATAGATACTAACATCTTATTAGATTTGTATACATACATACCTTCATAGCGATAAGTTATTTCTTCAACAAAGGCTACAATTAAATCAACTATACCAGCTAATACAGAAAACAAAAGTCCTAATGCTGTATTAATATCATAAGCATAACTATACACCGGATTTTTTGGAATAAATTGATTAAAAAACGGTCTAGTGATTTGAATAATAAATGAAACTAAAATTAATGTGATCACAACGTATAATATATGGCGCCATTTCATCTTTTTAAAGTCTTTCCATTGATGTGATAACATTTCTTTTTTTGTGTTGATATCTCTTAAAAATAAACCAATAAACCAAAATACTGAAATAAAAAAATAGATATAACCATTTGTCCCTGCTATCGTTCTTGACAAGGTTAATATTAACAATGTTCCTATAAAAATAATGATGACTGATATAAAAGATTTTCTCATACTACTGTCTTTCATTGTTCATTTCTCCCTTCAAAAAACAACAAGTAAACCTAACTTACATAGTGTATCTAGGTTTGCTTATTATTTCAAGTATTTACTTTTAGATATAGAAAAGATTTTCTGATGAAAAGACTGGGTCACTGGTCACATTTATGCCCAATTTTTTAAGAACCTGTTCATCATCTTTGTTCAGCATAACGGTTGAGTGTGCTTCAACTCCGTCAAGATTAGCCAATTGTTCATAAGCTAGTTGAGCTGTTGGGTTCGTTACAGCGCTTATTGATAACGCAATTAGGACTTCATTGGCGTTTAAAGCAGTCATTTTATTGCCTAATTCGTCCACTTTCATTTTTTGGATGGTTTCTAAAATAACAGGAGACAATAATAAAATGTCATCTGAAATATTAGCTAAACGTTTAATTGAGTTTAAAATAGCAGCAGCTGAGGCATCCATCAAATCTGATGTACGACCTGTTACAATTTCTCCAGTTGATAATTCAAACGCCATAACTGACATTGGGTTAACAGCCTCTTCACCTTCAGTCATTTCTTTCAACTTGTCAGCATACTCTCTTGCAGGAAGTACTGGACGACGATCTTCTTTTTTAAGTTCCATCTCTTCCATAATAAGTTGAATACGATTAACCACGTCCTCGTCAACCATTCCACGTTTATAAAAACACTCTGTATCAAAGCAACGACGAATAATTTCTTCTTTTGAAGCTTCTTTAACCACATCATCATCGATTATACCAAAGCCAACTCGGTTTACACCCATATCTGTCGGTGATTTAAAGACTGACTCTTGGTTAGTGATTCGTTCAATAATTCGCTTAATAACTGGGAATGTTTCGATATCACGATTATAGTTAACTGCAACCTCACCATAGGCTTCAAAATGGAATGAATCAATCATGTTCACGTCTTTCAAATCCACAGTTGCCGCTTCATAGGCGATATTTAACGGGTGTTTTAATGGGATATTCCAAACTGGAAATGTTTCAAATTTTGAGTACCCTGCCACTCGTCCTAAACGATTTTCATGATAGATTTGGCTTAAACTTGTTGCCAATTTTCCACTACCAGCTCCTGGAGCCGTGATAACGACAATTGGTTTTGTTGTTGGTATATATGGGTTTTTTCCAAAGCCTTCATCACTGACTATTTGGTCAATGTTATATGGGTAACCGTCAATTGCTTCATGCGTATAAACTTTAATATTTCGTTTTTCTAATTTGTTAATAAAGATTTTCGTTGAAGGTTGGCCACTGTAACGTGTGATTAACACACTGTTAACAGATAAGCCATACTCATTAAACTCATCAATTGATTTTAAGATATCCATGTCATACGTGATGTTGTAATCACCGCGAATTTTATTGCGCTCAATATCTCCAGCATACACACAAATAATGACTTCTGCTTTATCTTTTAATTTTTGTAGTATTTTGATTTTTGAGTCTTCATCAAAACCTGGCAACACACGTTTTGCATGTTTATCGCCGATTAATTTACCACCAAACTCTAAATATAATTTATCATAATTATTTACACGTTCTAAAATAAATTTTGATTGCTCTTCAATGTATTTCTGAGAATCAAATCCTAGCTTTTTCATGGTTTTCCTCCTTAAAAGTTAGGATAAGTGGTAACATTGCAACCAACAATGATTAACACTTAACTTAACTTTTTCTCTCATTTTTGTAACATATCTTGTGTCGTTTATCTGGATCATAAAAAATAATAAATTTTTACTCTTCTTTAGTACAATGTTAATCCTACTGCCCATTTAATAATTTATCCCTAAACTAATCATTACTATAATACATACATTATCATACTCATTTTTTATAATCTAAATATATCATGATAATATGTATTTTTTATTAACGTTCTAGTTATTTAAGCTAGCTCTAATAAATCCATTAAATAACGGATGACTTCTATTTGGACGTGATTTGAATTCGGGATGAAATTGACTTGCAACAAAGAAATCATTTGCTGGAATTTCAACTATTTCAACTAAACGATTGTCTGGTGAAACACCTGAAAAGACCATTCCCGCTTGTTCAAATGACTCACGAAATGCGTTATTAAATTCATAACGGTGGCGATGACGTTCACTGATTAACTCTTCACCATTATATAAGTTACGTGTTTTAGTGTCTGGTTTCAACTCACATGGATAAGCTCCTAGACGTAACGTTCCTCCCATATCTTCTACACTTTCTTGATCTAACATTAAATCAATGATGTTATAAGGCGTTTCTGGTGCAGTTTCTTTTGAATCTGCTCCTTCAAGCATCAAGACGTTTCTTGCAAATTCAACACAGGCCATTTGCATACCCAAACAAATACCTAAGAAGGGAATATTATGTTCTCTGGCGTAGCGGATCGCTTCGATTTTCCCTTCAATTCCTCGGTCGCCAAATCCACCTGGCACAAGAACACCGTCTACTGTTGATAAATAATCAGAGACATTTTCTTTTGTGACATTTTCTGATTGAATCCACTCAATTTCGATGTTTGTATCATGTTCATATCCAGCATGTTTTAATGCTTCCACAACTGATAAATAAGCATCAGGTAACTCAACATATTTCCCAACTAATGCAATACGTGTTTTGTATTTTAAGTTTAGCACGTGTTTTGCCATTTCTTGCCACTCTGCCATATCTGCTTTAGGCGCTTCAATCCCTAAATGATCACACACAATATCATCCAATCCTTGTGCTTCTAAATTTAATGGAATATCGTACAATGTTTTCACATCTCTTGATTCAATAACTGCTTCTTCAGGCACATCGCAAAATTGTGCTAACTTTTGTTTCATTTCTTGTGGCACTTCTTCTTCTGTTCTAACAACTAAAATATCTGGTTGAATCCCAAGACTACGTAATTCTTTCACACTATGTTGTGTCGGTTTGGTTTTCATTTCCCCTGCTGCTCTTAAATAAGGAATCAATGTTGTGTGGATATATAATACATTATCTTTACCAACATCTGCTTTCATCTGTCTTAGTGCTTCTAAAAATGGTAAAGACTCAATATCGCCAACTGTTCCACCGACTTCAGTGATAATCACATCTGCTTCATTTGTATCAGCTGCTGCCATCATTTTTTCTTTGATTTCATTGGTAATATGTGGGATTACTTGGACTGTCGCACCAAGATATTCTCCTTTTCTTTCTTTTCTGATTACCTCAGAATAAACTTTTCCTGTGGTCACATTTGAGTGTTGATTTAAATTAATATCTATAAATCGCTCATAATGACCTAAATCTAAATCTGTTTCTGCCCCATCTTCAGTGACGAATACCTCACCATGTTGGTAAGGACTCATTGTTCCAGGATCAATGTTAATATAGGGATCAAATTTTTGAATAGTTACATTCAATCCACGATTTTTTAATAATCGACCTAACGATGCTGCTACAATCCCTTTTCCAATTGAAGATACCACTCCACCTGTTACAAAAATGTACTTTGTCATAACATTCGCCTCTTTTCATATATTTCTTGGGGAAGATACTTTTATAAAAAACAAAGAAAAGCCCCCTATTCGTATGAATAAGGGAGCTTTCATTTAAGTCTATCTGCCTCTATTTTTCAAGAGTGCCCAAAAAGTATGATACAAGGGTTTTGATGTTTCGTCAAGAATTTAATTATGACATTCATATAATTTTCATATCTTCCCTAACTTTTTCATAACCATCACTATCTAAATTAATCTCTTCTTTCTATCAACTGGTGTTGTTCTATTTCTAATATATTAATTATAGTATGATAATCACAAACACAACGGGTTTCACATAATCCTCTTGCAAAATCAATGGATAATAACCAAACAAACTCTTTAGTTTTTTTACTTTTTCTCTCTGTGATATAAAAATTATGATGAGTTCTCATTGCCTTTTTACTATTTTTTATTTAATTTTGTCAATAATATAAGTAATCCATTTAATACGACACCACACAAAATCCCAATTGCTAAGTTTCCTGTGTAAACAATAACAACGACAGTGACTAACATCGCAGTACTTTCAATCATTTCCCATGATTTTACTAACTGTAAACTTTTCCAATCAAATGTATCCCCTGCAACTGTTATCATAATTCCAATCAAAGCTGCCGTTGGAATCACCATCATGAGTGAGTTTAAAACAAAAATGAACAGTAATAACGTCGTACCTGATACAAATGTTGACAAACGTGTCCGTCCACCTGATTTAACATTTATGACAGCTTGCCCTATCATCGCACATCCAGCTTGGCCACCAAATAATCCCGTAATAAAATTAGCCAGTCCTTGTGCTTTCACTTCACGTTTACTATCACTAGTTGAGTTTGTCATCTCATCTACTATAGGAACTGTTAATAGTGTTTCCATTAGTCCGATAAACGTTAATGAAATGGCTGTTGGTAAGATTATCCACAGTGTTTCTAAACTCATTGGTACAAGTGATAAGCCAAATGATACATCAAGTGAGGACATATCTCCTAAATCACCAACAGTAAAGAAACTACCTTTAAAAACAAATGATAAGATAGTCATGACCGTAATAATAATAAGTGCTGGTGGCACAACTTTAATCACTTTGGGTAGTAAATATATGGCTAATATACTAACAATAACCATGACATAGCCAATCACATTTTGTTCAGGTAATTGTTGAACTTGTGCTAAAAAAATTGAAATCGCTAATCCATTAACAAAACCTATCATGACACTTTTAGGTATGTGTTTCATGATTTTATGAATATTCAAATAACCTAAAATAAATTGAAATATACCTGTTAATATGGTAGCAGCAATCATATAGTTTAGCCCATGCGACTGTACTAATCCTGCAATTACTAAAGCCATCGATCCGGCTGCAGCAGATACCATAGCAGGTCTACCACCAGTTAACGTAATGACTAATAAGGTAATAGCTGAAGCAAATAATGCCGACATTGGATGAACTCCTGCGATAATGGCAAACCCTATTACTTCAGGTAAAATTGCGACCGATGACACTAATCCAGCAAAAATATTTTCACGTGGGTTCCCTACCCACTCATTCTTTTTTATACTAAGTAACACCTTTTTCCCTCCCTTAATTCTTTTCCAAGAAAATTATCATAACATATACTTTTGAATAATACACGTTTAAAAAATAAAAAAGCACCTCTGAAAAGAGATGCTTTATACGTCCGAACAAACAATGCTTATTTAAAATTACATGTGAATTGGCATACCTAATGCTAACTCAGCTGTATCCATAACAGCTTCAGATAATGATGGATGTGAATGGATAGTTAAAGCGATATCTTCAGCATTCATTCCAGCTTCAACAGCTAAACCAATTTCTGCAATAATATCACTAGCACTAATACCAGCAACTTGTCCACCAACAATCACGTTGTCTTCTTTAGTTGTAACTAAACGTACAAATCCTTCAGTTTGGTTTAATGATAAAGCACGACCATTTCCACCTAATGAGAATTTAGATGCTTTCACGTTTAATCCAGCTTCTTTTGCTTCTTTTTCTGTCATACCAACAGTTGCCAATTCAGGATCTGTAAAGGCTACAGCTGGCATTGCACGATAATCAACTGCTACTGGTTCACCAGCAATGGCTTCTGCAGCAATTTTAGCTTCATAACTTGCTTTGTGAGCAAGTGCAGCTCCAGGAACGATGTCACCAATGGCAAAAATACTTTTTACGTTAGTGCGTCCTTGGTTATCAACTTTTACTAATCCACGATCAGTCATCTCAACGCCTAAGATTTCTAAACCTAAATCATCAGTGTTTGGACGACGACCTACAGTTACCATAACGTAATCTGCTTCAACTTTTTCTTCTTTACCGTCAACTTCATAAGTTACAGTCACGCTATCGCCATTGTCAACAGCTTCTTTAGCCATTGCTTTTGTTACAACTTTGATACCTTTGTTGTCAAATTCTTTTTCAACAAGTTTAACCATATCTTTTTCAAATGTTGGTAAAATTTGTGGAGAACCTTCTAAAATTGTTACTTCAGCACCTAGGTTAGCATATGCTCCACCTAATTCAGCACCGATAACACCACCACCGACGATAACTAATTTTTTAGGAACTTCAGTTAAGCTTAATCCACCAGTTGAATCAATAATACGTCCACCAAATTTAAATCCTTTAATTTCGATTGGACGACTACCAGTTGCAACAATAGCATGATTAAATGAATAAGTTTGCGCATGGTCACCATCGATAACACGTAACGTATTTTCATCAACGAAGAATGCTTCCCCACGGATAATTTCAACTTTATTTTTCTTAAGTAAGAATTCAACCCCACCAGTTAATTTTGAAACTACTTGGTTGTTTTTCCATTCTTGAGTTTTAGAAAAATCAAGTGACACATTATCAGCAGTTACACCAAAAATAGCTGAATGCATTGCTTCTTGATATTTATGTCCTGCACTAATTAGTGCTTTTGATGGAATACATCCGACGTTTAAACAAACGCCGCCAATGTATTCTTTTTCAATAATGGCTACTTTTTGACCCATTTGTGCTGCACGAATTGCGGCAACATATCCACCAGGTCCTGCACCAATTACTACTGTATCTAATTCTAATGCGAAATCTCCTACAACCATTAACTATTCACCTTATCCTTCCATTAATAATAATTCTGGATCAGCTAATAAACGTTTAATATTGTTCATTGCTTTTTGTGCTGTTGCTCCATCAACGATACGGTGGTCAAAGCTTAATGATAATTTCATCATTCTTCCAACAACAATTTCTCCATCTGCATTCACAACAGGCTGTTGTGTAATAGTCCCAACACCTAAGATAGCAACTTCTGGGTAGTTAATAACCGGTGTAAACCAGCCACCACCAACAGAACCAATATTACTAATTGTTACAGTACCATCACGCATATCAGCTGCAGTTAATTTACCTTCAGTAGCTAAAGCTGCTTTTTCGTTAATTTCATCTGCAATATCAAACATGCTCTTAGTGTTTGCTTGTTTAACGTTAGGTACATATAAACCATGATCAGTATCAGTTGCGATACCAATGTTATAGTAATGTTTGTAAACAATTTCGTTTGTTGCATCATCAATTGATGCATTTAATGTTGGGAATTTTTGCATAGTTGCAGTTAATGCTTTAACAACATATGGCAAGAAAGTTAATTTAGTATTTCTTGCTGCTGCAACATCTTTAAATTTCTTACGGTGATCCCATAATTTAGATACTTCAACATCATCATGTAATGTTACATGAGGAGCTGTATGTTTGCTGTTTACCATTGCTTTAGCAATTGCTTTACGTGTTGGAGTCATTTTTTCACGAACTTCAACTTCAGGCATACCAACAAATGGTGCTGCTGGTTTAGCAGTTTCTTTAGCTGGTGCAACAGCAACTTTTTCTTCAGATACAGCAACTTTTTCAGTTGATTGAGCTGCTGGTGCTGAACCAAAGTTATCAATATCAGATTTAACCACACGTCCACCTTTACCTGTTGGTGTTACTAACGTAATATCAACACCTTTAGCACGAGCATATTGACGTACTGATGGCATTGCTAATACACGAGCACTTGGTTTACCAGTTGGCTCACTTGGTGCTGCTGGTGTACTTGCAGTTGGAGCTGCAGCTGCTGGCGTTTCAGTAGCTGATGCACTTGTTGCAGGAGCATCGTTATGTCCTGGTGCATCAATTTCTACTAATACATCACCAACGTTTGCTACTGTTCCTTCTGGCACTAATACGTTAACGACTTTACCTGTTACAGGAGAAGGAATTTCTTCTACTGATTTATCATTTTGTACTTCTAACAATGTATCGTCTTCGTTGATTGTATCTCCAGCAGAAACAAACCATTTTACGATTTCACCTTCAGCAATACCTTCACCGATATCTGGTAATTTAAATTGGAACACGCCACCTGTGTTAGCTGCAGGAGCACTTGCTGCTGGTGCAGCTACTTCTTCAGCAGGAGCTACTGTTTCTTCTTCGTCTTCATGTCCTGGTGCGTCGATTTCAACTAACACGTCACCAACGTTTGCTACTGTTCCTTCTGATACAAGAACTTTTAATACTTTACCTGTTACAGGAGAAGGAATTTCTTCTACTGATTTATCATTTTGTACTTCTAATAACGTATCATCTTCGTTGATTGTGTCGCCTTCTTTAACAAACAATTTAACGATTTCGCCTTCTGCGATACCTTCACCAATGTCTGGTAATTTAAATTTAAAAGCCATCTGTTATTTTCTCTCCTTCTGTTGTGCATTCAGTTAATTTCAATTAAATTAGAATGAATGAATTTCTCTTACTTTTGCTTCGATATCTGATGCATTTGGTAACCATGCACCTTCTGCTTGACCAAATGGATATACTGTATCAGGTGCTGAAACACGTCCGATTGGTGCTTCTAAAGAAAGAACCGCTCTTTCTGAAATTTCTGAAACAACTTGAGCGCCAACTCCGGCTTGTCTTTGTGCTTCTTGAACGACTACAACACGTCCTGTTTTTTCAACAGAGGCAATAATTGTATCCACATCCAATGGAGCAACTGTTCTTAAGTCAATGATTTCAACAGAGATGCCATCTTTTTCTAAAGCTTCTGCTGCTTTGATTGCTTCACGAACCATTGCTCCGTAAGTAATAACTGAAACATCTGTTCCTTCTCGTGTTACAGCTGCTTTATCTAAAGGAACGGTATAAGCTTCTTCTGGAACTTCTTCACGGAATGAACGGTATAATTTCATGTGTTCTAAGAAAACAACTGGATCGTTGTCACGAATAGCTGAAATTAATAATCCTTTTGCATCATATGGATTACTTGGAATAACCACACGTACACCTGGTGATTGAGCGATTAAACCTTCTAAGTTATCCGCATGCATTTCAGGTGTATGAACACCACCACCAAATGGGGCGCGGATTGTAACTGGAATATTACGAGTACCACTCATACGGTAACGAGTACGAGCCATTTGCCCGATAATTTCATCCATTACTTCAAATACGAAACCAAAGAATTGGATTTCTGCAACTGGACGGAAGTTTTCTAAAGCTAAACCGAATGCTAAACCACCGATACCTGACTCAGCTAATGGTGTATCGAATACACGATCCACACCAAATTTTTCTTGTAATCCTTCAGTGGCACGGAACACCCCACCGTTATTACCAACATCTTCACCAAATACTAATACATCTGGATTTGCTTCAAGTTCTATTGCTAAAGCATCTGTAATTGCTTGAATCATTGTTTTTTGTGCCATGATTTAGTTCGACTCCTTTGCTTCAAATGTGTCAATTTGTTCTTGGATTAATTTAGGTGTTACTTCAAACATGTTTTTCAAGAAATCTGAAACTTTTTGTTTTGGTGCTGCATCAGCTGCTTTGATAGCTGTTTTGATTTCTTCTTTAGTTTGTTCAATAATTTGTTCTTCTTTTTCTTCAGACCATAAACCTTTTTCTGTTAAGTAAATTCTGAAACGAGTTAATGGATCTTTTGCATGCCACTCATCTTCAACTTCTTGAGTACGGTATCTTGTTGGATCGTCCCCTGATAATGTATGTGGTCCATAACGGAATGTTAATGTTTCAATTAAAACTGGTCCGTTTCCTGCTGCTGCCCATTCACGAGCTGCTTTAGTTACTTTATATACTGCTAATGCGTCCATACCATCTACTTGAATACTTGGAATACCAGCTGCGATACCTTTTTGAGCTAATGTATTAGCGGCTGTTTGTAATTCACGTGGAGTTGAGATGGCATAACCATTGTTTTGAATAAAGAATACAGCGTTTGCTTTGTAAGCTCCTGCAAAGTTGATTCCTTCATAGAAATCACCTTGTGAAGAACCGCCATCACCTGTATAAGTAAATGCAACGTTTGGTTTGTTGCGTTTTTTAAGACCTAAAGCTACGCCAGCTGCTTGCACATATTGTGCTCCGATAATGATTTGTGGTGGTAAAGCTTGTAAGCTCTCAGCATATTCACTACCTGCTGCATGCCCTCTTGACCATAAAAATGCATCTCTAAGTGGTAAACCATGTTGAATTAATTGTGGAACATCACGATATCCTGGTAATAACACATCTTCTTTATCCATAGCAAATTGACTTGCTAATTGACTTGCTTCTTGACCAGCTGTTGGTGCGTAGAATCCTAAACGTCCTTGACGGTTTAATGCAGTTGAACGTTGGTCTAAAACTCTTGCCCATACCATTCTTGTCATTAATTCTACTAATTCGTCATCTGATAAATCAGGTAATAAATCTTTATCAACAACCTTACCATCTTTATCTAACACTTGAATCGTTGGAAAATCTGCGTTAATGTCTTCCATCAATGCTGCAAAATCAAGTGGGTTTACTTTTTTCTTAGCCATATTGTTACACATTCCTCTCTTTTTTACGTAATCATATTGGTTTCTCAAACAGGAAAAAAAACTGTATTACTTTTTTTCAATTTGACAAATTCAATTTAACATGACTTTATTCACATTGCAAGCAATCCGCTCGATTTTTTTATCTTAAAAACCTTATTGAATAACGTTGTGAAAACATAGTGAAAAATATCACTTTACAAGTTTTTTTATCTATCAAATTTAATTTCTATGTAAAAAAAACAAAAACTGTATCAGTTGAAACAAAAATCTGTTATATATAAAATTCTTTAAAAACGCTATCTTACATGGTTCCAGACTAACTCATTCTCTTATCTCAACAAATTTACCCTATTTACTAAAAAAAGAACCCTTTATCCCAAAGAGTTCTTTTAATTCAAAACATTATTGTTTTTTTATGAAGAAAGTGATTAAATTCACGTTATATCCATTTATGATATTTTTTTATATAAAGTTTTTTAATTAACTGTTGCAATATTAAATAAGAAAAGCTGATAACAATCAACCAAATCCAATACTCCCTTGGTAATTCGCCAAAATCAAATGCTTGTCTTAATGGTTCAAATAAAATAATACACAGCCCTGACCCGATAGCTAACGCACTCATCGTTAACATTTGTGGGCTAGCAACACTTTGGATGAAAGGTATTTTTTCCGTACGAATGACATGAACAACCAGTGTTTGCGTAAATAATCCAACTAAAAACCAACCAGATTGAAACACACTTTGCTGTGCAACTGTATTCGCACTTATCACAAACCACATCACAGCAAAGGTGATAATATCAAAAACACTACTGATTGGCCCAATGAAGAGAGTAAAATGCAACAGATTTTTTATATCAAATCTTACTGGTTTCATGATTTGCTCTTCATCGACATTATCCCATGGCATAGCAAGTTGCGAAATATCATACACTAAATTTTGAATTAACAATTGAATCGATAGCATAGGTAAGAATGGTAGAAACGCACTAGCAACTAAAACGGAAAAAACATTCCCAAAGTTAGAACTAATCGTAATCATGATATACTTCATCATATTTTTAAACACTTTACGTCCTTCTAACACACCATCTTCCAATACAACTAAACTTTTTTCAAGAAGAATGATGGAACTTGCTTCTTTTGTAATATCAGCCGCAGTATCAACTGAAATCCCAACATCTGCCGCTCTTAACGCTGGAGCATCATTGATTCCATCTCCCATAAACCCAACTGTTTCACCTTGATCTTTTAACGTATTAATAATTCTTGCTTTTTGCATTGGGTTTAACTTCGCAAATAGTTGCACGTCATTCACTGCTTGTTTTAATTCGTCATCCTCCATAGCGTCTATATCTGTTCCTATATAGGATTTACCGACTTCAATGCCGACATCACGACACACTTTTCGAGACACAATTTCATTGTCTCCTGTTAATACTTTTACGTTAACTCCATGTTGATGCAAGGAAGAAATCGCTGTAACGGCTGATTGTTTTGCTGGATCTAAAAACCCAACAAACCCAACTAGTATCATATCAGATTCATCACTAACAGCATAAGTCGGTGTGTCATGGACGTCTCGTTTATAAGCGACCGTAATCACACGCATCCCTTGTTCATTCATTCGTCTGTTTACATCTGACATTTGTTCAATCAACTCATCAGTGAGTGGAACAATCTCGTCATCAATTTCAACATATGAACAAATGGCCGACATCTCTTCAACGGCTCCTTTAGTTATCATCAATTGATGGCCATCTCTTTTTAGTGCCACTGTCAAACGACGCCTAGAAAAATCAAATGGAATCTCATCTATTTTTTCAATTTTATCTGTTATCATTTTATCTGGATTGGTTTCATAATAATTAATAATGGCATGATCCATTAAATTTTTCCAACCTGTTTGATAGTTTGAATTGAGATAGGCCATGTCTAATACTTTTTGATTTGAATCCCCTAAAGGACTAACATGTTCTACTAATACCACTCGATCTTCTGTAATAGTTCCTGTCTTATCAGTACAAAGAACGGTCATTGACCCTAAGTTTTGAATAGCATTTAATTCTTTTACAATTACTTTTTTCTTAGCTAGTGTTTGTGACCCTTTGGCTAAGTTACTAGTCACAATCATCGGTAACATTTCTGGTGTTAACCCAACTGCAACTGCTATCGCAAAGAAGAACGCCTGTGTCCAATCCCCTTTTGATAAACCATTTATCAAAAATACGACTGGGAACAATACTGTTACCATTTTTAATAATAATTTACTGATACGATTTAGATCACGGTCAAAACTTGTTAACGCACGGGCCGTACTAGCAGATTCCGCAATATCGCCAAAGAATGTATCTTGACCTGTTCTTAAAATAATGACTTCACCTTGACCACTCAAGATATCTGTCCCCATAAATACTAAATTATTTAGATCAATCGCTGAGGTATCTTCATCCACTTTTACATCGACCTTATCTGACTCAAATTTTTCAACAGGCATCGACTCCCCTGTTAAAGAAGACTGATTAACGAACAAGTCTTTCGTCCAAATAAGAACCCCATCAGCTGGTATCATATCTCCAGCTGATAAGTATACAATGTCTCCAGGTACCACATCTTCCATTGGTCTTTCTTTTATTTCGCCATCTCTTTTAACCGCACTAGTATGTTTCACCAAATTTTGTAATGACAGTGACTCTTTTTGTGCTTTGAAATCTTGAGCAAATCGAATAAATGCACTGATTAAAATCATCGTACTCATCACAAGAACCGCTTCAAAATCTTTTGTTAAAGCTGAAACGATTAATAATGCTGCTAAAACATAAATAAATGGATCCATGAATGATTCAAATAACACTCTATACCAAGGTTTAGGTTTTTGTACATTTACCTTATTCTCGCCAAATTCATCTAGCCGTTTTTCAGCATCTTCAGAGCTAAGTCCATCAGGTGACGTTCGAAACTCCATCATTAATTCCCTAGCACTTAAGTTAGATAACTTTTTTAACTCGTCATTCTTTTTATTTACTGATTCTTCTTTTGCCATGTGCATTCCTCCTACAACTAAAGTCTCTCCTTTATCATAACATGCATGAGAATTCTTTTCATTTAATCTGAGTTTTTATAAATAAAGTGTACATTATTTATAAAATAACAATAAAAAAACTTCATAATAAACAATTTATTGTACAAACACTCCTTATAATATAACGTTTTAATCTATCTTCCACTTCATATTGTAGCGTTATTAGTATTTTTATTATGTCCTACACCTCGTTATTAAATTGTTGTTTATTTGTTGTATAAAAAAACAACCACAATCAATTGACTGTGGTTGTTGGTATTATCTATTCTTCTGTTTGTAGTAACGTTTTTGCAATCACTGCAGAGATTAAACCACCTACTAATGGTGCTAAAATGTATAACCATAGTTGACTCATCGCGTCACCTCCAACAAATATTGCTGGCGATAAACTTCTCACAGGGTTTACTGACATGCCTGTTAAAGGAACCCCAATAAAATGTAACATTGTTAAAGTTAAACCAATTGCTAAACCATTATAAGAGGTTTCACCTTTTTTACTTGTCACAGACATAATAACAAATACTAAAATGGCTGTTAGCGTCATTTCAATGATAAATGCGCCTGTTGTTGAAATACCTTGATAAGTTGTTTGAGCTAGGTTATCTACACCTAAATCAGTCATTCCTAAAATCAATCTTAGTAACCCAGTACCAAGTATCGCTCCAATAATTTGTCCAACGACATAAACAATAAAATCTTGGACACCAAGACGTTTATTTACTAAAAAAGCTAGTGTTACAGCTGGATTCAAATGTGACCCAGAAATTTGTCCGATTGTATTAGCAGCAACCATAATCGCTAAACCAAACCCTAGACCAATCCCCAACGTTCCAACAACATTACCACTTAATACTGCAGTACCTGTACCAATAAAGACTAAAAAGAATGTCCCTATTACTTCTGCTAACCCTTTTTTTATCAAAATACTTCCCCCTATATTTTACACTTACCTTATAATTCTCTCTCTGGACCTCTCCAAAGTGTCAATCATTTCTTTTCCTTCATTGTCCCACTGAATCATTCGATAAAAGGCATCATGATAGAAAATAAATTTATAGTTGTTTTCATAAGCTTCTTTTAATAATTTTTCTTTATTTGTTATCGATGTCATTGGGTAATCATCATAAGCTAGAACCCATAAAGGATTTTGATGAGCATGTGTTGGCATAATATCTGCCATATGAATCATCGTCTCACCTTGTTGTTCAAATTTTATCACAGCATGTCCATTACTATGCCCACCTGTATGAATTATTGTCAAACCTTCTGCTACTTCAATTGATTTGTCATAAGTAACCACTTGATCAACGATTGGTTCCCAATTATAGGCCCAATAAGTACTCTTCGAGCGTATATTAGGATGTTGCATTTCTTCCCACTCAATGGCTTGAACATATATTTTTGCATTTGGAAAGACAGATACATAACCACCATCGTCAGTTGGTTTAGTTAATCCAGTTGCATGGTCAAAGTGCATGTGAGTCATTAACAGAAAGTCAATGTCTTCAAAAGTCAATCCTAATTCTTTTAAAGATGACTCAACTTCAGACTCCCAAGCAACACCGAAAATCTTCTTTTGTTTATCCGTAAATTTTCCATTTCCTACACCAGCGTCAATCAAGTAATTTTTACCTTGATATTGAATTAATATAGGGTCTGTCGGTAACTCAATCTGATTTTTTTCGTTCACTGGATATTTTCTTGTCCAGACTGGTTTTGGTACAACGCCAAACATCGCTCCACCATCCAAACAAGTCATTCCACCTTCTAACCAGGTTAGTGTCATATCATGAAACGTTAATGTATCCATCTGATTTCCTCCTAGTAGTTGATTACATATAGTTCATTTCTTTAGCTTTTTCTTTTAATTCATCTCTAAATTTAGGATGAGCAATATTGATTAATCTTTCAGTTCGTTCAAAAATTGTACTACCCTTTAATTCTGCACTACCATATTCAGTCACAACTGTATCAATATCATTTTTTGATGTTGCAACAGGAGCACCTTCGAATAAAGTTGGTACGATTGTCGAAATCTCATCATTTTTAGCTGTCGAGTATAAACAAATAACTCCAGTACCACTCTCTGTTAAACGTACCCCTTTCATAAAATCAGATTGGCCGCCTGTCGACGAATAGTAAAGCCCTTTCACTCTTTCTGAATTACATTGACCAAGGAAATCAACTTCAATAGCAGAATTAATCGCAAATAAGTGTTTCATCTGACTAATTGTGTCAAAACTATTTGTGTAATCACACGGTAACATTAAAATGTCTGGATTATTATTCATGAATTCATAAAGTCGCTTGCTTCCGATGGCAAAAGTCGCAACTGACTTACCATTATGAATTTCTTTTGCACTATTGTCAATAACACCTTTTTCAGTTAAGTCAACTAATTTTTCAGGAAGCATTTCTGTATGCAATCCTAAATGTTTTTTCTCTGTCAAATATTCCATTACAGCATTAGGCATTGCACCAAAACCAATTTGCAATGTGTCACCATCTTTTACTTTTTTCGCAATTTCACGACCAACAGCTAAATCTTTTTCATTTGGTGTTGGACTAACAAGTTCTGGTAACTCAACATTATTTTCAATTAAAGCATCGACTTGGCTTATGTGAATTGTATTTTTTTCACCAAATGTTCTTGGCATATTTTCGTTCACTTCTAAAACAATTCGTTTAGCACCTTCGACTAATGAGGCAACGTAAGATGGACTAGTACCTAATGAAAAGTTTCCATCTTCATCCATTGGCGATACTGTTGCCATAATGACTAATTTGTCACCTTCACGTTTTTTCAAAATAGAAGGGATGTCAGAAAAATGATTTGGTAGCAAATCAATGTTTCCCGCATTCATTCCTTTTCTATCCATGCCTGATAAAAAGATTGAAATTTGGCGTAATTTTGATTTTTCTACATCAACTGTTGGAAAACTAGGTAGCATACGATATAAAGAGTTACCCTCTAATGTATCCATTTCACGAATAGCATCTAATAATGCGGGTGGTTCACCTGGCATAATTGGAAAAATAATAGCATCTCCTGGTTCAATCACGCTGACTGCATCTTTTGCTGACTTAATTTTTTCATTATATAAGTTATCGTAATTCATAGTTAAACTCTCCTTATTATTGTCAGTATTTTCTGAATTTTCAGTTTTTTTCAAACTTGGGTTTACGTTTATTGACGAATGCATCCATACCTTCTGTTTGATCATTCGTTGAAAATAATGAGCCAAATACTTCTGCTTCAAGTCTTACTCCATTAGCTAAACTCATTTCAATACCCGAATCAATTGCTTCTTTACTTAGTTCTACCGCAAGTAGAGCATTTTTTCTAATTTGATTAGCTAAATCCATTGCTTCTGTTTGTAAATCATCAAAACTAACCACTTTATTTACTAATCCTATTCTTAAAGCATCATCAGCTGACACAATTTTACCTGTGAAAATTAATTCTTTTGCTATACCTATTCCCACAAGTCTTGTTAATCGTTGCGTGCCACCAAATCCTGGTATAATCCCTAATCCAACTTCTGGTTGACCGAATTTTGCATTGTCTGAAGCAATTCTCATATCACACGCTAAAGCTAATTCACAACCGCCACCTAAAGCAAATCCATTCACACAAGCAATCGTTGGTTGTCTTAATGTGCTTAGTTTTAAAAAGACATTATTCCCAATTTCTGAAAATGCACGTCCTTCAAACACTGTTTTATCTTTCATCTCTGAAATATCTGCTCCAGCAACAAAAGCTCTTTCACCTGTTCCTGTTACTAATAACACATCGATGTCTTGTCTAGAGCTCACTTCATCAATGGCTTTATCTATTTCTTCTAAAACTCCTGTGCTTAGAGCATTCAACATTTTAGGTCGTTCGATTTTTAATGTCCCAACACCATTTTCAGCAGATAAACTTAAGTATTTATATGTTTTCATTCATGATTCCTCCATTATTTTTTGTAGTTATAAAAACCTTTTCCTGTTTTATTTCCTAACCATCCTGCTTCTACGTATTTTTTAAGTAGTGGTGCTGGACGATATTTAGAATCATTAAATCCATCATATAACACGTTCATAATAGCTAAACACGTATCTAGTCCAATATAGTCTGCTAATGCTAAAGGTCCCATCGGATGGTTTGCACCGAGTGTCATTGACTCATCAATTTCTTCAGCTGTAGCAACGCCTTCACCTAAAACAAATATTGCTTCATTAATCATTGGAATTAAAATACGGTTTACTGCAAATCCTGGTGAGTCTTTAATATCAATTGATACTTTTCTCATTTTACTTGCTACATCTAAAATAGATTTTGCTGTTTCATCACTTGTTGCCATACCATGGTTAATCTCAACTAATTTCATCAGTGGTACTGGATTAAAGAAATGCATTCCGACTACTTTTTCTGGTCTACTTGTTACTGAAGCGATTTCAGTAATTGATAAAGAAGATGTGTTTGTGGCTAAAATTGTATGTTCTGGTGCAATCGCGTCTAACTGTTTAAAAATATCTAATTTAATTCTTTTATTTTCTGTTGCAGCTTCAATAATCAAATCAACGTGTTTTGCATCATCATAAGATGTTGATAGTGTGATTCTATCTAAAATTTTTGTTACTTCATCTTCTGTTTTAGAGCCACGTTTAACTGATTTTGCTAAAAACCCTTTAATTTTTTCCAAACCGTTTTGTGTTGCTTCTTCCGTTATGTCATTCATATAAACATCGTAGCCAACTGTTGCTAAGACTTGAACAATACCATTTCCCATTTGTCCTGCGCCGACAACCATTACCTTTTTAATCTCCATTTTTATACGTCCTTTACTTTACATTTTATTATCTATCCACGGTTTTGCTATGATACGTCTTAATCGATTAGATGATGATCCATATATCGCTGTAATTTTTGCATCTCGTACAAATCTCTCGATATCATTGTTTCGCATATAACCATAACCACCACTCATATTTATAATACTTTCTGTTGCATCAATTGCTAAGTTAGATGCAGTCAATTTGGTCATCGCGACCATGCGTTCATCTTGTTCTTGCTCAGAATTAATTACCTGCATCAGTAAAGACCTAGCAGAATAAATTCCTGTTTCAATATCTGCTAGCTTAAATTGTGTAGAGGTCATATCGATTAAGCGTTTTCCTAAATTTCTATCATAAGATACATATTTCAATCCTCTATCAAGTGCTCCTCCTGCGATTCCTAAGGATTGTGCTGCAACTGCTAGACGGTTTCGATTTAAAATAGATTGAATCTGAACTAATCCATCTGTTACGCCACCTAACAACTGCTTATCTGATACTTCAACATTTTGTAAGGTCACACTGGCAACAGGGAGTGCTTTAATCCCCATCTTTTCTTCAAGTTCACCGACTTTTATGCCATTGGTCTTTTTATCAATGACAAACACAGCATAGCCTTCATCGCCATCAAGACTCATAGTTTTAGCCGCAATCAGTAACACACTGGCAATAGGAGAATTTGAAATATAATCTTTGTTTCCTGATAATACCCAACCTGTTTCTGTTTGTCTGGCAATCGTATTCATTTCTTCAATTTCGCTACCTGTAATAGGTTCATTTAAAGCAAAACAGCCATAAAACTCACCAGTTAATGCTTTATCTAAGTACTGTTTCTTTTGTTCTTCTGTTCCAAATTGTGAAATAGGCCAAGCACAATGACTTTCTTGTGTGAGCAGAATACTACCAAGTGCTGGAAAATTTTTAGAGACTAGCCGAATAACGCTTAAGTAATCATGATAGGTAAGATTATTTAACTGTTTATATAAACTTGGCAAAATATTCATTTGAAATAAATGTTTCATCTGTTCTTCTGGAAATTTATCTACCGTATCGTAATATCTTGCTACTTTTGCTAATTCTTTATGAGAGTAATTCATCACTTGTTGCACTAGCTCATGTCTTTTTTCCATTGTGCTTACCCCTTTACTTCACTTAATTAACCACGCTTAACAACTAAAGCGATACCTTGTCCGCCACCGATACATAGAGTTGCTAATCCATTTTTCGCATCACGTTTTTTCATTTCATGTAGTAATGTTACTAAGATACGTGCACCACTTGCTCCGATTGGATGTCCTAGAGCAATTGCGCCACCATTAACGTTTGTAATGTCTTCATTTAATCCTAATTCTTGCATCACACTCATTGCTTGAGATGCAAACGCTTCATTTGATTCCACTAAATCTAAATCTTCCACTGTTAAACCAGCTTTTTCTAATGCTTTTTTAGTTGCAGGGATAGGACCTGTTCCCATAATTGTTGGATCAACACCTGCTGAGGCATATGATTCGATTGAAGCTAAAACTTCTAGGCCTAACTCATCTGCTTTTTCACGTGACATTAATACTAGGATTGCTGCACCATCATTCACGCCAGATGCGTTACCCGCTGTAACAGTGCCATCTTTTTTGAAGGCTGGACGTAAGTTTGATAATTTTTCTACAGTAGAACCAAAACGTGGGAATTCATCATCTTTAAAGATAACTGGTTCACCTTTACGTTGTGGAATTTCAATTTCAACGATTTCTTCTTTAAAGCGTCCTGATGTAACAGCTGCTTCTGCTTTATTTTGGCTTTTTGCAGCAAATTCATCTTGTTGTTCTCTTGTAAAGCCAAATTTTTCTGCAATGTTTTCTGCAGTGATTCCCATGTGGATTCCGTGGAAAGCATCTACTAAACCATCTGATAACATTGTATCGATTACTTTAGCATCTCCCATACGTTTACCCCAACGTTCACTTTCTAAAACATAAGGTGCTTGACTCATACTTTCAGTCCCACCAGCAACAACAATCTCATTGTCACCTAACATGATAGATTGAGCAGCAAGAACAACTGTTTTTAATCCTGAACCACAAACTTTATTAATAGTGAAGGCTGATTTTTCTTGAGGAATGCCAGCGTTTATTGCGACTTGACGTGAAACGTTTTGTCCTAACCCACCTGATAAAACATTTCCTAAAATCACTTCGTCAACTAATGATGGATCTAAATTAATATCTTTTAAAGATGCTTCTAATACTTTTTTTCCTAATTCAACGGCTGACATATTTTTAAGACTTCCACCAAAACTTCCAATTGGACTTCTTCTAGCTGATACGATTACTACTTCTTTCACTTATATTTCCTCCTATAGCGCCAATTAATAAAGCGCTTCATTTACACTTATTATTTTATATCGAAACATAACAAAAATCTAACAAGTAAATATAATTTATACTATTAGTTAAACTAATAGACTTTAAAAATCTTATTAAACAAGGTTTTTATAGACTCTTTCATTAAATATTAGCATAATAAGTATAATTTTCTTTTAACATTTGATAATTTTATATTTTAATAAAAAAAACATGAATCAAAAAGAGTCATGTTTCTACAAAATTAAATCATTGGTTGATAAAAGTAACTAAGAATGGATTCATATACTTTACTTTCAACTTCAGAATAAGTCGCTTTTATCGGTCTACAAAGTAATACATTAAACGGAATTGGATCCTTAAATGGAATCTCCTTAAACAACGTTTTATCCATTGTTCTCTCAATTGGAGAAGGTAGAATTGTAACAATTTTAGATTCTTGAGTTGCTTCTACTAAATAGTCCCATGAAGAGGATTGAAACATAATTTTTGCTTTACTTTTTATTTTTGCTAATTTATTTCTAACCAATTCATTTGTGGTAAAACTCTCATTGAAAGTTCCAATCGGATAAGGTTCTAAATCTTCCCAGTTCAACATTTTTTTATAAGCAAGCGGATGATCATGATACACAAATGCCGTCATTTCATCAATCTGAATGACATGTTCTTCAAATGCTTTAGGATCTAAACTTGTTGGCTCAATTAAAATAGCATAGTCTAAATCATTTTGAAATAGCATTTTTCTTAATTGGTTACTCCCACCTTCAATGATTTCAATTTGAATATCTGGATTGGCTAGAGTGAATTTCGGGAAAAACGAAGAAAAGAAAATACGTAAAATCAGCGAAGGAAGCCCTATACGAATCGTTCCTTTTTGTTTTGCTGCTTCTTTTCTTACCATATCATTCATTTGCTCATGTAACTTAGTAATTTGTTGAGCGTAAGCATATAATTTCTCTCCACTTGGCGTAAGAGAATCTAAACGACCGTTTTTTCGATAAAACAAAACCAATTCCTCATTGGCTTCAAAATTTATAATCAACTGACTCAATGCAGATTGTGTAATATGAATTTTTTTTGCTGCTAAAGACAAATTACAACCACACTCGACAATATTCATAAAATAATATAACTGTTGAATATCCATGCTGTTAACCCCTTCTAGCTTCTTTCTTTTAAGAATACTCATACGCTAAATAAAAATCAACATAAAAGCGTTTGTCCGACAAAAAAAGCTACTAAATCCATGACTAATTTAGCAGCTTATACTCTATTTAATTCAAAAGTTTGTGATAATTGGAAAATTAATAATTAAAAATTAAACGAAAGCTCCTTGTCCAGTTAAGTAACGCCCAACAATTAGTGCGTTAATTTCGTGAGTTCCTTCATAAGAGTAAATTGCTTCACCATCAGCGAAGAAACGAGCTACGTCAGTTTCTAATGTAATCCCGTTACCACCACATACTTCACGACCTAAAGCAACTGTTTCTCTCATTCTTAAAGCATTATGCATTTTAGCCAATGCAGAGTTTTCTTCTAAGAATTCACCTTGTTCTTGTAAGTTAGCTAATTGTGCAGAGTAAGCTAATGTTGCGACAACGTTTGCTTCCATACGAGCTAATTTTTCTTGAACTAATTGGAATGAAGAAACTTTTTTACCAAATTGGTCACGCTCTTTAACATATTTAAGTGCAGCTTCTAATGAACCATAAGTCATACCCATTGCTAAATGAGCGATGTCCGCACGTGTTGCGCGTAAAATACGAGCAACATCTTTAAATCCATTAACATTTTCTAAGCGAGTGCTGTCGTCAACTTCAACGTTATCTAAATAGATATGACCATTTTGTACTTCTCTTAAAGCAACTTTATTTTGGATAACATCAACTCTAAGTCCTTTTGAACCACCAGGTACGATGAAACACTTAATTTTGTTATCAGCTGTATCACGAGCAAAAATTGGTAAGATATCAGCAGTGTTTGCTCCACCAATCCAACGTTTTTCTCCGTTGATAACCCATTTGTCGCCTTTTTTCTCAGCAGTTGTTGCAAGTCCACCAGCAATATCTGACCCATGATCTGGTTCAGTTAAACCAAAACATCCTTGCCATTCAAATGACGCCACTTTTGGTGCGTAATGAGCGATTTGTTCTTCACTACCACCCATTAAGATTGTGTTGTAGCATAATCCACCATGAACTGTATAGAATGTTGCGATTGAAGCGTCTAATTTAGCAAGTTCTAAATATAAAAAGGCATTATATAATTCACTTGGTTTACGTTTTCCTTCACGTCCTTCAAATAATAATGGACTGTTCATTACACCAACTTTAGCAATTTCACCAAATGCTTCAAATGGGAATTCAGCTTTTTCCCAGTGCTCATTAATAACTGGTTTTACTTTTTCTTCTAGAACTTTTCGTAAATTTTTAAGAACAGTGAATTCACCTTCAGTCAACCCTCTTGAAAAGGCATACAAATCTAACGAATAAAACTCTTTCAATTCTTCTAAATATGACATGTTGTGTTCCTCCAAAAATTTATTTTTTGTTATTTCCTACTTACAATCAAATAATAATCCGTTTTCACGAACATTGCTACTTAACAAAAATTATGTAAACTATTAGTTTTATTAATACTTTTATAAAGCCTTTACATTATTTAGTTTTTGCTCTTTATTCTATGATAAGAGTTGCCTTTTTTTAGATTATAATAATTATCAAATAATAACAATTACTTGTAAACGGATTATTTTATGTTATGATAGACATATAAAATAGCATTGGAGGAATAGATAATGAGTTTTGATTTTACAGACAGAGGACAAAAACCAGTAGTAGAAAACGTTGAAGAATGGACCTTGGCAAATGACAATTACCGTACAACTGTATGGACAGGCAAAAAAATGCAAATGACTTTAATGTCCATTCTACCTGGGGATGATATTGGTTTAGAAGTCCACCATGGTATTGACCAATTTTTACGTATTGAAGAAGGAAAAGGGTTATGCAAAATGGGAGATACTGAAGATAATTTAACATTTGTTAAAGAAGTTTCTGATGATGATGCCATTTTTGTTCCAGCAGATATGTGGCATAATGTTGAAAACATTGGTGATAAACCATTAAAACTTTATACTTTATACGCTGGTCCAGATCATTTACCTGGAACCGTTCATCCAACTCATCAAGATGCTATTGATGACCCTAATGAAGACTAAATAATATAAAACAAATGCCACAGCGAGCAACTCACTGTGGCGTGTTTTTTATTAATTTTAAGCAAAAAAAATAGGCCTAACACCTATATAAAATCAGACACATGGCGGCACCAACTTAGTGCTGCTTCCTTCCAGATCTGACACGCTTCATCGGTCCACCATTGTCCTAGCCATAACGGCATGTATTATTGTACAACATTTTTTAATAGATTACTAGTCTTTTTTGCTTCTTTCTTTCTTTTTCTTATTTCTTTAAAAAAACGGGTTAATATTGTACTACATTCCTCTTCTAAAATTCCTTGTTCGACGTAACACTCATGATTAAAGCGACTATCTTGCAATAAATTCATCAAAGAACCTACTGTGCCACCTTTTGGATCCATCGCTCCAAAATAAACGTTTTCTATCCTCGATAAAAGAATTGCTCCGCTACACATTGGGCAAGGTTCAAGAGTGACAAACAAGTGAGCTTTTTCTAATCGCCAGCTCTCCACTTGTCTGTTTGCTTCTCTTATAGCAATCATTTCAGCATGTGTTGTAGCATCTTGTGAAAATTCACGTACATTATGTCCACGCCCTATGATTTTCCCATCCAAAATAACTACCGCTCCAATAGGAACTTCCCCCATCATATTAGCTTTTTTAGCCTCTAATAAGGCTTCATTCATATAATATTTTTTTTCTTGTTCTGATAATTTATTTAACTTCTCTAACATTTTTTAACCCCTCTATAAAAGATGTTTTTAAACTTTAGTTTTATGTTAGAATAACTTTAACATAAAATAAAGGATGATTTAATTTGAATAGACAACTACTTCAAACTCTTTTTCCTAATGGTTATTTCAACTCAGCGTATCACAAAGAATCAACTAAGTTGATAATTCCTATTGATAATGAATTCTTTTACATTTCAAAACAAGACATCTCACCTAGGGAAGAAACCCTACTAACTGAACTATTAATCAAACAACCCTTAACAAAAAAAATTGGCGGTCATCTTTGGTATGATTATTTATTTAATCAAGCTGAAATCCCTACTTCACCTGACTATTATCGTATCATTCAGATTAAAATAAGAAAAGATTCAGTTAATAAAAAATCTTGGCTTACTCATTTGTCAAAGCTATTTGATTCTATCGTTGATTCGTTTTTTATTGATGAAACGTCCGCTATTTTAATTGAAAAACGAACCTCTGTTTCCTATTCTTTTCAAGATATTAAAGCTATGCTTCTAACTTTGGAAAGTGAATTTTTGATACAAACAACAGCTTTTATTGGTCAATTTTATCAGATCTCTCCAGAATTCATTACCTATTTTAAAGAAGAAAAAATAATTTTTAATAAATTTGTTTATAATTATCATCCAAATGATGTTTTCAGTTTTGAAGATGTCGCATTAGAATATCTAACCAAAAAAGCCATTAAGGAAAGCCCCTTAATGACTAAATTATACACATCGACTATTTTTGATAAAGATACTATTCTAATGATTAAAACATTATGGAATGAAAAAGGTAATATTACCTCCAGTGCCAAGAAGCTCTATACTCATCGAAATACTTTACAATATAAACTTGATAAGTTTTCGGAACAAACAGGTATTTCTCTCAAAAATATGACTGAACTAACGCTATGTTACTTATGGATACTGTCGCTCTAGTTTCTATTATTATTATTTCCAAATAATAAAAATAGACGTAATACTTGTAAGAGTGATGCTACAGCTGCTGCGACATAAGTTAATGCAGCGGCCGTTAGTACTTTTTTTGCCATAACTAATTCATCATCTTCTAAAATATGATTTTCACTCAATATAGCTAATGCTCGCCGTGAAGCATTGAACTCTACCGGTAAGGTCACAACTTGAAAAAGAAAAGTTAAAGCAAAACACCATAACCCTATCGTCACTAATGCTGGTGTGGCACTAAAAAATATGGCACCAATTAAAATTAATGGAATAGATAGTTTAGCGCCAAAGTTAACGACTGGAACCATCGCAATCCTTAATTTTAATGGAGCATAATGTTTTTGATCTTGAACAGCGTGTCCACATTCATGGGCGGCGACACCAATCGCTGCAACTGACCTTGAATCTGCTACAGTTTGTGATAAACTAAGTATTTTCGTACTTGAATTGTAATTATCCGTCAAGTCTCCTGATATCTGTTGTACACCAACATTATGGATACCAGAGTCTTGTAAAATCAAACGAGCAACATCTGTTGCTGTGTACCCTTTTCTATTCATCACTTTGTCAAATTTTCGGTAAGTGCTATTCACATAACTAGATGCTACCATTGATAATAACATACCAATAATCACCAATATATAGGTGCTATCAAAAAATGGATAAAACATATTTCTATACCCCCTTATTATTGTCTCAATAACATTGTAACAGATTTTATAAAAAACATTTATAAAATAAATCAAATTTAGTAGTAGAAATCCTCTACTTAACAGTGTTTTAATAAATTCTTAATATTCTACATGGGTATTTTTGTTAAGTAGATTTTTTATACAAAATAAGGTATCTTTATAAGGTAAGGTTATTTTGAATCCTAATAACCACGTGACTATTATAAATAAAACTCATATGAAAGGAATACATCTATGCGTGAACTTCTAGATACTCCCACTCAGAGACGACTTCACATACTTGAACAACTTAATGAAGTCTCTAATTGGATTAGCTCTAATGAACTGGCAAAAAGTAATAATGCCTCATTAAGAACGATAAATAATGATGTGAGTTATTTAAAAGAAAATTGGTACCCACATCTACTCATTGAAACATCTAAAAAAAATGGGGTGCGTTTACAAACACAACCCAGTAGTCATATTGAGGTAGTTTATCGATACGTCCTAAAAAATTCAGAAGCTTTTCGTTTAATCGAATCTGTTTTTTTTGACACCACACTTAGTATAGAAAAATGGGGTGAAAAGCTATTTATCAGTGAATCTTCCTTGTATAGAATCACAGGGGATGTTTCAAAATCATTAAAAAAATATGGACTTACTCTCGAAAAAAAACCGTGTCGCGTGATTGGGAAAGATGAGTTTTTTGTTCGATTTTTCTATACAAATTATTTTTTCGAAGCATATCAAATTAATGAGTGGCCTTTTCCTTCTGATAAGAAAAAAACCATTCAATTTGTGAAAGATATTGTAGAGTATTTTAATGAAGAGGTCTCCGAAAAAGACCTGCTACTTATTAGTTATCTTCTTTGCATATCACTAACTCGTCAAAGCCAAGAATTTTTTATCGAAGGATATGACAAAAATATCTTTACAAAAGAGATGTATCACTCACTCAATCGCAATGCAAACGACTTAGCTAATATTGCTAAAGACTATGGCTTATTAATTAACGATCAACTCATCTATGATTTGATGTTTTCCTTGTATTACCATTTAATTAATTGGCATTCTGAAGAGGAATATCTACACGTTACAAAAGAAATTAAGCACTTAATGAAAAATATTCGAAATGTGTTTGATTTCACTCTAACCAATCAGTTATCTGATAAAATTGAGAATTCAATGAAACATACTTATTTAAAACATACAATCTATCCCTATCCAAATTATATTATTTTTAATAAAAAATTTTATAACGCTATAGCGATAAAAAAATTATTTCCTACCATGGCACTCGTGATTGAACAAGAATTAATCAAATTAGAAAAATCAACTGACTTCCCATGGTATACTGATTATTTTTATGAAGTACTTTGTACAATTATGATTCAATGGACGGACTTACCAACATTATTAGAAAATAAAAAACAAAAAGCTAAAATTCTTGTTATGAGTAGCCTAGGGTATGACCATTCAGACTTCTTATCTAAAATGATTCAAAAAAACTTTGTTAACAAAGCTATCATTGAAGCATATACACAATCTGTTATTTTTATTGATGATATTCCAAAAGAATATTTTCAATCTTACGATATTATTATTAGTACATTT
This sequence comes from Vagococcus changpingensis, assembly GCF_058211775.1. Lineage (NCBI taxonomy): Bacteria > Bacillati > Bacillota > Bacilli > Lactobacillales > Enterococcaceae > Vagococcus > Vagococcus changpingensis. The sequence continues at coordinate 52,413 of NZ_JBYVZB010000003.1, forward strand.
GACTCTGAAATATTGCCGCAAGATAAATTAGTTGTTATTGATGATATTCCATCAAATTCCGATTGGGGGACAATCCGGCGAGCAATTAACAATACTCATCAACTAGATGAAAAAGTAGTCACTTACTTAAATAATAATTATTACTAGGAGTTTTATACATGTTAGATTTTGTTAATGCTATTTTAATCAACTTGTCTATCATCGTTAGTACTGCATTGACTCTTTATTTCCTATCTGTTAGACAATCTTTGACAGATAATCAAGTTGATTCAGATTTTATGAATCATACCGGTCACCTTTTGCTATCTAAAAACCATCAGATTTTTTTAGGAATCATTGTAGGCATACTCTGTTTTTTTATTTCATTAAACAAAATACCCGTTCCTTTATATGGTGGAATCAGCGTTGATGTTAGATATTTGCCCATCTTTTTTTCTATTTATTATGGTTCAACATTAATAGGAGTATTTAACGGTGGCACACTGATTATTTTAAAACTAATCCAATACAGCCTTAGAAGTGCACATATGTATGAAATTTTTAATAATATTTTTCTGACTATTTCACTCGTTATTTTAGCTACTATCATAAAGAAACAACATTTTTCACAAAAAAAATCAGTATTAATTTTTCTTGTCGTAGCCTTGTCAATTCGATTAGGGACATCTTGTATCCTTTTTTCTCCACCTACGTCGATTAAAGTATTAATTAATGTTTTATCATACATTATGATTTTTTCATTAGTCTTTTTATTTACAGCATGGTTAATTGATTCATCTATCTCAATTTCCAAAACAATTCATGTTTATCGAACGTCATCAATTTATGACCATCTTACAAAGTTATACAATAAAGAATCATTCTATTTTTTCTTAGATCATGTTTACCATGATTTAATTATGAACCAAGCAACTTGTGGAGTTGCCATATTAGATATTGATAATTTTAAACAAATCAACGATCACCATGGTCACTTAGCTGGAGACCAGGTTTTAATTCATATTGCTAATCTATTAACACTAGATAAGCCATCTTTAGAATCTCCTAGAATTTGTCGAATCGGAGGAGATGAATTCGCGATGATCTTTAAATCACCTATAATTCAGCCTGAAGAGTTTATCGAAAAAAAATTAATACAAATAAACCAAACTCCTTGTATTTATGAAAACTTAACGATTCCAATAGAACTATCTTGTGGTTTAGCTATTATTAAAAAAACAAGTATTAAAAATAAAAATTTTAGTACTGAAGATATGTTCAAATTAGCTGATAGCATGCTTTATAAAGCAAAAAAAATTGGAAAAAACCAACTCGTTACAACTTATCGAACTATTTAAAAAGCTTTAAAAATGGGTACTCCAATTTTAAAGCTTTTATATTAACTTAAAAGAGGGAAATTGTATGAATTATTATGACCAACATTTACATACTCATCATTCATTTGACTCGGAAGAATCATTTGAAAATTATTTAAACACTTACTCACCTGACTTTTTCGTTACAACTGAACACCTAGATTTAAAGAACCCCTGTGTCAATGGCAAAGACAGTATTCCTGATTACCACCTATACAATGAAGAAATTAACCGCCTGTCTCTTAACACTCATACCAATCTTCTCAAAGGAATAGAAATAGGTTATGTCAATACTCAAGCTACATTACTTAACGATTTTCTAAAAGGCAAAGAATACGACGTTATTTTACTTAGTATTCACCAAAATGGCGTATTTGATTATATGGATGACGATGTTTTAACATTAGATACAGATGTTTTAATCAGTGATTACTATTCTAGAATGTTAGATGCTGTTAAATCAGCTAAATTTGGTAATATCTTGACACACTTTGATTATGGTGTGAGGCGACTTAATTTATCCGTTAATGAGTTTAGACTAATAGCTGAACCTTATTTAGTTAATATTTTTAAAAACATCATAGAAAAAAATATTGCCTTTGAACTAAATGCTAAAAGTTTTATCAAGTATGGTAACAAAGAGCTTTATGAATATGCGATTCCTTTATACATCTCTTTAGGAGGAAAATTATTCACTTTAGGATCTGACGCCCATGTTGCAAAAGATTATGAATTAGGATTTAAAGAAATGAAAAACTTATTAATTAAAAACGGCATCTTTGAATTAGCTGTCTATCAAAAGCAACAACTAATTATGGTAAACATATAAAAACGGCAAACACTCAAGAACCATATGAATGTTTGCCGTTTCTTCTATTTATCTTTTCTTGATCTTAATGCTGATAAAATAGACACAGTATCCACTACTTCTTGCAACATGGCACCGATTAGTGTCGGAATAATTCCTAAACTAGCAATAAGCATCAAGATAACACAAATAAAAATACCAATCAACACTGATTGCTTTGCTATCCTCATTGTGTTTTTGGATATGTCTATCGCATCTGTCACTTTGGACAAATCATCTTTTAAAATAACAGCATCTGCACTTTCACTAGCAGCGCTTGAACCATGAGCTCCCATTGCTATTCCAACATCTGCCATTGCAAGAGCTGGTGCATCATTCATCCCATCTCCTACCATAATAGCTGGAGAATTGGTTTGCGTTAATTCTTTAATGATGTCTATTTTTTCTTGTGGTAAACATTTTGCATGAATTTCTGTGATACCCACGTTATCCCCAATTTTTTTTGCTGTTTGTAGATTATCTCCTGTAATCATTAAAATACGATTGATGCCTAATTGTCTTAATCGTTTAATTGTTTTTTGTGATTCAGGCCGAACAATATCTTCAAATTCGATGTTTCCAACGTATTTATCATCAATAGATACATAAACTGCTGTATTCTCAGTTGTAGAGTGTATAGTGTCAGCTACATAGTTAGCTTTTCCCACTTTAACTAATTGATCCTTTATCTTTCCTTGTACACCTTCACCCGTCACTTCTTTCAATTCTGTCACATCCAACAAATCAATTCCCTGTGATAGAGCATATAATACTAAAGAACGTGCTAAGATATGAGTTGATTCTTGTTCGATACTCGCTGCCAATTGAATCAGTGCTTTATCTGATAAAGTGTCTTTAATACTTGTAATCCTATAAACATCTAAACTCCCTTCGGTTAACGTTCCAGTTTTATCAAAAGCAATACTTTGCGCATCAGATAATTTTTCAATTGTTGTTCCTGTTTTAACTACAACGCCATGTCGACTTGATCGACTCATACCTGCTACAAGTGCTATAGGTGCTGCTAAAATCAATGGACAAGGTGACGCAACAACCAATACTTGAGCAAATCTTACAGGATCTTTTGAAATAAACCATGCTACACCACCAATTAAATAAGAAATAATTGTAAAAGGAACAGCATATCTATCAGCCAAACGAACAAAATTTGCTGGCTTAGATTCAGATTCTTTGACTAATTTTACAATCGTTTGATACTGACTATCAGCAGCAATCTTTGTCACTTTAAATTTAATTGCCACATCCCCATTAACAGAACCCGACATGACACTATCATTCACTTTTTTTTCAATGGGTCTTGACTCACCCGTCAATGAGGATTCATCAAAAGAAGAGATTCCCTCAATAATTGTTCCATCTACTGGAACAATTTCTCCAGGTTTTACTAAAATCACATCCCCTATCTTCACTTCTTCCACACGGTAATCTACCAACTTATTATTTTCTACTTTATGAGCAATTTGAGGGGTATTATTAAGTAGTGTTTTTAGTTCTTTCCCAGCTTGACCTGCTGCATAATCTTCCAAACTATCCCCACCAGTTAACATCACTAAAACCATTAAACTTGCCCAATATTGTCCAACGGCCAGAGTAGCAACAATAGCAGTAATAGCTAAAATATCCACACCATATTTTCCTGATTTTAGGGTTTTAATCATGCCAATAAACATAGAAATAGTTGTCATACCACCAATAACTATAACAATCCAATATGCTACCATAGACTGATGACATACAAATTCAGCAATCAACGCTATGACACCTGCAAAAATAGTTAATAAAAACTTCCTCAAATTTGTCATATTAATTCTCCTATCATTAGTCTTTTATCATATTTTATCACTAATGTCTTTAATCAAATAAAAATAATACTTAAATGAGAAAAGTAATCATTTAAGTGTTGAAAAGCCATAGAATCTTCTTATTTTTTTAGTGATTGAGTGATAATTTTCTTATACAATAACGACTGACTATAAAAAGGAAGTGACACAATGTTAACAAGCTATTCAACCATTCTCGTTCTATTCATCATTATCTCATTAGGTTATTTTCTATCAAAAAAGGGAATTTTTACCAAACAAGTTGGAACAGCCTTATCATTTTTCGTTATTAATTTTGCCTTACCTTTAGAAATATTTCTTCGTATCACTCGTGATTTTACCAAACAAAGACTCCTTTTATTATTCAAAGACTCCTTTTTTCCAGTATTAACGATTAGTTTAGTATTTGTTATCGGATATTTGATTGCCCACCTATTAAACATTGCTAAACATCAAATTGGAGCCTTTACTCTGTGCTTTTCATCTCCTAGTGCAGCATTTATTGGTTTACCAATTATTTTAGGCTTATACGGTGATAAAGGTCTACCTTATGCTTTATTAGCTTATATTGTGACTAGCGTATCTACTTGGACAATTGGCGTGATGTTACTTAACCAAGATAGTAATCTTACCTCGAGTAAACATAATGCTTTTGATATCAAACGAACAGTAAAAGAATTATGCAGTCCTCCAATAATAGCCTTTTTAATCGCCAGTATGTTTGTTTACTTTAATATTCCAATTCCTTCAATCGCTACCTCTTTATTTGGCTATATTGGGGAAACAACTTCTACCTTGGCAATGCTATACATTGGGACAACCATCTATGAAACCGGAATAAAAAATTTAACTTTTTCAAAAGAAACTGTTGGAATTTTAGTAGGGCGTTTTGTCGTTTCCCCATTAGTAGTCATACTACTAGCAACTTTCTTTCATCTTCCTCCAATAGCGGGTGCAATTTATTTGATTCAATTTAGTATTCCTGTGTCAAATACTGTAGCAATACTAGCTGGCGAAAAACAAATAGATGTCAGTTTTACAGATGCCTCATTAACCTATTCTTTATTTGCTTATCTTTTAGCATTTCCTATCTTAATGAAGTTAGTATCTATCTTTTTTTAATCAAAAAACCAGCTACTTTTATTATAAGTAACTGGTTTTTTATTATTTTTGTACGTATATCGCTAAAGATTGATAGGGCTGAATATCTAACTCTTTTTCTATTGTTTCACATGCCACATTATTAATTAAAATATTTCCAGAAAGAAATTCATCTGGAATAGTCACGTTAATTGGGGCATCAGAAAAATTATTTAGCACAAGCAATGAATCCGTTTCGTAGCGACGAATGTATCCATAAATACGACTATTTTCAACCTCAAATGGTTCATAATTTCCCATTGAGATAACCTGATATTCTTTCCTTAATTGAATCAGTTGTTGGTAAAAGGAAAAGATAGTGCCATTTTTTAATTCATTTTCAACTGTAATATCATCATATTTACCTATAGATAACCAGGGCTCTTGTTTGCTAAATCCAGCATAGTCCGTACTATCCCACTGCACAGGTGTTCTAGAGTTATCTCTAGACTTATGTTGAATGACCTCGATGGCTTCATCATGACTCAATCCATCTTCTAATAACTGAGTATACGCATTATGGGTTTCAACATCTTGATAAGAAGTCAACTTATCAAATTGAGGATCTAGCATACCAATTTCTTCTCCCATATAAACATAAGGTGTCCCTCGGTTTAAATGAATCGCTGCTGCTAACATTTTGGATCCACGTACACGATAATGTTCCCAATCAACAAAACGATTAATAGCGCGCGGTTGATCATGATTATTCCAAAACAAGGCATTCCAACCATTACCTTTACTCATTCCTGTTCCCCATTCATGAAGCGTTGATTTTAGTTCGTTAAAATTATATGGCATGATAGTCCATTTTTTTCCATCCTTATAATCAACTTTCAAATGGTGAAAATTAAAAATCATACTTAACTCTTCTCTTTCAGGGGCAGTATATAAAATACCATTTTCAATGGTAGTTGAACTCATCTCACCCACTGTAATGATTGATGGGTCTTTTCCAAATGTCTCACGATTCATTTCATGAATAAACGTGTGGGCAATTGGTTTGTCCGTGTACTCAGCTTTTCCAATCATATCAGTCGCATCTTTTAATACATCATCTTTTCCAATAACATTAATAACATCAAATCGTAACCCTTTTACACCTAGATTTGTCCAAAAATCAACGACTTTATATAATTCTTTTCTAACATTTGGATTTCGCCAATTTAAATCAGCTTGTGTTTTATCATATAAATGTAAAAAGTAATCATCGGTCTGACCAAATCGCGACCAGGCATTTCCACCAAATTTTGACTCCCAATTTGTCGGCTCACTTCTTAATATAAAGAAATCTTGATAATAGGCATCACCATTCACTGCTTTTTTAAACCATTCATGCTCAATTGAAACATGATTTAGTACCATATCAAGCATGATTTCTATATTTCGTTCACGTGCTTTTTTTACTAATTCTTTAAAATCATTTTCTGTTCCAAAAACAGGATCAATCGCAATGTAATTGGAAATGTCATAGCCATTATCCTTTTGTGGACTTGGATAAATAGGGTTTAACCAAATCATATCTATTCCTAACGTTTCTAGATAGGGTAATTTTTCAATAATACCTTGTAAATCACCCACTCCATCACCATTTTTATCATAAAATGATTTTGGATAAATTTGATAAATTACTTTATCCTTAAAACTCAATGACGCCACTTCCTTTACTAAATCGATTTTACTTGTAAAATACTTGTGTTTTTATTTACTTGACCCTCTTTTATAATTGGATCTGCTTGATAACTATCTGAATTTGTAATCACAATTTGTGTTTGGGTTAAGAATCCTGATTCTTTAATGCCCTCAATATCAAAATCTAATAATAAATCACCGACAGTCACTCTATCACCTTGTTTGACATGTGTTTCAAAATATTGACCGTTTAAATTGACAGTATCTAATCCAACATGAATTAACATGTCGATTCCATGATCATCTGTAATCCCAATGGCATGTTTACTTGGAAAGACTAAACTAATCGTTCCATTCATTGGAGCATAAACATGACCTTCACTTGGTTCAATCACAACACCTTGTCCCATCGTACCTTGTGAGAATACTGGATCTTTTGATTCAGTAATTGGTGCCATATCTCCTACCAATGGCGCATAAACTGTTACGACTTCACTGACTACTTTTTCAGGAGCAATCGGCCCACTTAAACTAACGTCTATTGGCGAAATTGCTTCTCCTACTCTATCCAACTGATTAAAAATACCTGCTCTTCTAAAGAACAAGGTTAAGACGAATGGGACTGCCACAGCGATGATCATTCCGATAAAGAATACACCGTAATATTTTGGCACAATCGCTAAAATACCTGGTAATCCACCCACTCCAATTGATAGGGCTCTAACACCAAATAACGTCACAAACAAACCAGCAATTCCACTACCAATCATTGCCGCAACAAATGGGTACATATATTTTAAATTAATCCCAAACATCGCAGGTTCTGTTACACCTAACCAAGCTGAAATAACTGATGGAACAGATACTTGTTCTTCTTTTTTATTTCCTCTATGAGCATAAACAACAGCTAAAACAGCTGCTCCTTGAGCAATATTTGATAAACAAATCATTGGCCAAAGATTGGTTGACCCAAAATCTGCTACTAGTTGTTGATCAATTGCTAAGGTTGTATGGTGTAATCCTGTAATAACAAGTGGGGCATAAAAAGTACCAAACACCGCTGCAAACAGCCAATTTAATGATGATGTTAAACCTGTATTAACCACTGTTGAAATAGCTGAACCTATTTTCCAACCAATTGGCCCTAAAATTAAATGAGCTGCTAAAATAGTTGGTAATAAAGCAAAAAACGGAACAAATATCATTGAAACAGCTTCTGGAATATGTTTTCTTAAAAATCGTTCCAGATATACTAACATAAATCCTGCTAACATCGCTGGAATAACTTGTGCTTGATACCCAATTTTATCCATTGTAAAGAAACCAAAATCCCAACTCCAATTAGCTGCAATATCTGCCGCACTTGTTGAGTTTACTGCATAGGCATTTAAAAGTTGTGGAGAAACCAATGTAATCCCTAAAACAATCCCTAATATTTCAGTTCCTTTCATTTTTTTAGCAATACTCCATGTAATTCCTACTGGTAAGAAATGGAAAATTGCTTCACCTGGTAACCATAAAAATCCATTAACTCCATTCCAAAAAGTAGATGACTCTGTAATCGTTTTACCATTTAAAAATCCCATCGGAACAGCTTCTAAAATATTTCTAAAACCTAAAATTAATCCTCCAACAATAATTGCTGGCAATAATGGCGTAAAAATTTCCGCTAGAACAGTTACTGCACGTTGTAGCATGTTTTGATTTTGTTTTGCTGCTGATTTAATTTCCTCTTTTGTTCCACCTTGAATACCTGAAATAGACATAAATTCTTGATAAAATGTTGGTACTTCATTCCCAATAATGACTTGGAACTGTCCAGCATTTGTAAAAATCCCTCTCACACAAGAAATATCTTCAATCTTATCTTCCTGTGCTTTTGATGGATCGTTTAACACAAACCTCATACGTGTGGCACAATGTGTGACTGCGGCAATATTTTCTTTACCACCAACATAGTCTAGTAATAATAATGCATCTTGATTAAATTTTCCCATCTTCTTTCTCCTTTCACTTGTACATACAAGTTATCTTAAATAAAATATACACCCTCCTCACCACTTTGTAAAGCGCTAACACATTTTATTTATTTTTCATTATTCCAATTCACATCATTTTGTCATAAAAAATCTAATAAAATAGCTTATTTTCACTATAACTGTACACTTGTATAGTCAAATACTAACAAGCTATCAATTTAATGATTGATTTATTAAAATTCTTTCATAATTAAAACGCTTTTATTTTTTTCTTTTATACTAACTTGTATAGTTGTTCATACAAGTTTAATTGAAGGGGAAAATAGGAATGAAAGCATATGAGGTTATTTACCAATCAATAGAAAATAGTATTTTAAGAGGAGAATTTTTACCTGGAGATTATTTACCTAGTGAAAATCAATACGTGAAACAATTTAAAGTATCTAGAGATACTATAAGAAAAGCATTAAATCTTCTTATGACTAACGGTTATATTCAAAAAATACATGGAAAAGGGTCGCTTGTTTTAAAACGAGAACAGTTAAGATTTCCTATATCTGGATTAACAAGCTATAAAGAATTGCAAAATGCTTATGGTTATCAAAGTATTACGAACGTTATTTTCTTAGAAAAAATCATTATTGACAAAAAACTTGAATCACTCACTGGATTTTCTGTAGGAGAACAAGCATGGAAAATGATTCGAACTCGTGAAATTGATAAACAAAAAATTATTTTAGATACGGACTATCTTTTATGTCGATTTATTCCTACTCTCACAAAAGAAATCGGTGAAGACTCTATTTATAAACACATCGAGAAAGACTTAAATTTACAAATTTCATTTGCGGAAAAAGAAATTCGCGTAGTGAAATTAAATCAAGAAGAAAAACAATACCTTGATTTAAATCCTCAAGATACCAATATTGTTTCCATTCAAAGTCGCGTCTTTTTAGCTAATGCAGAACAATTTCAATATACAGACAGCAGGCATCGTGTGGACAAATTTTTATTTTATGACTTTGCTAGAAGAAATCCCTCAACTATATAACAAATCAAAAATCACCCACTAGATAACTCTAATGGGTGATTTTGGGTTTTATTCAGATTTTTCTTTTGTTTCTTCTTTTTTCTCTTCTTTAGGTTTTTCAATCATTGCTTTACGTGAAGCATTAACGCGTCCTTGACGGTCAATTTCTGTCACTTTCACAAGGATTTCATCGCCTAATTTAACCACATCTTCTACTTTATTCACACGTTCATGTGAGAATTGAGAAATATGCACTAACGCATCTTTTCCTTTAAATAAGTTAACAAAAGCACCGAATTTTTCAATTCTTACAACTTTAGCTAAGTATACTTGTCCCACTTCAACTTCACGAACTAAGTCTTTAATGATTTCAATCGCACGGTTGATTTTATCTTGATCTTGATGGGCAATACTTACATTACCATCTTGATCGATATCAATTTTAACATCAGTTTCTTCGATAATTTTATTGATGGTTTCGCCACCTTTACCGATAACATCTTTAATTTTTTCAGGTTTGATTTGAATCATTTCAATCTTAGGAGCATATTTACTTAACTCTTTACGAGGTTCAGCAATTGTTGATGTCAATTCAGCTAGAATTTCCATACGTGCTTTTTTCGCTTGAGTTAGAGCTTCTGTTAAGATAGCCTCTGTAATTCCTTCGATTTTAATATCCATTTGTAATGCTGTAATACCATCTTTTGTTCCGGCAACTTTAAAGTCCATGTCACCCAAGTGGTCTTCCATACCTTGTATATCTGTTAAGATAGTGTAGTTATCCCCATCCATTACAAGTCCCATTGCAATACCCGCAACAGGTGCTTTGATTGGAACACCAGCATCCATTAAGGCTAAAATTCCTGCACAGATACTTGCTTGAGAAGAAGATCCATTTGATTCTAATACCTCTGAAACCACACGAATCATATATGGAAATTCTTGTTCATTTGGAATAACTTGTGCCATCGCACGTTCACCTAATGCACCATGTCCGATTTCACGACGACCTGGTGATCTCATTGGTCCAGTTGAACCAACTGAGTATTGTGGGAAGTTATAGTGATGGATGAATCGTTTACTTTCTTCCACACCTAATCCATCAATAATTTGATGTTCGCCAAGTGGTGCTAATGTACAAACTGATAAAGCTTGTGTTTGCCCACGAGTAAATAATCCAGAACCATGAACACGTGGTAGAATACCAACTTCTGATGATAACGGACGGATTTCGTCAATTTTACGACCATCAGGACGGACTTTTTCAACTGTAATCAGACGACGAACTTCATTTTTTTCCATGTCTTCTAAAATTTGACGTACTTCTTTCATCCATTTAGCAGACTCTTCGTCTTCAGCAAATTTTTCTTCGTAAACAGCAATCACTTCATCTTTTAAAGCTGAAATATTGTCTTCACGAGCTAATTTTTCTTCTGTTTGAATGGCTTGTGTCATACGAGGCATATATGTATCATTGATTTCTTTTTCTAGCTCAGCGTCAACTTGTAATAACTCGATTTCCATTTTTTCTTTGCCAATTTCATTGGCAATTTCTTCTTGGAAAGCCACTAAACGTTTGATTTCTTCATGACCAAATAACAGTGCACCTAACATATCTTCCTCAGATACTTCTTTTGCACCACTTTCAACCATGTTAATCGCATCTTTTGTTCCAGCTACTGATAATTCAATCGTTGTTTGTTCTGCTTGTTCAACAGTTGGGTTGATAACATACTCACCGTCAACAAAACCAACTTCAACACCAGCAATTGGGCCATTAAATGGAATATCAGATACACATAGAGCTAAAGATGAGCCTAACATTGCTGCCATTTCAGGTGAGCAATCTTGCTCAACACTCATAACAGTGTTCGTAATTTGAACTTCATTACGGAATCCTTCAGCAAACATTGGACGGATTGGTCTATCAATTAAACGAGCAGTTAATGTTGCTGTTTCACTTGGACGGCCTTCACGTTTAATGAATCCTCCTGGTACTTTTCCAACAGCATACATTTTTTCTTCATAATTAACTGTTAGTGGGAAAAAATCAACATCTTTCGCTTGTTTTGAAGCTACAGCGACACTTAATACCACCGTGTCACCATATCTTACTAAAACTGCTCCATTTGCTTGCTTGGCTAATTGTCCGATTTCAACAGATAATGGACGGCCTCCCCAAGTTGTTTCAAAAACACGTTTTTCACTATGCACTATAATTTTTCTCCTTTGCATACTCGAGGTGAACAGACTACTAAACAAATATCAATCATCTCAAAAATTTAAGAAAACTCATATTTGCATAGTAGACAATCAGCTCATCCTCGGTTTTTTATTAAAAGAAAAGCGAGATCAAAACGACCTCACTTATCCTCCTATTTTTGACTCAATTGATTAACGACGTAAGCCTAAACGTTTGATTAATTCACGGTAACGTTGAACATCATTTTTACGTAAGTAAGCTAATAAGTTACGACGGTGACCAACTTTTTTCATTAATCCACGGTATGAATGGTGGTCTTTTTTATGCACGTGTGCATGCTCGTTTAATGCATTAATTTCTGCAGTTAAAACAGCGATTTGTACTTCTGGAGAACCAGTATCTCCTTCGTGACGTGCGTATTCTTTAATGATTTCGTTCTTGCGTTCTTTTGAAATTGCCATGTCTTTCACCTCTTCTATATTATTTCCCCAAAACTGAGTATATCGTTGGTGATTCGATGTACCAAGTAATAGGCATGTGACGATTTATCACACAATGGTACTTTACATGATTTTTAGCATAAAAGCAACTGTTTCATACACTTAATTCTCGTTTTATTTATCTTTTTTGTACCAATCATAATGAAATATTCCGTCTCTATCTTTTCGCTCGTAAGTATGTGCACCAAAATAATCTCTTTGTGCTTGAATAATGTTGGCTGGTAAGTCTTTTGAGCGGTATGAATCATAATAAGAAATCGCCGAAGACAGGCTTGGTACTGGTACACCTAGTTTAACTGCTAAAGAAACAACTTCTCTTATATCACGTTGGTATTCTGATACAATACTTAAAAAGTAGTCATCTAACATTAGATTTTTTAGTGTTGGATTCTTTTCATAAGCATCTGTGATTTTTTGTAAAAATTGTGCACGTATAATACAGCCCTCACGAAATATTTGAGCGATTTCTCCATAGTTTAATGACCAATTGTATTCATTACTTGCCATCATCATTTGTGAGAATCCTTGTGCGTAACTCATAATCTTACTAAAATATAAGGCTCTTCTGACTTTTTCTATCATGACGTTTTTATCTATGTCTATATCAGCATCTGGTCCTGGTAAAATACGACTTGCCTCGCATCGCTCTTCTTTTAAAGCTGACATAAATCTAGCAAAAACTGCTTCTGTTACAAGAGGTAATGGGACACCTAAATCAAGTGCATTCTGACTGGTCCATTTCCCAGTTCCTTTATTGCCTGCTTTATCTAGTATGTGTGTGACGATGTAATCTTGCGTGTCTAAATCATCTTTCCTCATTAATAATTCAGATGTAATCGTCATTAAGTAGCTGTTTAGTTCGCCATCATTCCAAGAATTAAAAATTTGAGAAATTTCTTCTATATTAAGACCCAATCCTTTAGATAAAATATCATAACTTTCAGCAATCAGCTGCATATCACCATACTCAATACCGTTATGAACCATTTTAACAAAATGTCCAGCCCCGTCTGGTCCAATATAAGACACACAAGGTTTTCCATCATGAGCTTTAGCTGCGATATCTTCAAACAAAGGTTTAATTAAATCATATGCTTCACGTTGACCACCTGGCATGAGTGATGGCCCGTTTAGTGCCCCCTCTTCTCCACCAGACACACCTGAACCTACAAACTTAATTCCAAACCCTTTCAAGTAATTACTTCGTCTGAGTGTATCAGTATAATGAGTATTTCCTCCATCAATCAGTACATCATCTTTATCTAAATAAGGTACTAACTGCTCAATGATAGTATCTGTTATCTTTCCAGCAGTTACCATCAGCATTATTTTTCGAGGTGTTTCAATTGATTCAATAAAAGAGTCAATTGTTTCAAATCCTTTAATGTTTTTTTCTGGATGATTTTTTAAAAACTCATCTGTTTCATGATAAAAATGACTGTAAACGGACACGCTATATCCTTTCCCTTCACTATTTAAAGCCAAATTTTTTCCCATAACACCTAATCCGACCATACCAAACTGCTGCTTACTCATTTAATCAATTGCCTCCTGTAGCTTTTTCCATTAGTTATAAATCCTTTAAAATAATAACATAACTGATTTAGTTTCTTAGAAAAATATGAAAGTTTTCATCGTTCTATTACCAAATTAAAATAAGTAAAAATAACATTTATTAAGGGTTTAAGCGATTTATTTATTTCTCAAGGTTTTCATTTTATGGTAAAATGAAAAGTACTATATTAGAATAGAAAGGAAGGGATATTGATGATTACAATGGATGATATTATCCGTGAGGGGCATCCTACCCTTCGTGAAGTTGCCAAAGAAGTTGAGTTACCTTTATCAGAAGAAGATATTGAACTAGGTAAACGTATGCAAGAGTTTTTAAAAAACAGTCAAGACCCAGAACTTGCAGAAAAATACAAACTACGTGGTGGTGTTGGACTTGCCGCACCACAATTAAATATTTCAAAACGCATTATTGCAATTGAAATTCCTAGTCAGTCAGAAGAAGATACTGAACCACTTTTAAGCACTGTCATGTACAATCCCAAAATAGTGAGTCACTCAGTTCAACAAGCTGCTCTTGAAGAAGGAGAAGGTTGTTTATCTGTTGACAGACCAGTGCCAGGTTACGTTATTAGAAATGCACGAATTACAGTTACTTATCATGATATAAATGGTGAAGAACATAAAATTCGTTTGAAAAATTACATGGCCATTGTGGTACAACATGAGATTGATCATATCAATGGTATTATGTTCTATGATCATATTAATGAAGAGCATCCAAATTATGCACCAGATGATGTGATTTTTATCCAATAAAAAACTTGTCATACAAATTGTATGACAAGCTTTTTTTGTTTTACTCGATTAATCTAAGTAGTGAACAGATTCATCTTCATTCAACCAAGAATAAGTTAACCCAATAACCAATCCTCCACCAATAAAGTTACCAATGAAAGTAAAAACCAAATTGGTCGCTACTGCACCAACCGTCATCCCAGCAATTATTCCACCTGATGAAAAATAGGCTAATGGGAAGTAAATGAAATTGGCGATAACGTGCTCGAATCCTAAGAAGGTAAAAATAAAAATAACTAGAATGATACCAAATAATCGACCCACATCATCTTTTAATTTCATCGACATCAAAACAGCCAGGTTAACAATCACATTGGCAAAAATCCCTTCTATTAATGTTTGAAGGATTCCCTTTTCAAATTTCCCCTCAACCAAATGCGTTAAAAAATTATCTGCTGGTAATCCTTTAAAAGATCCTGTAAGAGATAACATATAAGCAATAACGAGTGCACCGATTAAATTAAATAGCACACAAACTAACAATATTTTTAACGCACGACTTGGTGCTAATTTCTTTCGGTAAGTCGCAACTGTCATATACATCATGTTAGATGTTCCAAGTTCTGCATTAAGAAAAATGATTAAAGCTAATCCCAAACCAAACGCCATCGCGTACAAAGCTTTTCCCGCTGCTGGGTCTGTAAATTTCAATCCTAATCCTATTGCAATCGCTGATCCTAAGCTTAGATATAGTGTTGCTAATACCGAACGCATCGCGTATTTTCCAAAATGTTTTTGGATTAATTCATCTTTTTTTTCGATGGACGCATCTAGTTTGGCCATCAATTCTGAATGTTGTGCCATTGTCTTATTCCTTCCTTTAATACATTGTTATTTTTTGATCAAACTTTTATTTATAGTAGATACTATATCTTAAAAACTCGTCCAAATCTACTAAAAGTTTAATAAAAATGTGGATAAAATACGTCAAATTTTTCTATTAAAACTTTTCTACAAAACATCAATTAATTCTTGTCTTTTCAAAATTGATAAAGTATAATGAAATTTGTGTAAAATAATGCAGCTAGAAAATAAGTAGCACGTTCATTAGTTTGTTTGCCTGTATGGGTTCAATTGCGTAACCGCGGCTGCAAAGGTGAAGATTGAAGAATAAACTAAGCGTCTATTAATATTTTCAAGAAATTATTTTACTCCAAATAAAAAATTATATTGGAGGATTTTTAAATGTCTCGTTATACAGGACCAAGTTGGAAATTATCTCGTCGTTTAGGCGTATCTTTATCAGGAACTGGTAAAGAATTAGCTCGTCGTCCATATGCACCAGGACAACACGGACCAAACCAAAGAAGAAACAAATCAGAATATGGTATGCAATTAACTGAAAAACAAAAATTACGCCATATGTACGGTTTAAATGAACGTCAATTCCGTAATCTTTTCATGAGAGCCGGAAAAATTAAAGAAGGTAAACACGGTGTTAACTTTATGGTTCTTTTAGAACAACGTTTAGACAACGTAGTATACCGTCTAGGTTTAGCTACAACTCGTCGTCAAGCACGTCAGTTAGTTAACCATGGTCACGTTTTAGTTGATGGCAAACGTGTTGACATCCCTTCATACGAAGTGGCTGTTGGACAAATTATCTCTATCCGTGAAAAATCTAAAGATTTAACAATCATTAAAGATGCTGTTGAATCAACTTTAGGTCGTCCTTCATTTGTAAGCTTTGACGCTGAAAAATTAGAAGGTAGTATCACTCGTTTACCAGAACGTGATGAATTACCACAAGAAGTTGATGAATCTTACGTAGTTGAATTCTACAACAAATTACTATAAGATTTTCAATTATCTTTATGCAAAAAAAGAGATGGTTCCCATCTCTTTTTTTGTTTGTTATTTATTAATAAAAATCAATCATTAGTAGTCTTACCTGATGTGAAACATCATTCACTATATTATTACAAGAACACCATTCTGTCTGATCATATCGTTATAAAAAGGATTAAGAGAATAACTACTAAAAAGGAATTTTTTTACGACCACTCATTTTTACTCAATAAGTGATCTAAATATCGCTGCTTCTTATAATTTATTGTTACCTAAACTAAACTATTTGTTTCTATCTCTAAACGACTCTTTTTTGATAATGATTATTTCTTTAAAAATATCTTTATTTTCTTTTATGATTAATAAACATAATTAACCACATAATTAAAACAATAGAAAGTATCACCACATACATCCATTCATAATCAGAAGGAAAACGTGGTAGATCAATATTCATTCCATAAAAACCTGTAATTAATGTTGGAATAGCTAATGCTAAAGACCAAACAGTTAAAAATTTCATGGTATCATTTAAATTATTGTTCATAATACTATCAAAAATACGAGCAATACGGTCCACAATATCTGATTCTAATTCTGTCATATGGGCTACTTGATTTGCTTCAATGAGCGCATCATCTAAACGTTCTAAAGTTTGCTCGTCAAATCGTTGTCCCAATCTAGAACGCTTTATTTGTTCAAGTATTTCTAAATTATTTTCTGAAGCGCTAAGTAAAAATGTTAATGTTTGTTGTAAATAAGACAAACGAACTAAATCTTTATTTTTTACCTTTTCAGTCAACAAATCATCCATTTGATGTCGTTCTTTTGATATTTCTCTTAAAATTGGTAAATATCGATCTATCAATTCTCGAATTAATTCGAAAAGAAATATCATTGGTGTTGAATGAATATCTTGATTAATCGTATTTTTAATCCCATCATAACTTACTATGCTCTCACCCTCATTAAAAGAAAATAACTTATTGCCCTTTACTAAAAAACTAACTGGGCGAGATACATAACGAATCTCTTTTGGTTGTTTTGTTGGAACATGAATAACGATTAATTCCAAATCATTAACTGTATCGGTAATATAGTTACTTCTTTCGTAGATATCCATTACATATTCTAGCGTTTCTTCTGGTAGATGATATTGTTCTCTCAATATGTTTTTTTCACTTGATGATAAATGATGTGTCTCAATCCATTCAAATCTTGAATTTATTTGATGTTCAACCAACATAGACATTTCCCCTTTTTTTAATTATCCTAATAAAAAAGAAGCCATTTTATGATGACTTCTTAAGATTTCTATTTTCATTATACACTACCAATAATTAAAGGCATAAATAAACCCGCAATATTAAAATAAATCAACACACTAGTCAAATCACTCAACGTCGTTATAAACGGACCACTAGCAACTGCAGGGTCAAAACCAAGCTTCTCCATTAAAATAGGAATCAAGCTTCCTGCTAAGTTAGCAATCGTAATGGCACAAAGCATGGCTATTCCGATAACAAGTCCAAGTGGAAAATTTTGCTTCCAAAATCCAACTACTAAAAAAATAACTACCCCTGTTACAGCTCCGGTAATAATTCCTGTCAAAATTTCACTCATCACAAGTGAGAAAAAATTTAGTTCTTTATCATCGGATACTGCTAATTTTCTAACTGCCACAGCTAAAGATTGTGTTCCGGCATTCCCCGCAGTTCCTGTAATAAGAGATATAAAAACAGCCAAAATGCTAGCTTCACTAATCAAGACTTCATAATGACTGATTAAGGAGGCAGTAGACATTCCCAAAAAGAGCAACGTCACAAGCCACGGCAAGCGCTTCAAAGCAGCTTGAAATGAACTTTCAGTTGTTGCTTCAACGTCGACACCAGCTAGTCCAGAATAATCACTCGCTGCTTCATCGTCAATAACATCAATAATATCATCTACCGTAATAATCCCAAGTAAATGATTATTATCATCAACAACTGGGATAGCGAGAAAATCATAATCACGAATCATTTTTGCCACTTCTTCTTGATCTTCATTTACATTCACACTAATTACACGTTCACCCATCATGTCTTCAATCATCATATCATCATCACTGACAATTAAATCCCTTAAAGAAATAACTCCCACCAGTTGATTACTTGGACTAACCACATAGACATAATAAATAATTTCTGCTTCCTGTGCTTTCTTCTTTAATAGTGTTAGAGCAGAACGTACCGTTTGATTAGCAACAATGGATACGTATTCTGTTGCCATGATTGAACCAGCTGTTTTGTCCTCATAATGAAGTAGTTTTTTCATATTAACAGAAGTTTCAGGTTTCATTCTGTCTAGATATTTTCGCGCTGTTTCTTCTTCTAGCTGACTTAAAATATCCACCGCGTTATCGGTGTACATACTTTCTAAAATAGCTACAACATAGTTAGGTGACATTTCTGTAATATAGTCAGTCAATCCTTCATGGTCTTCTTCAATCACATCCAGCATATCTGCCATCTCTTTTGGTGAAAGATAAGCATACATTAGATGTCGTTCTTTTTTATCAAGTGATAAATAAAATTGTCCTTGTTCATATAAATGCCAATCTAAGAATTTTTCCCTAAATAATTCCATATCTTGGCGCTGTAAAAGGGACAATAACTCTTTTTCTTGCTCTTCTTTGTTTAACACTTCTGTCATACCAACGACTCCCCTTACTCTATTAACTCTTCCATATCATTTGGTAATGGCAACTCAAATGTTAATTCCTCTCTTGTGAATGGATGTAGGAAAACCAACTTCTGACAATGAAGTGCTTGCCTATTCAATCCTTTTGTTAAGTCCCCACCATATAACTCATCACCGATTAAAGGACAACCAATTGCTGAAAAATGGACACGAATTTGATGTGTCCTTCCTGTATGCAACTGTACAGCAACGTGGGCAATATCGCGATTTATTTCAACTAATTTATATTCCGTAATTGCACGTTGACCATTTTCGATGACACAACGTTTAATAATAGATGTCTCATCTCTTCCAATCGGCAAATCAATGGTTTCATGTTTTTTTAAACGAGACAAATCACCACCAACTAATGCATGATAATATTTTTTTAACTCACCTGATTGGAGTTGCTTGTCCATCATCGCATGGGCAAATCCATGTTTTGCAAACATCATCAAACCTGTTGTATCTCTGTCTAAGCGCGTCACGACATGAATGATACGATTAACATATTGTTGCTGATTGTAATAATATTTAACGTAATTGGCCATCGTACCATTTTTATGATATTGCGATGGAATAGAGGCCACTTCTGTTGGTTTATTAACTATTAGCAAATGCTCATCTTCATACACAATATCTAGTTTGGATTCAAAAGGAAGCATCGTTTCGTGCTCCCCTTCATCTGGAATGATAATCGTCACGACATCATCTAATTTGACTTCAAACTTTGTATTTCTAACTTGCTTATTAACTAAAAGTGTCCCACCTTGAAACTTTATTTTAGCTAAAAGTCGCCTTGATACTCCTTTATTATTTAAAAAACGTTTTAACGTAGTTTTTTCTTCATCTACTGTCCAACTAAATCTCATATTCTCTCGCTACTTTCTTTTGAAGTCCCTATAAAGGCGTTATTCACACGGCGCCAAAAATGGGTATGCCGATACAAGGCAAAATGAATTCTTTTTTCTGACAAACGAAATGTCACTTGTTTAATATTAGAATTAGTTAACGACAAGTTGTCCACATGTAAACTATATGTTTCTCGTTTTTTCATATCCAATTTAATCCATTCATCTGGTGCAATAATCATCGGAGAACCTAATGAACGATAAACTCGATTATTTAGTGAGGCAATTTCATTTAATTGAAGTGTATTTACTCGTGGATGAACAACTGCGCCTCCTAAACTTTTACTATACGCTGTTGAACCAGTTGGCGTTGAAACAGATAAGCCGTCTCCTCTGTAGCATTCAAACAACTCATCTTTTATATAGACATTTGCTACCATAGTTCGTTCCACATTTTTAATCGTCGCTTCATTAAGTGCTAAAAAATGTCTGTTTGCCATATTATTCGTATAAGTTAAACAAACATCTAACAATGGATAACTCACACTATTTTGCTTTTCTTCTTTCAAACTTCGAACTAATTCATCTATCTCATAATCTCGCCAATCAGTATAAAATCCTAGATGTCCCGTGTGAACACCAATAAACCTAACAGTATCTAATTGATTTTCATAAGCATGAAATGCACTTAATAACGTACCATCTCCACCAATTGTTATAACAACATCTGGATTTTTTTTATCTAAAATAAACCCTGCCTTTCGGAGTTTTGACAAAAGTTCTTGCGTAACTTTTCTTGAGGTTGGTTTACGATTAGAATAGACTCTAATTCTCATCATTATCTTCCCTCTTTTCATTGACGTATCTTTCCAAGTGATCCAAGTCTCGATATGAAAAGAGATGTTGGGCTTCTTGAATTTCATCACGTATTTTTGACATTTCTTCATCCAACAAATAGGCAGCTTCTGCTGTTAGCTCTAACCGCTTATTAATTTCTTCTGGAAATTCGCCATCATATTTGTAATTAAGCGAATGTTCAATCGTTGCCCAAAAATTCATTGCTAAGGTACGTATTTGTATTTCAACATAAATATTTTTTTCACCCATAATAAGTTGAACAGGGTATTCTACTACCACATGATAAGATCTGTATCCACTTGCTTTTTTGTTGGTAATATAGTCTCTTTCCTGAATAATTCTAAAATCTGTTCGTTTCCGAAGAAGTGCCACCACTTCATAAATATCTTCAACGAACTGACACATTACACGGAGTCCCGCAATATCTTGCATATCTTCCTCTAATCTATCCAACTCAATACCACGTAATGTTGCTTTCGTTAAAATACTATCTTTAGGCTTTACACGACCTGTGACAAATTCAATTGGAGTATGCAAATTATTTTCTTTATACTGTGTTCGAATATTTCGAAGTTTAACTTTTAATTCTGAAACTGCTTGTTCGTATGGTGCCAAAAATAATTGCCAATTTCTTTCTTCCATCCTATTCGCCACCTTTGTTATCAACATACATGCTATATTTTAACATAATTGTTCTTAAAAAGTTAGCTTACAAATAAGGTCATTATAGTTGTTTTTTTAGAATGATTTCATTACACTATCAACGAGGTGAAGATTGTGTCTAAAGAACTAGAAATCGAATTTAAAAACATGTTAACTAAAATAGAATTTGAACAACTGATAATGAAATATTTTCCAACAACGCCAGCTTTTTCTCAAACAAATTGTTATTTCGATACACCAAATACACAATTAAAAGAGCTATCAATGGGGTTGCGACTTAGAAAACGTGTTGGAAAAAATGAATGCACCTTAAAAATCCCAACTAAAAATGAACATGCTTATCAAGAGATTACCGATAATTTAACCGAGGAGCAAATCACTCATTTAATAAAAGAAAAGCGGATTTATGCACAAGGAGAAGTGGCTCGTTATTTAGAATCAATTAACGTCCCGATAAATGAATTAAATATGATTGGATCATTAACAACTAATAGACGCGAGAAAAAATTAAATAATAATACTCTGCTAGTCGTTGATGAGAACTATTTTGATAAGATGATTGATTTTGAACTTGAAATGGAGGTAACTGTTTCTTCACAAGGAGAACAATTTTTTAATGATTTTTTAATAAAAGAAGAGATAAAAAGGCGTCCTGCTAGCAAAAAAATAGCACGTATGATAGAATATCGAAGTTGATTTTAAAACATTGATATGAAAGACTTTTCCCTTTTATTTTTTGTGAATCTTTGTTACATTATTCGTTAGTAGTAAAACAGTTTTCTTATATAAGGGAGGGGCATAATGGTAGAGATATATTTATTTGTTAATCCGTTAGATGAACTTTGTCTTTTGTCTGAGCAACGCTTTTTAGAAGCCATCGAACACGAAGAGACTAAAGTCTATTTGAAATTAATTCCTATATTAAATCCTTTAATTATCCACCATTACTTGATTGATAATAACTACCCTACAAACGATTTAGTTTTTAGAAATCACTTAATTGAAACAGTTTATTCTGCTTGTTTAGACGTTAAAGCAGCACAACTTCAAGGAAAAAAGATGGGACGAAAGTTCTTATTTCATTTACAAAATTTAGTAGGAAAAGAAAAAATGGCTTATTCAGATGAATTAGTTGATATGATTTTAACTAAGATCAATGCTGATAAAGAGACGTTTAAATTAGATAGACAATCTAAACTAATTAAAGAATTTTTAAAAATAGATCAACAAATAGCAAATGAGATGGGTATCAATCGATTCGCCAAAGCTGTCATTTTTAATTATGACTCAACTCGAAATTTTGGTGTGTTAATTGATGCTTTTTCTTCAACCGATTTAATCAAACAATTATTAAAAGTCGAACACACACAAACAAATTACGCAAAATTATTAGAACACTAAAAAGGAATGCCCTATATGCTAGAGCATTCCTTTTATGTTATTCAAATGATTCAATTAATGTTTCTAATTCATTAAGACGCGCTTCAAATACTTTCATCGTTTCTTCAATATAAGCTGATTGTGTCATATCAACACCAGCGCGTTTCATGACATCAATAGGGTAGTCACTATTTCCTGATTTCAAGAAAGTTAAGTAATTTTCCAAAGCCCCATCTTCTTTACGAATGATTTTATCTGCTAAAGCAGTTGCAGCAGAAAAACCTGTTGCGTATTGATACACATAATAATTATAGTAGAAATGAGGAATACGACTCCATTCATACGCGATTTCTGGATCGCGCTCTACCGAATCACCATAGTATTTCGCATTTAAATCAGCATAGTACTCACTTAAATAATCACTTGTTAATGGTGTTCCCTTCGCATCTTCTGTGTGAATAAAATGTTCAAATTCAGCAAATTGCGTTTGTCTAAAGATTGTGCCTTTTACACCATCCAAGTAATGATTTAAAATAAAGGCCTTAACTTTCGGATCTTTTTCTGTTTTTAACAAATAATCTGTTAGTAAGTTTTCATTAGTTGTTGAGGCAATTTCTGCTAAAAAGATGGAATAATCGCCATACACATAAGGCTGATTTTTTCTTGTATAGTAACTATGAACACTATGTCCCATTTCATGAACTAGCGTAAATAAATGATTTAAACTTTCATGCCAATTTAATAAGATATAAGGTTTTGTGTCATAACTTCCTGAAGAATATGCCCCACTACGTTTACCTTTGTTTTCAACCACATCAATCCAACGGTCACCATACGCTTCTTGAACGATTTCTAAGTATTCTTCACCTAATGGAGACAACCCTTCAAGTGATTTTAATTTTGCCTCGTCATAAGTGTAACGAATTGGTGCATCACCTAATATTGGTGTATACATATCATACATATGCAACTCACTAACATTTAATAATTTTTTGCGCAATGCAACATAACGATGTAATAATGGTAAATTTTTATGTACCACATCTAACAATGTATCATAGACTGATTCTGGAATATGATTAGCACTTAAAGAAGCTTCTCTAGCAGATTCATAATTTCTAATCTGTGCGTTAAAATTATGTTTTTTCACGTGGGAAGATAACGTGCTTGCAAACGTGTTTCTAAATTGTTTATATACTTTGTACAATCCTTCAAATGCTTCTTTACGAACTTCGCGATTAGTACTTTCCATTAATTGACCATACATTCCTGAAGATAATTGAACTTTTTCACCTTCTTCATCTGTTACAATTGGAAATTCTAAATCAGCATTATTTAGTATAGAAAAAGTATGACTTGATGCTGAGAATATCTCACTTGCCCCAGCTAGTAACGCTTCTTCTTTTTCAGATAAGGTGTGTGCTCTATCTGCCGTAATTTGATTAATAAAATGACGATAGATTTCTAAACCAGATTCTTCTTTAAAATATGCCTCTATTGTCTCATCTGATAATGTTAAAACTTCTGGACCAAACCATGAAACAGCCTCCCCTGCTTTAGCTGCAATCGTGCTAGCTTTTGCATACACGCCTTGGTAAGTCGCATTGCTTGTATCTTGATCATTTTTTAAATGTGAGTACACATAAATTTTTTCTGTCGTACGATGAATAGATAATACATATTCAATCGCTGATAGAAAAGCCTTTGCACCATTTTTTAATGTTCCTTGATACTCGCTTGCTTTTTCTAAATCTGATGTTAATGACTCTAATGCATCGTTAAAGGCATCATCTGATGCAAAAATAGGTGTTAAGTCCCATGTTAATTCCTCTGGTAGTTCCGAACGATTTGGTAATTGTTTTGTTTCACTCATCTTTAAATAACCCCTTTCTCATTATCACTTAATAATCATATCATATTTTAACGGAAGAGTTAGTCTTTCACTTCTTTTTTTTAAAAATTTTTTCCATTGAGCGTTATTCAATACCTCCTCTTCTTTAACATGAAATACATTTTGAGATATTTCTTCAATGACTGTTAGTTCTTTTAAAAAGTGGAGATATAGAGATAAACAATAATCTATGACTTGATATTTTTCTAAATTAGCGTAATCATCCAACATTTCGTCTGGTATCTCACTTATAATCCTTTCTTTTAATTCAACATAAGACCTCTTTTTTTGATGCTTTAATTCATTAAATATAATCAAACGAACTACTAGCTCTGTCTCTTTAAAGAAAGGATGATATAAACTCGGTAAATACACCACTTCTGGTAAATACAATAAATGATACGATTGTTGATATAAATACTCTTGTAACACTCTTAATGACTTATCTGATTGCAACAAACGCCTGGATAGTCTATCTTTTCTTCGACTCACCTCTTTTAATGGACTTAAAACACTATAACTAGCGATCACACACTGTTTCAATAACAACTCTTTTAAGCTATAATCCTGTAGCGAATAGCTTTTCCTTCGAACAATCATATCTTTACCATTATGGGCTAAATAATGTGTCATAACTAACATCTCTTTATCAATCAACAAACAAAAATCAACATATCCTCTGTCATTATCAAAATAAATAAAATGTTTTTTCAATTCTGTCAAACTGGTCAACTGTCCTAACTTCTGGCCTAAAATCCAGAAAACTTGGTAACCATTTTGTTTATAATGTGTTGTTCTTTCTTTTAACCGTTCAATACTTAATGAACTACATTGAAATTCAATTGCCAGAGTTTTATCAATCAATACATCTGCTCGTTGGTTAATTTCTGGTAAATAGGACTCAAGTTGGTACTCTGAACCAAATATCTCACAATTTTTAGCAATAAGTAGTTTTCCTGCTACATGCTCAAAAGACTCATTTTCAGTAGCTGTCTGACAAAAAGTTGTTTTTTTATGTGCAAAATGTGGGTACTTAATCTCACCTTTTTT
The DNA here is from genome assembly GCF_058211775.1 of Vagococcus changpingensis. NCBI lineage: Bacteria > Bacillati > Bacillota > Bacilli > Lactobacillales > Enterococcaceae > Vagococcus > Vagococcus changpingensis. The sequence goes on from NZ_JBYVZB010000003.1 coordinate 78,512, forward strand.
TAAAATGACTTCACCATGACAACATGGACAATAATACGTTTCTCTTTTAGTAGCATGTTGACTCATAATCATCTCTTCTTTTTTATTGATTGCAACAAGCATATTTTCACCTCTTTTAAACTACATTCGCAAATAGCAGAAAAAAGCTTGAAATATAAAAAGGTTTGTTTGATACTTAGTAAAGAATCAAACTGGAGGGATAATGCGTTGGATACTCACTTATTAAAACAAAAAATAATTGAAGCAAGTAAAGAAATTGGCATTGATAAGATTGGGTTTACTACTGCTGAACCATTTGATCATTTAAAAGATAGTCTCATCGAACAAAAAGAAAACCATCATACAACAGGCTTTGAACATGGAAACATTGATGAGCGCCTTTTTCCAGAATTAATTTTTGATCAACCGCAATCTATTATTTCAATTGCCCTAGCATACCCAACACGAATGAATAACCGCTTAAAATCTGTGCGAGGTGAAAAACGTGGAAAATTTGCTCGAGCATCTTGGGGGATTGATTACCACGATATTTTAAAAGACAGACTGAATAAACTAATCGACTTTATCAAAGAAGAAGCATCTCAAAACTTAAACGTAACATTTAAACCAATGGTCGATACTGGTGAATTAATAGACGTTGTTGTGGCACAAAGAGCAGGACTTGGTTTTATTGGAAAAAACGGATTATTAATCACAGAAGAGTTTGGGTCCTATGTTTATTTAGGTGAAATTATTACAAATATTCCATTTGAACCAGACATGCCAATTGAAAATCAATGTGGCGATTGTACTAAGTGTATCGATCAATGTCCCACTTCTGCTTTACTAGGAGATGGTAGGATGAATGCTCAAAAATGTTTATCCTATCAAACACAAACAAAAGGATTCATGCCTGAAGAATACCGACCAAAAATTCGGTCAATTATTTATGGCTGTGATATTTGCCAAGAAGTCTGTCCTTTTAATAAAGGGAAAAACTTTCATTTTCATAAAGAAATGGAACCAGACCCTGAAATCGTGACGCCTTTACTAAAACCGATATTAACAATCTCCAATCGTGAATTTAAAGAACGCTTTGGTTACCTTGCCGGATCTTGGCGGGGGAAAAAACCAATCCAACGAAATGCCATTATTGCATTAGCAAATGTGAGAGATAAAACAAGTATTCCTAATCTATTAAGCTGTATAGAAAATGACCCTCGTCCTGTTATAAGAGGAACAGCTGCCTGGTCACTCAGTGTAATTGACCCAAACAATCGGGCTATCCTTGACTTTTTAATCGAATACTTTAACAAAGAAACTGACGATGAAGCAAAAGAAGAAATGAGAAAAGCAATCGACAGAATGAGAATTTTAAAAAAAAATAAGATAATAGATGATTTTTAGTAAGAATAGGCTAATAAAAAAGTAATAATTTAATAAACATATTAAAAGAACTGAGTAAATTTACTAACATTTTACTCAGTTCTTTTAATCTATTATCAGAATATTTGATACTATAACTATGGGGTATAACAATGTATTTTAATTTAAGGAGGATTTTTTATGACAAAAGCAACAAAAAAAGTAACCCTGTTCGGTTTAATCTTAATGATTTTTACCTCGGTATTCGGGTTTGGTAATGCTCCAGTCGCCTTTTATCGTATGGGATACGGTGCAATCATTTGGTATATTTTAGCTGCACTCTTTTTCTTTATACCATATGCACTTATGATGGCTGAATATGGGTCTACTTTCAAACATGAAAGTGGTGGGATGTACACTTGGATGGAAAAATCTGTTGGACCAAAATATGCGTTCATTGGGACATTTATGTGGTACACCTCTTATATCATTTGGATGGTTAATGTATCAACTAAGGTATTCATTACGCTATCAACCACTTACTCAGGTTCAGATCACACCAATTATTGGAGTTTATTTGGTCTTGATTCGACTCAAACAATTGGATTACTTGCTATTTTATTTATTATTATTGTCACCTTTTTCGCAGCAAGAGGATTAGATAAAATCACTAAAATCACATCTGTTGGTGGGATTGCTGTAACATTTTTAAATGTTGTATTAATCGTTGTCAGCTTAATTATTTTAGTTTTTAACAAAGGACAAGTCGCTCAACCAATCGAAGGCATGAAAAGTTTTATTGATTCACCTAATCCAGGATTTAATTCTCCACTGGCCATTATTTCATTTTTAGTATTTGCTATTTTTGCTTATGGAGGATTGGAAGCTGTCGGTGGTTTAGTTGATAAAACAGAAAACGCTGAAAAAAACTTTCCTAAAGGAGTTATTCTTTCAGCTATCATCATCTCTATTGGGTATGCATTAACCATTCTTCTATGGGGTGTGTCAACAAACTGGAATTCTGTTTTAAGCGGAGACAATGTGAACCTTGGTAATATCACTTATGTCTTAATGAATAATCTAGGATTTGAATTAGGACGAGCAATTAATTTATCAACAGATGCTGCTTTAGCCATTGGGCATGCATTTGCTAGATTTACAGGTTTATCCATGTTTCTAGCTTACTTAGGTGCTTTCTTTACTTTAATCTATTCGCCATTAAAAACGATTATCGAAGGGACACCAAAAGGACTTTGGCCAGAAAAAATGGTCAGAGAAAATGATAAAGGAATGCCTGCTTTTGCTATGTGGATTCAATGTGTGATTGTTGTTGTCATCTTAGCACTTGTATCATTTGGCGGAAAAGATGCTCAATCTTTCTATAATGTTTTAACCTTAATGGTTAATGTTTCTATGACAATTCCTTATCTATTTTTAACAGGAGCATTTCCGGCATTTAAACAAAAAACAGATATTGATCATTCTATTAATATCTTTAAAACAAAAACACAATATATGGTGAGCACAATAGTCGTCATGGCTGTTATTGGGTTTGCTAATATCTTTACCATTATTGAGCCTTTATTTAGAAAAGGTGGTCCTGTGTGGGGAGATACACTATGGCAAATTGCCGGACCCGTATTATTTTCATTAATTGCCCTACTTTTATTCAATCGCTACGAGAAACGTAAAAAAGACTAAATACCAAAACCAAAGTACGCTTATACGCACTTTGGTTTTTTTTTATGATTCAACTATGTTATATCAAATATACTAAAAATATAACACTTTATCTTTTGATATTGTTATTTATAAACAGCTATGTTAGGTTTTGTAAGGGGATACATAAATGTCGCCAAAAATCGAAAGGAGAAGTATATCAAATAAAGGTGATATACAACAGATTATGAAAAAAGTTAAATTAGCAACAATCACATTATTAGGGATTGTCGGGTTAGTTGGTTGTACAACTAAAACAAATGAAGACTCTTCTAAGAAAAAAGAGTCAGAACAAAAAGAATTAACCATTTTAGGAACATCTGATATTCACGGTCGGTATATGGCCTGGGATTATACAACAGATGTCGAAAATAAAATCGGTAGTTTTTCTCAAATTGGAACTATCGTAAAAGAAGTTAGAGATAACAATAAGAATACTCTACTTGTTGATGCCGGGGATTTAATTCAAGACAACTCAGCTGAAATTTTTAAAAACGATGATAATCACCCTGCAACAACTGTACTAAAAGCTCTTAAGTACGATGTTTGGACTATGGGAAATCATGAATTTGATTATGGTTTTGATGTTTTAGACAACATCACTGACCAATTTGATGGAGCTGTCCTAGCAGGTAATGTTAAATTAGATAATGATCAACCTTATTTTGATTCTTACAAAGTTATTGAAAAAGATGGGATTAAAGTTGGTTTTATTGGAATGACCACTCCAATGGTTGCGGAATTTAAAAAAGATACTACAATTTTTGATGGAAAAAAACTAACAGACCCAGTCAAAGAAACGATTAACGTTGTAAAAGAGTTGAAAAGTAAAGTCGATGTTTTAGTTGGTGTAGTACATATGGGATTAGATAATGAAAATGATGTACATAATACTGGTGTTGCGGATATGGCTGAAGCCATTCCTGAATTAGATGTGGTTTTTGCCGGACACATGCATAAATTAGTAGAAGAGGAATACATTAATAATGTCTTAATTGTAGAACCTGATAAGTATGGTCGATTTGTCTCACGCGTTGATTTAACATTAGACAAAACAAAAGATGGCTACAAAGTAAAAAATAAAAAAGGATCAGCGATTGAAGTTGCTAAATATAAGGAAGATAAGGAAATCAATGATTTATTAAAATCATCTCATGAAAAAGCGCGTAAAGTCGCGAATACTGTCGTTGGTCAATTAACTAGAATGGACTTAGTTCCTAAAAACGATATTAAAGGGATTTCAAATGCTCAAATAGAAGAAACACCTTTAGTTAACTTCTTTGGTGAAGTGATGCTTCATTATAGTAAAAATGCTGATGTTGTGGCTTTCCAAATCGATACCGATACACCGTCATTAGATATCGGTGACATTAAGAAAAAAGATATTGCCAGAAACTATCAATTTACCGATGGCGAAGTGACAGTCTTTGATATTACCGGAAAAGACTTAAAAGACTACATGGAATGGGGAGCTGATTACTACAATCAAAGCCAACCAGGAGATGTCACCATTAGTTATAATCCAAAAAGAAGAATCAATAAATACAACACAAACGATCGCTTTTACAATGTAAAATACGACATTGATTTATCCCAACCAGCTGGTAAACGCATTACTAATTTAAGACGACTTGATGACACCCCTATTGATTTAAATGATCCTTTGAAAATTGGAATGAATCAATATCGAATGAATTTCCTAACTTCAGAAGAAGGTCCTTTAGCTGGTAGAAAATTCAACCAAGTGTACTCAACCTTTTCTCCTGATGCTTTTGGTGAAGTTGAAGGTCGTATTCGTGAATTATCTGCTCGATATATTAAAGAAGAAAAAAATGGTGTCTATGAAGGTAAGTTACTGAATAATTGGAAAATTGTTGGTATTGATACTGACTCTAAAGCTCATCAAGACGTTGCTGAATTGATTAATGATGATATTATTGAGATTCCAAGTATGGAAGACGGAAAAGTAACCAATATAAAATCAATAAATGTGGATGAAGTTGCCAACGACGATGATATAACAAAACTAAGTAAAAAAGTTAACATTGATAAAACAAAATTAAAAAATGTTAAAACAACTGGAGATTTATATTCTCAAATAAACCAACTCCGAAAAAAATAGGCACTAAAAAGAGGCTGGCCCAAAAGTAATTTATTAAATAAAAATCACCAAACTAATAAAACAGAAATCCCATGAAATCAATATTTTAATAAACTGATTTCACGGGATTTTTTCTATTTTAAGACTTCTGGGTCAGCCTCTTTTTTAAAATGACTCTAACTCCACTGAAGCATGTTCCCAAGATTCTAATAGCGTTTCTTGTTTAGCATAGGTTTCTTGTAATTCTTTATCTAAATCTAAGAGTTGTTCATGATCCTCTAAAATCTCTGGTTGCTCCATCTCTTTTTGGATAGATTCTATTTTTTCTTCTGCTTCTTGCAACTCAGCTTCCAATGAATCAACTAATCGCACCAGTTTACGTTGTTCTTTTTGTCGCTCTTTTGATTCTTCGTAACTTAATTTATCTTTAGTTACTTGATTCACTACATTGTCTTGTGTTTCATTCAATAAAGCTTGTCTTTCTTCTTCTTCTGCTTTTTTCTCGAGGTAGTAATCATAATTCCCATGATAATAAGTACTACCATGTTCTGACAACTCTAAAACGCCTGTTGCGATTCGATTAATAAAGTAACGATCGTGAGAAACAAATAATAATGTTCCATCATACTCGATTAACGCATTCTCTAAAACTTCTTTACTGTCAATATCCAAATGGTTAGTCGGCTCATCAAGAATAAGGAAATTATCTTTTTGCATCGCTAATTTTGCTAATGCTACTCTCGCTTTTTCCCCCCCACTTAATAAGTTAATCGTTTTTTTAACGTCTTCTCCAGAAAATAAAAAACTACCTAAAAGTGTTCTAATATCTTTTTCTGGTGTCGTTGGATGCTCACGCCATAATTCTTCCAACACGCTTTGACTTCCACTAAGTTTTCCTTGTTCTTGGTCATAGTAACCAATATCTACTTTATGGCCAATATCAGCTGTTCCTTTAATAAATGGAATATCTCCAATAATACTCTTTAATAATGTTGATTTACCAACTCCATTTGGGCCAACTAAAGCAATGGATTCTTGTTTACGCAAAGCTAGATTAATAGGTTCACTCAAAATAAGATCATCATACCCCACTGCCACATCATCCAGCGTTAGCACTTCTCTACCTGACGTGCGATTGATTTTAAATAGAAAATGAGCTGATTTCTCATCACCTAAAGGCTTCTCTAATTTTTCCATTTTTTCTAATTGTTTACGACGACTTTGTGCTCGTTTTGTTGTTGATGCGCGTACAATGTTTCGTGCCACAAAGTCCTCTAGTTTTGCAATTTTATCCTGCTGTTTTTCGTATTCTTTTTCTTCTTGTTCTAATCTCTCAGCTTTCATTTCTAAAAACTTCGAATAATTACCTTTATAATGACTAATTTTTCTTCGACTAATATCATATACTTCATTCACAATCTTATCTAAGAAATAACGGTCATGGGATACCATCAAAATAGCCCCACGATAGCCGTGTAAATACCCTTCTAACCAATTTAATGTATCAATATCTAAATGGTTAGTCGGCTCATCTAAAATGAGTAGATTAGGTTTTTCCAATAACAAACGAGCCAATGCTAAACGAGTTTTTTGACCACCTGATAGATTTTGAATTGGGACATCAAAATAGCTTTCATCAAAACGAAATCCATGTAAAACAGATTTTATTTCAGACTCATAACCATAACCATTCATTTCATTAAACTCATGTTGTAATTTATCGTAATCTTTTAGTACTTGTTGGTATTTGTCATCATCATCATGAATGTTTGGGTCGGCGATGTCTTTTTCTAATTGTCGTAAGTTTTTTTCCATCTCTTGAACATAGTCAAAGACACTAAGCATCTCTTCCCAAATCGTTTTATCTGATTCTAAACCAGTATGTTGGTCTAAATAACCCATTGTTAAATCTCTTGTTTTCGTAACTAAACCTGTATCTGGCTCTTCAATGCCAGCTAATATTTTTAATAATGTCGATTTTCCTGCACCATTACGTCCAACAAGCGCAATTCGACTTTTATCTTGTATATCTAATTGTATATTTTCAAATAATACGTCATCTCCAAATAATCTAGAGACATTGTTAGCTTGTAATAAAATCATGACGTCCTCCATCTTTTAACTTATAAGAACAGTTTATCATAAAACATAAGATATGTTTGGTATATTTATCGTTCAGAATTACTCAAATATAAGCGTAAAAATTGCTTTTATCCCTTAGTAAAGGTATCCTATTAACGTGAACTTTATAACAATGAGGGTATATGAAAAGTGAGGGGAATTATTATGAAAGACACGACTATTCCAAAGGCAACTGCCAAAAGGTTACCTTTGTATTATCGATATTTAAAATTTTTATTTGATTCAGGAAAGAAAAAAGTCTCTTCAACTGAGTTAAGTGAGGCTGTGAAAGTTGACAGTGCTACTATTCGACGTGACTTTTCTTATTTTGGGGAACTAGGTAAACGTGGTTACGGGTATGACGTGGAAAGTTTAATGACTTTTTTTGCTAAAACGTTAAATGAAGATCGTTTAACAAATGTAGCTCTTGTCGGTGTTGGTAATTTAGGACACGCATTATTGAACTACCGTTTCCATCAAAGTGATAGTATTCGTATCAGTGCTGCATTTGATGTTAAACCTGATATTGTTGGTCGCATACTTGATGGCGTTCCTATCTATGATGCTAATGATATGGTCGAACAAATTCGTGCACAACATATTGATGTTGCCATTTTGACTGTCCCACCAGCACATGCACAAGAAAATGCTGACCGTCTAGTTGAAGCCGGAATCAAAGGCATTATGAATTTCACACCAATTCGTATCAACGTTCCAAAGGATGTGCAAATTCAAAATGTTGACCTAACAAATGAAATGCAAACATTAATCTACTTCTTATCTAACTACAAAGAAGACTAAATAAAAAGCTTATCGACCGCTGTCGCTAAGCTTTTTTAATTTAGCCAAAGCACTATCCCATTCATCACCATATGTACCAGAATAGATGTTAAAATACTTCCACTTTTTTTATAAATATATGAAAAAACCATACCCAAACCAAAGTAAATCATCAGATTCCCACTTGTGTGCATCAACATAAAAATCAGCGAACTTACTACAATCCCCACCCAAATCGGTAATTTTTGTCCAATCCAATTGACAAAACTAAACCGAAAAACCAATTCTTCCATGATAGGATTAAATAAAATAGAGACAAGCAAAAATAAATAAGTTGATTGACCGGATATATCTGTGTTGAGATTTAAACTTGGAGAAATCATATTAGTGATAAATAAAAATCCCCATTGGACCATAAAACTTAACAACAGACCTACAACTCCCCACCATGCTATTTTTTTTATAGAAGAAGTTGATTTTGTTAACGTATCTTTTTTTGTCGTTTTAAAATAAATAACTAAAATTAACCATACTATGACACTATAAAGCAACATAGTTTGATTGTTATTTAATGAAAAAAATAAATGACTGTTCAATAAAAATAAATATAGAAAACTTGTATAAATCATGTTTCGATTCAATGTCATCTGTGCTTACACCTATCTTTTCTATCGTTGATTTTGATATCTTTTCTTATTGTATCAAAATACTTGCAAAAAAAAACATTTATCTGTATTATAAAAGATGTAATTAGCACTCATTAAACAAGAGTGCTAAAAAATAAAATTATGGAGGGATACACATTGTTAAAACCATTAGGAGATCGTGTTGTTATTAAAGTAAAAGAAGCGGAAGAAAAAACTGCCAGTGGACTAGTTTTAACATCAGCTTCAAAAGAAAAATCTCAAACAGGTGAGGTCGTTGCTATTGGTGATGGTCGTACTTTAGAAAATGGGACAAAATTATCCGTATCTGTAAGCGTTGGACAAACTGTCCTATTCGAAAAATATGCCGGTCAAGAAGTCAGTGACTCTGGTGAAGATTACTTAGTACTACACGACAAAGATATAATCGCAATCGTAGAATAAAAATAAAATGATGAGGTGAATAATAAATGGCAAAAGATATTAAATTCTCTGAAGACGCTCGTAGCTCAATGGTACGTGGTGTTGATACATTAGCAAATATTGTAAAAGTAACATTAGGACCTAAAGGACGTAACGTTGTTTTAGATAAATCATTTGGTTCTCCATTAATTACAAACGATGGTGTCACTATCGCTAAAGAAGTCGAACTTGAAGATCGTTTTGAAAACATGGGGGCTCAATTGGTGGCTGAAGTAGCTTCTAAAACAAATGACATCGCAGGTGATGGAACAACGACTGCAACTGTTTTAACTCAAGCAATCGTTCGTGAAGGGCTTAAAAATGTCACTGCGGGTGCTAATCCAATTGGCATTCGTCGTGGGATTGAACTTGCTACTAAAAAAGCTGTTGAAGAATTACATGCTATTTCTAAAAAAATTGACTCTAAAGAATCAATCGCACAAGTAGCTGCTGTTTCTTCTGGTAGTGAAAAAATTGGTGAATTAATCTCTGAAGCAATGGAAAAAGTTGGTAACGATGGCGTTATCACAATCGAAGAATCTAAAGGGATTGAAACTGAATTAGACGTTGTTGAAGGAATGCAATTTGACCGTGGTTATTTATCTCAATACATGGTAACAGACAACGATAAAATGGAAGCTGTTTTAGAAAATCCATACATCTTAATTACAGATAAAAAAATCTCTAATATTCAGGATATTTTACCTTTATTAGAGCAAATTTTACAACAAGGTAAACCATTATTAATCATTGCTGATGATGTTGATGGTGAAGCTTTACCAACATTAGTCTTAAACAAAATCCGTGGTACATTCAATGTGGCTGCTGTTAAAGCTCCTGGCTTTGGTGACCGTCGTAAAGAAATGTTACAAGACATTGCTGCTTTAACTGGCGCAACTGTTATCACTGAAGACTTAGGATTAGATTTAAAAGACACAACAATTGATGCCCTAGGTTCTGCAAGTAAAGTGGTTATCGACAAAGATAACACAACAATTGTTGAAGGAAATGGTGACAAACAAGCAATTGAAAATCGTGTGTCATTAATCCGTTCTCAAATTGCTGAAACAACATCAGATTTTGACCGTGAAAAATTACAAGAACGCTTAGCTAAATTAGCTGGTGGTGTTGCTGTTATTAAAGTTGGTGCTGCAACTGAAACTGAATTAAAAGAATTAAAACTACGTATTGAAGATGCGTTAAACGCAACTCGTGCTGCTGTTGAAGAAGGGATTGTTGCTGGTGGTGGTACGGCATTTGTTAATGTATTACCAAAAGTGGCTGAACTTGATGTAACAGGTGACGAGAAAACTGGTGTGAACATTGTTGTCCGTGCTTTAGAAGAACCAGTTCGTCAAATCGCTGAAAACGCTGGTATGGAGGGCTCAGTTGTTGTTGATAAACTAAAACAAGCTGATGCAGGTGTTGGATACAATGCAAAAGAGGATACTTGGGTTAACATGATTGATGCTGGTATCGTGGATCCAACTAAAGTATCACGTTCAGCTTTACAAAATGCTGCAAGTGTTTCTGCTTTAATCTTAACGACTGAAGGGGTTATTGCTGACAAACCAGAACCAGAATCTGCCGGCATGCCTGGTGGAATGGACCCATCAATGATGGGTGGTATGATGTAAACTCTTTAAAGGAGACATATTGAAATAAAAGGAACCACTTGAGACTTTATGTTTCAAGTGGTTCCTTTTATTTCATCCAAAAATACTTTATTCATAACTCTTTTTAAACTTTTTTATATCTTTATATAACATAATATGATAAAACCCTCATATTATGTTAATCTTTCTACTTTTAATACATCATCTTGTAATTCAATTTCAATCAGTTCTTCATAAGGTGTTGGAGATTCCAAACAAAGAACCCCACTATCTTTTATATTTAAATTAAACAATCCTTCGTTTCCCACCATAGCTGATGACATCTTTGAACGCATAATTGCTTTATGTTTTAATCTTGAGTCACAGGCTAAGAATAAGCCATCATCAAGTACAATTGAATTATCCCAGTGTGTTACATCAAATAATAGAATATATTTATACACGTTGGTTCAAGCACTAGTAATCCTTTACCTGTATATTCAGACTTAATCGCAGATTATTTCGTTATAGCACCTCGAACATTGTTACTAAAAAAGTTGCCTACACCTTTTACACCAGTTGTTGCACTGACATCTCCAACTGTCCACTACATAACACTAGCTTGTAAAGTGATATCTGTTTATTCGGCGCCACAAATCACCGCTTTTTTGTCTAAATAATCTTTTATTATTAAGCGAATTTCTCCATCGACCTTCCTCTTACATAAACGCCAACTCTAACAATCTAATTTCTTGTTTCTCACTATCAACTTGTACACGAACCCCATATGGCAATACACATCGTGGCGTCGCATGGCCAAAATTAACATTGTAAACTATTGGCAACTCTTTATTATCAATCACTTTAACTAAAGATTGTTTGTATTCTTCATAAAATACTTCGTCTTGTGGTTTACCAAAAATAACACCATTCACCACATCAAATATACCTTTGTCTTTCAATACTCCCAACATTTTTTCAACTGTTTCTGGCGACTCTTTCACTTCTGACGTTTCAATAAATAAAATCTTTCCTTGCCAATTCGTTAAATCTGGAAAAATACCGTATCGTTCAACCACTTCTGGTTCATCACTATTTGTAAATGGTGTTAACATATCATACAAACTATCGATACAACCACCTAACAATTCTCCTTCAAATACCGACTTACCTTGTAGCAACTCATAGCCTTTTGTCTCAATATGGCTAATACGTTGTTGCCCTAATGCATTTTTAGAAAAATCCAGCCGTTCATCATACCAAACTTCACTAGGTTTTATTACTTCATATAGCGGACTTTCTGAAAAATAATAACTAAAATACTTTTCAGTATAAGGCAACATACTATCACTAATTTCGCCTAAATCAGGAATAAAAGCCATCCCATAATAAGTGGTTAAACCAAGACAATAAAACATCAAATGATTAATCGTAGAATCAGAAAATCCAGTGAATAATTTTGGCTTAGTTTTGACTAAATTTTTAAATTTTTCATTCTCCATTAGATATGGAAGTGTTCGATAAGTATCATCTCCTCCAACCGCACAAATAATCCCTTTGATAGAGTCATCTTCAAAAGCTTGAATCAAATCCTTGGCCCTTTTTTCTGGATGTCTATCAACAAAATCTATCCCTTTTAAAGCATGTGGCATAAACACAACGTCTAACCCATAATCTTCCAATCTCTTTTTCCCTAAAATAAGGTTATGTTCAACAAATTCTTCCCCCAATAATCCTTTTGATAAGCTGATAATCGCAACTTTATCTCCACGTTTTAATCGTCTTGGTTTAAACATATCTTTCCTCCTAACACTAGTCACTAATTCTACAAATTATACCATAAAAAAATAACTTTGATGTCTCCACCAAAGTTACTGTTTAATCATATTCAACAGACTCTTCTACTTGTTTTGAGTGCAAGAGTACCGTTACTTTACGAGAGATTACTGCTAACCCCTATCCGACCACATCCCCGATAAACGTCATCAAGAAACACATCCTGCTACTGTAAATAATTGCTCCAAATGCTAAGTATAGACTATAAACACACATAGTCATTGCAGTAATACCAAAAATCACTATGCCATATAGAAAACCTTCTTTTTTAGTCATTAGTAATCTTTTTTCCTCTTTTTTCAACTTAAAAATCAGCAAAAAAAGGGTAGGAATTATCCTTTCAGATAGTTCCTACCCTTAATGGAATCTTCACTGCATAAAAATACTGACATATTTTGTAAAAAAATATCAAATATGACTGTTATTATAAGGCCACTCTTATTAAAAATAGTTTAAATATATTAGAAAACCATCTCTTACTTTTTTAAAAACAAAAAAATCTGTTATGATAGAATAGTGAATTATGACTTAGTACGAAAGGAGAGCCATGTATGTCAAAAGATAAAAAAATTGTTGCCCCTTTTTTGAAGCCTATTGCTATTTTCAGTATTGCTTTGGGGATTAGTGCAACAACTGCTGTTGTAGATGGAAGTAACTATAAAACCAAAAAAACAGACACTTCTACAACACAAACTACAACACATACAACTCAAAATCAAACAGACACAACAAAAGAAAGTAACGATTCAGATACAACGAGCAATAGCCCTATTCAACAAACAGATAGCTCAACATCTGAAAATCAAAATAAAACGAGAAATAGTAAAGAAACCAAGCAAAATCAAACACAAGATGAACAATCTTCGGTTGAAAATACCACTCCTTCTTCTGATGTTCAGGAGTCAATGAACAATCAAAATGATATGGAAAAAACAGAAGAAACCGTAACACCAGATGTTCAAACAAAACAAGTTTCTCCTAAAACAAATGAAAATAAAACAGTCACTGGGGGAAATAATTAGATGGATGCAATACTAACCTTGATTTTAAGCAATATTACTAAATTTTTAAATTATTTAAATATTAATCCAAGACTACAAAATAAAATATTAACCGTTGTGAGTGTCTTTCCAACACTTTATATTTTACGAATTGTTAAAGGATATTTTCAAAATGGAAATTACTTAAGAATGAGTTTATATTTACTAATATTTATTGTATTAGCTTATTTTATAGTTTTAAACTTTATCTATTATTTTAAAAATCAAAAAGTTAAATGGGACGTCACTAACTTAATAGAAAATATCGTCCCCGAAGATGCAACGTTTGATGAGACTGTCCAAACCTCATCAACAACTCCTAAAATACAAGGTAAGTTGCTTACTTTAACATTAATAGATAATAGTGATCAAGTCATTGATACTGTTATTCATAATCTACTTGATAAAAATTACATTCAAGCAAAAAAATTAAATGACTATGCTTACGAGCTAGAAGATTATACATTGATTCCATTTTATAAAATATCAAAAGGGGAATTATTTATTGGTAGTAGCTATAAAGACTTAACCAAAGTTGCCACCATTAAAATTAATGATGAGGCTGATTCTTTAATCCCACTTGGTGTTTTTGTTAATGGTGGTTCTTATGAAAAAGATGGTATTATTTACAAAGAACCTTATACTTTGGAATTACGGGTTAAAGACAATGATGAACATATCATCCCTCAATCTAGTCAGAATAAGTCTTCTAAAGAGGTATCACATATGAGTCGACGCAAAAAAAGTCAGAAGAAATAATTCAATTCTTCTGACTTTTTTATTAATCCATGTCTACATTGTGGAAGATTTGTTGAACATCTTCTAATTCATCTAACGCATCAATCATCTTTTCAAATTGAGCTAAATCTTCTTCTGATAATTCTACTTCATTTTGAGCAAGCATTTGGATTTCAGCTACTGAAAATTCTGTAATTCCTTTTTCTTTTAATGCTTCTTGAATCGCGTGGAAATCACTTGATTCACCGTAAACGATGATTTGGTCTTCTTCTTCGAACACATCTTTGACTTCAATATCTTTTTCTAATAGATACTCAAAAATTTCATCCACGTCTTCGCCTTTAAAACCAAAAATCGCTGTATTGTCAAACATGTATGCTACAGCACCTGATACACCCATGTTCCCACCATTTTTACCAAATGCTGCTCGAACGTCTGCTGCTGTACGGTTGACATTATTTGTCAACGTATCAACAATCACCATCGAACCATTTGGCCCAAATCCTTCATAACGTAATTCAGAATAATTTTCATCTCCTGAACCTTTTGCTTTTTCTATAGCACGATCAATAATATGTTTTGGTACATTGTATGTTTTTGCGCGATCAATAACGAAACGAAGTTTTTGATTAGAGTGCGGATCTGGATCACCTGATTTTGCTGCTGCATAAATTTCAATTCCAAATTTGGCATAAACTTTACTGTTGTTTGCATCTTTAGCTGTTTTCTTAGCTACGATATTAGCCCATTTACGTCCCAATAGTCTCACTTCTCTTTCTTAATAAATTGTTTCAGTTGTAACGCAAAAACGTCCTGTTTTATTATACTTGCTTATTAGCATTTCGCAAAGTATTTTTTTCAATCTTAAACATAAAACACCGATTATCAACACGTTTTTTAACTTTTTTCCTCTAATACCTTTTATTTCCCAATAATATGAGCTATTCTTAGGTAGTAATAACTGTTCCATACAGATAGAAAGAGGTATATATTTTATGAAACATTTTAATACAATTGATTTTCCATCCATTCATATTCGATTACTTGATGGAAATAATGAAGCAGATTTGGTTATCTTTAAAGAATTTTTATTAAGAACCAAAGACTACTTTACTGATTATGTAACTGCTGTTCCAACGGATGAACAAGTAAAAGAATTCTTCACTTCGTTACCTCCCAAAGTATTACCTTCTCAAAAATACATGTATGGTATCTTTGATCGTGATAGATTAATGGGATTCATTGACTGGGTAGAAGATTATCCTCAAAAAGAAACTGGCATACTTGGTTACTTTATATTAGAAGAAGAATACAGAGGAACAAAACTCGCTCAAGAACTGTATAATGCCTTAGAAAAAACAGTATCTGATATAGGAACTAAAATCATGCATTTAACGTTTATAGAAGATGATAAACGTGCTTCTCGTTTCTGGGAAAAACAAGGTTATAAAGCTATCTCTACACATAATGGTGACTATGGCAAACAATTAGTCGTTGAAAAAATACTTGGATAATACAGAAGCGTAAAAATAAGATTAACTTATTTTTACGCTTTTTTACTTATGATATTTTATATTCACTAACAATTGTTTTGATTTCTTCAAATATTTCTTCCACTTCATCCATATCCTTAGCATTTGCTCCACTAGCCAATGGGTGACCACCACCATGATGTCGTTTTGCAACACCATTAATCACAGGACCTTTACTTCTCAAGCGAACTCTAAAAAATCCTTCAGGCTGCTCAACAAAAATTGCCCACGATAAAATCCCACGAATCTTTCCTGGTAAAGGAATAATAGCTGGTGTTTCCGAATCAACTACATCAAACTCTTTCAATGCATCCTGTGTTAATAACACCATCGCTGCACCATTTTCATCCGAAACCATATTTTCGTAGATGTATCCTGACAAACGCGAAATTTTTTCATCTACTTCGTCCATATATCGACTTAATCTTGCCGCATCGAAGTCGTATGTTAGTAATTGACTAGCTACCCATAATGTGTGAGACGTTGTTCCAGGGTATAAAAATCGTCCAGTATCTCCAATAATACCTGCATAAAGTAATCTCGCAGCATTATCTGTCATAACAAGATTTTCTTTGTTTTCTTCATAAAAGTCATAAATCAACTCACTTGTACTACTTGCTTGTGTGTTTACCCATGATAAATCACCATAAGGCTCATCATCCGGATGGTGATCTATTTTAATTAATTTTTTTCCTAAGTAATACTGCTCTCCACTTATTCGTGGAGCATTTGCTGTATCTGTCACAATAACTAAAGCATCTTGATACATCTCATCACTAACATCATCCATCGTGACAAGGTAGTCTAAATCATTCACAGGGCCACCTACTAAATAAATGGATTTCTTAGGAAAACTTGCTTTTAATATTTCTCCTAACCCACCTTGTGAGCCTAGTGCATCTGGGTCTGGACTTTGATGGCGATGAATCATAATCGTATCATATTGTTCTATTTCTTTTAAAATTTCTTGACTAATAGTCATATTTTTCCTCCTAAACTGGGTCCATTAACTGGCAAACTGCAATTGCTTTTGCAGAAACGATATTATCTTTATATACACTTACTTCAACTTTTCCTGAACGTCTACCAACTTCTATCACTTGGGTTCTGATTTCTATTTCACTGTCCATTTGGATTAATTTGAAATAATATAAGCTACTTTGCTCAATAACCGAATGAAAATTATAACGTGATAACATCGTTGAACGAACAACACTTGAAATAATTTGATTTAATACACCAAAAGAGAGCGTTCCTAAATTATTAATCATCTGTGGTGTGACAACAAATGTAAAAATAGCATCTCCTTTTTCAGGCATTTCTTTTTCCACAATCTGGTTAGTAATATGATCCGTCAATTTATGTGCAGCTTGCGGTTGCTTTTGTGCTAATTGAACAGTTCTCATCACATCTTGTCGTGATATAATTCCGACAAGCGTTAGATCATCTTCCACCACAGGAATAATCTCCAAACCATCCCAAATCATTTGATGTCCGATACTTGCTACACTCATATGTGATTTAGCATGTCGTGGATCTTTCGTCATAACTTTTTCAATAGATTGTGTCAGTGATTTATCAGACACGTCTTTTGCTGTTACCATCCCCACTAAGCGATTAGATTTATTTACTACAGGAAAACGTGTGTATCCAGTTTTCTCAACCAATTTAACATAATCTTCAACCGTATCTTTCGTTGTCATATAGAATGTTTCATTTTCAGGTGTTTGAATATCTTCTACCAACACGATATCCTTTTTAATCATCTGATCACTAATAGCACGGTTTATTAGCATTCCAACAGTAAAGGTATCATGAGATGTACGTAAAATAGGCATTTTAACTTCATCTGCTAAGTCTATAATATCTTGACTGATTTCAAATCCACCAGTTAACAGAACAGCCGCACCATTATTTAGTGCTAACCGCTGAACACCTTCTCTATCTCCAACAATCATTAAAGCTCCTGGCGTAATATAGCGTAACATGCTTTTTTCTGTCATCGCCCCAATAATAAATTTATCTAATGGTTTTTTTAATCCTTTTTTCCCCGCTAATACATCACCATCGATAATTTTAACAATTTCTTTGAAGGTTAGATTTTTTATGTTCTCTTTTGTTTTCGTTTCAATTCTTATCGTTCCAACTCGCTGTATAGTGGATACCAATCCCACATTTTCTGCCTCTTTAATGGCACGATAAGCCGTTCCCTCACTAACGCTTAACATTTTGGCAATGCCTCGAACAGAAATTTTATCTCCTACAGGCAAGGACTCAATATGTGCTAATATTTGATCATGTTTTGTCATGCTCATATGTGTCACCTTATTGCTTTCTTCTTGTTATAGTTAACTTAAAAAATCTGTATTAATACAAATCCTTTTGTAATGTTTATATTCTATCATAAAACACATTAAAAATACATTTGAATCCTATAACAGAAAACAAATAACTGATATAAAACAACACGTCAAAACGTAAATTCACGTTTTGACGTGTTGTACTTAATTTATTTTCTTTTCTGACTTGATTCCATAATAACTGGTAAAATAACTGGTCGACGTTTCGTTTGTTCATAGAGATAACGACTTAATTGGTCTCTTATTTCTTGTTTCAAAATTCCCCAATCAAAATCTTGTTTCTCTAAGTTTTCTAAAACTACGGTTTCAACTATGTCGCCACTTTCTTTCATCAAATTGTTGCTTGATTTCATATAGACAAACCCGCGTGACGTAATTCTAGCTGGTGAAATAATTTTTTTCTCACGGCGATTAATCGTAATCGCTGCAATAATAATCCCGTCTTCTGATAAGATTTTTCGATCGCGTAACACAATGTTTCCAATATCACCAACACCTAATCCATCAATCAAGACATTTTCAACTTCAATGGAACCTGTCATACGCAAACGACCGTTTTCAAACTCTAAAACGTCTCCTCGACCTAAAATAAAGATATTTTTAAATGGAATGCCTATTTCATTAGCTAACTCTGCATGTTTTGCCAACACTCGATACTCCCCTTGAATTGGGATAAAGAATGTTGGTTTCATCAAATTCAGCATTAATTTTAAATCATTTTGATTCGCATGACCTGACACTTTTACTGTATCAGAAATAGTTTGCACTGTTCCACCGGCACGATAAACCATGTCTTCTGTTTTGGCTACCATTGTTTCAACAGCAGTTGATGGTGTTGTTGTGATGTAGATTAAGTCTCCTTCAGCAATGCGAATAAAACGATGGCGACCACTAGCCATTTTTTGTAATGTGTTTAACGGCTCACCCATACGACCAGTTTCTAAAATAACTAGCTCATGAGGCTCTTTATTTTTCATTTGTTTTTCTGTAATAATTAATTCGTCATTTGGTAAGGTTAGTTTTCCTAAACGAATGGCTGTCCGAACAATTTGTTCAACGTCTTTGCCTGTTAACACAACAAAACGTTCACTTAAATAAGCTGCATCAAATACTTGTTGAATACGTTGTAAGTTACTAGCCACACTAGCAACAATGATTCTTCCTTCCCAATATCTAAAGGTATCAACAACTTCATCAGCCACTTCATTTTCAGAAGCTGACAACATATTACTTTCAGCATTTGTCGAATCACTTAATAAGGCTAAAACACCTTTTTTACCAATTTCTGCTAATCTTGCAAAGTCCGTTTGATACATTGGGCTAGCACTTTGATCAAATTTAAAATCACCTGTATACACAATTTGTCCTTCAGGAGTTGTCAAGACAATTCCCATTGAATCTGGAACAGTATGTGTTGTCCTAAAGAAACTCACTTCAGATTGAGCAAACTCTATAATAGTATTTTCATCTATTACATGAAAATCATTAAAATCTTTTGTATTTGGATAATTTTTCACATTAATTTTTGCTAATTCAATAGTTAATTCTGACCCAAATACTGGAACTGAAACTTCTTCTAATAAATAGGGCAATGCTCCAATAGCATCTGCATGTCCATGACTTAAGAAGATACCCGCAATATTATCTTTTTTTTCAATTAAGTATGAAAAATCAGGAATAACCATATCAATTCCTAATTGTTCATTTTCTGGATACTTTAATCCACAATCTAAAACAAAGATTTCTTCTTCAATTTCTGCTACATAAATACTTTTTCCATTCTCTCTGACTCCACCAAGAGGAACTATTTTTACTTGACTCACTAAATTTCCACCTCAATTATGCTATACCAATTCATTCATATAGCTACTTTCATTATTTTTCTTGTTCACGATCTATATTTATTGATAATGCCACAAAATAATTGCCTACATAATTCTTGTGCGAATTATTTTTATCAATAAATTTTACACGTCTTAAGTTGATACCATTTTATCATAAAAAACAAAAAATTTCTGTAAGATATACTTTCTTACCCATTTATTATGAAATAAGTGTATCATTCTAGTATTTGTTTATTCCATTGTAGAATGATCTCTTTCAGTTTCAATACAAATAAATCCATTTTTTTCTTATCTAATCTTGCTATATTCACACGACAACTTTGACTGCTTTTGGTAATCGTAAAACTAGGTAATACTGCCAAACGGCTATCTATTAATAATAGCCAATCTTCTTTTGTCAATATTCTCCTATTGTAAGTTAACCAAATATAATACCCACCCTTTGGTAACGTAAAGTCAATATCTTTGGATAAAGTCATTTGAAGTAAATTAACAAAATAAGTCATTCGATTTTTAAGTGTTTCTTGTAGAAGAGATAATTTTTTTGAAAAATTTGGATCAGTTAATGCAAATGATGCCATAACTTGTGGAAAAATATTTAGCTGCGTTTCATACTCATCTCGTAATTTAACTACTTTATCTAATACATAGCTTGGTGCTTCAATCCATCCTAATTGCATACGACTTCCCAATATTTTAGATAAAGAACCTATATAAATAACAGATTGTGGTTCTAGCTCTTTTAACAATGGGTATGGATTTAGCGAATGAAATGATAGTTGACCAAACACATCATCTTCAATAATTGGAATACGATACCTCTGACACAATTCAATCAATTTTTTTCTGCGTGTCAAAGTCATAGTGGTACCAGTAGGATTTTGAAAATTAGGATTGGTTAAAACAAGTTGAATACTTTCTTTTTTCACGATTTTTTCTAAAACTGATACACTCATCCCGTCTTTATCAACTGGAATTTTAATCACCTTTATCGACATCGCATTTAAAACAGAAATACCATTAAAAAAAGAAGGATCTTCAACGGCAACTGTATCCCCAGACTTTAATAAAGCTTGAATCAATAAAACCAAACTTTGTTGACCTCCAGCAGTTAACATAAGTTCTTGTGATTTGGGATAATGTGAATACATATCATACACTAATTGGGCAATCTTGTTTCTTAATGGGAGGTACCCCAAATTAGATACTTCTTCCGATAAAAAAGATTGCCAATTAACATTAGGTAAACTAATATTCGGGATTAAGCTATAAGGTAATTCTCCAGTGTAACCATCCAATACACTGTATTTATCATTCAACAATAATTTTTCTAATTGCTGTTCGTACTCACTTTTTTGATATTTAACGTCATTATATTGAATTCTCCTTCTTAAATGATTTTCCTGTTTTTCTCCAGATTGACTCAAAATATACGTTCCACTACTTGCCTTTTTTTCTACGAATCCTTGTGCTTCTAATTCATCATATGCTCGAACGACTGTACTTCGATTAATAAGTAGCTGATTAGCTAATGTTCTTTCTGATGGTAAACGATCCCCTTCATATAAAAGCCCATCACTAATTTGATTAATTAATTGATTCATAATTTGTCGATATAAAGGAGTGTGGGATGATTTGTTGATTTTTATTTCCATAAAATCACCTCTTTGATGTTAGTATATCATAAATTGGATGGGTCCAGTTTTCTAAAACCGGATGTAGTTTTTTTTTATGAGCATGATAAACTTTAGTACAACATCACTAAGGAGCAAACTTTTATGGTAAAAAAAATATTAACAGTCGCAGGATCTGACGCTGGGGGTGGCGCAGGAATCCAGGCTGACTTAAAAACATTTGAAGAGTATGGCACATTTGGTTTAAGTACCATTACTAGCATTTTAACTGTTAGTCCTAAAACAAAAACACCTTTTATTTATCCTATCCCGATTGAGATTGTTGAAAAACAATTAGAGACAGCTTTTTCTGGTGGTCCACTGGATGCTTTAAAGATTGGATTACTTGGAAGTTTACCAGTGATTGATTTATTAGAAGCCTCTATCAAAAAAGTAAATCAACCACATATTGTTTTAGATCCTGTCATGGCTGTCAAAACAAATAAAGATGTCTTACAACCTGAATTAGTAGAAGCGATGATAAAGAAATTAATCCCCCTAGCTGATATCATCACACCAAACTTGGTTGAAACAAGTATTTTAGCCAATATGTCAGTTATTGAAACTGAAGATGATATGAAATTAGCAGCACAAAAGATAGTTAATTTGGGAGCAAAATCAGTTATTATCAAAGGTGGCGCTCGATTAAAGGGAGATAGTGCAACTGATTTATTTTATGATGGAAAACAATTTTTATTTATTCATGAAGATAAATTAGAGACCAATACTAATCATGGTGCAGGATGTTCATTTGCTGCAGCAATCACAGCAGGAATGGCTAAAGGTTTAAGTACCGAATCAAGTGTCAAACTTGCAAAATATTATGTCACCAGTGCCATAAAACATGGAATTTATTTAAATGATTTCACAGGATATGTTTGGCATGGTGCGTTTCAAGAAGCAACAGATCGAATGATTATAGGAGATGAATATAAATGATGACAAGTACTAAATGGAGTATCAAAGAAACAACTTTAATGGGATTATTTGCAGCATTAACTGTGGTGGGAACGAGTATACGTGTTCCTCTACCAGCTCTTGTGGGCAATCCTTTCTTTCACTTTGGGTTACCTATTCTTTCATTAGCTGTTTTAACACTTGGATTTTTCAAAGGTTCATTAGCTGGAGGAATCGGATTTGCTATTTTTGATATTTTAAATGGATTTGCTGCTGAAGCACCTTACTTTATCTTAGAAAGTTTTGTTGTGGGTGCCACTTTAACATTTGCTTATCACCGTTTTGAAAAATATGAAAGTAAAACCTGGTTTATCCCTGTTATTATGATTATTGCTGCAATTGCAAAAATTTCGATGACATTCCTGAAAAATTTAGTAATTCAATTGATGATGGGAAATGAATTTAGCGTTTCTGCATTCGCTAGTTTTTCAACTTTATATATTACGGTGATTAATGCTATTGCCGCTATTATCATTGTGTCACTACTATATAAACCCATTAAAGCTTTAACTAATAAGATGCTTTACTAAGATATAAAAAAAGTTGCCTTAATTGGCAACTTTTTTTGTGTGCTTAACTCCGATTCCAGTTAACGCACTTAAAATAGAAAAAATAGGTGATAACAAACTAAATAATACAAATGGCAAATAACTCATCGTTGAAACACCAAATGTATTGGCGACAAAACTTCCTGCTATTCCCCATGGAATTAAGTAATTAATTACCGTTCCGCCGTCTTCTAACGTTCTACTTAAAACAACTGGGTCTAAACCCATTTTTTTGTATACTTCTTTAAAGGCATTACCTGGTAAAATAACGGATAATAACTGTTCACCAATAAAGATATTAACACCTATACTAGAAAGCAAACTGACAATAATCAATTGACTTGGTGAAGCTAGACATTTAGCCAATGAGTCAATAACTGTTGTAACTAACCCTATCTTCATCAAAATCCCACCCAGAGATAAGGTTAAAATTATTAATAATACGGTAAACGTCATGCTATTTATTCCACCGCGAGTTAACAACATATCCACTTGTTCATTACCCGTTTTTGATACAAATCCATTCTCAACGACACTCGCTAAATTAGCTAAATCAATATTTCCTTGTTGGATTACAATCATCACCACTGCCACGATAACATTTAATAAAATAGTGATAATCGCTGGTAACTTCTTCCAAGCACATACTAGCATCAGTAGAATAGGGATGAGCGACCACATGGATATATGAAAATGTGTTTCAAGTACTTGTGTCACTTCTTTAACGTTTGTTAATTCTACTGTAGCATCTGATTTACCAATAATGGTAAATAAAATCAATGACACTAAAAAAGCAGGAATAGTAGACCACATCATATTTTTTATGTGATCAAATAAATCTGCCTCTACGACAGCTGAGGCTAAGTTAGTTGACTCAGAAAGTGGCGACATCTTATCTCCAAAGATTGCTCCTGAAGCAATTGCTCCTACAATTAGTGGTGGATTTAGTCCCAATGTGACGCCAATACCAAAAAAGGCGATGCCGATTGTTGACATGACAGTAAATGCACTCCCCACTGCACTCCCTACTATCGCACATACAAGAAAAATAGATGGAATAAACCATTTTACACTGAGTAATTTAAACCCTATCACCATAATCGTTGGGATAATACCTGCTTGTATCCAGACTGCAATCAGTGCACCAACCAACAAAAAAATAAAGATAGGGATAATACCTGGTTTTAAACCACTAACGATCCCTTCATTGACCCACTCTAACGGCATTCTTTTTATGACCATATAGCCAATGGTCAATGCAATAGCAAATAATATCACAACATTAGGAGAGAGTTTAAATACTATAACTCCCATTGAAATACAACATAGAATAATCAATAATACAATACTTGCTTCTAATAAACTAATCCTCTTTTGCATGATAATACCTCTTTTCATTTAATAAATTTTTTATTTATCAAATGCAACGATATCGTATCATCCCACCACAACTCATGACCATTCTCCTTTTTTATAATAAAAAAAGTCGCCCTTATGCATTTAAACATAAGGGCGACTTTTTTCGCGGTACCACCTTAATTTAAAGATAGTCCATCTATCTTCATCTCTTTAGTTATATTTAATTAGATTCATCTTATGTGTAATTCAGATAAATAAGCTGGATCGATTTTCAGCAACCATCGACTTTCTAAACGCAGTTCTTATTCCCTACTTGCATAAAATGTAAAACTTTTACTCATACTATCTATTTATTTGATAAATGTCAATAGTTTATTTTTTATCCCATAAAAATTGACTCACTATCTCATCCACTTCCTGATTTTCATGAAGTCCACTATGATCTGCACCTTTTCCTTCTATCAACACGTGTTCTACTTGATTACCATGCTCTAATAACATCGCATTAACAGCAAAAGAACTGCTAAGTGGGACTACATTGTCACTCAAATTATCATCAGATAATTTCCCTGCAACTAATAACAGACTAACCTCTTTAGATAACCCACTTAACTCATTCCCATAGAGAATGTAACGATCACTTTTTTCATTTGGTCCGTTAGTTAATAAATCCTCCAAACTCTGACTAGTCAACGTATCAATAAACTCATTAAATGGTGATCCTATTGCTACTAACTTATTAACTTTAGGCAAATCAGTCGTTTGGCTATCTTGTAATAAATATCTCAATCCACTAATTCCACCCATAGAATGTCCTACAATATTTACTTCTTGAATATCATACTCTTTTTGCAAAAATTCTAATACTAGTTTTATCCATCTAGCTTGTTCCCATTCATTATTTCGATTATCTCGAAATAAAACTTGTATCATTGGATTATCCTCAGAAAATTGATTTGAGTCTAATTTATTTTCAGTTGAAATACTCCCGTCACTTGACACAATGACAACAAGTGATTTTGTCGCCACATCTTGACTAGCTAAACGATTAATCATGTGTCCTAATGATCCTCTTCCACCACCAGCGCCATGGATAAAAAGTGTAGGGACATTCGTATAATTTACGTTACTTTCTATTTTTTCATTAGTCGCGCCCGTTACTGATTTTTTTTCCTGCTGATTTATTTGACAAGACGTCAAAACAACTAATAAAAAAATCATAGGGATTAAAAAATGTTTCAAACGCATGAAAATCCCTCCTTAATAGAAAAAAAACATGAAAATAAAAACCGATAAAAATATCGGTTTTTATAGTTTATCTACTTGATCAAAGTCTAATTCTGTACTTGTTTCGCGACCAAACATATCAATATTTACTTTTAATTTTTGTTTTTCTAAATCGATTTCAGTAATCTCTCCAGTTAAACCAGAAAATGCTCCTTCTGTAATTGTCACGGTTTCACCTAGCTCAACATCTAAATCTGTGACACGTTTGCTCATTCCTATTTTACCTAAAATATGAGTCACTTCTTCTGGTAATAGTGGAGCAGGCTTACTACCAGCACCGTGTGATCCCACAAAGCCTGTTACACCTGGTGTATTACGTACAATATACCATGATTCATCAGTCATAATCATTTCAACTAACACATAGCCTGGGAAAGTCTTTCTAGCTGTTACTTTCTCTTGACCATTTTTGATTTCTCTTTCTTCTTCTTCAGGAACAACTACACGGAAAATAAAATCTTCCATCCCCATGCTTTGCGCACGAGATTCAATATTTGTTTTTACTTTGTTTTCATAACCTGAATATGTATGTAATACGTACCACTGTCTTTCAAACGATTCCACAGAATTCAACCATCCTTTTCATGATAAAATAAAAAAACCTCAGAGAGCCGAAGTTTTTCTTTCAACTTAATTGTAACACTCAAATGTGCATTTTTCTAGTTATATCTACAGACCTTTTAGCCCAAGATATGAAAGTTTTGCTAATAAAAAGTCAACCGCTGCGAAAAATAGAGCAAATAAGATAGTTGACTGAATCACTGTAATCACATCTTTAACTAATTTTTTACGACTAGGCCAAGTAACAAGTTTCATTTCTTCAATAACGCTTTTGAAAAATTTCATTCTTTTTCTCCTCCTTAATGATGACTATTTCGTCTCTTTATGAAGTGTATGCTTTTTACAATACTTACAGAATTTTTTTACTTCTAAACGCTCAGTACGTTGTGAATCACTAACTGCTTTTGAATAGTTACGAGAACCACATGCGGTACAAGCAAGTGCAGATTTTTTTTGAGCCAAGGGTAGAATCCTCCCACTTTATTAATAACGTTTAAAGTATAACGTTTAAAAGAAGTTTTGTCAAACACGCTCATTTACTGAACAGGTTATTGTTCTTTTATTTAATCATTTGTTTATGGTATTATTAGATTATAATAAAAAATGAAGGGAGCTACATATTATGTTAATTGAATCAGTCTGTATTCCAAAAAGATTGCTAACAACCGTTAGTGAAACTTGTACGCTAGAAGATGCGTTGAATATCTTAGAAGAATCTGGTTTTCGTTGCGTCCCTGTACTTGACGAAACTGGAAAATTCTTTAGAGGAAATATCTATAAAATGCATATATATCGTCATAAATCAAACGGCGGTGACATGACTCTACCTGTCACACATTTAATAAAAAATGCGACAAAATTTATTCATTTGAATTCATCTTTTTTCAAAATCTTTTTCACTATTAAAGAGTTACCATACATCGCTGTTTTAGATGCCAACGATCAATTTTACGGCATTTTAACACATAGTAGTTTATTAGGTATTTTATCTCAATCATGGAACGTTAAAGAAGGACGCTTCGCATTAACGATTGCTTCAACTGGCCGTAAAGGTGACCTAGCAAACATGACGAAAATTATTTCTAAATATTCTGATATTGCAAGTTGTATTACACTTGATGTTGGTCGCGATGAATACATTCGTCGAACGATTATCACACTACCAGCAGATACTGATAAAGAAACATGTGATTTAATCATCAAAGCATTAAACAAAAAAGATTTCTTTGTCGCTCAGGTCGAAGATTTACAACAACCCTTAAATTAAAAAAATGCAG
This sequence comes from Vagococcus changpingensis, assembly GCF_058211775.1. NCBI lineage: Bacteria > Bacillati > Bacillota > Bacilli > Lactobacillales > Enterococcaceae > Vagococcus > Vagococcus changpingensis. The sequence continues at coordinate 106,290 of NZ_JBYVZB010000003.1, forward strand.
CCAATTAAATTTGGTTGCATTTTTATTTTCATGATTAAAATTTTTCAAAGTGAACCATACGATTAATTCCAAACATAATTGGTGCTGATATACTCATAATAATTAATTCACTCAAAAATAGTGAGCCATATGTTGCCCAGAAAAAGTTTGAGCCAATCGATTGATTAGAAATAATGCAAATCATAATAGCAATTAGTATCATACTTACTGAAAAAGCAATCGTATTGATAACCATTCGTATTTTCTCACTCTTAATCCATCTAGCAGATATAGCTGTGATACTTAAAGCCAACAATGTTTGACCTCCACCAAACAAGACATCCATCATGCCTCCTTCAGAAAAGAACAAATTAAATGCCACGACTCCTAAAAGAACACCCCATAATAATTTTTTATTAAACACAACTAAATGATTCAAACTCTCAGATACTCTAAACTGAATCGGCCCTTGCGCAATAGGGGCTACAACAAGTGTTAACACAACATAAAGTGCTGCTATTAACCCATTGACAACTAATGTAGTCGTCTTTGATTGTGATACTGATTTTTCCATTTTTCTTTTTCTCCCTTCCTAGTTTTGATATCGCAGGATGGTATGAACGAACTGCGGTTATTCAACATAACGATATTATCCTACCTGTTGTTTACCCAAATGTCAAAGTTTTTTGGTATGATAAGAGCATGACTAACAAAAAGGAAGAAAATGATGTCACTTATTATTCAAAAAATCAAAACGATTACAACACAGCATTTCTCTTTATTAAAACAAGCAGATCCAGATGAGGATATGATTAATTCATATATTTATCGTGCTTTTTTGTTCGAATGCCTTTATAATAATAAAATTGTAGGTGTTCTAGTATTAAATCAGAATAAAGGGAACGCATTAGAAATTTTAAATATTTCTGTCCTTGAAGAATATCAACATCAAGGCATCGGGTCTTCTCTCTTAGTTTTTACTGAAAATTTTGCAAAAGAAAACCATTACTCTACACTTGAAGTTTGTACAGGTTCTACAAGTATCTGGCAACTTTATTTTTATCAAAAACACGGCTTTCGCATAACAGACATCCAGATTGACTACTTTCTCAAAAACTATTCTGAACCTATTTTTGAGCATGGTATTCAATTAAAAGACCAACTACGTCTTAAGAAAGTGGTTTAATCATATCGTGTTTATTAGTAGAACCGTCAGAATTTAAGGAGTTACTTTATGAAAAAATTAATCTTACATTTATTAGTTAATCAACATGCTGGTTCTGGAAAAGGAGCTAAACAATATAAAGAAGTTCAAAAACAATTGATAGCAAAAAACATTCCATTTAAAACCTATTTTACTGAATATGCTGGTCATGAAAAAGAGATTGTCCAAGAACTATTAAACGGTATTCTTACCCCTTATAAACAAGATGAACCATTTGAAAATTTATTAGTCGTATTAGGTGGTGATGGTACTTTACATGAAGTTGTCAATGCTTTAAAACACGAGCCGACTATTCCTATTGGCTACCTCCCAAGTGGTTCTGGAAATGATTTTGCTCGGGGGGTCGGCATTTCAAGAAAAATAAATGCGGCCTTAACACACTTGTTAGATGTAAACGAACCAAAACCAATTAGTTTAATGGAGGCAATGGATGTTGACTCAAATGATACTCGTCTTATTTTAAACAATGTTGGTGTAGGGATTGATGCGAAAATTGTGGCAACCGCCAATCATTCAAAGGCTAAATCATTATTAAATCAGATGAAATTAGGCTCTCTATCGTATGTTAGTGCGGCTCTATCTTCCCTGTTTAAGCAACCTTCTTTTCCCTTAATTATTGAAACAACCACAGAAAAAAAAGAATTTGAAAGTGCCTTTTTATGTACCACTACTAATCATCCTTATTTTGGTGGAGGAGTTGCGATTGATCCGACCGCTTCAGCTTATACAGATGACGTTCACTTAATTATTGTTGAAAAAATTTTCCCTTTATCTTTAGCTTGGTTAATTATAAAATTATTTTTTAAACAACATTTAACCTCCCCACATCTACATCGCTTTGTCGATTCAGAATTGACACTAACCTGTCCTCTTGCACAAGTGGGACAAGCAGATGGTGAAGAACTAGGAGAAAGAGACTTTAAACTACACTTTAAAACCACTCAACATTTATTTTGGATGTAAAAATAAGCCATGGCAAAAGCCATCGCTTATTTTTTTATTTCAAAATCGTGAGGAGTTTGGTCACTCATTCCAATCATTGGATCAATGGTAAGATAATTATCTAGTGTTAAAACATATGGTTTAGGAGTCTCTTCATCTACTTTTTCAAACAAAGACACTTCTTTAACGTTTGATTTTTTTGGTAACTGTTCAAGTTTTTCTTCTACTTTATGATGTAGAGTTTCTTTAACTTCTTGCTCTTTTTCATCTAAATAATTTTCTTCCTCTTTAGCTCGTTTAACTAATAACTCATCGCTTTCAACAAGTCGTTCCACTAAAGTTGTTTGTCGCTCTAATGTCTGACTTTCAATTGCTCTGACAAAAGCATCAGGTTCACCAAGTAAAATCAAAAAATCTCGGCTTCTTGTCACAGCTGTATAAAGGAGTTTTCTTTGAAGCATTCGACCATATTGATTCACTAATGGTAAAATCACCATTTGAAACTCGCTACCTTGTGATTTATGAATCGAACACGCATAAGCTAATGTAATTTTTTGCCATTCATTCCGTTTATAAACCACTTCTGTTTCATCAAATAAAATCGTCATCTCATCGACCTTATCATCTGTATCTTTTCCATAAGTAATCCCAACAATTTCTCCCATGTCACCATTAAAAACATTCATCTCTGGACTATTCACAAGATGTAGTACCTTATCACCAATACGATATAACTTGTCCAACCATTTTACTTCTTTTCTTTCGCCAGTATCATTGCTATTTAAAATCTGCTGCATCATAATGTTTAGTTGGTCAATCCCTGCTTTTCCACGATACATTGGCGCTAATACTTGGACTTCTTGATTAGAAAAACCTTTATCTTTCGCTCGTGATACCACTTGTTCAACAACTGACTCGATTTGACTAACATGGCATTGAATAAACGACCGGTCTTTTTTGTTTTCTGTTAAATCATTTGGTACCTTACCATTTTTGATATGATGTGCTAATGAAATGATAGAAGAACCATCATCTTGTCGATAAATATCCACTAATTCTTTTTTGGGTATTTCTTCTACTCTTAATAAATCTGTTAATACTTGACCTGGTCCAACTGAAGGCAACTGATCCTTATCCCCTACAAAAATAACTTGCATATTATTTGGCACAGATTTTAATAAAGTATTAACTAACCATGTATCAACCATTGACAACTCATCGACTATCAAAAGTCCACCTTCAAGTTCTCTAGCCTCTTCTACGCCTTCTTTTTCTCGACCTGTCAGACCTAATAAGCGGTGAATGGTACTAGCTGGAAGCCCCGTCATGTCATTCATCCGTTTAGCTGCTCGACCAGTTGGTGCGGCCAAAAGAATTGGAAATATCTTTTGCGTGTAATCCTCCAAATTTAGAGAAAAGCCATTTAATTCTGCATATAAAGACACCAAACCATTAATTACGGTTGTTTTACCTGTACCAGGTCCTCCTGTTAAAATAAAAAAATGTGACATGATGGCTTCTTTCAATGCTTCTTTTTGACTATTACCATACTTGATGCCATTTTGCTTTTCAATCATTTTAATCGTGGCATCAATTTCTTTTTCTTTATAAGGTAACTTTTTCTTTTTTTCAAGTAATCGTTTGATAGACGCAGCCGTACCAACCTCAGAAAAATACAACGATTTTTCAAACAAACGAGTTCCCTCTTGAATAATCACACCTTCTTCAGCTAGACGAATTACTTCATCTGCTACTAATTGTGGATCAATTTCAACAGGTCGACTATTTTCTAACACCTGAATCGAAGCTGATAATAATTGCTTTGCTTCCATGTAAGTATCACCAGCATTCAAGCAACCTTGATACAACTCATGAACCAATGCTGCTCGAATACGTTCTGAAGAAGTAGCAGAAATTCCAATTCGTTCTGCTAACATATCAGCTTTTTTAAACCCTACTCCCTCAATATCTTCCACCAACTGATATGGATTCTCTTCGATAATATTTAACGTATCACCTTTATAATATTGATAAATAGTAAAAGCTAGCTGGTTTCCAAAACCATAACGATTTAAGCCGACAACAATTTGTTCCATGCCGTAATTTTCTTTTAAAGAAGACACCAGTGTTTCTTTCTTTTTTTGATTAAGTCCTGCAACTTGATCAAGTAAATCTGGATTATCTAAGATGTCATCTATAGCCGTTTCACCAAGCAACTCAACAATTGTCTGAGCCGTTTTTTTCCCTATCCCAGGAAACTTACTACTTGATAAATAGTTTATCAATCCTTCTGTTGAGGTTGGTTTATCTTGTTCATATCGTTCTACTTTTAATTGTTCTCCATACCTTGGATGATTAACGATTTCTCCATAAAAACAATACAGTTCTCCCTCTTGAATCTGACCAAATGTTCCAGTGACAACAATCTCATCACCATCATAAGTTGTGTTAGTCTCTTTTACTTTTACCAACATGACCTTATAAAAATTTGTGGCATTTTCAAAAAAAATTGCTTCAACCACTCCCTTTAGAAAAGGCGTCTTTGGCATCTCTTCCATTGTCGTCACCTCCATCTATCATGATAAGAAATCTGTATTGTTCCAATCATCTAAAGTAAATTCTCCATCATTAAATGATAAAACTGTCACACTATTATTATCTAACATTCCCTCAACTTCACGAATACGTTCAATTGGTACACCTAAAAGCGTCCGCATACAGGCAATTAACATGGCACCATGCCCAACAAACAACAATGGCCCTGTTTCATTGTCTTCTATTGCTTCTTTTACAACAGTCGTGCTTCTTTTAATCATCGAGTCATAATTTTCTCCATTAAAAGCGGATGGATCATACTTATCTGGGTGATTTCTCAAATAAAACATCTCATTAGGAAACGTTTCCTTTGCTGTTAAAAACTTTTCTCCTTCTAAATCGCCAAAACTAAGCTCTACAAAGCCTGGTCTTTCATACATAGGGACATCATAGCCAAATTGTGACACAATGCCCTCAGCCGTTTCTTTTGCTCGTTTAATAGGACTTGTATACACTGCTTTAAACGGAATCTCTTTTAACGCTTGACCACATTTTTTCATGTCTTCATAACTTTGTGGTAATAAAGGAGAGTCTTTCACTCCTTGTAACCGATCGTCTAAATTCCATTCTGTTTTTCCGTGACGGACAAAATATAATTTCATTCAACTAACTCCTAGCTTAATTTATCATTGTCATAGATATGGACTGCTTCTAAATTGGGAAACTCTTGTTGTCTTAATGCTTCATAAACAACTAACGCAACGGTATTCGATAAATTCAATGATCGAACGTGTTCATCATTCATTGGAATACGGATGCATTTTTCTTCATTGTCTCTCATAAATGTTTCTGGTAATCCTGTTGTTTCTTTTCCAAAAATAAAATAATGGTCACGCCCATCATTAAACGCCACATCGCTATAAGTATTTCTAGCAAATTTTGTGACCAAATGTAGTGGCGAATCACCTAATGTTTCTAAAAAAGCATCTAAGCTTTTGTGATATGTAATATTCACATCATTCCAATAATCAAGCCCTGCTCGTTTTAAATGTTTATCATCTGTTGAAAATCCTAATGGCTCAATTAAATGTAATGGGGAATTTGTTGCAGCACAAGTTCGTGCAATATTTCCGGTATTTGCCGGTATTTGTGGCTCAAATAATACGATATGATTCATTATTTTGGGTCTCTTCTTTCCTATTTTTTTGCATAAAAAAAACGTATCGTCTCGGTGTTAGTTCACTGCGAGTCGCTACGTTGGCGGTTTGCCATCTCACCAACTTTTATCAGAACAGGAATCTGATAAAAACCGCTGAAAATGACTTGATGCTATTGTAGCACTAACAACTATAAAAAACAACCTTAGTTTTGGAAATCAATATTTTTTACCAACCAATATTTTCACATCTATTGTTAATTTCTGAAAATAATTATCACGAGCATGCTCTTTTGCCTGAATACTGGCTCCCCAATGCATTGGTGACATCATCAAAACATCTTGAAAATCTTCTTTTTCCACAACAAATTGATAGGTTATTCTTTTTTCTTCTATTAACTGCATATCTTTTAAAAATTTTTGATACACTTTTTCATTACTATATTGTTGTTTAGCTTGCTCATCATAATAAAATAGCTCACGTAATTCTTTTAAATAATGTTCTTCTGGAATAACTTTAATCACTAGCCCTTCTTTTTTTAAAACACGACTCATCTCTTCATAGTGACTAGGTGAAAAAATATTTAATAAAGTATCTACACTCTCGTCTTTAAATGGCATATTTGTGACATCTCCAATGAACCAAAAAGCCTCTTTTGAAAAGTCACTTGCTAATACCATACCATCCTTGGACAAATCAAATCCCATCTTAGTGCCAGAAATATCATTGTTTCTGATTAGCCTCTCTAAGATACTTCCTTCTCCAGCTCCCATATCCACTATTAAACCAATTTCCCCTTGATTTGAAATAATACGGGCTATTTCCTTTTCAATTGGCTGATATAATCCCTTTTGAATCATATTGCGTCGATGTTCAAGCATCTGATGATCATAATCACTTTCCATATGGTGAAGTGGAAAATGGATCGTTCCTTTTTTCGACAAATCAAAATGATGATTATTCTGACAAACTAAGCCATTATCTAATAATTCAAATGCACTATGACATTTGGGACATGCCATTGCACCCACTGTCGTTTTTAAGTGATCTATCGCATACTCTTTTTTCTTTTTTAGCATATTTAAACTCCTAAATAAATGTTACGACTATCATACCATAATTTTCATCGACAAATGATGGTTTATGCTATACTAATATTACAAGAATGAATGAATGAAACTCGGAGGATTTGTTTGTGATGATTAAAGAATTTTGTGCTGAAAACTTTACGAATATTCCAAATGCGATTGCTTCAGGTGCAACACGCATTGAACTTTGTGACAATTTAGCTGTCGGTGGGACAACAGTTAGTAAGGGTGTCTTGGCAGAAACCATGGCCTACTGTAGTGAAAAAGGCGTTCCTGTGATGGCGATTATCAGACCTCGTGGTGGAAATTTCGTCTATACTGACATTGAATTAAAAATTATGGAAGCAGATATTTTAGAAGCAAGACAACTTGGTGTTGATGGGGTAGTATTTGGTTGTCTAAATGAACAAAATAAAATCGATGAAGAGGCTATGTTAATCTTATTAGAAGCTTCTGAAGGTATGCAAGTCACCTTTCATATGGCGTTTGACTTAATGAAGCGTGATGACCAATTTGAAGCCATTGACTGGTTAAGCCAACATGGCGTTACTCGGATTTTAACTCATGGTGGAGCAAGTGTCGTACCAATTGAAAAACATTTAGAATACCTTAATGATTTAATTTCCTACGCTAATAACCGAATTACAATTCTACCTGGTGGTGGAATTACTTATAAGAATATTGATACAGTGACTTCCTTTTTAAATGTAAAAGAGGTACACGGAACTCGAATTGTTGATTTTCATTTTTAAAAAGTGCTTTGCGTTTTAGACGCAAAGCACTTTTTCTTTTACCAATTATTCTCAATAAACTGATCACGACCAGAAGTTCGTCGATAATTTTGATAATGCTCTTCGTTTTTTTGATAAAAATCTTGGTGATAATCTTCTGCAGGATAAAAAGTTTTAGCTTTTTCTATTTGCGTTACAATGGGTTGATCAAATTTTCCACTTTCCTCTAGCTCTTTTCTTGATTCTTTTGCTATCTCATATTGTTCATCATTCTCATAAAAAATAACTGGACGATAAGAATCACCTCTATCAACAAATTGCCCCATAGCATCTGTTGGATCTGTTTGATGCCAATAAATCTCAACCAAGTCTTTATAACTAATTATTTCAGGATCAAATGTAATTTCAACAGCTTCTGTGTGACCTGTTGTTCCACTACACACTTGTTCATACGTTGGATTAACTGTATGACCACCTGTATACCCCGAAACTACTTTAATAATTCCAGGTAACTCATCAAATGGTTTTACCATACACCAAAAGCATCCACCAGCAAATATTGCTTTTTCTTCCATTAAAATCATCTCCTTATCTTTTTCTAACCATTTTAAACAATCTTCTTTTATTCGTCACATAATATGATTTATTCACAAAATATTCCTTCTTTTAAAGGAATATTATTTTATAATATATAATATTTTAATTGAAAAAAAATTTCAATAAGGTATAATAATCTTATCTCATATGAAAACGAATACAATCAAGAAAGGAGTTTAAAAAATAATGTTTGGTTTTTCTATTTTTATGAATCAACCTTTATCGAATGAAAAAAAGAGTTACATAGAAAAAATGAAAACAATTGGATTTACAGGTATTTTCACTTCGCTACATATTCCAGAAGATGATGCCGCTACCTACTATTCCAGACTAATTGAACTTGGCACGGAAGCTAAAAAAAACAATCTTAACTTAATGATTGACATATCAGGTGATGCTTTGTCTAAAGCAGGATTTTCTATTGATCGTCTTGATGAATTAAAACATATTGGTGTGACAGCTCTTCGAATGGATTACCATATTTCAAATGATACAATCGCCAAGTGCTCTCATCATATGACAGTTGGATTAAATGCTAGTACTATTACACAACATGATATTGATGACCTAATCAAACACAAAGCAAATTTCAAACACTTAGAAGCATGGCATAACTACTATCCTCGACCAGAAACTGGATTAGATAAAACCTGGTATTTAGAAAAAAATCAGTGGCTAAAAGAAAATGGATTTACTATTCAAGGTTTCGTTCCAGGTGATAATGATCTACGAGGTCCACTTTATGAAGGCTTACCTACACTAGAGGAACATCGTTATATCCACCCTCTAGCAAGTGCTTTAGATTTAGCTAACCAACTTACTGATGACATTTATATTGGAGACGGCGGCTTAAGCGAGGTCACACAATCTCAGTTTAAAGAGTTTTTACAAAATGATACTCTCACTCTCCATGTTAATACCATTGATGAAGAATTTAGCTCTCTCTTTCTTGGTCAACATCACAATCGTCAAGATGAAGCACGCGATGTGGTAAGAAGCGCCAATGCACGATTTAAACAAATACCTGATATTCCCCCCAAAAAAAACCTACCACGCTTAAAAGGAAGTGTGACGTTAGATAATCACGCATATTTACGCTATATGGGAGAATTACAAATTACCAAAAGAGATTTGGTTAAAGACGATAAAGTCAATGTTGTCGCATATGTGATTGAAAAAGACATTCCCATAATAGACCACATCAAAGCAGGCATGCGTTATGAATTAAGAAAGGATGATGATAATGAGTAAAGTCGATTTAACTAATTTAACTACTGAACAGCGCAACCAAGATACATTAGGTTTAGATACGATGAGTGTCAAAGAAGCTCTTTTATTAATGAATCAAGAAGATGAAAAAGTAGCCGAAGCAGTTAAAGATGAATTATCTAGCATTGAACCAGTGATTATCCAGACAATTGAAGCCTTTAACCAAGGAGGACGTCTTATTTATATGGGGGCTGGCACAAGTGGCAGACTGGGTGTTTTAGACGCAGCTGAATGTGTCCCAACTTTTGGTGTTAGTCCTGATATGGTGATTGGTTTAATTGCCGGTGGAGAAAAAGCGATGACTATTGCAGTCGAAGGGGCTGAAGATTCCATGGAACTTGGTAGAAAAGATTTAGTTGATTTAAATCTTTCAAAACACGATATGGTCATTGGGATTGCCGCAAGTGGTAGAACTCCTTACGTGATTGGTGGTCTCAACTACGCTAGAGAAATAGGGGCAAAAACAGCTAGCTTATCTTGTAATAAAAACGCGTTGATTAGCCAAAGTGCTGACTTTCCAATTGAAGTTAGCGTTGGTCCAGAATTTTTAACAGGATCCACTCGACTAAAATCAGGAACAGCTCAAAAACTCGTTTTAAATATGATTTCAACTATTAGCATGATTGGAATTGGAAAAGTCTTTAATAATTTAATGGTCGATGTGAAAGCAACTAATGAAAAACTCGTAGAGCGTGCAAAACGCATTATTATGCAAGCAACAGAAGTAGATTATGAGACAGCTGAAACGTATTTTTATGAAGCAGATGAAGATGTCAAATTAGCTATTGTCATGATTTTGACAAATAGTAGCAAAGATGACGCAACGGAAAAGTTAACTCAGGCTAAAGGTTTTATAAAAAAAACATTATAAAGGAGAATCACTATGGCAAAGAATGACTTAAGTTTAAACGAATTATCACAACAAATTTACAATCATGTTGGTGGAATGAAAAACGTTGTCTCTATTGTTCATTGTATGACACGCGTTAGAATGACTCTTAAAAATCGTGATTTAGTTGATTTAGATGGGTTAAAAGCTATTCCTGGCGTACTAGGAGTAGTCGATGATGATCAATTACAAATTATTATTGGACCAGGAAAAGTCAATAAAGTAGCTAAAGAGATGGTTGATATGGCTGGCGTTGATTTAGGTGAAACGTTCCCTGAAGCCCATTCAGGAAAAGAAATGGTTAATGAAAAAGCAAGAGAAATGAAAGAAGCTCAAAAAGCCAAGCAAAAACAATCTACCTTAAAAGTCATTCTTAAGGACATTTCTAATATTTTCGTTCCGATGATTCCAGCTTTTGTTGGTACTGGTATTGTTGCAGGGATTGCTGCTATTTTAACCAACTTAGTAACAGCTGGTAGTATTAATGGGGCAACTTGGCAACAATATATCGACGTGATGAATATTCTAAAAAATGGGATGTTTGGTTATTTAGTTATTTATACAGGGATTAACGCTGCTCAAGTATTTAAAGCAACACCCACTCTAGGTGGGGTTATTGGGGCTGTTGTCATGCTAACAGGTATGAACCCTGAAGCACCACTTAAAAATCTCTTCACCGGGCAAGCTCTTTCTCCTGGCCAAGGTGGGATTTTAGGTGTTATCTTTGCTGTTTGGTTACTTTCTCTTGTTGAAAAAAGATTACATAAGATCATTCCTGATTCGATAGATATTATTGTGACTCCAACTCTATCTTTGATTATTATTGGACTAATTGAAATATTCTTTATTATGCCTCTAGCTGGATTTATCTCTGATGGTATGGTTGGTGGGATTAATTGGGTACTAAACGTTGGTGGAGCCTTCTCTGGATTTATTTTAGGAACATTCTTCTTACCAATGGTGATGTTTGGTTTACATCAAATACTAACACCCATCCATGTCCAAATGATTAATGAAACAGGACAAACCATGTTACTACCAATTCTAGCAATGGCAGGTGCTGGACAAGTCGGAGCTGCGATTGCACTATGGGTTCGATGCAAAAAAGACAAAGAATTAACAGAAATGATTAAAGGAGCTTTACCTGTTGGGATTTTAGGTATTGGTGAACCTTTAATTTACGGTGTAACCTTACCTTTAGGCCGTCCATTTATTACTGCTTGTATCGGTGGTGGTATTGGTGGGGCTGTTGTTGGATTAGTTGGAAATATCGGCGCGATTGCTATTGGCCCTTCTGGTGTAGCCTTAATTCCATTAATTGCGAATGGTAGATGGTGGGGATATGTTTTAGGATTACTTGCTGCTTACGCTGGTGGATTTTTAGCGACTTACTTCTTTGGTATTCCAAAAGAACAATTAGAAAAAAACACCTTAGCAGAAACAACAGAGGATATTATTGTCAAACCTACAACTCAAGTAAAAGAAGTGAGTTTAACTTCTATTGCAAATGGTGTAGCTCATACATTAGAAGAAGTAAGTGACCCTGTATTCCAAGAAAAAATGATGGGCGATGGTTATTTTATTGATCCAAGTGATGGTCATATCTATTCTCCAGTTGACGGAACAATTACCACTGTTTTCCCAACAAAACATGCCATTGGTATCACAACAACTAATGGACTAGATGTTTTAATCCACATGGGAATTGATACTGTCAATCTTGATGGAAAACCTTTTGATGTTAAAGTAACACAAGGTCAGAAAGTAAAACAAGGTGACTTATTGGCCAGGGTTGATTTAGAACAAATTAAAGAAGCGAAAAAAGAAACTTCTATGATTGTTGTTTTAACTAACATGGATGATATTGACACATTCGTTTTAACAAAAACAGGCACTGTAACACATACAGACCATCTTTTAAATGTAAAAATGACATAACGAAAAACGCTTGGAAAAATTTTCCAAGCGTTTCTTTTATCTTGTTTTTGTCACTTTTAACGCATCTTTAAATACTTGCATCATACTCTTATCACTATAAATTAAAACAGTTGATTTGTATACTTTAGCTGAAAGTTTAAGTAATAAAATAATTCCAACTAATAGTATGCCTAAAGAAATAAGAATTTCTGTATTGGTGACACTATCATTTGCGATTCTAACAGGCATAGCAAATGATGAGAAAAACGGTATGAATGAAAAGATTTTAATTAGCATATTTTGTGGATCAGACATTCCTAACATCATTGTTGGTAACGAGGCAATCATAATCAAATAAGTCACAGGTGTTACAGCTTTTGCAGCATCTTCTGATTTACTTACTAACGAGCCTGTAAAAGCTGATAAAATCGTATAGATTAACACACCTAATAGTAAATATAAGAGATTGTAACCTAAAATTCCTTTGATTAATTCATCAATTGATACTGTTTCCAAAAATCCTTTTACCATATCTATGTCTTTTGCTAAAACATAAGCAATCACGCCAGAAAACAGATAGATGAGAACTTGCGTTGAAATTACGAGGAAAATCCCCATAATTTTCCCGTAAAAATGTTTTGCTGCCGTTGTACTGGACAAGATGATTTCCATAATACGTGTCCCTTTTTCAGACGCCACTTCTTGCGCTGTAATAGAAGCATATAGTAAGACTATCATATACATCGCTAAAACAATAAAGAATCCCACTAGTGTTAATGCCATCCGATTATCTTTATTTTCCTTAATCTGTCCATCTGATACTTTGACTTGTTTTTCTGATAAAGTTGCTTGAGATAACAATGTCGTCACTTGCTCTTGCGTTAACCCTAATGAACCTGAATTAATACCTAGCTGCATTTGATTTAGAAATCCAAGTAGTATTTGTTGATTTGTTGTACCAAGTGTTTCTACTCCTGTATACTGTCCTTTTAATTGATTTTCAGAAACCGAAATAGAAAGATACCCATCAATTTCTTCGTTTTCAAGTGCTTTTTTTGCCTCAGATTCTGTCGTAATCTTCTTGTTTATATCGAAATCATCTTTAGCCATTTCTCTATAGGTTTCACTAATAGCCTTATCATCCGAGACAATCGCTATTTCATTTACGTCTGAAAATTTATCTCCAAAGTAACCCATTCCTAAAGAAAAGCCAATTAATAAAAATGGTGCTAAAACCATCATAATAAAACTTGCAGATTTAACATGTTTCTTATACGTTTCAAGTGCAACAACCCAAAATTTATTCATCCTCTTCACCAACCTTTAATTTAAATATTTCCTCTAATGTCGGTGGCTGTTGATTAAATATTGGAATATAATCAGTCACCTTGATTACTTCTTCAAATACATCTCGACCTACCTCTGAAGATTCCAATCTTAGATGATAATAATTTTCTCTTGAATTTTCTACTCTTAATACTCCAGGAATAGCCTCTAATTCTTCTTTAGATAGAGTTGTTTCTATCTCTAAGTGAGTTCTTCCAAATGATTCTCTAATAGCCTGAACAGATCCATCCAATACCATTTCACCATCTCGCAACATGACTAGATGATCACAAATTTTTTCAACATTTTCCATATTGTGACTAGAAAAAATAACACACGAACCGTTTTCTTTTAATTCGATAATACCTTCTTTTAAAAGCTCAGCATTTACTGGATCTAATCCACTAAATGGTTCATCTAAAATAATCAATTTAGGTTCATGGATAAGTGTTGCAATCAACTGAACCTTTTGTTGATTTCCTTTAGATAACGATTTTACTTTATCTGTTTTTTTCCCTTTTACTTGAAATTTTTCCATCCATTTATCAATTAGCGGAACAATTTCTTTTTTCTTTTTTCCACGTAAGCGACCAAAATAAATCAACTGGTCTTCAATTGTTACTTTAGGATAAAGTCCTCTTTCTTCTGGTAAATAACCAATAACATCATAATCTTTCTCTTTTAATGGTTTTCCATTCCATAAAATCGTTCCATCATCTGCATCTAAAAAGTTTAAAATCAAACGAAAGGTTGTTGATTTTCCCGCACCATTTTGTCCGATTAATCCTAAAATCTTGCCATCAGGTATACGAAAAGATACATCATCTACTGCTGCCATATCCCCAAAATATTTTGTTAATCCTTCTACTTCTAACATTCTTTCCCCTCCTATTGATTAAAAAATAACATACTACTAACAAATCCGAAAAGAGCCCCAATAATCATCGCAATAACCATATCTCTTCCAAATTTTTGGCTTCTATCTATTGCCTTGGGATTGTTATACAATTCTGGCCGTTTACGATATATCATTTTGAAATATAATAGTAAAACAGCCAACATCACTGGAAAAATAATCCCCAAAAATAATATGCCACTAATGATTGCTTTTAACCACAAGCCCATGTCAAAATGATTGAAATAAAACAACATCAGATATATAGCCAAACTTGGAAAAAAAGCCCATAAAGACTGTAATAACATCCAGACTGTTTCATTTTTCAAACGTTCTTTATAAGTTTGTCTGTCAGTATAGTTAAAAACATGGTTACCAGTTGATTTAAATACAAAATAACGATTTCGATAATTTTCGACTAGCGACCAACCTGAATCTTTATAAAACTCAACATACTCATTAATATCTTCTTTTTTCCCACTATAAAAATCAATGACCCAAGTTGATTCTTCTTCTGCTGCTTTTTTAAATACATAAAATCCTAAAGGACTAATTTTTTTTAGTTGCCACCCCTTACTAGCTTCTTTCGAAAAATAAATACTTTCTTTTTCAGCGTAAAAAGCTAAACCTTTAGATAGTTTAATTTTCGTGTTTTTCCATATCATACACATCCACCCTATCTCCCATTAATAGAGAACGTCCCGCTTCATAAAACATACGTCGTCTGTCAACTTCTTTTATCAATTCTTCTTGTCCTTGAGAAGTTATCACATATATTTTTTTTCTATCTTTATCCTCTTTGAGACGAATATCTCCTTTTTTTTCTAATTTTTTTAAAATAGTATACATACTTGCTGGACCAATTGTTACACTATCATGTGTCATCTCACTGATACCCTTCATTATTGCATAGCCATGTCTTGGTTCTAATAAACTTAACAAGATTAAATACGTCGAGTCTGTCATAGATTCCATTTTTTCACTCTCCTTTAATCCATATCCAACTATATCATTATATAATATATCTTTAACTGATATATTATATAATGATATAGTTTTTGTCAATAAAAAAAGATGATTTCAAGTTTTTGCTTGAAATCATCTTTTTAATAATAATCGTTTAAATTAGTTAACTCTTACACCAAAATCTGGTGAATAATATGACATACTTGTCACTTTAACTGATTCTCCTGGTTGTGGAGCATGAATATATTGACCTCCACCAACATAGATACCTACATGGTACGTCGCACCTCTAGAACCCCAGAATACCAAATCTCCTGGTTGTAATTCACCTAACGAAATTTGTGTTCCAGCACTTTCTTGTGGGACAGTCCATCCACCAATTTCTTTTCCTGCCGCTTGACGGAATACATAAGATGTAAATCCTGAACAGTCAAATGAACTAGGTCCTTTTGCTCCCCAAACATATGGTTTTCCAATATGTTTGTATGCTTCAGATACAACAGCATTACCATTTGCAGCTGGTGTTGTAGAAGTTTGTGATGGCGCTGGTGTTGTCGCAACAGGCGTACTTGTCTCTGTTGTGTTTGTCTCTGTTGTATTTGTTTCTTCTACTTCTGGTTGTGTTTGAGCAGGTTTATTTTCATTAATATCGTTTGGTGTCACAACAGTCACTTGTTTATCGATTTTTCCAGAATTATCTGTTGTATTATTATTAGTTTCATTAGAAGTATTATCAGTATTATTACTATTAGCAGTATTATTACTGTCGCTATTAGTTTTAGCGGTGTCTACTTTTTCACTTTTGACAGTTTTAGTTTGTTCTTTCGCTGCTTGAGCTGCTGCTTCTACAGCTTTGCGTTGCTCTTCACGTTTTTCTTCTGCAGCTTTTTGTTCAGCTAAATACTGTTCTTTTTTATTTTCCTCTGTCGCTTTTTCAGCAGAAATTTGGCTAACAGTTGCTTGTTGTGCTAACTCCTGATCTTCTAATTCACCTTTTTTTGCTTCTAAAGTAACAGCTGTTTCCTGTACTTCTTTTGCTTTTTTTTCTGCAGATGCTTTTTTCGCTTCTACTGCTTCTTTATCTTCTTTTTGTTGTTTCATCATATCATTATTAGCACCTACTAGACGATTAGCCGCCATAACTTTTGTCAAAGCATCTGAAACAGAATCAGCGTTTAAAACTAAATCAATAACATTTGAGCTGTTTGATTCTACTTGAACCGATCTAGCTTGTTCTTTGATTGATGCATCACGTTTTGCAATACGTGCTTCTAAATCTTTTACTTCACTATTTAAACTAGAAATTTCTTTTGTTAATTCCACTTGTTTCGTTTGCAATGCTGATGCTTCTTCTTTAATTGATGAAATATTTTCTTTTATACTTGATAATTGCGTAGTTGCTTCTTCTTCTTTAGAGGCTAACTCCTTAATTTTTTTATTTTGTTCTTCTACTTTTGAGTCTGTGTTAGCTGCAGTAGCTAACGCTGGCGCACCCACTGTACTTAATAATATACTACTTAATAAAATCGTCGATAATACTTTCTTTTTCAAAGCTAGCCATCCTCCATTTTTTTCATTTCACATTTATTTTTATTTGATTAAATTTTTATTCATTTTTTTAAATTTACGTTAACTTTAACAATAACCAAATTCTAACATAGATACATGTCACTTTGATGATAGGAATGTTACAAAAACATTTCAAATAATCACTTTTTCTTGTAAACTCCATATACCTTTGATAGTGGTATAACTAACAGACATATATACAATACATTGATTAATAAAGATGGAGCTAGATTTCGCGTGAAAAAGTCTAAAAAGTTAGCATTAGTTAATTTGAAAATACTAAGTAAAACCGCTCTTCCTATGGACATAAGTGTGACAAACACAATAAAACTTAATATAAGTGTCAGAGTATTTGGTTCGACATATTCAAAAAGTCTATACATGAAAAAAACGAGGATGGGTAACAATATTAAATTAATTCCCAAAACGTTATAAAAATAAGAATCATATAATAATCCAATAACTGTTGCACAAATCATTAAATAAGTTTGATTTACTTTAAACGTCGAAAACATTAAAATTAGCAAAACTAAATGACTTGTAAATGTCATAGGAATAGATAACATCCCCATCATTGCACTGCTTACATGACCATCAACTAACATTGCAACAAACAATAAAACAGGTAAATAGTATGGATAGTATGATTTTTGTTCCATTACTCCACCCCTTGATTTCCAGCAAGACGTTTAATAACTGTTACGCTTGAAACGTCATACATATCAGCAACAGGAGTCACCAATACTTCTGCATTTAACCCTGTTTTATTTTTTTTCACTTCTTTGACTTCCCCAACAACTAACCCTTCTGGAGAATTGTTTCCTAAACCAGATGTTGAAACCAAATCTCCTTTTTTAATGTTATCCACACTCGTTAATTGGGAAACGATTAAAGTATGCGTCTTACTGTTATAACCTTCCATTAATCCATACGCAGATTTATCATCTTTCGTCTGAATCATTACAGGAAAATGATTAGTATTTTGATTTTGAGTGGTTAATAATTCTACCTTTGAACTACCAGATTCAGCAATAATCACTCGACCAATTAACCCTTTATCCCCCATTACTGCCATATTCACTTCTATACCATCTTTCGTTCCTTTATCAATAATCAACACATCTTGCCAACTGTCTGGTGAACGATTAATGACACTAGCATTAATCACATCGTAATCAGTTAATGTATCATTCAATTTTAATTGTTCTTTTAATTTTCTTGTCTCAGATTTTTGACTTGCTAACTCAGCTTCTAAAGAAGCACTTTTATCAATTTGTTTTTTTAATTCTTCATTTTCTGTATAGGTATTAAACAAATTATTAATACTCTTTACTCCGCTTTCAAGCATTCTAAAAGGAGCTTTCACGACATAGTCTACTTTTGCAATTACATTATTCGTTTGCGACTGACCTGGTAAACTTTTTTTATTATTATCTCGTTGCATCGCACTAAATGTCACTAATAAAATAATAACAATCACAACAGTGATCGCTATAATGATATTTCGACTCGAATTATTTTTTTTCACTATTTCACCCCGTAATATCTTATAATCTAAAAAACATACATCCTTGATTTTACCATTATTCTTCAATATAAACCACATAACTACCTATTTGTTTTCAAAATTTTAATAAACTAATTTACTATTGTCAGACTCTTTAGACTATAATAAGATTATCAACTCATCAGGAGGGTGTATTATGACAGTCAATGGTAATTATTGGCACCTTTCCGAACATTTAATTAACGTTGTATTACCTGTTATCTTATTTATAGTAGCTATCATTCTATTTATTTTATTTGATATTATCCCTTCAACTACAAATGCTAACAAAATTTATAAAATCATTGGACTAACTTTTCTTATTACTACTGTATGTATTTCCACTATTTTTTTAATAACAAAGGATTATCGTAAGCTCATTTCTTTTGAAACAAATGCTAATCGAAAAATAAAAATGGCTGTTTTACATTATCAAACACGACCTAATGATTCCTCAAATCGAGCCTCATTATACGATGTAGATAAAACATTAAATCTTCCATTTTATAAAAAAGAAGTCTCAATAGAACAAAATAGCATAAAATATCTTGGAAAAAACGACGTGTTTTATTATTTTACAGATGATAAGGACATCTACCAATCGGATATATCCCGTGACCTAATCCAGTTTAAACCTGTCAATCAAGTATCTATTTCCAAAGAATACGCTATTTTAACTGATGCCTCTTTTGCATCTGTTGGCTTCAAAGAAAAAATTGGACCAGGTATATCCTCTATTATGGTTCCTATATCTAAAGAAAATGTGCTCTATCAACCCAAAACAAAAACTTACGATTTATTAAAATAAAAGGTCGCCCCAACATTTGGGACGACCTTTTTTAACATGATTCTTTTAGTTACCTTCGTAAGAATCAATAATAATTTGTTTTAATTCACTAATTAATGGTTCTTTAGGGTTAGCAGTTGTACATTGATCTTCGTAAGCAAGTTCAGCCATACGATCAACTGTTTCATCCAATGTTTTTTTGCTTAATCCTTGTGCTGATAAGTTCATGTCGATTCCAACACGTTTTCCTAAATCATCAACAGCTTTAGCTAAAGATTCTACTAATTCTTCTGTTGTGTTACCTTTAAGTCCTAAGAAACGCGCGATGTCTGCATAATCCGTATCAGCTCTAAAGTAATCATATTTAGGGAACAATGCATGTTTTGAAGGATCTTTTGCATTGTAGCGAATAATATGTGGTAAAAGAATCGCATTAGTACGTCCATGAGGAATACCGTATTCTCCACCAATTTTATGAGCAATTGAGTGACAAATACCTAAGAATGCATTAGCAAACGCCATACCAGCCATTGTAGAAGCATTATGCATTTTTTCACGGTTTTCTAAGTTAGGATTTTTAACTGAGTCTTCTAAGTTTTCAAATACTAATTTAATAGCTTGTAAGCTTAAACCTCTCGTGTAATCACTTGCCATAACAGATACATATGACTCGATTGCATGTGTTAATACGTCCATACCAGTATCAGCTGTAACAGAAGCAGGAACACTCATAACAAATTGTGGGTCAATAATTGCCACATCTGGAGTTAATGCATAATCTGCTAATGGGTATTTCACGTGAGTTTCACTGTCAGTAATAACCGCAAATGGTGTTACTTCCGCACCAGTACCTGATGTTGTTGGAATAGCAACCATTTTAGCTTTTCTAGCTTCAGGAATTTTGTAAGCACGTTTACGAATATCTAAGAATTTTTGTTTAGCGCCAAAGAATTCTGTTTCTGGGTGTTCATAGAATAACCACATACCTTTAGCCGCATCAATAGCAGATCCACCACCAATAGCAATAATTGTATCAGGTTGGAATTTCATCATTTGTTCTGTACCAGCATAAACTGTATTTGTTGAAGGATTTGGTTCAACATCTGAGAACATTTCGAATTTCACTTTATTTTGACGTTTCATTAATTCATCAATCACTTTTTGAGCATACCCAAATTCAACCATACCTGGGTCACAAACGATGAATACACGTTCAACGTCTTTCATTTTTTGTAAATATTGAATTGAATTTAATTCAAAGTAGATTTTTTCAGGTAATTTAAACCATTGCATGTTATTTCTCCGTTTCGTTAAAGTTTTAGTGTTAATCAAATTAACTGCTGAAACGTTTTTAGATACTGAGTTTTTACCATAAGATCCACAACCTAAAGTTAATGATGGAATCATTTCATTGTAGATATCACCAATACCACCTTGAGCCGCTGGAGAGTTAATTAAAATACGACAAGCATTCATTCTTAAACCAAATTCCAATTGTAAATCTTCATCTTCAGAATGTAGAACAGCTGTATGTCCTTCACCATTAAGTTTTAACATTTTTTCACATAATTCTAAACCATGTTCAGTATTGTTAGCTTTAAACATTGCTAATACTGGAGATAATTTTTCACGTGATAATGGGTAATCTGGACCAGCATCTTCTAATTCAGCTACTAAAATTTTAGTTCCTTCTGGTACTTTAATTCCAGCATCTTTAGCAATAGATACTGCCGAGTGTCCAACAATTTTAGGGTTAACAGCAGTTTTTGTTTCATTCATTACTGCTTTTTCTAATTTTTCTAATTCGTTTGGTTTAACAAAGTATACTTGATGCGCTTCAAATTCTTTTTTCACTGCATCATAGATTTCTTTATCAACAATGACACCTTGTTCTGACGCACAAATCATCCCATTATCAAATGATTTAGATGTAATTAAGTCGTTTACCGCACGTTTAATTTTAGCTGTTTTTTCAACGTAAGCTGGTGTGTTACCAGGACCTACACCAAGAGCTGGTTTACCAGTAGAGTAAGCTGCTTTAACCATTCCAGAACCACCCGTTGCAAGAACAATTGCAACACCTTCATGGTTCATTAATGTATTTGTTGCTTCAATAGATGGCGTATCAATCCATTGAATACAATTTTCAGGAGCGCCAGCTTTAACTGCTGCATCTCTTACAACTTTTGCTGCTGCTGCAGATGATTTTTGTGCACTTGGATGGAAAGCAAAAATAATTGGGTTACGTGTTTTAATCGCAATCATTGATTTGAAAATGGTTGTTGATGTTGGGTTTGTTGTTGGTGTTACCCCACATACCACTCCGACTGGGTCAGCAATTTCAATGATTTGTTTTTGTTCATCTTCATTAATCACACCAACTGTTTTATCATTTTTAATGTTGTTCCAAATACTTTCAGAAGCAAACATGTTTTTGATTGCTTTATCTTCATAAATACCACGGCCAGTTTCTTCTACTGCTAATTTGGCTAAAGGCATATGTTCATTCAAGGCAGCCATAGCCATTTGGTGAACGATATGATCCACTTTTTCTTGATCAAAAGTTTTCATTTCTTTTAATGCTTCTTGAGCATTAGCGACTAAATGATCAATTGTTTCTGTTACTGATTGTTCTTTTACTTCAGCTTTTTTATTTTTATCTTTCAAAGTAATACCCTCCTGAATTAAATTCGTTATGTATTTCACAAATATAATATACAACACTTTTTTCACCTTGTAAATACTTTTATGTGATTTTTTTCACTTTATTTAAATGAATACGTTTTCTCTTAATAAAACCTTAAAATAAACATTTAAATCTGATTTCATTCTTTATTCGAGTGATATTTTTCTTAATAATTACGATATTGTGACTTACATCACTTTATGTTTTCATTTAAGCTCTATTTAAGTCTTATATCTTAGACTGTATGCATATCCATTTTAAAGAGGTTGATTACGATGGAATCAAAAAAAGAATTTAAACGAAAAGAACACAAATATCTGATTCCAGAAGATTGATATGAAACATTTATATCAGATTTACAACATTATATGTCTACTGATAAATATGATTTACATCCTAAATATTAATTAAGATGGGAATACTAGGAGTGCCTAGATAATAATTAAAAACGAATTAACTAATCAGTTTGTTTAAAACTGATTAGTTAATGTTTGTTTTTTTGTGTACTTAAGGTACAAAAGAAGTGTAAATAAAGGAGTGAGATGATGATTAATATTTTAGTAATAGAAGATAAAAAAGAGATTTCTCAACATATCCGAGATATTTTAGTAGAGTTAGGTAATGTCACTCAAGTCTATGATGGAGAGGAAGCTCTTTATGAGGTAGAATCAGGCGGGTATGACTTTGTTATTCTTGATTTGATGTTACCAAATATGGATGGGGTATCTATATTAAAAAAACTTAGAAACGATAAAAATAATATTCCTATTTTAATACTAACAGCCAAAGACAGTTTAGATAATAAACTGGAAGGATTTAAAGTCGATGCCGATGATTATTTGACCAAGCTATTTCACCGTGAATAATTACTAATGAGAAGTAAAGCTATCTTAAAACGAACCTTCGAATTATATGAAGACAATACCCTTAGTTATGGCGATTTGACCTGTCTTCTATTGCAACGAGAAGTCAAATACCAGGACAATATTCTACCCATTCAAGGAAAAAATATGATTTGCTTGTGTACTTGCTACAAAAAAAAGACATAATACTAACGAAAGAACAAATTTTTAATCGTATCTGGGACTATGACTCTGATACAGCATTATCTATAGTGGAAGTCTATATGGGTCATTTAAGAAAACATTTGAAAGAAACTAATCTAAACAAACAACTATCTACTATCCGAAACGTTGGTTACATCTTACAAAAAGAGGAAACGCTATGAAGTCACCTGCATCAAAAAAACAACGTTTAAGATTTTTCCTTATTAACTGTAGCGCTTTTGCCGTTATATTTTCTTTACTATCTTTTATCACTATTCAAGTCATCCAATACTCTGCTTATACAGAAACCGATTCTACTTTAGAAAGAATGGCTAGTGATCCCAGTCTATTAGACAGAGAAATCAGAATGTTAAATAAAGTTGGAAAAGACAGCCCTATTGGAACCCCAAAATTTAATTTTGATGGGCCCAATAATCAGTTTAATACAGTCGTTATTCTGTGGGATAAAAATGGAAAAATTTTAAATAACTCTTCGGTAGAAGATAGGTTAGAGAATTTAGAAGAACCTACACTAGATAAAAAAAATACCGGTATTATTTCTACTCTATCTTTGAAGAATAAAAATAATGACTCTAAATTTTCATTTCGTAGTGTTACCATCTCCCCAAGTGAAAATAACCTGAACATAGCCTATACTCAAGTACTAGTCAATGTTAATCAAATAGATGAAGCAGTTAAACAATCTCGTCTGATTATTTTAATTTGTATGTTTATTTTTTGGATTCTATCGTTAGTTATCAGCTACGGATTATCTAATTTTACGATGAAACCTATATTAAAATCATGAAAAAAAACAACAAGAGTTTGTTGAAAATGCCTCTCATGAATTACGAACTCCTTTGACAATTATTCGTTTAAATTTGGAAAAATTATTTACGCACCCAAATAATACAATAATTAATGAATCTGAAACTATTGCTCAAGCCCTGAATGAAGCACAGCGACTTACCAAACTGACAAGTGACTTACTTCTTTTAGCTAAGGGAGATTCTAATACTTTAATCCTTGATAAAGAAACAATCGATACCAATACATTTATCCATAAAGTATTGGATCCCTTTCAATTACTCGCTGAAGAACAAGAAAAACAATTAATATTTAAAGAAAATAAGTCATTTAACGCCGATATAGATGTAGTAAAACTCCATCAAGTATTGCTAATTTTATTAGATAATGCCTTTAAATACACAAAAACTGGGGATTCTATTACTGTCACTTCCTCTCTTACCAATAAAAAGCAATGGGAAGTTTCGATTAAAAATTTCGAACCTCACATTAATGAAGATAAATTAAATCATATTTTCACTAAATTTTACAGTGAAGATGATTCAAGAAACAAAGAAACTGGTGGAAATGGTTTGGGGTTATCCATTGCTAAGCAGATTGTTGAAGAACATGGAGGCAATATACAAGCAAAAAATCTTACCCCTGTTGGTGTATCATTCACCTTTCGATTGCCATTAATGCATGTAAAAAAACCAAAACACTAATCATGTTTTGGTTTTTATTTACACTGTTACTAGCTTATCATTAAATTTTGTTTTTACAAAAATGAGTAAAATAATGATGGCTAACCCTAGTGCTTGTATAGTTAGCATCAATGAAACATCATAGTGAAACATGCCAAAAATAGCTGATACTAATGTTGGGATGAATAACGCATTCATCACTAAATTGGTTGCTTCACGGTAAGTTTTGATACTAGATAAATCATTTTTTCTAGTTAAATAGATGAACAAACTGGTGCCAAAAATTAGAAACACGCTACTCACTAATACCAACATGCCAATTAAAAAGGTATAACCGATTGTTCGATAGAAAACAGTTTGTTCATTCCAATTCTCCTCAACAAAAGAAATAAATTCTTCCATTGACGCTATTCCATGTATCGTCAGATCTTCATCGTATGCTATTTTTATTGTTTTTTCCCCATCAACTAGCTCTAATCTATCTGAGAAGAAAACAACGTTATTTGTTAATGATGCTTGATCTGTTTTTTCAGGATTTATAACGATATTGCTACTTTTAATGTCACTTGATTTGCCCATTAATTTTCCATCAACAATAGAAATTTCTTTAAGTAACTCTTTGTTAGATGGCTCAGTTTTTAATTGCTGTACTAATTTTGGGTATAGCGCATCTAATTTAATAGAAGGGACATTTTTTGATTGGATTGAAATTGGAATCAACATCAATGACAGTAAAAAGAACACAATCACCATTTTTTGATACCAACGTAAAGAATCTCTACCTAAAAACATTTTTTTAGGACTAAACGACATTTTAAAATAGTTCATTGGAAATTTGTCTTCTATCATAAGTTAAATCATCCTTTCGTTCCACCTGATAGTAAACCTGACACAAAATTCTTTTGTAAAAAGAAGAATAAAATTGAAATTGGTAAAGCAATTAATATTGCTCCAGCTGAAAACAGTGCGATTTTTTGATCTCTTGAATTATTGATAAATGTTTGTAGACCCACAGCTACTGTAATACTTTCTGGGCTTCTTAGTAAAAATTTAGCTAACATAAAGTCACCAAATGGTCCCATAAATGCCCACAATGCTTGAACTGCAATCATTGGTTTCACAAGAGGTAAAATAATTTGCCAAAAGATTCTAAAATGGCCTGCTCCATCTAACTTAGCTGATTCATCCAAATCAATTGGTACAGTATCAAAATATCCTTTCATTAACCATGTGTTCATAGGGATTCCTCCACCGATGTAAATCAATGTTAAAAACCATGGTTGATCTAATGCGTTTAACAACAGTGCCATAACGTAGAAGGCTGTTAAAGCTGCCATAGTTGGTACCATCTGAATTACTAAAAAGAATTTCAAACTTTTCTTTCTTCCCACAAAACGATATCGACTGTATGTGTATCCTGCTAATGTTATAATCAGCACTTGAAAGAACATAGTGGAAGCTGCAATAATGAGTGTATTTTTATACCATGTACCATACATTGTTTCTGAAAATAATCTAGAGAAATTAGATAATGTCCAATCGCTAGAAAAATCTAATGTAAATGCCCCAACGTTCCCTTCTTTAAATGCCGTACTAGCTGTAATCAACAGAGGATATATAACAATAATTGACAATATTATTAAGAAAAGATAGGTAAAGAAATGACTTAAAAATCTAGCTCGCTTAACTGAATGATTTGTCTTCATTTTTACATTCCCTCCATATCAAAGGCTTTTGTTTTCTTAAATACGATAAGTGACACACTAATAACAATAAATGAAATGATCAGTGTAATCGCTGCAGCAACAGAATATTGTGGTGCATTTCCTGTTGTTAATTTATAAATCCAAGAAATTAGGATATCTGTTGAGCCAGCTCCCCCACCAACACTTCCTGGTCCTCCATTATTGAACAAATAAATCATAGAGAAATTATTAAAGTTACCAGTATATTGTGTGACAAAAATTGGAGCTGCCACAAATAAAATCATTGGTAATGTAATCGTTCTAAAACGTTGTAAAGCATTTGCGCCATCTATTTTGGCTGCTTCGTATAATTCACCAGGTATTGATTGTAGGATACCTGTTGTCATAACGTAAATATATGGGAATCCCAACCATCCTTGTATCATAATAATGGCTGTTTTTGTCCAAAATGGATCTGTTTTCCATGCTATAGGCGAAATATCAATCAATGGTAAATGATTTAATAATGGTAAAATTTGTGTGTTGATTGCCCCGATACTATCATTAAAAATATTTGAAAAACTCATAATGGTGATAAATGCTGGTACTGCCCATGGTAAAAGGAAAATGACACCAAACAGACGCTTTCCTTTTATAAATGGCTGATTACTAATTACTGCTGTCGCAACGCCTAAAACAATTTGTAACGTTGAGGCACAAATAGTCCAGATAAGTGTCCAAGCTAAAACAGAAACAAATGTTTCTCTGTAAGAACTCAAAAAGAAAATACTAAAAAAGTTTTTAAAACCAATCCAGTCAATTAAGCCCGCTGGTGGGATATGTTTAAAATCATAATTTGTAAATGCCATGAACAAGGTTACCAAAACTGGAAAAATAATCGAAATAGTCATCACGATATAAGCAGGTAACGTTAAAATGTATGGAAATCCCTCGTCAAACACATTTAGAATAATTGATTTTGCTGTTGTATTAACTTTTTCTCCTTTTTGCCAACGAGTGGCAATTGTTTTAGCATCCTTGATATTTAAAACATAAAATACAATAAATAGAAACGTTATAATTAATTGTAAGGTTCCTTCAATTAACATAAATAATGAATGATCTACTATGGGTTCAGTTCCTAATGTAATAAATCCTTGAAGTGCACTAAAACCAAAAAATATAAATTCGACAACAAACAACACAAAAATAATTAAGAATATAATACCTTTAAATACCTGTTTGTTATAACATTGGCCTAAACCAGGTATCAATGACAATAACATTGCTTTTTTTACTGTAGACTGCTTTTCTTCATCCTTCATGGCTCTCTCCCCTACCTTCATTAGTATAAATAAAACAGCAAAAGAATCTCTTTCGCTGTTTATATTAGTCATTGCCTATTCACTGTATTTTTGTGAAATATTATCATTAATAATTTTAACAGCCGCTTCAGCAGCTTCTTTAGGAGTCATTTCTCCAGATGCTGCATCAAACATTAAGTTTTCTCCTCCTGTCCAAACTTCAGCCATTTCAGGAATATTTGGCATTGGACTTGCAGATTCATACTGCTCAATTACAGCAGTTGTGATAGAGTCATTTTTTGTTTTAGCATATTCTCTTGCTTCATTGTTAGCTGGTACTTCTTTTGTCATATCATAAAATACTTTTTGATTATCTACATTCGTTAAGTAATCAACAAATTTTTGACTTAATTCTTTATTTTTTGAATAGTTACTTACTACCCAAGCTTTTCCTCCACCAAATGGTTCGTAATCTTTTCCATTAGGTAACTTGGCAATTTTTGCTGCACCATATTCTACATTTGATTCTGTATACCCTTGCGCTGCCCATGGCCCATTGATTACAACAGCTGTTTTCCCATTGATAAATTGGTTATCAATGAAATCTCCAGCGCTCTTAATATCCATCATTCCTTTGGGCCAAACATCTTGGTACCATTTAGTCGCATATTCGATTCCCTCAATAGAACCTTTACTTGCTAAACCAACATCTTCAGGATTTGTTCCATTGTCACCAAATACATATCCACCATATCCTGCTAATAAACCATATGCACTATAGAAATCTGTCCATTTTGCTAAAAACGCAACATTTTTTCCTTTTTCACCTTCGAACGCAAATTTATCATCTTTAGACATTTCTTCTAATTGTTCAAAAGTTGTTGGCGCTTCATCAATTAATGCTTTGTTGTAATACATAATCAACGTTTCAATAACGGCTGGTGACCCATAATATTTTCCATCAACTGTTACTTGTTGTTTATCTTTATCATTGTAATGACTATCTTCAGATAACTTAACTTCTGCAATATGTCCTTGTTGTCCTAATGGCCCTAAGCGATCATATGCTGACATCATAACATCAGGTGCTTTTCCAGCAGGACCATCTAAAGATAACGCATCTAACTGATCAAACATGTCTTTCTCAACTAATTTAATCTTAATATCATTCTCTTTTTCAAAGTTACCTTTAACTTTTTCTAGATACTTTATATACCCTTTATCTACTGAGACTGTCAGTGTGTCACTACTACTTTCCGCTTCCTTTTTACTTGTTTTACTCCCACCACATGCAGTTAAAGCCACTACTGCACTTAAAGTTAATAAGCCTAATCCGATTTTTTTCATCTTATTCATCTAAATTATCCCCCTATATTTCAACTAACTACATTCTTAGATTATGTTGTTACACAACTTATTGCAAACGCTTTTTTATTGTTATCGGTAACATTTTTTATACACGACAAACCCTTTAGGTTTAATAATGATTTTTTCTGAATTTAATATAATATTCTGACTAAATATCACATTTTCTTTATTATCTAAACCAATGTTTTCCGTCAAACTGTTATTAAAAATTGCAATCAGTTCTTGGTTATCTAATACTCGTTTGAAACCAACAATATTTTTCTCATTATCCAATAGATTAAAATCTAAGGAACCATAACTTATAATATGTTGCTCGTTATGTCTAAGTTGTATCAACTCTTTTATAAACTCATAAAATTCTTTATCTTGTTTGTCCTCTTCCCAAACCATACATCGACGGCAATCAGGGTCATTTTCTCCTTCCATCGCATACTCTGTTCCATAATAAATACATGGTGAGCCTTGTTGCAAAAACGTAAAAGCTAATGTCATTTTTGCTAAATCTTTATCGCCATTACATAATGTCAATACTCTTGTTGTATCATGTGAATCTAAACAATTAAACATTACTTGATTAATTTGATTTCGATATAACATCAATTGTTCGTACAATCCACTTGCTAACTTAGTTGAACTAATATCTTTTTTAACAAAATAATTTATAATTGTTTCCGTATAGGCATAATTCATTACAGCATGGAATTCATCACCGTTTAACCAACTTTGAGAAGAATGCCAAATCTCTCCTAGTATATAGAAATCTTCTTTTAAAGAAGTTGTTTCATGATAGAAAGCTTTCCAAAAATGATGATCTACCTCATTAGCAACATCTAATCGCCATGCATCTATGTCAAATTCTTCTATCCAATACTTAGCTATTTTTAATAGATACTCTCTTACTTCTGGATTAGCTGTATTTAATTTTGGCATGCGAGGTGTAAAAGCAAAAGTGTCATAAGCAATTGTTGTTGCTCCCTCAAAATTACCATTTTTTCCGAATTCTACCGGATAACGATTAATATGGAACCAATCTTTATATTTAGACTTTTCTCCATTTTCTACAACATCCAACCATTCTTTCGAATAATATCCTGTGTGATTAAACACAGCATCCAACATAATTTTTATTCCTTTTTCGTGTGCTTTTTCAACTAATTCTTTAAAAAGTTCTTTTGTACCAAATTGAGGGTCAATCTCAAAATAGTCGATTGTATCATATTTGTGATTTGAGCTTGCTTTAAAAATTGGACAGAAATAAATACCATTAATTCCTAGGTCTACTAAATGGTCCAAGCGATTAATCACACCTTGTAAGTCTCCTCCAAAAAAATCATCACGATCAGGATTTTTTGAGCCCCATTCCAAAACATTATCTGGATCATTTGTTGTATCACCATTATCAAATCGTTCAGGGAATATTTGATACCAAACAGTTTTCTTAACCCATTCTGGCGTCTTAACTCTATCTATATCATGAAAATACGGTAACCTAAAATAATTTTCCGCTTTCATACGTGCCTGCTCAGTCATTTCAAATAACCCTCTATCACCGTAAAATACACGCTCTTTATTATCAGTTAGCTCAAACGCATACTGTAACCGCTTAAAACCGGCTGTTTTTTCAATAAACCAATAATCATAATCTTCTGTTTGCGCCATTATTTGCATGTTTTCTGAATGGTTATACCATTTAGTTTCATGAATTAAATACGGGTCTCCACTAATAAGTTTTACATTAGATACATCGTTTCTTTTGGTTCTTAACCGAATATGCATAGTATCTTTATCATATAAATAAGCATACTCACTTTCAGGTCTGTGATATAAAGCTGCTTTTTCCATCTTATAATCTCTCCTATATGTTTTAAGTTTTATATACAACAAATTCATATGATGCTATCTGTTTTGCATTCTCCAAACTACCTAATAAAATCTTTGATGTACTTGGAATAACGATGTCGATATCGTTTATTTGTTTATCTGATAAATTAGCTATAACTATTGCTTCTTCACTTTTGTAAAATCTTTTATAAGCTATAATCTCAGGAGGTGTATCCAAAAAATTTACGTGTCCTTCTTGGAATAGCGGAGTCTTTTTTAATTCAAGTAACTGTCTGTAAAAATTTAATATACTATGATCATCTTTTTCTTGCTCCGACACGTTAAAACCGTCTTCTTGATTGACACTGTTCCACGGAGAAACTGATGAAAAATCAGCATATTCTGTTGAATCCCACTGCATACAACCTCGACTAACTTCTTTATGTTTTTCGGCTAAACTTCTTAATACTTCCTTTGGTTTATATCCTTGCGTTATCAGGAACTGATATTCTTCAACTATTTTTTTATCTTCAAAGAAGTCAATTGTTGGAATGTCCAAGTTTTTCATCCCTATTTCTTCCCCATAATAAATAATAGGTATCCCTTTTAATAAATACATCACCGTTGCAAACGACTTAGCACTTTCGTTCCTATAAAAACTAGTGTTACCAAATCGTGACAACACACGGGGCATATCGTGATTATTCCAATAAAGAGTAGGCTTTTGCTCATCCGATAATTCATTTTGCCATTTATAAATTGATTCTTTAAAAGAAATAAAATCTAAGGAAGTAGGCAAATGACTCTCTTTTTCGGAATGACTTGTTTCTCTAAAATGATCAAATGAAATAATGGTGCTACATAAGTTTTCCGAAATATAATCTTTACCTATAATCGGCGTTGCTGATGCAGCTTCACCTAAAATAAAAACATCTGGTTTTATTTTTTTTATTTCTCTAACAAAATGAGATAAATAGTGTTTAACCTTTGGTAAATTTGCATAGTATTCTTCGGCTATCACAGGTTCACAATTATTAGTTTCTTTTTGTTGATTAAAATCAGCTTTAGCTATATGAATAAACGCATCTAACCTAAAACCATCTATGCCTTTACTTATCCAATACTTAGCTATATCTAACATTGCTTTTTGAACTTCTAGGTTTTCCCAGTTTAAATCTGGCATTTCTTTATCAAAAAGATGAAAATAATATTGATGACTCAATTTATCCTTTTCCCATACTGATCCGCCAAAAAAAGAGGCCCAATTATTTGGCTCTTCACCATTGATACCTGCATCTTCCCATATATAATAATCCCGGTAAATATTATCTTTTCCTTTTAAAGCTTCTTGAAACCATGGGTGCTTTGATGATGTGTGATTTAATACCAAATCAAAAATTATTTTTATTTCTCGTTTATGAGCTTCTTCTATTAACATTTCTACATCATCGACATTTCCAAAAATATCATCAATCGCATAAAAATTAGAAATATCGTAACCGTTATCAATTTGTGGTGAAACAAAAATTGGGTTTATCCAAATTGTATTAACCCCAATACTTTTAATATAATCTAATGATGAAGTAATCCCTTTAATATCACCTATACCATCTCCATTAGTATCTTTAAAGCTCTTGGGATACACCTGATAAATAATTGCTTCCTGCCACCAATTTTTTTGCATGCTCTCCCTCCTTATCTAACATCAGTCTAGAAAATGTTACACTAACATACAAGCACAAAAATAGTGTTAGCGTTAACATTATTGATATAGTAACACTAGGATAAGGGTATTTAAAAATATATGATGAAAATTATACGAATACAGGTATAATTATAATTAAGAGAACCTTGTAAAGGAGTGTACGACGTTTATGGTAACTTTATCTGATGTTGCTCGAAAAGCAAATGTTTCAAACATGACAGTTTCAAGAGTCATAAATCACCCAGAAAAAGTAACAGACGAATTAAAAGAACTTGTCTTTCAAGCAATGAAAGACTTAAATTATAAACCAAATGCTGCAGCTAAAGCATTAGTTAATAATAGAACACAAGTCATTAAATTCTTCATACTAGAAGAGATTGATACCACAGAACCTTATTATATGAACCTATTAATGGGAATTTCAAAAACCTTAGACCAAAACCAATACTCTTTACAATTAATCACTCAAAATAGTTTTGATTTAGGACAAAGTGATGGCTATATCATAACAGGTATGAGAGAAAAGCACTCTGAGTGGATTGAACGGCTTGAAAAACCATTTGTTCTGTTTGGTGAAAACCGTTACGGGTATGATTATGTAGACACCGATAATTCTTTAGGAACGACTTATGCTACCGAATATGCAATAGATATGGGATATACCAATATTGTATACATTGGCATCGACGTTAAAGAATCCTTTGAGTATTCTCGTGAAGCAGGATATATCAACACCATGCAAAAATACAAAATGATACCAAAAATATATCGTTTCGATAATCGCTCACGATATACTTTTGACTTTATTACAAAAAATATTCACCGTTTCCCTAAAAAAACTGCCTTTATTTGCAGCTCGGATAGATTAGCTATTGGGATTGAAAGAGGAATACAAAATAAAGGAGAAAAATTACCTGATGACTATGGTATCATCGGTTTTGACGGAGTATTTTTAGATCAAATTGCTCATCCACAACTAACTACTATTAAGCAGCCTGTCATTGAGATGGGAATGGCTTGTGCGACAATGATTCTTAATAAAATCAAACAAGATGGAGCACCTCAAGGAAATGAACTTTTCAATCCAACTCTTGTTATTAAAGGTACGACCATGGAGAAACTATAATAAAAACATTCCATTAATTTTTCAATGGAATGTTTTTACTCTCTATGATATTAAAGTTCAGTAAAAAACCACACTAATTTTTCAAAAGAAATCAATTCTTCCTTGTCGTATAAATCAACATGATTCACTCCTTCTACCACAAACAATTCTTTTGGTTCATTTGTCAAACCATATGCTGTTTCACTAAAAGCACATAAATGTGCTTGGCTTCCTATTATACAAAAATTAGACGTGATGAAATAGATTTAATAATAAGATAATAAAGTAAAAGATATTTAAATATCATTCTATTACAATTAACTATGTTAAAAGACCAATAAATGGATTTAAACCCATTTACTCGTTTTTCATACTTTAGATTTTAGCCACTTCGAAAATTCTTTCAATCAGTGCTAAGACATTTCTTACTTCGTCATTTTTTACAATTGGTGTTGCATTATTAACAACGACATCATAGAAGTTTTGATAAAATCCATCATAATCAGCTTCAACTTCGATAATTGGTAACGTCGTTGTCGCATCTTCAGAAGGAGGCGACATTGTTTTAGTTAATCCTTGTCCTGCTTTAATTGGCACTAAATTGTGATGATCAATCACACCGGTTTGTTTCACTATTTTACCCGACAAATCCCAATCGTCAATGACAGCCGTTCCTTCAAGGCCTTTGACATACCAACGTGGTAATTTCACAAAATTAGTTGTGCCAACTTCAACTAATGCTTTGACACCATTCTCAAACGTGATGTATGCAATAAATCCATCATCCACTTCGTCACCCAAGATATAGCTTAAATCAGCGGACACCTCTTTTACTGGACTATCTACCATAAAAAGAAGCTGATCCAGTAAATGAACGCCCCAATCAAGCAACATGCCCCCACCATGTTTTTCTAAATGACGCCAATCTCCTGGAATGCCATTCGCTCCATGAACACGTGACTCAATTTGAAATAACTCACCAATCGGTTTCTTTTGATACATATCTTGAATGATTAAAAAGTCATTATCCCAGCGTCTGTTTTGGTGTACCATAAACACTTGACCCGTTTCTTTTGACACTTTAATTACATCATCTAATTCTTTGGTTGACATCATAGCTGGTTTCTCACAAATCACGTGTTTTCCACTTGTCATCGCTTGGATAGACAACTCTTTATGGACATCATTAGGTGTCGCAATCAATACTGCATCAATCGTATTATCTGATAATAACGCTTCTAATGATTCATAACTTGTTAGTCCTGCATTTTTTGCTGCGTCTAAACGTTCTTTTTTTATATCATACGCACCGACTACTTGTATCCCGTCTTCTTTTTTTATTAATTCCCGGTGATGGTAGCTTCCCATACCACCATACCCAATAATTCCTATATTAAGCATTTGACGACCTCCTATGCCCACCACATGTCAGTTGGTTTATCATGAATCATAATTGACTTAAGATTCGTCACTGCACGTGAGAAACCTTCATCAATCGACATCAACGGGTCTTCGTGTTCGATACTTAACACATAATCGTAACCATATAAACGCAACGCGCTAACTATATCTGACCAATCTTGTAAACTATGACCACATCCTACTGATCTAAATGTCCATGCTCTTGATTGAACGTTTGTATAAGGTTGCATATCTGTCACACCATACATATTCATGTTATCTTGATCTAGGTAAGTATCTTTTGCATGAAAATGATGAATCGCATTTTCTTTTCCTAAAATTTTAATCGCACTAACTGGTTCAATTCCTTGCCACCATAAATGAGAAGGATCCAAATTACACCCAATATTGACCCCAGCTGCATCACGTAATTTCAACATAGTGTATGGTGTATGAGCTAAAAACCCACCATGAAGTTCAATCCCAATTTTCACTCCAGCTACTTGGCATTCGTGATTGATATCTTTCCAGTAAGGGATTAATTTAGTCTCCCACTGATAATGATAGATATCTGTGTAATCTGTTGGCCATGGTAAAACAGGCCAGTTCACAGATGTATCTGTTTCGTTTCCTCCACCAACACCAGAGAATCCATTTACCACTGGTACATTCATTAGAGATGCTAACTTAATTGTTTTTCTTAATAGTTCGTCCGCTTCTTTTGCTTCTGCAGGTGTTGGTGAAATAGGATTATGATGCGCACTAAAGGCACTAATTTCTAATCCTTTATCATTTAATTTTGCTTGGTATTCTTTTCGTTTATCACTACTGGCGAGTAACGCATCCACATCACAGTGCGCGCTTCCTGGAGAGCCACCTGTTCCAATCTCAACCATTTGTAACCCTTGCTCTGCTACTTTTTCAATCATCTCATCAAATGATAAATTGTTAAATAATGGGGTAAAAACGCCTAATTTCATGTTTGTTTCCTCCTTTTATAACTCTTCTAATGGTTCATGATGTCCATATGTTGGGTAGGTGCTATCCATTGGCTGACACCACTTCACTGCATTTTTAATCACTAGTTGAACTTGTTCGTTGTAATATGATGGATACGTTTCATGCCCAGGTTGGAAATAGAAAATTTTACCGTTTCCACGTCTAAACGTACAGCCACCTCTAAATACTTCGCCACCTTTATACCAATTCACAAAAATCAATTCATCAGGTGCTGGTATATCAAAATGTTCGCCATACATTTCTTCTTTTTCTAGTTCAATGTATTCACCAACCCCTTCTAGAATAGGATGACTAGGATTAACATTCCAAATACGACAGGTTTCATCTGCTTCACGCCACTTTAAATCACATGACGTTCCCATTAACGACATAAAAATTTTAGACATATGCCCTGAATGGAGTACAATCAATCCCATCCCTTGTAGGACACGTTGATGCACACGTTGAACAATTTCATCACTCACTTCATCATGAGCAATATGTCCCCACCAAACCAATACATCTGTGTTATTCAGTACACCTTCTGTTAAACCGTGTTCTGGTTCATCAAGTGTCGCTGTTTTAACGTCAAACTCTTCTTCTAAGAAAGAAGCTAATTGGTTATGAATGCCTTCTGGGTAAACTTTTTTTACCTCTTCATCTGTCTTTTCATGTCTGTATTCATTCCACACTGTTACGTGAATCATTTTTTCACCTACTTATTAAGATATACTGGCTCGCCAGTTTTTGAAGACTGGTAAATCGCTTCTAAAATTTCTGTGACAACTAAGGCTTGTTCTGGTAAAACAACTGGTTCTGTGTCATTTATAATTGCTTGTACCCAAGATTGTGCTTCTAAAAAAGCTGGGTCATTTCCTTCACCATCATAAAAATCAACGCCACCTGTTTCTAATTCAATGTGTTTTTCATATAGTAAACCATGATCCTCACCATTAATAGTCAAGCCATCAAACATATCTGCCCCACCTTTTGTGCCAGATAAACTGGTTTTGGCTTCTCCTATTTGACGACTATTTAATGCCCAACTTGATTCTAAAGAAATCGTTGCGCCATCTTCCATCGTAATAAAACCAAATGCTGAGTCTTCTACAGTAAATTTTTCTGGATCCCAAGGTCCCCATGCATTGGCTGCATTTTTTGTTGGTGACAGTTTATGATAGGTATTTCCTACCACATATTTCGGTTTATAATTATTCATCATCCACAAGGTTAAATCTAGTGCATGTGTCCCAATATCAATCAATGGACCTCCGCCTTGTGCCTCTTCATCAAGGAATACTCCCCAAGTTGGTACCGCACGGCGACGAATCGCATGTGCTTTTCCATAATAAATATCTCCCAACTCGCCTTCTTCACATACTTGATGTAAATAGTTAGCAGCTGTTGTAAAGCGATTTTGATACCCTATTGTTAATTTCTTTCCTGTTTCTTTCGCTGCTTCTAACATGGCTCTTGCTTCCTGACTTGTTTTAGCCATTGGTTTTTCACACATCACATGTTTATTCGCTTTCATTGCAGCGATGGAAATTCCCGCATGAGAATTATTTGGTGTACAAACGTGTACCACATCGATACTTTTATCTGCTAATAACTCATGATAATCTTGATACACAATTGCATCCATCGTCCCATACTCTACTTTTGCTTTTTCAGCACGTTCCACTATCACATCACAAAATGCGACCATTTCAACTTCTTCTACTTTGCTTAGTGCTGGCATATGTTTTCCATTAGCAATACCACCACAACCAATAATCCCTACTTTTAATGTCATAAAAAAACCTCCATCGTTTTCTTGTTGATAGATTCATCATACAAAAAAATGATAAGGTTTTCTTCCTGTTATTTTGGTCAATTATTCCCATATATTGTCTTTTGATATTTTAAAGGGGATAGTCCAACATGTTCTTTGAATACATGATGAAAGGTTTTAACACTATTAAATCCTGAACGTTCTGCCACTTCTATCATTGGAATATTTTCATGGGAAAGAATATATTTAGCTTGATTTAATCGGTACTCTGTCAGGAATTGACTAAAATTTTGCCCTGTATTTTTCTTAAAAAAACGTGAAAAATAATATGGGCTAAATCCTACATATTTGGCAACATCCTCTAGTGTAATCACCTCTTGAAAATGATTTTCTATGTAGATAAAGACATCATTCAGTCTTTCCAATGTCTGTTTTTGAAGAGTGGATTCGACAAAATTTCCTTCTTTGAGAGTACGATTTTTTTGAGGAATCTCACGATAATAGAAGACCAATAGTTGATGCAACAAACTTAATATAGCATAATCATAGCCCAACTTTTTTTGCTGTACTTCTTTAAATAATTTTTCTACAAGACTTCTCATCTCTTGCTCGACGTCGTTCCCCCAAAACCGACTAAGATTTTCCGCTTTTTCAAATAGCGTGACAATGTCTTTATAATCTGATTGATTTACTAAATAATTTTGAAAAACTGCTAAATCAAATTGATAAACAATCCGTGTACTGCCTGGTGAAGCTAAAAAATAATGAGATTCACCACTACCAAACATAAAAATTTCTCCCTCTTGTACTTGAAATAATTGATTATCATACCCAATATTGACTAGCCCTTTTGTCACATATATCATCTCAATTTCTTTGTGCCAATGTGGTGGTACAACAATCTCTCCTTGGTTTTCAAATGCCCTAAAAGGTAGGCTATTATCCCATTCTGGTATTTCTAAATATAAACTCATTATCTTCCCTCCCTAATTATCTCAAGTTGTCTTTCTTGTATTATATAAAAAAATCCACCAATATTCTAAAAAGAATGTGGTGAATTTTTTTATTAATAGTCTATGACACTTTCTCGTTCAATTAATTTGTGTGGAATAATCACTCTTTTTTTCAACTCATCCGGATAATTGACTTGGTTTAGACACTCCAGTACAGCTGACTTTGCTAGTTCACGTGTATTAATATCAACTGACGTAATATAAGGGTGAATTAATGTTGAAAAAATAGAATTATTAAAACTAATAACAGATACATCATCAGGAACTGTTAGACCAATCAATTGGATAAACTGAATCACTTTTAAAGCAAACATATCATCAATCGCAATGCATGCTGAGATTTTCCTTTCACTTAACAAGGTATCTAACTGAATAAATTCATTGCTTTTTTCTAAATCACATACCGGATAACAGGGTAAGTGATTATCTTTTAAACACATTTCATACCCATAAAAACGTTCCTTAAAGAAATTTTCAGTTGAATTATTTGTTACAAATAAAATATCCTTGTGTCCCTTATCAATAAGGTACTGTGTGACACTCCTACCTAGTAGCTGATTGTCATTATCAACACAGCTAGTGTCATTATAATAACGATATGGGTGTCCAATAATTGTAAATGGAATATTTTTCTCAATTAAAAAGTCTAAAATGAGGTCATTTTCTTTTACATACATCAAGATAAAAGAGTCCACTCGTCTTTGTAAATAAAGTAGTGTCACTGCTTCCAGTAATTCGGTTTCGTTATTACCTGATGCTATAGCAAGACTTACTTGATGTTTACTTGCTTCTTCATTCATTGCCGTAATCGCTTCTAAATAAAACGGCTCACTTGCTCGCTCTTTGGATTCAATAATTGGCAAGACTACCCCAATAGCATTAGATAGTTTACTAACTAAGTTTCTTGCTGAAATATTTGGAACATAGCCTAACTTATCCATCGCTTTTCTTACGCGCTCTTTGGTTTCTCCTGAAATACTTGGATGATCTTTCAAAACACGCGATACTGTTGAAGGGGCAACACCTACTTCTTTTGCAACATCTTTAATTGTAACTCCCATAATCTACTCTCCCATTAGTTATTCCATATCAATCGACACAACGACACCATAATGATCACTAATACATGGATAATTTTCTCCATCGAAGATAACATCATGCGACCTCACCTGACAAGGTTCAGAGGCAAATATATAATCTATTCTTAACTGTTCTTTCGTGTGTTTCCATCCATCAATCTCTTTTGGGATGGTGTAACGCCCACTTGGATGTTCGGCTAATTCAAATGTATCCACAAAGCTTTTCGTGACTAAATCATATGTTTCATTTTTAATCGTATCAGGGCCATTAAAATCTCCACATAGCAAGATGAAACCAGATAATTTATCTAAAAAGAGTTTGCTTAAAGTCCATTCATCTTGAAACCCTTGTTTCGTTTCTTCATTCCACCAAGAATAATGACTACTTGTTACAAATAGTTCTTTATCCTGCACTGTTAGCTTTGAACAAAGCATCATTCGTCGTGTTACATCTGTCTTCTTATCCACTGATGATACTAACACTGCTTGTGATTGTAAAGGTTTTTTTGATAAAATTGCCACACCTTCTTCATAGATACCATATCCCACATGACTATAAGTCCAACTCCAATGATACTCTTCCCCTAACTCAGCTAATCGTTTAACTAAGCATAAGGCATAATTATCCTGTTTAATGATTGTCTTTTCATTGATTGGTGGAACAAAATGAAGTGGATTTTCCTCTGGTAACGCATCAATTCGTTGATTGACTTCTTGTAAAGACACTCCATCTAACCCACTAGATATAATATAGTGCACCAGTATATCCATCTTTTCTTCAGTATCTTCTTCCATCCAACTATGTATATTTAGTGTTAACCACTTCATCTTTTTTTCCTCACTTTATAATGATACTTGACCAATTTTTTCTGATGATTTATGTTCACCAACAGTTGATAACTCGAGCGTTTTAATTTCTTGTGTATTTGTAAAAACTACTACAATCGTGGTACCCTTCCCTTCATTCTCAACTGTTTTCCAATCGACTGTTGCTAATAATTGACCCGCTTTTACAGTATCACCTTCTTTAACTGATACGTCAAATACTTGTTTAGTCATCTCTACAGTGTCTAGTCCCATATGTACTAACACTTCTAATCCTTCAGGTGTTAATAATCCTATGGCATGTTTTGTTGGAAAAATAGACTGAACCACACCAGATACTGGTGAAACCACTTGACTATTCGATGGTTTTACCGCAAAACCATCGCCCATCATTTTTTGCGAAAACACATCATCTGAAACAGTTTCTATCGAAATGACTTCTCCGTCTGCTACAGAAACAAATGGAATGGTAACATTTGTTTGAACAGTTGTTTGTTCGTTTGGCTCATTAATAACGGTATCAACAGTAAGAGAATCAATGTCAACCCCACTATCCAAAGCATCTTGCACATCAGATTTAATGACATCAGCTTTTGGTCCATAAATCGCCTGAACACCTTTATCTTTTATCACTAAACCAAGTGCTCCTGCTTTTTTCCATTCCTGTTCTGAGCCGACAAGTTCTGCATCTTTGACACTAACTCTTAAACGGGTCATACAAGCATCTACTTCAGAAATATTTGATTTTCCACCAAGT
Source organism: Vagococcus changpingensis (assembly GCF_058211775.1). NCBI lineage: Bacteria > Bacillati > Bacillota > Bacilli > Lactobacillales > Enterococcaceae > Vagococcus > Vagococcus changpingensis. The sequence continues at coordinate 147,766 of NZ_JBYVZB010000003.1, forward strand.
AGTTGGATGATTGATACAATTTGTGGAGAGATTCCTTCATAACTTCCTGATGAAGTTGGGTTATCTGACGTATCCACATCATAGTTTCCATTTCTACCTGGTGTTGCTAAATTAAATTTCTTGATCATAAATCCAGCAATAAAATAAGAAACAATAGCAAACACAATAATACAAATTACAAAGTTAATCAAATCTTGTGATAAACCTGCTTTAATGGCTAATGGTGTTCTTGTTAATAACTCAATATTTCCAAATGAATGGACGCGTAATGAGATGATGTCGGCCATCGCAAATGCCGCTCCTTGAATCACTGCATACACTAGATACAACGGAACGGCTGCAAACATAAACATGAATTCTAACGGTTCTGTAACACCGGTTAAAAATACTGCCAACGCTGCTGAGACGTACATTGATTTATATTGTTTTCTCTTATCACTATCCACATTTTTATACATCGCCAAAGTGAAGCCCATTAAAATACCTGATGCGCCAATCATTTGCCCTACTTTAAAACGAGCTGGTGTCCAATTTGATAACACATAATTATATTGTTCGATATTTCCAGCATTTTTTAAGTTAAATAAATCAGTTGCCCAAGCAAGCCATAGAGGATCTTGTCCGTAGACAAGCGTTCCAGCTTGTGCCCCAGATAAAATCTCATAGGTTCCACCTAACTGAGTATAGTTGATTGGTATGGTCAACATATGATGCAATCCAAATGGTAGTAATAATCTCTCAAGTGTTCCATATAAAAACGGTGCCAAAATTGGTGCAGATTCTTGTGATTGAGCAATCCACAAACCAAAATTATTAATGCCTGATTGAATAACTGGCCATACAATAGCTAAACCAATTGAAACAATCGTTGACCAAAGTATGACAACAAATGGAACAAAGCGCTTACCATTAAAGAATGATAATGCATCTGGTAATTTACGATAATTATAGTATTTATTGTAAGCCATCGCTCCGACAAATCCCGCAATAATTCCGACAAAAACACCCATATTTAATGCTGGTGCTTCAAGTACACTAGTGAAAAATCCTTTAACCATGATTTTAGTTCCAAATAATGTGTGAGTAAATGCTTCATCGTTTGTCAGCATTTCTGAAGTCACACCAAAAATTGAGCCAGTAATGCGATTAATCAAAATAAATGAAATACCTGCAGCAAAAGCTCCACCTGCACGTTCTTTAGCCCAACTACCACCAATTGCTAGTGCAAATAATAAATGAAGATTTCCAATAATTCCCCACCCTATATTTTCAATTACTCCACCTGTTGTTACTAAAAACGCCATATCTGGTGACATCATCGGAATCGTTTTTCCGATACTAATCATTAATCCAGCAGCAGGCATGACAGCTACCACAACCATTAATGCTTTTCCAAATTTTTGCCAAAACTCAAAACTTAGTAACTTTTTCATTGTACCTTACCTCTTTCTTAAATTAATCTTAAATGAAATCGTTTGCGTAATTCATATTATACGTATCAGTTTATGAAAAGTAAACACTTTTTTAAATCATAATTAAACAATATAAACAAAACATTTTTATTTTTATATTGCTTTCGCAATCGTTTGCGTATATCATGTAATTAACAACTTTAATCCATGGAGGGAATAGTATGACTCATTTAAAAAGACTGTTTGACATTAACCCATTTAAATTAACCACTCACTCATTACACAAAGAAGACATCCGTTTGCAAGAATCTTTAACAAGTATTGGAAATGGCTATATGGGATTAAGAGGAAACTTTGAAGAAGGTTTCTCAGGAGATAATCACAAAGGAACTTATTTGGCAGGTGTTTGGTATCCTGATAAAACACGTGTTGGTTGGTGGAAAAATGGTTACCCTGACTATTTTGGAAAAGTCATTAATGCAATTGATTTTATTGCTGTTGATATATATGTTAACAATCATAAAGTTGATTTAAATACGATAACACCTACAGATTTTTATCAAGAATTAGACATGCAACATGGCATTCTATCACGCCAGTTTACAGTAACTATTAACGATTGCACTGTTAAGTGTTCTTTCAAACGCTTGCTTAGCTTAACTATTAAAGAACTGGCTTTAGTTAACGTATCTGTCGAAATGTTAGAAGGTTCAGGCGAAATTACATTAGTCTCTAAATTAGATAACCATGTTCATAATGAAGATAGCAATTACGATGATATGTTTTGGGAACATAGACAAAGTGGTGAGAACTTTGTCACAGCGAAAACTATCAGCAACCCTTTTGGTATAGATGAATTCTGTGTGACAACGTTCATGCAAAATGATTTATCTCAACCAAACTTACCTACTAAAAAAGAATTCAAAGAGTTTGAAGCTTCAGAAATAATCACTACGACATTACAAACTGGCGATATCATCTCATTAGATAAAAAAGTGATTGTCGTTACAAGCCGAGATATTGCAGAAAATAATCAATTAGAGCATGCTAGAAATTTATTAAATCAAGTTAATAAAAATACTGTAGAAGAATTAATCTCTCAACATAAAAACGCTTGGTTAAAACGTTGGGAAATAGCAGATGTGGTTATTACAGGTGATGACGAAGCTCAACAAGGTATTCGCTTCAATTTATTCCAATTATTTTCAACTTACTATGGTGAAGACGAACGCCTAAATATTGGTCCAAAAGGATTTACTGGTGAAAAATATGGCGGTGCTACTTATTGGGATACAGAAGCCTATGCTGTTCCACTTTATTTGTCCTTAGCAGAACCGAATGTAACGAAAAACTTATTAAAATATCGTCATAACCAGTTACCTCAAGCACAGCACAATGCTAGACAGCAAGGACTACAAGGTGCTCTCTATCCAATGGTTACTTTTACAGGAGTTGAGTGCCACAATGAATGGGAAATCACCTTTGAAGAAATCCACCGAAACGGCGCTATTGCTTATGCTATTTATAATTACACAAACTATACTGGTGACACTTCCTACTTGAAACACGAAGGACTAGAAGTATTATCTGAAATTTCACGTTTTTGGGCTGACAGAGTTCATTTTTCTAAACGTCATGACGCTTACATGATTCATGGTGTTACTGGACCAAATGAATATGAAAATAATATTAATAATAACTGGTACACAAACTATATTGCACGCTGGGTATTAAGCTACACAATCGAAAATTATCAACTTTATAAAAACGATACAACTATATCCTTGTCTGAAGAAGAAATAGCACATTGGCAAGATATTATCGATAAAATGTATTTACCGAAAGATGAAGAACTCGGCATTTTTGTTCAACACGATACTTTTTTAGACAAGGATTTAATGCCTGTCACTGATTTAGATAAAAAAGATGTTCCGTTGAATCAAAACTGGTCTTGGGATAAAATTTTACGCTCTTGTTTTATCAAACAAGCAGATGTACTACAAGGAATTTATTTCTTTAACGATCAATTTACTATTGAAGAAAAACGTAAAAACTTTGAATTTTATGAGCCAATGACCGTACATGAATCATCCCTTTCTCCATGTATCCATTCCATATTAGCTGCAGAATTAGGGATAGAAGAAAAAGCGGTAGAAATGTATCAACGAACTGCTAGACTAGACTTAGATAACTACAATAATGACACAGATGACGGGCTACATATCACATCAATGACTGGAAGTTGGTTGACCATTGTACAAGGCTTTGCACAGATGAAAGTTTTCAATGAATCACTTAGTTTTGCTCCTTTCTTACCAACAAAATGGGACAGTTATGCTTTCCATATAAACTATCGAGGTCGCCTACTTTATATCAGTGTATCAGACAACATTACCATTGATTTGTTAAATGGTGAACCTTTAGATGTCACAATTTATGGTAATAGGCACACACTAACCGACTCATTAACAGTTAAATTAATGACTAAAGGAGTGGAATAATATGTTTCAAGGAGTACTATTTGACTTAGATGGTGTCATCACAGATACGGCAGAATACCATTATAGAGCATGGAAAAGTTTAGCTCAGGAGTTAGGTATTGATATCGACCGAGAATTTAATGAACAATTAAAAGGTGTGAGTCGCGAAGATTCGCTAGACTTAATTTTGAAACACGGTAGAAAAAGGTCTGATATTGATGACGATACCTTTAAAGAGCTTGCTGCAAAAAAAAATGATGTTTACGTTGAGATGATACAATATTTTTCAGAAGACGATATTTTTCCAGGAATTCTTCCCCTACTAAAAGAATTAAAGCAACATCATATAAAAATAGCCTTAGCCTCCGCCAGTAAAAATGGCCCATTATTATTAGAAAAAATGAAATTAACGAGTTATTTTGATGCTATTGTTGATCCTACTAGTGTGGCTTCTGGCAAACCTGCACCAGATATTTTTATCGCTGCTGCAAAAGCCATTGATTGTCCGATATCAAGTTGTATTGGGGTTGAAGACTCAAAAGCAGGTATTACAGCAATCAAAAAAAGTGGTGCTTTACCAATTGGTGTTGGTAACAGCCAAGATTTAGGCACAGACATCACACTAGTTTCAACAACTAACGACTTAACCTATGAGTTTTTAACAAAAAATTGGGTGGACTAATCTATAAAAGCTTCGAGCCATGGAATAACCCAAGGCTCGAAGCTTTTTTCTTTGTTATAAAACTTGTTCAAACCATCTATTTTGACGTAACGTTAAAGAAACTTATCTGCTCTTAAAGTCAACTTAACCTTTTAACTAGCTTAGTTATTTTATTCAAAAAAGCAGTTCCTTTATATCATATAAGCCATTTTGTTGGAAAATACCGCAATTTATACTTTTTAAACAATATGAGATATTATAAAATATGTATCATATGATAATATTTTATAATATCTCATATGGCTACAAGTCTTGTCAATCATGAAAAATTTACCTTATTCGGTAACGAAAATATTACTTTTAGTCTAATAAAACTAAAAATAATACGCATAAAAAATAGTCCAATACCTTTATTAGACTATTTATCATAATACAGTATTAACATTTATTGATACTTTTTACTAATTTCTTCAGGTAAAGTGCACAACATATTAATTTCCCAATATCTTTGTGCATCATTTATTATCTTTTTAACTTTTAATCTATCCCTACTTTGATTAAATTGGTCTAAAATACTATCCAATAATTCTAAATCACATAAACAATCCTCTTTAAATACAAGTAAAAATTGCATTAATACCATATTAGAAAGTTTATTTAAAGATATCGCTTCTTTCACACCTAGTATAACCTTACTATGAATATCATTTCTTCGGTACTCACTCCACTCATAGTTATCTCTTTCAAAATATTGACCATCATAAACTTTTAATATTCTCCTCAAGGATTCTTCTGTTAACATGTCCACTAAAATTTTTTGAACTTCTTCACAATCACTTTTGATTTGTGCATTAATAAAATAAGTTCCAGATTTATACACGATAATATCAGGATAACCATGTTTATCAAACTCTTTCCTAATTTGATAAATGGTTGTATGTAAGTTACTTCCGCCTCGCTCACCAGTCATATCTGGAAATAATATATCAACTAGATCATCTTTAGTCACCAACTCTTCTCTATAATGGAAAAGATAAAAAAATAATTCATATGCTTTCTTTGTACGAAGTAAAATACGTTCTCCTTTGTCATTAAGTAAACGCCCTCTGCCAAAACTATTTATATAAATACTTTTTTGTTCCACCATTATATACCCCTTTTTCATTGTAATATCTGGTAGTTTATCATATAGCATATGCATATAATCATCATATGTAATAATAATAAACTTTTAATAAAAAAATAATTGATATTTTACATTAAATATCATTTAAATATATTTGATAATAAAAAAGACAACTTTTCAAAAAAAGATGTCTTTTTTTATTTATTTATAAATTATTTCAAATTCTTCACATACTACTTCCATATTTGTTATATCTACTTCTTTATTATAGATATCTTTAAATAATGTTTGCCAAAAATTGTAATGAACTTGTTTCCAGTATTTAAGTGATAAATCCCCTTCTCCTTCTTTATAGGCATGTTCTGGTGTTACTTCACAAAATTTTGTCATATAGACTTTAGTTGTCATAAGGACTGCTACTGGATTTCCACTTCCATCTAACAACATATCATAATGATGATTAGATTTTGGTAACGCCTCGTTTTCCCAGTCATACTCAACTTTAGCACTAGCTGTTGCTGTCTTGGTACCATTTAGTACAAGCTTTGCTAATTCATCAGCCATTTCATCTGTAGCTCCAAATGACCAAGCTTCACCGAATATTGGATTTTCAATCGTTGTTTGACTAAGAAACTTTTGCCAAAAAGCAGCTTCTTTTTTATTCATGCGATTATCCTTATATGATTATTTTTTTGATTGGTTATGTGTCATTTCGTGTACTTTTTTAATCGTTGTCATCTTATGATTCCAACACTCTGTTGATAAATCAACTGGATATTTTTGAGGGTTTAAATTACGTTTGTATTCTTCCCACAATGAGTCTTGATTGTCTTTAGATAATTTTTTGATTTCTTCTAATGTGGGCAACTCATACACTCGATTACCGTCTATGTAGATATCTTGTAAAACTGGACGTGCTGTAAAGTTTTTCACTGTTTTATTAATATAAGTATGAACTGGGTGGAACATGTATAACTCTTCTTGATTTCGTGGATCTTCTGTCCAAAGTGTGATGTAATCTCCTTCAGATTTCCCATCTTTACCAGTAATTCGCCAAACTTGTTTTTTACCAGGTGTTGAAACTTTTTCTGCATTACTTGATAACTTGATTGTATCCACCATTTTTCCATCATCATTCTCAATAGAAACTATTTTATAAACCGCACCCAGCGCTGGTTGATCGTAAGCTGTAATGAGTTTTGTTCCGATCCCCCAAACATCAATTTTTGCCCGTTGCATTTTTAAATTTAGAATGGTCGATTCATCTAAATCATTTGATGCATAAATTTTAACATCTGGGTATCCTGCCTCATCTAACTGCTTTCTTACTTTTTTGGAGATATAAGCCATGTCTCCACTATCAATTCTAACACCAATAAAATTAATTTTATCACCCATTTCATTGGCTACTCGTATCGCACTAGGTACACCAGAACGTAATGTATCGTATGTATCAACTAAAAACACACAATCTTTATGCGTTTGAGCATACGCTTTAAACCCTTCATAATCATTTAAATACGATTGAATTAAACTATGAGCGTGTGTTCCTGCAATAGGTATACCAAACATTTTACCCGCTCTAACATTACTTGTTGAATCAAAACCGCCTATATAAGCTGCTCTAGTTCCCCAAATTGATGCATCAAGTTCCTGTGCTCGTCGTGTTCCAAATTCCATAATTAAATCATCGCCACATACTGCACGGATTCTCGCAGCTTTTGTCGCAATCAGTGTTTGATAGTTTATAATGTTGAGTACGGCCGTTTCTATCAATTGACATTGTGCAAGAGGCCCTTCTACTTGGAATATTGGTTCATTATTGAAAACTAATTCTCCCTCTAGAGCAGATCGTACTGTACACTTAAATTTAAATTCTTTTAAATAAGTTAAAAATTCCTCAGGGTAGGTTGTAACTCGTCTTAAATAGTCAATATCTGTATCAGAAAATACTAAATTATCAAGATAATCAATCACTCTTTCTAATCCTGCAAAAATAGCATACCCATTTTTAAATGGCATATCTCTAAAATAGCACTCAAATACAGCATGTCTATCATCACGTCCTAATTCCCAATATGTTTTCATCATATTTAATTGATATAAATCCGTGTGTAATGCCAAACTATCGTCATGTAATCGATTAATCATCATCTTCTCCAATTCTTTTTCCTTTTATTCTATCATTTACATTTTACGTCTTATAAACAAAATTCTCAACTTTTATCCTTTTGAGACAATAAAAAAAGAGGAAGATTTCTCTTCCTCTCAATTATTAAAATAAATGATTATTTTAATGTAATTGAAGCGCCAACTTCTTCTAATTTAGCTTTGATTTCTTCAGCTTCTTCTTTAGATGCGCCTTCTTTAATTGGTGATGGAGCTCCATCAACTAATGCTTTAGCTTCTTTTAATCCTAAACCAGTTACTTCACGAACTGCTTTGATTACTTTAACTTTTGAATCTCCAGCAGAAGTTAATTCTACAGTAAATTCAGTTTGTTCAGCAGCAGATCCGCCTTCAGCAGCGCCACCAGCTACAGCTACAGGAGCAGCAGCAGATACACCAAATTCTTCTTCAATAGCTTTAACTAAATCATTTAATTCTAAAATAGTTGATTCTTTTAAATCAGCAATAATTTGTTCAACGTTTAATGCCATGTTGTTTTCCTCCATTTTAAATCTTTCGATTATTTAATTTTTATTTTTTAATAAACTAAGCTGCTATTAAGCAACTTCTTCTTCTTTTTCTGCCACAGCTTTGACTGCATAAGCCACGTTTCTGACAGGAGCTTGAAGTACAGATAGTAACATAGAAAGTAAGCCTTCGCGACTTGGTAGTTTTGCCAAAGCAATGATTTCTTCTTTAGAAGAAACATTTCCTTCGATAATGCCACCTTTAATTTCTAGCGCTTCTGCTTCTTTTGCAAAATCATTCATGATTTTAGCAGGTGCAACAACGTCTTCGTTACTGAATGCTACAGCAGTAGGTCCAAAGAATACATCTTCCATACCTTCTAATCCAGCTTTTTCAGCGGCACGACGTAAGATACCATTTTTGATAACTTTCATCTCAACGTTTGCATCACGTAATTGTTTACGTAAGTTAGTTACTTCTTCTACCGTTAAACCACGATAATCCACTACAACAACAGATGCAGCTTCTTTTAGTTTAGCAGAAATCACTTCAACTTCTTGTGCTTTTTTTGCAATTGATGCTTCACTCATTTATTTTCACCTCCGTTAATTAATAGATGGTGGAATTTTTTATACAAAAAAACTCCATGCCACCGTTGACATAGAGGGACTATTGATTGTATTAATCATTGTCCTCGGTAGGAAATTAAGGTTCTAGAACCACCTACTGTCTTCGGCATAATATTTTAACCTAGATAACTATAACATCTACAGTTATCTAGGTCAACTGTTTTTATTAATTAGAATGAAAATTTATCAACTTTAACACCAGGTCCAAAAGTTGTTGTAATTGTTAAGTTTTGAATATAAGTTCCTTTAGTAGCAGCTGGTTTAGCTTTTACGATAACATCATTTAACGCTTCAAAGTTTTCAATTAATTTAGCATCATCAAATGATACTTTACCAATTGGGACATGAATATTCCCTTGTTTGTCTACACGGTAAGTTACTTTACCTGCTTTAACTTCTTCAACAGCTTTTGTTACGTCCATAGTAACTGTTCCTGTTTTAGGGTTAGGCATTAATCCTTTAGGTCCTAATACACGTCCTAATTGACCAACTTGCGCCATCATGTCTGGAGTAGCTACGACTACGTCAAAACCAAACCATCCACCTTTAATTTTTTCTACCATGTCAGCTTCACCAACAAAGTCAGCTCCAGCAGCTTCTGCTTCTTTAGCTTTTTCACCTTTAGCGAAAACTAATACAGATTGAGTTTTACCAGTTCCATTAGGTAATACCATAGCTCCACGTATTTGTTGATCAGCTTTTTTAGGGTCTACATTTAGACGGTAAGCAACTTCTACAGTTGCGTCGAATTTAGCAATGTTTGTTTCTTTAGCTAAAGCTACTGCTTCTGCTACAGAGTATTCTTTTGTTACATCTACTTTTTTCAATGCTTCTTGCATTTTTTTACTTTTCTTAGCCATTTTGTTTCCTCCTTGATTGTGGTTATAACGGTTGTACCTCCCACGTATTTATATTTTTCAATATAAATTCGACTGAGAAGCTACTTCAAGACTCGCTGTAGAAGTTTACTCTACAGTGATACCCATGCTTCGTGCAGTACCTTCTACCATGCGCATAGCTGCTTCAATATCAGCTGCGTTTAGGTCTTGCATTTTAGTTTCAGCGATTTCTTTTACTTGATCTTTAGTAACAGTTGCTACTTTTTTAGAGTTAGGCTCTCCTGAACCTTTTTCAATGTTAGCTGCTTTTTTAAGTAAAACTGCAGCTGGTGGTGTTTTTGTAATAAATGTAAATGAACGGTCTTCATATACAGAAATTACAACTGGAATAATTAAACCAGCTTGATCTGCTGTACGAGCGTTGAATTCTTTTGTGAATCCCATAATGTTAATACCCGCTTGACCTAACGCTGGACCTACCGGTGGAGCTGGTGTTGCTTTCCCTGCAGGAATTTGTAATTTAACTAATTTTTCAACTTTCTTTGCCACGAGACATACCTCCTTAAGTCCGTGATGTGGTTTAATGGAGATGTAAATTTCTCCTCCCACACTGTAAATAAAAAAGAAATACGTGTATTACACGCACCTTCATATTATACTATCATTTTTAAAATAATCAATACTCTTTTTTATATTTTTACTTTTTTGCAAGTTGCTACTATATTATACGCATGATATAGTAACAGTACTTAATTTATAACAAAAGGAGGAACCGTTCAAAATGATTCGTTTTGCAGAAAAAAAAGATGCTAGCCAAGCCATCGACTTAGTGATGATCGTTCTAAGAGATATGGAATTAGATATCTTCAATAAATTACCTGAGGATGAGGTAAAAAATTTACTCGTTACTGGTTTTATAGAAAAGCCAACCCATCGTTACGGTTACAAAAATGCATTGGTAAAAGAAATTAATGGTGAAGTCGCTGGTGTGGCTTTTGGCTACCCACAACATTTAGAAAAAAATATTGATGAAGGATTCTTTGACATTCTAGAACAACACAACTTACCAATAGAAAAATATCGTTTATTTACTGAAAAAGAAGCCTTTGATAATGAATGGTATTTGGATACATTAGTAACCTCTCCTAATCATCGTGGTAAAGGTGTCGCAAAAGAGTTGCTTAACTCTCTTTCTGAATTAGCGACACAATCAAATCTTTCTACTATAGGTTTGAATTGTGATTTAGTTAATGACAATGCCAAAAGAATTTATTTGAACAATGGTTTTGAAAAATCAGGTGAAATTGATATTGCCGGTCATAGATACGAGCATTTACAGAAACATATTTAGCCAAAATTATAAAACCTCGATTATTCGAAAAAATAATCGAGGTTTTATTTGCTTTTTCTTGTATAAGGATATATAATTTAAACATGAACAGATATTCATATGATTGCCCACTTATATAAAAAGGAGTTGAACCACATGTCACAATCACAACATGCCGTTGACCATAATCATGAAAAATGTAGCCACGCACATAATCACAATCATGGTAATCTACCAGTCGTTCTATTCTTTCTAGGTTTAGCAACATTTCTGATTAGTTTATTTTTACCAGTTGGCACTTTAAAAACCATTCTTTCCGTTTCAACTATTGTTCTTTCTGGGTATCACATTATGATTGAGGGTTTTGAAGATACCATTAAAGAAACCAAACGACTTAAAAAATTTATGCCAAATGTCCATGTTTTAATGTCCCTTGCAGCAATCGGTGCAGTACTTATCGGAGATTATACCGAGGGGGCTCTTCTAATTCTTATCTTTGCTGCCGCTCACTTTTTAGAACATTATGTGGAAAATAAAAGTAAAAAAGAAATTACTTCTTTAATGAAAATGAATCCAACTGATGCTAAATTAATACTTTCAGACGGTTCTACTAAGACAGTAGATATTGCTCAACTAAAAATTGGCGATCATTTGAAAGTATTAAATGGGGAACAAATTCCAACTGACGGAATCATTCTAACTGGATACACATCAATTGATGAATCATCAATCAACGGTGAAAGTATTCCTGCTGAAAAAACAGTTGGTGATAATGTTTTTGGTAGTACAATCAATGGTGATGGAACTATTACAATGGTTGTAACAAAAGATAGTACAGACACTGTATTTGCTAAAATTTTACAGTTAGTCAATGAATCTCAATCAAACCTATCTAAAACTGCCACAAAGATTAAACGTTTAGAACCCAAATATGTCACGAGTGTTATGGTTCTTGTATTCTTATACATTGTATTAATGCCACTTGTTTTCAATATGGCTTGGTATGATAGTTTTTACAAAGGCATGGTATTCTTAACAGTTGCTTCGCCTTGTGCCCTTGCTGCGAGTGATATTCCAGCGACACTATCTGCCATTTCAAACTTAGCTAAACGCGGAGTTCTATTCAAAGGCGGCTCTTACCTTTCAAACCTTTCAGAAATTAAAGCTATCGCATTTGATAAAACTGGTACATTAACCGAAGGAAAACCAAAAGTCACTGATGTTCACTTTATTGATCACATCACAAACGAAGAAACATTCTATACTGATTTAATTATAGCCATGGAAAAACAAGCCAATCATCCATTAGCTAATGCGATTGTCGAATCAATTGAAATAGTTAATGACATTCCATTAACTATTGAAAATCAAATTGGGAAAGGACTCGTATCAACTTATAAAGGACATACATACAAAATCGGGAAAGCTTCTCAATTTACTAACGTGTCTTCTGACATTGAATCATTTGAAAGAAAATATGCTGAAGAAGGAAAAACAGTCGTACTATTTTCTGAAGATGATGTGGTCATTGGATTAATCGCCATGATGGATTTACCAAATCCAAAAGCACAGCAACTTATTGCTTACTTCAAAGAACATAATATTCACACTACAATGATCACCGGTGATGCTGAACGTACTGGTCATGCGGTCGCAAGTACGCTTAAAATTGACGAAGTTGCAGGAAATGTCCTACCTGAAAACAAATCACAAATTGTTAGCTCACTTCAAGACAAATATGGTTTAACAGCCATGGTTGGTGATGGGGTCAATGATGCACCAGCTCTTGTAAAAGCTGATATTGGTGTGGCTATGGGTGATGGGACGGACGTTGCCATTGATGTAGCAGATGTTGTTTTAATGCAAAACGACTTAGACAAACTAGGTTACGCTTATCGTCTATCTAAAAAATTAGATAAAGTGGTTAAACAAAACATTATTTTCTCTATGGGTGTTGTCGCATTACTTGTTGTATTAAATATTTTTGGTCAAATGAACTTACCTATTGGTATTTTAGCCCATGAAGGATCTACATTAGTTGTCTTATTTAATGGATTAAGACTTTTAACACCACTTAAAAATTAAAATATATCATTATATTCAGGAGAGAGACTAAATTCTATCTCCTGTTTTTTTGTATCGCCGATTGTAAAATTAAGCTAGACAACCAAAGACAACAAGGAAAGTGATCACAATAGTTTAAATAATTGGTTTAAAAAAATTTCCATGCCATCTATTTAAATCAATCAGCAAGCTAAATAATATTGATATTTATTTTGCCAATTCAGGAACACCCTAAAAAAGACTTAAACGAACTCTTTAATGGGTTATTACGCAAAGATAGATTACCTAATCAAATTGATTTCAACGAAGTTAAGGAATCTTTTATCCAATCTATCGCATCTAAAAGAAATAATATCCCTAGAAAATCATTAAACTATAAAACACCATTGGAAGTATTTTTGAGTTATATAGATAATGATATTTTGTCTAGCTTAATTTGACAAATAAAAAAAATAAAAAATAGCACTTAAAAAGTACTATTTTCTTATTATTCGTTATCTTTTTTTTCTTCTTCAGTGACTGGTTCTTCAACCACTTCAACTTCAGTTACTTCAGTTACTTCAACTTCTGACGTATTATCCTCTATAGGTTCATTAGATGTAGGTGCTGCAGGTGCTTTAACTGTTTTAATTGCTCCTCGTTCAAATTCTAAATAGATTCCTTCACAATCAAGAGTCACTGTGCCTTTTTCTTTATCTACTTCATGAACGATTCCGTATAGTCCACCAATAGTCACAACTTCACTACCAGGTTGCATACTATCTAATAATTGTTGACGTTGAGCTTGTTGTTTCTTTTGAGAACGACTCATAAAAAACATCATTCCACCCATCACTAATATCAATGGTATCAATGTTTGCATAACTTAGTTCACCTCTTTCTTATTTCACTCAACTATAACTGTAACAAATTTTTAATTATTTAACTACAAAAATTCTATAAATTTTAGAAATTCTTGGCATTTTCTTTATTAAAGCCATACTCTTCAAAAAACGCTTGTCTAAATTCTAATAAGTTATCATCCATAATAGCTTGTCTGACTTGTTTCATGGTATTTAATAAGAAATACAAGTTATGATAAGACGTCAAACGAATACCGAATGTTTCATCACATTTAATGAGATGACGAATGTAAGCTCGTGTGTAATTGCGACAAGTGTAGCAATCACATTTCTCATCAATTGGACGATAGTCTTCTGCGTATTTTGCATTTTTAACGACCAAACGTCCTTGACTTGTCATACATGTTCCGTTTCTTGCAATACGTGTTGGTAACACACAATCAAACATATCAACTCCACGAATTACGCCATCAATTAATGAGTCTGGCGTTCCAACACCCATTAAGTAACGAGGTTTATTTTCTGGAATCAGTGGTGTTGTGTATTCAAGCACTTTGTTCATCTCTTCTTTAGGTTCTCCTACTGACAATCCTCCGATAGAATAACCAGGGAAGTCTAAGCTAACTAATTCACGCGCACTTTGTTCACGCAAATCTTTGTACCCAGCTCCTTGAATAATACCAAATAGTCCTTGTCTATCAGGATTTTGATGAGCTTTTAGTCCACGTTCAGCCCAACGTGATGTTCTCTCAATAGATTTTTTCACGTAGTCATGACTTTCTTGGAATGGTGGACACTCATCAAAACTCATCATGATATCTGGTCCTAATTTATTTTGAATTTGAATAGCTTTTTCTGGTGATAAAAACATCTTAGAACCATTTAGGTGGTTTCTAAAATGAACACCAGATTCTTCAATTTGTCGCATATCTGATAATGACCAGACCTGGAATCCTCCAGAATCGGTTAAAATTCCTTGGTCCCAGTTCATAAATTTATGTAGTCCACCTGCACCTTCTACAATGTCCTCACCAGGGCGTAACCATAAATGATAGGTATTACTTAAAATAATTCCGGCACCCATCTCTTTTAATTCTTCCGGTGCCATTGTCTTTACAGTGGCAAGTGTTCCAACAGGCATAAACATTGGCGTTGGGAATGTTCCATGAGGGGTAATAATTTCACCTAGTCTTGCGCCAGTATGTTTTTCTTTTTTTATCAATCGGTATTTAATTGCTGGTTCTGTCATGTCTTTTCTCTCTTTCTTTATTTAACAAACATCGCATCCCCAAAGCTAAAGAAGCGATATTTTTCTTTTACAGCATGCTCATAGGCATTAAGGACGTTGTCTTTTCCGGCAAACGCACTGACTAACATAATCAATGTTGACATTGGTAAGTGGAAATTAGTTAAAAACGCATCGACTATTTTAAACTCATAACCTGGTTTAATAAATATATCTGTCCAACCGTTGTCTTCTTGTAATTTGCCGTCAAACTTTGTCCCAATGGTTTCAAGCGTTCTGATAGATGTTGTTCCAACTGCTACAACTTTTCCACCTTGTTCTTTGACTTCATTCAATGTGTCTGCCGAATCTTTAGTTAAACGATAAAACTCACTATGCATTTTATGATTTTCCACATCATCCACACTGACTGGTCTAAATGTTCCAAGTCCAACGTGAAGGGTTAAATATACTAATTTAACCCCTTTATCTTCAATTTTTTTCAAGACATCTGGTGTGAAATGTAACCCAGCTGTTGGAGCTGCTGCTGACCCATTTTCTTTCGCATAAACGGTTTGATAGCGATCGTTATCATTTAGTCGCTCTTTGATATATGGAGGTAATGGCATTTCACCAAGAGATTCTAAAATCTCTAGAAAGACTCCATCATAAGAAAAAGTAATCATGCGACCACCATGTTCTAGTTCTTCCTCAACGACTGCTTTTAATGCCCCATTTCCAAATGAAATCACGGTACCTTTTTTGGCACGTTTGGCTGGTTTAATTAAGGTTTCCCATGTGTCACCTGTTGTATTCGTTAACAATAAAACTTCTAAATGACCACCTGTATCAGGTTTTTCTCCGTGAAGCCTTGCAGGAAGAACTCTTGTATCATTCATAACAAGAGCATCTCCTTCATTTAATTCATCTATAATTGCAGGAAATTGCGTGTCCTCAATTGCTCCAGTTTTCGAATCTAATATTAATAACTTTGATGCCGCACGATTTTCTAGTGGTGTTTGTGCGATTAACTCTTCTGGTAAATCAAAATCAAAGTCAGAGGTTTTTAATGTCATATCCTCACCTATTTCCTTTCTGTTCTATCTCCTGTTGTATTTTAACACTTTTACTCTTAAATAAAAACAGTCAAGATAGCTTAACTATTTTGATTATAAGGATAACCTAAATGTTGATACGCGTATTCTGTCACAACACGTCCTCGTTGTGTGCGTTTGATGAACCCTTTCTGGATAAGGTAAGGTTCATACATATCTTCTACTGTTTCACGTTCTTCGCTGATATTTACAGAAATGGTCGTTAATCCAACTGGTCCACCATTGTATAACTCAATCATCGCACGAAGCAATTTCTGATCGACATAATCTAATCCTTTATCATCGACTTGGAGCATTTTTAATGCATCATCAGCAATTTGTTTTGTGACTACACCTTCCCCTGTGACTTGAGCAAAATCTCTCACACGTTTTAATAAACGATTGGCAATACGTGGCGTGCCACGTGAACGTCTAGCAATTTCATACGCACCACTTTCCTCTATCACCACATCAAAAATATCTGACGAGCGAATAACAATTTCTTTCAAATCAGCTTCATCATAGTATTCCATATGACAAATAATCCCAAAGCGATCTCTCAAAGGTGCTGATAACATACCAGCTCGTGTCGTTGCCCCTACCAAAGTAAATGGAGGCAACTCAAAATGAACAGGATGAGAAGTAGGCCCTTGTCCTATCATAATATCGACATAAAAATCTTCCATAGCTGAGTACAAAAGTTCTTCCGCCACACGTGGTAAACGATGAATTTCATCAATAAATAACACGTCCCCTGGTTCTAACTCATTTAGTATTGCCACTAAATCTCCTGGTTTTTCAATGGCTGGTCCACTCGTTGTTTTAATGCTGACATCCATTTCATTTGCTATCACCATAGCCATCGTTGTTTTTCCTAATCCCGGTGGTCCATAGAGTAAGACATGGTCAAGTGCTTCATTTCGTTGTTTGGCTGCCTTGATGTAAATTGTCAATTCATCTTTCACTTTTTGTTGACCAATGTATTGCGATAATCGTGTTGGCCTAAGCGACTTTTCTACCATTTCTTCCGCGTCTAATGTTTCAGAAGAGACAAGTCTTTCTTCTTGTTCTGACATCTTCTTTACCATCCCCTACTTTTTCATTAATAATTTCAACCCAATACGTAAGTACTCGTCTGTTGTCTTATCTTGATAACTTTCAAGCTCTTTTTTAATTTTCTTAATCTCTCTTTCAGAATACCCAAGTGCTTTTAGGGCTTCGATTGCTTCATCTAATTGTTGCGTTGTCTCTACAGTAAATAAATCTTCTTGTGTGGAAATAGTGGTCGTTTCAGATGCTTCGACTGCAACATCATCTAATTTACCTTGTAAATCTAAAATCATTTGTTGTGCTGTTTTCTTTCCAACACCTGGGAATTTCGTTAAATACGTCGCGTCTTGCGCTTCGATTGCTTGAACTAAACCTGAATGGTCATCTAACGCCATAATCGCTAATCCACTTTTTGGTCCAATTCCTGAGACACTAATTAATTTTAAAAATAGTTGTTTTTCCTCTAATGTGGCAAACCCATAAAGTAAATGGGCATCATCACGAATAACCTGATGCAAGTAAACCGTCACCTCTTGATTTAAATAAGCTGAATAGCGAAATGGATTTGCCACCGCAATTTGATAACCTAATCCATTTGTTTCAACGACTATATAATAAGGACTAGTAAATGTTACTGTCCCTTTGATGTATTCATACACTTGTTTTCTTCCTTTCACGTACGCATGTTCCCTAAAATTGTACCATATCCCGAACAATTATCCTATGCTTTCCTATGCTTTCCTTATTAAAAAAAGCCCCCATAAATATGGGAAGCCCTAATTAATTAAACAGTGCTAAATATTCAGCATAGCCTTCTTTTTCTAAATCTTCAACTGGAACAAAACGTAACGCAGCACCATTAATACAATACCTTAGTCCACCTTTGTCTTGTGGTCCGTCTGGAAACACATGACCTAAGTGAGAATCAGCTTGGGAACTTCTGACTTCAGTTCGCACTCTTGCAAGCGTAGTGTCTTCAAGTTCTTTTAATGTTGCTATAGGCTTTGTAAATGATGGCCAGCCACATCCAGCGTCATATTTATCCGTTGAAGAAAACAATGGTTCCCCACTAACGATATCTACGTAAATGCCATCTTTATCAAATTGGTCGTACTCACTTGAAAAAGGACGTTCTGTTCCATTTTCTTGTGTTACTTGATATTGTAAGGGAGTTAATTGTTCTTTTAATTCATCTTTATTTACCAACTCATTCACCTTCCTAATTCTTTAAATAGTTGGTTTAAATAACCAACTGGTAAGCCAACGATAGAAAAATAATCCCCTTTTATCTCTTTGACAAACACACTTGCTTTTCCTTGGACACCATAAGCCCCTGCTTTATCCATTGGTTCACCAGTTTTAATGTAACCAGTGATGTCTTCTTCATCCAAATCATAAAACAAAACATCCACAACTTCGATATGTTCATATATTTTTTCAGGGGTTATCACACAAACGGCTGTCATCACTTTATGTGTGGTGCCACTTAGTTTTTCTAGCATGTTGTAAGCATCTTTTTCATCAATCGGCTTCCCCATAATGTTATTATCTAACACAACTGTTGTATCACACCCAATTACTGTTTCATTTGGATAAAGTTTAATAATTTCTTTAGCTTTTTCTCTGGCCATGCGACGAACATAATCTTTGGGTAATTCATCTAAATTGACCGTTTCATCTATATCGGCTGGGCTTATCGTAAAATGACTTGTCACAAATGACAATAACTCTTTTCTTCTAGGTGATGCTGACGCTAGTATCATGTACGTCTTCCTTTCTAATGTGGCTCTTGAATTCGTTTAAATAATTTTTCCATATCCTGATTGGTAAAGTGAATCAACACAGGGCGACCGTGCGGACAATTAAACGGATTCTCACATGTTTCTAACTCGTCTAATAAAGCTCGTGCTTGACGTTCATCCAAATGATGGTTGGCCTTAATTGATTGCTTACAACTCATCATAATTGCTGTAGCCTCACGAAAGGATTTTACTTCAACTTTTCCTTCTTCTAGGAAAATATCAATCATTTCACGGATGGTCGACTCTTCTTTTCCAACTGGATACCACGTTGGATGAGAACGGATAATAAAACTCTGTTGTCCAAAATCCTCTAACTCAATCCCGACTTCTTCAAACACCGATAGATTTTCTTTAATCTTTATGTAATCATCTACTGAGTATTCCAAAATAATTGGCACAAGAAGTTGTTGTTTGTCTTCCCCAACGTCTCCTATTTTTTCTCTAAAATACTCATACTTGATACGTTCTTGAGCGGCATGTTGATCAATAATATAAAGTCCCTCATCACTTTGGGCAAATAAATAGGTGCCATGCATTTGACCAAAATATTCTAAATGGGGAAAACTGTGCGTTGATGTTTCTTGCGTATCAGTTTTTGGTAGATCAACCACTTCTTCAATCACTTCATGAGAAACAGTATTTGATTCTATGTCACTCTCTTGCGTATAAGTCGCATCATCTAATTTTTCTGAGACACCATTTGTGTAATCTTTTGCTTCTTTAAATAGTTCTTTTTCTTCATTATTTTTTAAATAAAATTCACCTGTCAATGAATCATAAGCTAAATTGGTATCTTTAATTTGTTGTTCACGCTCTAGTGATTTAGATGAATGCTCAAATGGCAATTGTTGTTGCTCCACTTTAACCGTTTCAACTTGTTTTTTAAATGGTTTGCTATCATTCACGCGAGGAATCAGCACTTCCTCACCCAACGTTTTAGCAATGCTTGTTTCAATTAGCGTAACGAGTTCTTTTTCTTTACTTAGGCGAACTTCTTGTTTAGTTGGATGAACATTCACATCAACAAGCAATGGGTCCATCTCAATTGATAACACGGCAATCGGAAATCGACCCACCATCAGTTTTGATCCATAGCCAGACACAATGGCTTTATTTAAAATAAAATTTTTGATGTAGCGACCATTGATGATGAGTGAGATATAATTACGGCTAGCTCGTGTCACTTCTGGTAAAGACACATAACCTGTTAGCTTAAAATCCAAATCATCCCCTGATACTTCAATCATTTTTTTTGCTGTATTAACACCATAAATACCGGCAATCGCTTGTTTTAAATTACCACTTCCTAGTGTTCGTAACATTCGATGACCATCATTCGTTAATGAAAACGAAATATCTGGATGGCTCATAGCTAACCGATTGACTACATCACCAATATTAGCTAACTCTGTTTGTAATGTTTTAACATATTTTAGTCTAGCTGGTGTATTAAAAAAGATATTTTCAACCGTTATACTAGTTCCTTTACGCAATGAGTGAGACTTATGCTCTTTCACCACACCTCCCGATAAGAAAAGATAGCTTCCTTCTTCACCAGTGGATGTTTCAAGTGTGACTTCAGATACTGAGGCAATACTTGGTAATGCTTCACCACGAAATCCTAGTGAACGAATACGAAACAAATCTTCACGTGTATGAATTTTACTGGTAGCATGTCGCTTAAAGGCATTTAATACATCATCTGATGCAATACCTTCCCCATTATCAATTACTTGAATTTTCTTTAATCCTGATTCTTCAATAAAAATATCAATTTTCGTACTACCAGCATCAATCGAGTTTTCAAGCAACTCTTTGACGACTGAAGCGGGACGTTCCACTACCTCACCAGCAGCAATTTGGTTGGCTAAAATCTGTGATAACTCTTCAATTTTCGCCATGCTTCTAGCCTCCTTTTACTGCACTTTTTTTTGTAATTCAAATAAAATATTTAACGCTTCGAGTGGCGTTACACTTAACAGATTTAAATTTTTAATATCATTCACCACTTCAACTGATTCAGGTGTTTCTTCTGAAAACAATGATAGTTGTGCCGCATCTTCTGTTGATGTTATTTCTTTTTCAAAAATTAGATGTGCGTCACTAACTTCTGTTGTATGAACTGCTTGTGATTCAAAATTTTCTAATAAATCAGATGCTCTATGTAGTAAATTCGTTGGTAATCCTGCTAGTTTAGCTACATGAATCCCGTAACTTTTATCAGCTGGACCTTCCATCATTTTGTGTAAAAAGACGACTTCACCATTTTCTTCCACTGCTCCAACATGACGATTGCTAACACCTTTTAATTCTTGTTCAAGTGTTGTAATTTCATGATAATGCGTAGAGAAAAGAGTTTTAGCTCCCACATATTCGTGAATATATTCGATAATTGCTTGAGCTAATGCCATTCCGTCATACGTTGCAGTTCCACGACCTAACTCATCAAATAAAATCAAACTATTTGGTGTCGCATACTGCAATGCTTGATTTGCTTCCATCATCTCAACCATAAACGTACTTTGTCCTGATATCAAATCATCTGATGCCCCAATTCGGGTAAAAATCTGATCAAAAATAGGTAAAACTGCTTTTTCAGCGGGAACAAAACAGCCAATTTGAGCCATAATAACTGTTAGAGCTAGTTGCCTCATATAGGTACTTTTTCCTGACATGTTTGGTCCAGTTATTAGTAAAATCATCGTGTCTTTATCCATCTCAATACTATTTGGCACATATTCTTGACTGCCTAATACTTTTTCAACAACCGGATGTCTTCCATTATCTACTTGAATAATCGATTGATTCGTTGTCATTTCAGGTCGAACATATTGATATGTTTCACTAATTTCAGCAAATCCTTGTAAAATATCAAGTGTTGCCACAGCTTTTGCGAGTGACTGCAACCGTTCAATTGACTCTTTGACCGTTTCTCTTACTTCTAAGAACAAACGATATTCTAATTCTTGTGATTTTTCTTGTGACTCTAAAATTAGTGTTTCCATCTCTTTCAACTCAGGTGTAATATATCTTTCTGCGTTGGCTAGTGTTTGCTTTCTTTCATACCGATCAACTGGTACATCTTGAATATTACTTTTTGTCACTTCAATAAAATAGCCAAATACTCGGTTAAATTTAATTTTTAATGTTTTTATGCCTGTCGCTTGGCGTTCTTTGGCTTCCATTTCGGCTAACCATTGTTTGCCATTTTTCATAGCATCACGGTATTTATCTAACTCATCATTAAAGCCATCTTTAATAACATTCCCCTCAGTAATCGATAAAGGGGCTTCTTCATTAATTGACTCACTAATAATCGCAACTAAATCATCCATTGGTGTAATTTGTTCTAACAATGTACCAAACTGACCATTATCTAATCCTTGAATGATATTTTGAATCATCGGAATTTGCTCAAGTGATTGTTTTAATTGAAGCAAATCACGCCCATTAACTGTCCCAAATGCCACGCGTCCGGCTAATCGCTCTAAATCATAGACATGGCGTAAATACTCTTTTAAATCCATTCGCTCAAAATAAGCTTGAGTCAAACTTTCAACCATTTCTTGCCTCTCTTTAATAGCTGATAACTTTAATAAAGGGCGATCAATCCATTGTTTTAATAAACGCCCACCCATCGCTGTTTGGGTTTCATCAAGTAGCCAGAGCAATGTGCCTTTTTTATCTTTTGATCGAATGGATTGCGTTAATTCTAAATTATATTTAGAGTAATAATCCATTTTTAAAAAGTGACTTGGCTCATAGACTTGAGCTTGCTGTAAATGACTTAACTGTCTTTTTTGTGTGTTGGAAAGATACGTTAGTAATATCTGTGTTGATAATTTGGCTAACTTATCCTCTATTTTTTCCATCAAATAACTAAATTCAGATTCTATTTCGCCTATCGTTTGAGGTGACTGAACAATCGATTGTGATTCAAGCCACTCTAATAACGACTGTGGCAAGTCACTTCCGATTACGATTTCTTTCGTTCTTAACCCACTACACTCATTTTGAACTGTCTCTTCATCTAGCAATGTGGCAACATTCATTTCCCCTGTACTTAAATCCGTATAAGAAAAACCATAGCGGCCACTAACCTCATCATAGACAATCGCTGTTAAAAAATTATTTTGCTTTGCATCGGTTTCTTGCTTTCCTAGCGCAGTCCCTGGTGTGACTAACTGAACGACTTCACGTTTCACCATACCTTTTGTGGTTTTAGGATCTTCAACTTGCTCACAGATTGCCACTTTATACCCTTTTTCAACTAAAATATCAATATAATTGGCAGCAGAATGATGGGGCACCCCACACATTGGTATCGGATTTTCTGCATTTTTATTTCGACTAGTTAGCGTTAATTCTAATAATTGAGATACCTTTTCTGCATCCTCATAAAACATTTCATAAAAATCACCCAAACGATAAAATAAAAAAGCGTCTGGATATTGCGCTTTGATTTCAAAATACTGCTCCATCATTGGCGTATGTTTTGTTTTTTGTGGCATACAATCACTTCCCTACTCTTTTTCATTTAATAACTTTTCTAATGACTCGTTCACTTGCGATTGCAATAAAGACGTTAAATGATGCAACAAATCATTGGCTTCAACCAAACACTCCCTATATTCAAGTACTAGTGGATGATGATCAAATGCTTCTTGCAGTTCATCGGCTTGTCTTAACACTTCTTTTTCAGCATTTGGTTTGTCATAGTGAGAAAACTTCACTGCTTCTTTTTGCAGCTGTTTGATTTGTTCCACCATCTCTTTTAATCCATCGTGTTTATCAATTTTTTTCTCTATTCTTTTATAAGCTTTTATGGTGTCGTGATCTTCTAAACTCTCTAACAAGATAGATAAAGACTCATTTATTTTTGTGTCATAGACTTCTCTTTTCTCCATCATAAAAGCCCCTTTCTTATTACACTATTCTCTAAACGGACTATCTGCACTAATGGTATTTGCTTCTATTTTTTTCGCTTTTCCTGTCTTATCATCAATATCAATCACACAATAAGATAAGATTGAACGCCCACTTGTAACCACTTCAAAACGATGTGGCAAAGCGGTACGAAACTTTTCAATAACAGCTGTTCTTTCCATACCTAAAATACCATCATATGGCCCTGTCATCCCAACATCTGATAAATAAGCTGTTCCTTCTGGCAAAATACGTGCATCATTTGTTTGAACATGTGTATGTGTCCCAACAATAGCAGAAACACGTCCGTCTAAAAACCAACCCATTGCTTGTTTTTCACTCGTTACTTCTCCATGAAAATCAATAAAAATATGAGATGTTCTTTGTGATGCTTCTTCAACTAATTTATCAATCACATCAAATGGATCATCTATTGGTATCATAAACGTTCTTGCTTGTAAGTTAATGACGGCTAACTCAATCGTATTTACTTTGACATAAACAATCCCTTTTCCAGGTGTTGTGTCTTTTGGAAAATTCACTGGTCGAACCATTTTTTTTGCGTCCTGTATAAACTCAAAAATATCGCGATTATCCCAAGCGTGGTTACCCAAAGTCACCACATCTGCCCCATATTGTAAGATTTCTTTGTATATTTTTTCTGTAATCCCACGACCTGCTGCGGCATTTTCACCATTCACAATCGTGACTTGGGGATGATATTTTTTCTTTAACTTTGGAAGATAGGTGCCTAAGGTTTCTCTTCCTAATGACCCGACAACATCTCCAACAAATAATAAACGCATTTATTTTCCTCTTTTCTAATTAGCTACCTGTATATTTTAACAAGTTTCAAACCTAAATAAAAGAAATCAAAATTTTTTCTATCTTTCATTCTATTATTTTTATGTTAGAATGGAAAAAATAGTGTTTCTTGAAAGGGTGAAACATCATGCCAAACACACTACTTATCTTCGGAGGAAGCGGTTTTATTGGAAGAAACATTTGCCAAAAGGCTTTAATTCAAGGATATCACGTCTATAGCATTTCAACGCATGGAAAACCTAGTTTAAATGAAGATTGGGTCCATCATGCGAACATGACTTGGATTGCAAGCGACGTAGTAGACCATGACACTTGGCAAAAACAACTTCCACAAAATATCTACTATTGTATTAATTTAATTGGAATATTAATCCCATCAAACAAGCAAACCTATCAAAGTAGTATCATTGAACCAAATAAAATTATCAGCCAATGGGCATCATCTCACTGTGTCCCTTATTTATTTTTATCAGCTAAATTAGGACCATTTGGCTATATCAAAGCTAAAAAAGAAGCTGAAAGCTATTTAATAGCTCAAAACAACGTCAATACAATTGTCTACTCTGGTCTAGTCACACAAAAAAAGAAACGGCTTAAACAAATGCAAGCATTAGCTTTAAAATTAGGTTCTAGCTTACCTCTTTTATCGTACTGGTGTAGACAAGTCTATCCTATTGATTTAGACAAACTTTCAAAAACTATTTTGAACATTATTAGTACACCGGATAAACAAAGTAAATATGTTGATTTAACACAGTAAAAGGAGCTGTCTGAAGTGAATATTTTAATAACTGCAGGAGGAACATCTGAAGCCATTGATTCGGTTAGAAATCTAACCAATCACGCCACAGGTTCTTTAGGAAAAGTCATAGCAGAAACGCTAAGTCCACATGTCCATACTATCTTTTATGTTCATGGGCCAAGAGCTGTTTTACCAGATAAAGATAATATTCATAACTATCCTATTTCTTCTGTCAGAGATTTAGAAAAAACGATGCATGATTTATTAACTACTCATACCATTCACACTGTCATTCATAGCATGGCTGTCAGTGATTATGAGCTTGATTACACAACATCAGAAGTTAATCTTGCCAAACAACTAGCCGATGTCATTACAACTAAACAACCTGCAACAAAAGAAAATCTTGAGACATTAATTAAAGAAACTCTAATATCTAATCAATTTGCAACAAATAAAGAGAAAAAAATTCGTTCAACCTCTGAACAACTGATTATCGCGTTAAAAAAAGCACCTAAAGTGATTCATTCTATTAAGAAGTGGCAACCAACCACTCAGATGATTGGATTTAAATTATTAGTGGGTGTCCCAGAAATAGACCTAGTAACAGCAGCAAAAGAAAGCATTGAAAAAAATAAAGCTGATTATATCGTAGCAAATGATTTAGAACATATTTCAACTACTCAACATCAAGCTCTCATCATTAATCAAACAGGCATTAAAGAGCGATGTGAAACAAAGCAAGACATTGCTAATAGTCTGTTAAATATCATTAAACAGGAGGGATAAACTTATGCCAAAAGTATTATTAGGAGTTTCTGCGAGCATTTCTGCCTATAAAGCAGCTGATATTATCAGTCAATTAAAAAAACAACAAATCGACGTCGAAGTAATTATGACAAAAAATAGCACGCAAATAATTCCACCACTAACCCTTCAAGTGCTATCAAAAGAGATGGTTCATACTGATGTCATGTATGAGGGTAAACCGAGTGATATTAATCATATTGATATGGTAAAACGTGCGGATTTATTTTTAGTTGCACCTGCTACTGCTAATATTATTGGGAAAATGGCTAATGGAATTGCAGATGATATGCTATCTACCACAGCTTTAGCTGTCCATGATATTCCCAAATTGGTTGCTCCTGCCATGAATACCTATATGTATACAAATCCTGCTATGCAACGAAATTTAGCACAGTTAGAAGAAGATGGTTACACGATTATTGAACCAAAAGAAAGTTTACTAGCTTGTGGTGATTATGGTAAAGGTGCCTTAGCTGATGTTGAGGTTATCGTTGATATAATCAAAAAGCAATTAATCAAAAAATAAAAAGGAGTTTCATTGTGAAAACAAAACGTTTAACACTTACCGCTATATTTTTAGCAATCATCATTTTATTTTCTTTTACACCACTAGGGTTTATCAACTTAGGTTTTATAAAAGCTACACTCGTACACATTCCTGTTATTATTGGAGGAATTGTCTTAGGACCAAGAATCGGAGCATTTTTAGGGTTATCATTTGGATTACTGAGTATGACAATTAATACCATGACGCCATCTGCTTTATCATTTGCTTTCTCTCCATTTATACCAGTCATTGGGACAAACAATGGGAGTTTATGGGCAATTGTCATTGCGCTTATTCCTAGAATATTAACTGGTGTTGTCCCTTATTTTGTCTATAAATGGCTAAATTCAACTAATAAGCTACCTGATAGACTATCGCTCTTTATATCAGGTATTGCTGCTTCAATGGTTAATACACTTCTGGTTATGAATTTAATCTATCTATTATTCCAAGATGCCTATTCTCAATTAAAAGGAGTAGCCATCGGAGCTGGTCTTTATAAAGCTGTTTTAAGCGTTATTTTTATTAATGGTGTCCCAGAAGCATTAGTAGCTGGTATTGTAGTAAGTGCTATTACTGGCGTGTTGTTGAAAATCTATCAAAAAGGTGGACAACATCTATAGAAAAAATCGTTGTTTTTTTGAACAATTATGATAGAATAATAAATGACTTTATTATGAGACATAACCCGTATATCACTTACGCTTGCTTATGTACTTGTATCAGTCTACCCCACTTTAACCAAAGTGGGGTTTTATATTTAAATTAATCTACTAAAGAACAGAACATTTCCCTTAACTAATTAAAAATATAAAGTGCATTAACATGGTTGTTCTAACATCATTAATATTTTTCAAGTTTATTAATTGTCTGTCTCACCACTTTTCTAGGTGGTAAATATCTTCCTGATTCCTCATATCGTGTTGCTTTTAAATCCAATTGACCTATATTTGATAATTGACTCAACTCAGATAATGACATTCCATTTTTCTCAGCCAAATGCCACATATAATTTAATTCTTTTTGCCGTTTAATAGAATAATATTTTGCAACAGATAACATGGTTAGGTAAGCTATCATTAACCACATTTTTCCAGATATTAATAATACAACACAATAAATCCCAATCACTAGATATAAATAATATATTTTTTTCATTATTATGATACCTCCTTCTCTCTATTAGTATAACAAAAAAACTCTTACTTTTTCGTAAGAGTTTTAGTAAGTCATAATCATATCATCTTCATCATTTTCTGGATTTTTTGCTTTTATCTCAATCACTAGTTTATGTGGTAAACAGATACTGGTTTGGCCCACACGACTAATCCAACTTGTCATGACTGCTATTTGATCAGGACTATTGTCTTCTTTTACTCGAATACGTGTGCCGTCCACTTCCACTATATTATATTTATCTCCACCTGGATAATACGTTTTTTCAAAATGTTTGGTGTCCTCATTTAAATCAAACCGATCA
This sequence comes from Vagococcus changpingensis, assembly GCF_058211775.1. Taxonomy (NCBI): domain Bacteria; kingdom Bacillati; phylum Bacillota; class Bacilli; order Lactobacillales; family Enterococcaceae; genus Vagococcus; species Vagococcus changpingensis. The sequence goes on from NZ_JBYVZB010000003.1 coordinate 176,287, forward strand.
ACTTCTTTACCATTGATAGTTACAATAGCTATTGTGCCACTATCGTCTTTTTCTTTTGCTTGACTCATTCCAAAAACCACATACGGAACAAATGACAACACAACCAAACAAATGATTACAACGCCATCCATATATCGCCATTGTTTTTTTAATTCATGCCATAATTTCATCTTTTTATTTCCTTTCAAGCACTACTCTTAGTAAGATAACGTTAATTTCAAAAATCGTCAACTTTTTTATTTAAATATCTTTTTATGTACTTGTGAAAAAAACATCAATATTGCTATTTTTAAAACTTTTATCTATAATTGTTTGATACAAACTCTAGGAGGAATTACTGTGTCAAAGTATCAAGTATTATTATATTATTTATATGTCCCTATTGAAAATCCTGAAGAATTTGCCAAAGAGCATTTAGAATTATGTAAATCATTTAATCTTAAAGGTCGTGTATTAGTTGCCAAAGAAGGCATCAATGGTACTCTGTCTGGTCTAACTGAAGACACACAACGTTATATGGATTACATGCATGCTGATGAACGTTTCAAAGATATTTTCTTTAAAATAGATCCAGCTGACGAGCAAGCGTTCAAAAAAATGTTCGTCCGTCCTCGTCCTGAACTAGTCTCTTTAAAATTAGAAGATGATATCAACCCGTTAGAATTAACTGGAAATTATTTATCACCTCAAGAGTTTAAAGAAGCTATTTTAGATGAGGATACCATTGTCATTGATGCAAGAAATGATTACGAGTATGATTTAGGTCACTTTAGAGGAGCTGTTCGTCCAGATATTCGTACATTTAGAGAATTGCCTCAATGGATCCGTGATAACAAGGAAAAATTTATGGATAAACGTGTTGTGACTTACTGTACAGGAGGCATTCGTTGTGAAAAATTCTCTGGTTGGTTAGTTCGTGAAGGTTTTAATGATGTTGGCCAATTACATGGTGGTATCGCTACTTACGGTCGTGATCCTGAAGTTCAAGGTGAGCTATGGGATGGAAAAATGTATGTATTTGATGAACGTATTAGTGTCCCTATCAACCACGTTGATCCTGTTGTCGTCGGAGTTGATTGGTTTGATGGCACGCCTTGTGAGCGTTATGTCAACTGTGGTAATCCAGAATGTAACCGACAAATTTTATGTTCAGAAGAAAATGAAGCAAAATATGTTCGTGGTTGTTCTCATGACTGTCGTATTCATGAAAGAAATCGTTACATCACTGAAAATAACATTACACCAGAAGAATGGATTAAAAGAATTCATGACTTAGGTGAAGAATTTGATGTTGAAAGAATGGAAACAGTTGAGTGATCAATAAATATTTAAAGGAATCTTGCATTTTGCAAGATTCTTTTTTATATAAAAAAGCCACTAGTTTTCACTAGTGGCAAAAAGGAGTTATTTATTTACTTTGGAGGAGTAAATAAAATGAAAAAGTTTGTTAGGGTTGTTTTGTTGGTATGCTTATATACTAACCTCTTTCTATGAAAAAACGATGTCCTTTTTCATGCTTTTTGTGACCTTTTACTTAAGAAAAAGTAAAGAACATCCCACATAAAAAAGCCACTAGTTTTCACTAGTGGCAAAAAGGAGTTATTTATTTACTTTGGAGGAGTAAATAAAATGAAAAAGTTTGTTAGGGTTGTTTTGTTGGTATGCTTATATACTAACCTCTTTCTATGAAAAAACGATGTCCTTTTTCATGCTTTTTGTGACCTTTTACTTAAGAAAAAGTAAAGAACATCCCACATAAAAAAGCCACTAGTTTTTACTAGTGGCAAAAAGGAGTTATTTATTTACTTTGGAGGAGTAAATAAAATGAAAAAGTTTGTTAGGGTTGTTTTGTTGGTATGCTTATATACTAACCTCTTTTTATGAAAAAGCGATGTCCTTTTTTATGCTTTTTGTGACCTTTTACTTAAGAAAAAGTAAAGAACATCCCACATAAAAAAGCCACTAGTTTTTACTAGTGGCAAAAAGGAGTTGTTTATTTACTTTGGAGGAGTAAATAAAATGAAAAAGTTTGTTAGGGTTGTTTTGTTGGTACACTTATATAGTAATATCAAACCATGATAAAACAATGCCTTTTTTTATTAGTTTATTTAAACTTTTACTTAAGAAAATATAAAGATAAATTCCTCTCTACTTTTCTTTATATAACTTAAATCCTGGAATAGTCAGCATGATACATAAACTTACTAAGTAAATAGCCGATAAACACACCACTACAGCTGTTAGGGAATAATTGTCCATTAAAAAGCCAATCACAACAGAAGAAAAACCACCAATTGCGCGACCTAAGTTCATAATCACATTATTAGCTGTCGCACGTATTTCAGTTGGGTAAAGTGAACTGATTATTGCACCGTATCCACCATACATACCATTAATAAAGTAGCCAACTAACATCGTTGACAGCAGTAAACTCCATTGACCTTTTGACAATATAATCAGATAAACTGATAAAGACGAAAAAATCAAAAATAATCCAAAAGATAATTTAGGGCCTAACTTATCCATCACCGTTCCAAATGTTAACATCCCTAAACTCATACCAAAGATAGTACTAATCATCCACAATGACGATCCTGATACAGACAAGCCTAGTTGTATTTGCATAATAGATGGTAACCAGTTCATCAACCCGAAATATCCCGCAATTTGGACCGTTACCATTAAAGTTAGTCCCACTGTTTGCCAAGTCGTTTGAGCGTCTTTAAATAATAAAGATAATGTTGGTTTTTCACCACTTTCTTGACGTTCTTTAAAACTTTCTGGCTCTGTTAGCCCTCTTCGAATAAACAAGACAAAAAATATTGGTAAAACACCTATAACATACAACATCTTCCAACCTAGTACAGGAATAATCAATGAGGCTAAAATAGCCGCAACAATTGCTCCTACTTGTCCACCAATCGCAACTACCGACGTTGCTCTTGCTAAGTTTTTCTTTGAAAATGTTTCTGAAACAAGTGACATACATGCCCCATACTCTCCACCTGCTCCCACACCTGCAATAAAACGGAATAAATAAACCAAATAAATATTTGAAGCAAAAAACATCAACAATGATGCCATAGAAAAAGTAACAACTGTATATGAAAAGACTTTAACTCTTCCTATTTTATCGGCTAAAAGGCCAAAAAAAATACCACCTGCCAACATGCCCAAATTAGTAATAGTGGAAATAAATCCCGCTTGAGCACTTGTAACCTGTAGTGATGAAATAATAGATGATAATGAAAATGCTAAAAACATGATATCCATGTTCTCTAACCCGATACCTGCTGCTGTTGATACTAAAACTTTTCGTTGATACTTAGACACGAACAATCGCTCCTTCTTTTAACCATTTTTACTATTAAATCATAATTATTCACAAAAAGAAAGAAAAATTTTCGTTTTTTATTATTTTGTTTTTTACAGCAATTAAAAAAGACATCAAACACCTCTTATTAGATGTTTGATATCTTTCTAATTATTTGTCATAAATAATCGTTACAGGTCCATCATTTTTTATATCAACTAACATATCCGCTCCAAAAATACCTTCTTTAACTTCTAGTCCTTCTTGACGTAATCGTTTATTAAAGTAATCATAGAGTTTACTTGCCATATTCGGATGACCTGCTTTAGCAAAACTTGGACGATTACCCTTTTTAATATCTGCTAATAAAGTAAACTGTGAAATGGATAAAATGCTACCTTCAATTTGATGGATATCAAGATTCATCTTTCCATCGTCATCTTCAAAAACTCTTAGTTTACTTATTTTTTTTGCCAGATAATCTGCTTCTTCTTTCGTATCTTCTTCTGCAATACCAACTAAAAGCATATATCCTTTTTTGATACTCGCTACTTTTTTGTTATCTATTGAGACACTTGCTTCTGATACACGTTGCAATACTACTCGCATACTGTTCTCACCTACCCTTTTGTTCGCTTCACGCTATGAACGTCTGGTATATTTTTTATCTTATCAACAATTTGTTCTAGATGAGCCAAATTACGAATACTTATTGTTAAATGGATGACACCCATTTTATTCTTAGCTGTCTTTGCTTCCACACTCATCAGTTTTTTAGTATTAGCATTCACAACGAGTAGCACATCATTTAATAATCCTGAGCGATTGTAGCCGTAAATTTCTAAATCAGCATTGTACTCCGTTTCACTATTGGCTGCTGTATCTTCCCACTCAACTTCAATTTGACGCTCTTTTACTTCAGGAGAACTATTCATATTTGGGCAATCCTTACGGTGAATAGACACACCCCGACCTTTTGTAATGTAACCAACAATTTCATCACCTGGTACAGGATTACAACAACGACTAATTCGGACTAATAAATTATCCGCACCCTGAATAACGACGCCACCTTCATGGCGAATTTTCATTCGATTAGCTTCTTTTTTCTGTGCAGATTGTTTCATTAATTCTTCGTTTTCTTCTTGTTGCTTTTTAATGCCTCGTTCTTTACGTTCTTTTTCTGTTAGACGATTAAACACAACTTGTGCGGTGATTTCACCAAAACCAACAGCCGCATACAAATCATCTAATTGCTGGAATGCAAATTTTTCTAATGCATCATCAACTTTTTCTTTTGTTAAAAAATCTTTGGCGACAAAATCATTGTCTTCAAACATTTTTTCAAGTTGATGTTTTCCTTTATCAATGTTTTCTTCTCTATCACGAATTTTGAAGAATCGTTTGATTTTATTTCTGGCTTTACTTGTCACCACCATATTAACCCAATCTTGACTAGGTCCAAATGAATTTTGAGAAGTTAAGACCTCAATGATGTCCCCGTTTTTTAGCTTATAATCAAGTGGAACCATCTTACCATTAACTTTTGCACCTGTAGTCTTATTTCCGACTTCAGTATGGATATTATAAGCAAAATCAAGGGGGCCTGAGCCTTTCGGTAATTCCGTTACGTCTCCTTTTGGTGTGAACACGTATACTTTATCACTAAAGATTTCACCTTTAACATTAGCCATAAACTCAGAGGCATCATAATTTTCATCTTGTAACTCAATGATTTCACGAAGTAGACTAATTTGGTTAGCATTATTATCCGTTTGTTGCTCTGTTTTTCCTTCTTTATACGCCCAATGAGCTGCTACCCCAAACTCGGCAATTTGATGCATCTCATGCGTTCTAATTTGAATTTCAATTGGACTACCATTAGGTCCAATAATTGTGGTATGGAGTGATTGGTACATATTTGTCTTAGGTACTGCAATATAATCTTTAAATCGTCCAGGAAGTGGTTTCCACTTTGTATGAATTGCGCCTAAAACAGCATAACAATCTTTAATTGAATCAACAATCACACGAATAGCTAATAAATCATAAATTTCAGAGAATTCTTTTTTCTTATCATGCATTTTACAATAAATTGAATAGATATGTTTTGGACGACCATAAATTTCACCGTAAATTCCCAACTCTTCTGTCGCTTCTCTAATCTCTTCTACTGCTTGAGCGACATATTGTTCTCGTTCACCACGTTTTGATTTCATCAAGTGAACAATGCGATAATATTGACGAGGATTCAAATAATGAAGAGAGCGATCTTCAAGCTCCCACTTAATCAAACTAATCCCCAATCGATGAGCTAAGGGAGCATAGATTTCCAAGGTTTCCTTTGCAATACGTCGTTGTTTGTCTTCTCTTAAATGATTCAGTGTTCGCATATTATGAACTCTATCTGCTAGTTTCACCATAATCACACGCAAGTCTTGTGACATGGCTAATAACATTTTACGATGATTTTCAGCGAGTTGTTCTTCATGTGATTTGTATTTAATTTTCCCAAGTTTTGTCACACCATCTACTAGCATGGCAACGTCTGGACCAAATTCTTTTTCCAAGTCTTCTAACGTAACATCTGTGTCTTCCACCACATCATGTAGAAACCCTGTGGCAACAGTATGAGGATCCATGTTTAATTCAGCCAAAATCCCTGCTACTTGGATGGGATGAATAATATATGGCTCCCCTGATTTTCTAAATTGTTCTTTATGTGCTTCTCTTGCGTAATCACTTGCTTTCTCAACAAATGCAACATGCTGAGGGTTCATATAAGTCGATACCATTTTTATTACTTCTTCAGCGGTCAAATCTTTTTCTTTTGGCATATTTTCCCCTCCTTATGAAAAAAAAGTACCACAATAGTACTTTTTAACTTAATTCTATTACTCTTATTATAACGCACTTAATTCACTATTTTCAATTTATCGTAATTTTTTTATTTGTTTATCCTTCACATAGTTCCCATTGATAACTCATAGCTGATAACGCGTAAAGTGGTGCTGTTTCAGCTCGTAAAATACGTGGCCCTAACGCACAACTTTTAACGTCATACTCTTCTAATATCTTAATCTCTTCTAGTGTTAAACCACCTTCTGGACCAAAAATAATCAGTAAAGACTCACCAGGGTTACAAGCCGATAATGTGGTAGCAAACTGGCTTTTCTCACCTTGCTTACTAGACTCTTCATAAGCCACTAAACAATGAGTGAAGCCCTTTGATTTTTCCAATAACTCTTTAAAAGAACGATATAGTTGGATATCAGGCACAACTTGTCTATGGGATTGTTCAGACGCTTCTTTTACGATTTTTTCCAATCGTTGCGTTTTCTTAATTCGTTTTTTCTCATCCCATTTGACGACAGACGTTTTTGAAGGAAAACCGATTAATTCATTCATGCCAAGCTCCGTACCTTTTTGTGCGACTAATTCTAGTTTATCGCCTTTAGTATACCCACAAGCGATTGTCACATTGACTGGCATCTCTTTTTTCATCTCTTCTTTTGAGACTTCACTAAATATAATCGTAGACTCTTCTATAGACACAATGATTGCTTTGATGGCCACTTGGTTTTGAAAGACTAAAAAGCATTCATCATCTACTGTCATACGCATCACATGTTTCGCATGATGAAAATCATCTCCAACTAATTCAAACGTTTCTTGTCCCTCATAATCATATGGCAAAAAATAACGTTGCATGTTTAATCCTCCAATTGTTTTTTAACAATGATGGCATACCAATCTTTTTGTTTAAATAATTGATCCACAATAAACTTTTCTTTTTCTAATTCTTCTAAAATCATTGGTACCTTGTCTTCAATAATTCCTGAAATAATCAGTGTTCCGTCATCTTTCAGGCAACGATGCGCATCTTTTAACATCAGCACAATAATGTCAGCCAAAATATTTGCCACAATGACATCCGCTTTTTTATCAACACCATTTAATAAGTCATTAGCCGAAACATGTACGTCTTTTGCAATAGGATTTAATGCCATATTTTCTTTTGCAGAATTAACCGCAACCTCATCTAAATCATAAGCAAACACATCTTTTGCTCCTAGAAACTTACTCGCAATACTTAATACGCCAGATCCTGTCCCCACATCTAATATCATTTCTCCCCCCCGAAGAGTCACTTCAAGCGCTTGTAACGTCAAACGTGTGGTTGGGTGTGTTCCTGTTCCAAATGCCATCCCTGGATCAAGATAAATGATATGTTCATCAGGATTGTTTGGTGTATACTCTTGCCACTCAGGGACGATCGTTAAATAACGACTAATATTTACTGGATGATAATATTTTTTCCAAGCAGTCGCCCAATCACTTTCTTCTACTTCAGAAGCTGTGATGCTATATTCACCAATATCTAACCCAAAAGAAGCTAGTTCTTCTACTTTTGGTTGAATACTAGGAATAATTTCTGGTAAAAATAACGTTTCTGGGAAATAAGCAATCACTTCTGCCCCTTCTTTTCGATGAGAAAACGTCTCCTTATCTAGAATCACACCAAAAGGGTCACTCTCAAAATTTACTAAGTCCATCGCGTCTTCTATCGCAACACCATTAGCTCCTGCTTCCATTAAAATACTTGATACTGCTTCTACTGCCTCACTGGAAGTAATAACAGATAATTGATTCCACTTCATTGTCTAATCTCCCTTTTAATACTTTGGATAAGCTACCATAGCTGTCTCGTCATTATTTTTTTTCATCTCTTCAAATGCCTCATCATTCCACACTAATTCAAATGTTTCAATGGTTTCATCATTTAAAAAGTCTAGTAAATCATCTTGTCCATTCACTAACACTTCTGCCAAATAGTTTGCTAACGCTGTGATATCTCCTTTTGTCATCCCTTTTTTACGATTAAATGGAATCATAGCTAAATACTCTAACTCATCAGGTACTTCTTTATCATCAGCATATAATACTAAGCTGTCTTCAAATTCAATCACTTCTTCTTCAGATTGTGTTCCTTCTTCATCTTCAATGACATCATTTAATTTGTTTTCAGCAAATAATACGATAGATACTTCAATTCGGTGTTGTCTGACATCCCAATCAATAGCAAAGTCAAATTCTTCTAAGACTTTTTCAAGTTGTTTTTCTAATTCTGTTAACATATTGTCTTTCATTTTTTCACACACTTACACTTTCTTTGTATTGTCTCTCCTATCATACAAAAGTTGGTAGCATTTGCCAATACTAAACCTATGTTATAATGAGTTTATTAAAGGGGGAAGACAGATGAATAAACCTCTCGCTTATCGTATGAGACCAAAAACAATTGATGAGGTTGTTGGCCAAACCCATTTAGTTGGTGAAGGAAAAATCATTCGCCGCATGGTTGATGCTAAACAATTATCTTCTATGATTTTATATGGCCCACCTGGAACTGGAAAAACAAGTATTGCTAGTGCGATTGCGGGCTCAACTCACTATGCTTTTCGTATGCTAAATGCTGCAACCGATAGTAAAAAGGATTTACAAATTGTTGTAGAAGAAGCCAAAATGAGTGGAACACTTATCTTGTTACTAGATGAAGTTCATCGACTTGATAAACCAAAACAAGATTTTTTATTGACTCATCTAGAAAATGGTCGGGTTATTTTAATTGGTGCGACAACTGAAAATCCCTATATTTCAATTAATCCAGCTATTCGAAGTCGAACACAAATTTTTGAAGTCAAACCTCTCAATGAAGAGGATATCAAACAAGCGATTGAACGAGCCTTAACAGACAGTCAAAATGGTTTAGGTGATTTGGATGTGACAGTGACTGATGAAGCCATGACACATTTAACACGTGCAACAAATGGTGATTTAAGAAGTGCGCTAAACGGTTTGGAACTTGCTGTAAAATCTACTAAATCTAATGATAAAGGAAAAATAGTTATTACATTAGAAGTGATAGAAGAATGTGTGCAACGAAAATCTCTCACGCATGATAAAGATGGAGATGCTCATTATAATGTGATTTCCGCCTTTCAAAAAAGTATTCGTGGAAGTGATGTGGATGCTGCCTTACACTATATGGCAAGACTAGTCGAAGCTGGGGATATGATGTCGATTTGTAGACGACTTATGGTGATTGCGTACGAAGACATTGGTCTAGCTAATCCAGGAGCTTGTGCAAGGACTGTGTCTGCTGTTCAAGCAGCTGAAAAATTAGGGTTTCCTGAAGCTCGTATTCCACTTGCTAATGCTGTGATTGATTTGTGTTTATCACCAAAATCAAATTCAAGTATTGTCGCCATTGATAACGCATTAAGTGACATCAGACAAGGAAATACAGGAGACGTGCCTGATCATTTGAAAGACTCACACTACAAAGGTGCTGAAAAACTAAATCGAGGTGTTGATTACAAATACCCACACAGTTTTGATAATCATTGGGTTAAACAACAATACTTACCAGATAAAATAAAATATGCCACTTACTACGAACCTGTTCAAACAGGGAAATACGAAATGGCTTTAGGAAAACAATGGGAATGGCTAACTTCACAAAAGAAACGTCAGCCCTAACAATTGAAGAATCTAATTTCCTGTGATATTATATAACTATAATATCTGTGATGTACGCAGTATCCCCATTAGTGTTGACCGAACAAATCGTTTTACTTTGGGAATCAACGAGTATTTATTAAAAACAGGCCTTTTCATTTGGTAGTTTGAGATATTTACAGCGATTCCCACCTGCATTTTTTAGCGGGTTCAACCATCAGGGATACAAAACGGCATCGACGGATATTTTTTTGCGTTTAAAATGAAAAGGTTGTGATACGTTGTATAAATTTATCCTTATAATTTTTGCTTTTATTTTATGTATAATCAGTTATTTTTTATCAAAAAAACAAAAGGCTTTGTTAGTTGTCTTTACAGAAAAAAATCAACCAATATTAAAAAAATTTTCAATATCACTTCTTTTATTAGCAATTATTGGCATAATTATTGGATTATTTTTTGCAACAAAGTTAACTAGCTTAGTTTTCATCATTATTGTACTTTGCGTATCGGCTGTATTTAGTGTAATATTATCTCAAAACATTCACTAAGGGGAGTATGGATTATCATGCAAAAAGAATACAAAAAAATATTGGTCGCAATGGATGGATCAAAAGAATCAGAACGTGCACTAAAAAAAGCAGTGCATGTAGCCAAACGAAACGATGCCACCCTTTATATCGCTCATATTGTTGATATGCGCGCATTTGAGACTGTTTCATCTTATGACGAGACACTTGCAACAAATGCTAAAAAAGAGGCTGATGAAGCCTTAAAACAATATATTGAGTATGCTCATGAGCATAATTTTGACAAAGTGGAAACAGTGATTCGCATCGGTGTGCCCAAAATCGTCCTATCAGAAGATTTACCAAAAGAATTAGGAATCGACTTAATTATGCTAGGAGCGACTGGGTTAAATGCTATGGAGAGAATTTTACTTGGCTCTGTATCAAGTTACGTCTCTATACATGCCAAAAGTGACGTTTTAGTTGTTCGTACAGATATGGATAATAAAACAATAAAATAAATTAATTAAACAAAAAAGCTGGGATCACCTACTTTAGGATCCCAGCTTTTTTGTTTAATTAATTTATTTTTTTAACGCTTCAACATCTCTAGCAATCATTAATTCTTCATCCGTTGGAATTAAAAATACTTTAACTTTAGAATCATCTGTCGAAATAACACGTTCTTCCCCACGAATATTATTTTTATCAGCATCGATTTCACAGCCGAAAACACTTAAGCCGTCAATAATATTTTTACGAATTTCGATAGCATTTTCACCAATACCTGCTGTGAAGACAATAGCGTCAACACCATTCATTGTTGCAACATAACTACCAATATATTTACGGATACGGTCTTCAAAAATTTCAATCGCTACTTTAGCTTCTTCTGTTTCAGATTGTTGTAAGTCACGCATGTCACTTGAAATACCTGATAAACCTAATAAACCAGATTTTTTGTTTAAAATCTCAACCATTTCTTTAATATCAGTAATGTTTAATTTACCCATTAAATATTGTAATAAAGACGCATCAATATCACCTGAACGAGTTCCCATTGTTACACCAGCTAGTGGAGTGAATCCCATTGATGTATCAATTGATTTACCACCATCAACTGCTGTAATAGATGCACCGTTGCCTAAATGACAGGTAATAATTTTTGTTTCTTCAATTGGTTTGCCTAACATATCTGCCGCACGTTCTGCTACATAACGGTGACTAGTTCCATGGGCACCATATTTTCTAGCTCCATATTTTTCATAGTATTCTGTTGGAATGCTATATAAATAGTTTACTTTAGGCATTGTTGTATGGAATGATGTATCGAATACTCCAACATTTAATGTGTTTGGTAATAATTTTTGGAATACACGAATAACCTTTGCTTCTGCTGGATTGTGCAATGGAGCAAACTCTGCTAAATCATCTACTAAAGCAAGAGCTTCATCATCAATAATTGCTGACTGTTTAAAGTGCTCTCCACCTGCTACAATACGATGTCCTGCACCGGTAATTTCTTCAAATGAGTCAATAATATTTAATTCAGTTAATTGTTCTAATAACATATTAATAGCAATTTCATGATCTTCAATATCTTTAATCACTTCATATTTTTTATCTTCACCATATTTAATCGTAAAAATTGAATCATTTAATCCAATTCTTTCCACAATTCCTTTAGCGATAACTGTTTCTTCCGGCATTGTATATAATTGCCATTTTAAACTTGAACTTCCAGCATTAATTGCGATTGTTTTTGACATGTTTATTTTCTCCTCTATTTTATATTCGATTCGCACCATTGACGAAACTGATTGACAAAGTTTAATACACTTTTATTTTCCTTTAAAGATGGTAACTCTGCTAGTAATACCTCTTGGGCTTGCTTAGCTTTATTTCCTTTGTTTTGGACAAGTACAATCGATTTTCCTAAACTTTTTTGACTAAAAAGAGTTTTTGGTAACTGTAATATACCTTGCAGATAAACTTCTTCAACTAACCATTTTTTAAGAGAATCAGCTTGTTCAGTTTCTAGGAAATTATTTGGCACTAAGAATAGGCCAAAGCCGTCCTCTTTCACATACTTCATACTCTGTTCCATTAATAAATGATGTGCATAACTGTGTTCAGTAGCAAAAGATGTCATGAAGTCTTTTGCTACATCATCTTTTGGGTAATACCCAATCGGTAAATCAGCAACTGCTACATCTAATGGTTCCATAAGCAATGGCTCTAAAGAATCTTGATGAAATAACTCTGCTTCTAATCCTAACCAATTTTTATTCACAGCAGCTACTTCTAATAATAACTCATCGATATCAACACCAATTCCTTTAATATTAGTATAACCGGCTACGCTTAAATTGCTTAAAATTGTATAAAGTAGATTACCCATACCAACAGACAAGTCCCCAACAACCATATCGTCTTGCTTATCTTTCATCAATTGTTCAATCATATAAACAAATAAAAAGCCAATACCATCTGGTGTTAGTTGATGATTTGCTTGAAGTGGTTCCACTTTTAATCCACTAAGTAATGTTAACTGAGTGATTTTTCTCTTTTCTTCAGTTGACAACGTCATGCCTAATAACTCTTGATAATACGCTTCAAGCTGTTTAACTGCTACTTGATTTGGAACATTATCAATAACACGAACGCTACCACCATCCAATAAATTCTCTCCGTTTTCGACATAAGCATCAAAAAAAGATGTATCCAGTTCTTGCTGAAGCAATTTCACAGATTCATGCATATTTTTAAAGCCCATCTCCACATTCGTTTGAGACAATTGTGTCACCTCTTCCTTGTCTTAATTCACAAATCCCTTACTTTCCTATTCTATCGAAAGCACTTGGATATTTCAAGGTATTAAAACTGAAAATGATAGGGTTTTTTGGAAGTTTTGATAACCTTTACTTAATCTTTACAAAAACCTGTCGTTTAAAACCTGTATTTAAATCAATAAAAATAGTAACATACGCACCATACTTACTTTTTTCAAGTTGCACTGTTCCAATATTATATTCAATTATTTTTGATGTATTATCTTCCATTTCTAAAGCGTAATTTCGATATTTTTCTTCTAGAATATCTGCTAAATAAGCATCTGTTGCTTGTTTTATAACAAATTGTTTATGTTGATAATCATCGATAAAATATAATGTCGTTATTGTAAATAATAAAAGGACTGCTAAAAAAGGAAGAGCAATACTTCCTTCTTTATTTTTTAAGAAAGTAAACATATCGCTCCCCCTGTAATGTAATCAGTGTCATCTCAATTAAAGAATCAAGTTCGACAAATGTTGCTGATTTCAAACCAACTATAATAGGCTGAAATCCTGGTTTTTTTCGTAACTTGTCCTCATACATATCAAAAATAATCCGTTCATCTGCTTTTCCATCCACTGCTTTTTTATAAACTAATTCAGTTGGTTTTACTTCTAACAACGTTAAAGACTCAATTTCATGCTCTAACTGTCTCTTACCAATATGTATTTCTAAATATGAAGCATTTTCTTGATAAGCCCATAATTGATTTATTTGTTTAATAAACGGCATTAAAAACAATAACAAACCCACCAGAAGACTTAATGCTATTAAACACTCTAACAAAGTAAAGCCATCATTTAATTCGCATCTAAAATCATTATCTCTAAAATTGTTCCTTCTTTTTCTATAATAAAAGAGTCCTCACTACTTTCTATTAATTGAATCTTTTGTCTAACTGCTTTCTCTTGTAATCCTTGTTCATCAATTTTAGTTTCTATATATTCCCATTCTTTAGCAAAAATCGCTAACTCTAAATATAATTGATTTTGATTTTCTTGTTGCCTTACAAATAATATTATTTGTATCATAAACAAAATACCAACTGTTAATATAAATAAAGCTAACAAACTCTCGAATAATAAAAAGCCATCATTGCCTTTCCACATATTTAAACACCTTACTACTTCCTAATTGAACAATATAGTCAATCTTTGTTTGTGTTGATTGATCAAAAAAAGTGAACGTTTCCAATTTACTAGGACTTGCTGTTCCAGCTTGTAACTCAAGAGAACTTTCTCTCATAATGAGTAATGGTTTCTCTATGTAAAGAAACTCTTCCTTCTTTTGGCCTTTTAATGTGTAATTAAATATGATTCTCTGTGAATCTTTATCTGCAAATATTTTACTACTTTCCTTTTCTATCACTGCACTATGCTGACTTTTTTCATATAGTCTTTCAAACATTATTAATTGTGAAGCAATCGTCTTTTGTTCTTTCCACTTTTCTATTTTGATAATTGGTAGTAATCCAAAAATACTGATAATAAGCAACACACATAGGCATTCCCATAAAGTAAACCCATCATTACTCAACTTTAATGCCTATTTTTTCTGCCTTATCTTTTTGGTCTTTTGAAATATACCCACCTTGTACTAACTCATTTAAGTCTTTTGGTCTTTCATTATTATCTAAATAATACATTTCTGTTTGCGTTTGAATGACTTTACTTAAAGCATCATCACCTTGTTTATTAATACTAGCTTGTTGTTTAGAAAGATTTGGTACAAATAAAATAATTAATACAGCAATAACTAGTAATACGATCAACATTTCCAGTAACGTAAATCCATCATTCTTCTTTTTTAGTTTCTGTAATAGTTTCAATAAAAATCCCCCATTCCATTATATATTGGCAATAATAATGAGCCATAAACGGACACAATTAATATGGCAATGATTAAAAAAGTTATTGGTTGAAGCAATTGAATCTTTTTCTCACATTCTGTCATAAAATTCTCCCACTCTCGTTCGCCAAAAATGGTTAATTCTTGTCCAAGTCTCCCATGAATTTCACCTTGTCTAATAAGCCACGTCAGTTCTGGTTTCAAAAAACGCCATTGGCTAATCGGTTCATCAATAAAAATACCTTGTTCCAATTTTATTTTTATTTCTTTTGACATCTCTTGCATTAATTGTGAATACCCTTTTTGTTGCATAACCAATACAACCTCTTTAAATTCCATTCCTTGTGATAATAAGTTCCCCCATTCAGTTGCAAACAATGATGTATAGTAACTGGTTAAAAGTTTTCCAATAACAGGTAATCGAGCATAAAGCATCAGTTTCTTTATTTGCGAATATCGATTTAACTGGTTTACTACTAAATACCCAGATAATATCAAAGTACTAATGAAAAATAGGCCATATTTCAATCCCTTATCAATCAAACTAAACATCGATGGTGTCGCAGGATCTTGTGATAGTTCTGAAAGCTGCGGCAATATCACCCACTTCATTCCAATAATTATCCCTATTAAAAAGATTAATAACAAAATAGGATAGCTTAATACTTTTATCATTTCTTTTCGCTGCTTTTGTCGTTCTTTCATTTGTGAAGACATTCTCTTTAATGTTCCAACTAAATCCCCATGAACTTCTGAGAATTTAATTGGCGCTAACTGTTCTTTTGAAAAACCTACTCCCAGTAAACACTTCGCTAAAGACTCACCTTTTAGTAGTTTTCTTTCAATATAATTCAATTGTTTCCCTTGTTTGAAAGAAATAGTCTTCATGAATTGAATACTTTGTTCCAAACTAAACCCATTTTCTAACAAATTACCTAATAGATAGATAAACTCATATTTTTCTTGATGATTATACGGTTTAATTTTTATAGATTTGATAAGTTTTTTGTGTGATTTTCTTTTCATAATAGGCTTTTTGTAAACTTTTTTCCCACTCATCTTCTCCTTCTTTATAAAACATGTCATATAACACTCCATAATTTTTTCCTGATGTTAACGGTAACATCTCTTGATAGACAATTCCTTGTACACTTTGATTCATTTCTTCTCTAGGAATCCCTAATTCGATTAATCTTTCCTCAACTCCTTTCCTGTTTTTAGCATGTATAGTTGAAAAGACTAAATGTCCCGTTAAAGCTGCTCTCATAGCCATTTGTGCTGTTTCTGTATCTCTTATTTCTCCTATCATCAAGCAATCTGGTCGATGTCGTAAACATACCTTAATCAGCTCCTGATACGTTAAACCGATTTTTTCATTGACTTGAAATTGGAGACAATCTGTATCCTCTATTTCCACTGGATCCTCTATCGTGATAATATGTTTTTTTTCCTGATGAATTAAGTATTGCATCAATAAATGCATCGTAGTTGATTTTCCCGAACCTGTAGGACCAGAAAATAAGAATAAGCCATTGCGTGTAATTTGTTTTTTTATTTTTTCAATTTGATTATTATCAACAAACTGAAGACTTTTACTCGACATCGGGTATAAAAAACGAATCACAAGTGTTTCACGATTCAAGAAATCACCTACAACAGATAATCGAATCCGAAAGGTTTCTTTTTTAACTTTAATAGTCGTTCCACCCATCTGAACTTTACGCTTTTCGGCAATATCCATTCCTGCAAGATATTTAAAATATAAAATTAATTGTTCAGCTGTTTTATAAGATAATAAATCATAACTTGTCATATCATGATGCTTCCGAAATGATACGTCATACATTGATGAAGTTTTAGGGAGAATATACAAATCACTCACTTGGTTTTTATAACCAACTTCCAATAATTTTTTAGCTAGTTTTTTCATATTTTTTTCCTTTCTCATCTTTAATATTTGCTTTTTTAAAAAAATACTCTGAAAAAACCAAAAAAAAAACAACCAGAATTTTTTCTAGTTGTTTTTTGCTTTATTGCTACATGTCTGCAGATGTGAATACCTCTGAAACATCATCATCATCTTCTAAAATATCAACAATCTTCTCTAATGTTTCTTTATCTGATTCACTCAATGCAACAAGTGTTTGTGGCACCATAGTTAATTCTGCTTGTGCTAACGTATACTCTTTTTCTAATTCATCTCGTACTGCTGTGAATGCACTTGGATCAGTATAAATTTCAAATACTTCCTCTGATACTTCTATATCATCACCACCAGCTTCTAGCACACTTAGCATCATAGTGTCTTCATCTACATCTAGTCCTTCTCTTTCAATCACAATGTAGCCTTTTCGATCAAACATATAAGAGACAGAACCAGATTCCCCTAGAGAACCACCATTTTTATTAAATGCAACACGTACGTTAGTTGACGTTCGGTTACGATTATCTGTTAAAGCATGAACTAAAATGGCCACACCTGCTGGGCCATAACCTTCATAAACTACTTCATCATAATTTTCACCTTCACCAGCACTTGTTGCCTTTTTGATTGCACGTTGAATATTATCATTTGGCATATTCGCAGTTCTTGCTTTATCTAACACTAATCTCAGCGAAGGGTTAGAAGACGGATCTGGACCACCACTTTTTGCTGCCATATAGATTTCACGTGATAATTTTTGAAACACTTTACCCCGTTTAGCATCCTGTGCTCCTTTTCTATTCTTAATGTTATTCCATTTTGAATGTCCTGCCATTTCAATTCCCCGCTTTCTAGCATAATATTAAACATATAATACCATTTTATCATAAGTTGATTAAAAAAGAGACCTCACCTATTTTGACTGTTTGCGACCAAATTCAAAATAAATTACTAACATCACACAAGCTGTTAATGCTCCCATGCTATCAAGCATCACATCTTGAAACAACGGCGTTCTATCACCTGTTAACATTTGATGAAACTCATCCATTGCTGCATAACCTGTCGCACTAAACCACGCAAAAAACAAACTCCAAATTGATTGCTTTAATTTAGAATGTAACACTAAAAACAAACTTCCCCCTAGAATAAAAAATGTAAAAAAATGAGCGGCTTTTCGGATAAAAAATTCAACAAATTTAAAATAACCCATTGCTCGAATACTGACTTCACTGTCACCATAATTAAACATTATTCCTTGAAGTTTTGATGCAAATGGCTCACTTTGCAACCACTTTTGAAGTAGCGGAACAGAACTTTGCTCTGTATAGGTTTTTGATGAACTATAAAATAAAATAATCATAATCACAATCGCGATTGCAGTATACACTTTAGGTTGACTTAATTTACTTTTCATAATGAACTTCTCCAATCTTAGATTTTTTTGCTTTTTTATCATTGTTTTTTAATAGTATAGGGTATAATATAACCATAATGAAAGGAGTCAGATAAAATGACATATTCAATAACATGGGATTTAGATTCAATTTTTAACGGAGGTATTGACTCAAAAGAATTAGAACAACGCCTATTATTACTAGATGACGAGATTACAGAATACCAATCACTTGTCACAGACTGGAATCCAGAAACAGATGCGCCTGATTTTCAAACATTTGAGGCAATCATGACTGTTCAAGAAAAACTATCTAAAGGATTTGGGCAAACAATTAGTTTTGTCAATGCCATTCAATCTGCAGATGTAAACAATAAAAAAGCTGGTAGTGTATTAGCTGGTTTATTGACTAAATTGACTGGTTTTAAAAACGCTAATGTCTTATTTAATAAGAAACTAACTAACCTTTCAACTGATACTTGGAACACACTTCTTCATTCTGACTTTGCAAAAAAACAAGGCGTGGCTTTTAATTTAACAGAAGCTCGTGAACAAAGCAAACGCTTATTAAGTGAAAATGAAGAGTCAGTTATTAACCAATTATCAACAGATGGATTCAATGCTTGGAGCTCTCACTACGACACAATTGTAGCAAACATCCAATTTCCATTTGAAGAAGATGGTAAAACAACGTATCTTTCAGCAGGTCAAGCTTTTAACCGCATGATGGGGGACGCTGATAAAGATGTTAGACAACGTTTGTTTGATACATGGGAAACAACTTGGGCAAATTATGCACCACTTTTTGCAGATACCTTAAATCATTTAGACGGATTCCGATTAACAAATAACAAACTACATGGTATCACTGATCATTTGCAAATTCCATTAGAGTATAACCGTATGAAAAAAGAAACATTGGATGCTATGTGGGGAACAATCGCTGCAAACAAACAACCATTCGTTGATTTCTTAACTCGTAAAGCACAATTATTTGGTAAAGAAAAAATGGATTGGCAAGATCAAGATGCACCTGTTATTTTAGGTGAGTTTGAAGAAAAACGTTACACATTCAATGAAGCAGCTGATTTTATTATTGAAAATTTCAATAAATTTAGTCCTAAAATGGCTGACTTTGCTAAAATGGCCTTTGAAAAAAGTTGGATTGAAGCAGAAGATAGACCAGGTAAACGTCCAGGTGGTTATTGTACTGGATTACCAGAAAATGAAGAATCTCGTATCTTCATGACATACGGTGAATCAATCAACGAAGTCTCTACATTAGCTCATGAATTAGGACATGCTTTCCATTCACACGTGATGTGGGATTTACCATCCGTTAGTCAAGATTACGCCATGAACGTAGCCGAAACAGCTAGTACTTTTGCCGAACTGATTGTCGCTGACGCAACGCTTAAACAAGCTAAATCAACCGAAGAAAAAATCAATTTACTTGATATTAAAATGCAAAACGCCACAGCGATGTTTATGAACATTCACGCACGTTTCATTTTTGAAAATAATTTCTATACTGAACGAAAAGAAAAAGTCTTAACAGATACAGAAATCACTGATTTAATGGTCGCTGCTCAAAAAGAAAGCTACTGTGATTCATTGAATTCTTATCATCCACATTTCTGGGCAAGTAAACTGCACTTCTATATTGATGATGTGCCATTCTACAACTTCCCATACACATTTGGTTACCTGTTCAGCTTAGGTATTTATGCCTTCGCTCAAAAACAAGGAACATCATTTGAAGATGACTATATCGCTTTATTACGTGATACAGCGTCAATGACAACTGAAGAATTAGCCAAAAAACATTTAGGTGTTGACTTAACATCAAGTGAATTCTGGCAAGCTGGAATTGATATGATGATTCAAGACGTTAATACTTTCTTAGAATTAACAGAAGACTACGTTAAATAAATTAAAAACCTCTATGATTGAGCAATATCAATCATAGAGGTTTGTTTATTTAGTAAAATCAATTTTTTTACTCATCCAGTATATCATAACCCCACCAACTATCATCGAAAATAGTTCTCCTAAGCCAATAATTAGCCAGTTATAGAAAAATGGTAAATTATATAATACTGTGAGTTGTCCTGCAACAGTAAACATAGATATCGCAAACGTCATAGCTGTTACAACCATTTTTATTTTCATATTGTTGATACGTTTCGTGATGGCATAATTGATGACCAATACTAGAAACGTACTAATACTTCCAACCAATACATCAATAATTCCTAATGGTGAAAAAGCATTGGCTATCGCCACACCTAATGTCACAGCAACTATATAGCGTTTGTTATAAAGTGACAAATAATTAAACATTTCAGATAATCTTAACTGGATCGCACCAAAACTAATGACCGATAACACTAACGTCACTACAACATACAATCCTGCCACAATGGCCATTTTTGCTGTATCTTGTGTTGTCCAAGACGCCACAGCAGATTGTTCTTTTTTATTTTCCATTTACATTTCTCCTTTACAAGGAATTACCTTGCTAATAACTACAACCAAAGGATGTGAGAAATATTTCCCAACGAAGTGTTGTAGTGCGAAAACCCGCTAATTAATAGGATACACTTTTTCTACAAAAAAACAATCCTATTGTGTCATCCATCCACCATCAATTGGAACTATACTTCCTTGTATATAAGATGATGCTTGACTTGCTAAAAAAAGGGTTAACTGAGCCACTTCTTCAGGAGATGCCCACCGTTTACAAGGTGTTTCATCTGCTACCCATTTAGCCATGTGTCCATCCCCTGAAAAATCAGCTGCATTCATTGGCGTTTTGATTGCTCCTGGTGCAACCCCAACCACATGAATCCCTTGTTCAGCATAATCTAAAGCCAATTGTTTTGTAAATCCAACGATAGCATGTTTTGACATGGTGTAACTAACTCCACCACCACCACCAATTAACCCAGCGATAGACGCCATATTGATAATCGTACCACCTTGTTGTTCTAACATCATTGGTAATATTAATTTAGTCAGTCGAAAATAACTTTTCACGTTCGTTTCATAAATATTATCCCATAGTTCCTCAGATGTTTCATTCAATGGCTTAAACTCATCCAATTTACCAGCAGTATTTAATAATATATCTATTTTGGGATACTTGGCTAGGCACTCACTAACTGCTTGCTCCAAATCATCTTTTTTAGTGACATCACCTTTAAAAAAAGTAAAATATTTTGAGTATTGTTTTTCTATTTCTTCTTTATCAAAGCCAAACACATATGCTCCTTGTTCTAAAAATAAACGAGCTTGTTCTTTACCTATACCAGATGCCACTCCTGTGACAAAGACTACTTTTCCTTTAAACTCTGTATAATTAATAGAATTCATTAATCTACTATCTCCCAATCATCTGCTAAGATATCGCACACAGTTGGCGCAAAACTTGAAAAACCTTCATCACTTGTTTTAATTAAAAAATAATCAGTCACGGGACAGTCATCATATGTTTTTCCTGACACAAGTGTGACATATAACTCAAAACCGCCCCAACCTTTTCTAATCACTTTTTTTCCTGTTTTTAATTCTGGTAGTATTTTTTCAAATGTCATGTTGTTCTCCTTATTTATTTACTATTGATATTATACGTTGTAATTCACTGATTGCATCCACATCTTCTGAATAACTAAACTCTTTTACATTAATTTGGCTTCTTGGAATAGTTCCTTCATCGCTTGCTTCATTAAAACCAGTTGATAATGATACATTACTTTTTAACTCATAAATCATACCATTATCACATAGAATATACTTAACAATTGGTTTAGTGGTATCAGCTACTTCACTAAATCCAGCTGCAAATGAACTTTGTTGACGCTCATTTGTGGCTCCAAGAATACCATTAGTCGAATAATAAAATGTTACACCACCTACGACATGAAGCGGGAAAAAATCATAGCCAGGATTTTCCAGATCTTGTGCCATAGCTAGTCCATCTGGTGTTACAGCAAACCAATCTCCTCGACCTGCTGCTCCGTGATCAAAAAACTCAGATGTAACAGCCATACCGCCCACCTTCGCTCTATCACTTGCCCAATTTAAAAATTGCTGATTTATGTTTTGTAACACGCCAGTTTGATAAAACATCTCTTTTGATAGAGTTGTTTCACCAGAACCATTTTGGTTTGTCTCTTCAGATGTAGTTGAACTCTGTTCAGATATTTCTGTCGTTGAACTTTGTTTTGTTGTTGATTGACTAGCTTCTTCACTAGAACTAGTTTGACTAATTTCCGTCTCGTCATTATTTGAGTTTTGACTACAACCAACCAACACTAAAGATAATAACAATAATGCTACCCATTTTTTCATCATACTCGCCTCATTTTTTATTTTGATAGACTAAGTTTAACACGAAATGATAACCGACTCGATAAAAAAACTAGCATAAGTCAAATAGACTTATGCTAGTGATAGAATTTATTCTTGATTTTTTAACGCTTCTGCAGCAGCCATTTGTGCTTCAATATCACTGATACTATACACATTTTCACTTGCTACACCCACTTCTTTTGGTTCCATGTTACGGTATTTCGCCATACCAGTACCAGCTGGAATGATTTTACCAATGATAACATTTTCTTTCAATCCAAGTAAGTGGTCTTTTTTACCTCTAATTGCAGCATCTGTCAAGACACGAGTTGTTTCCTGGAATGATGCAGCAGATAAGAAACTGTTTGTTTCAAGTGAGGCCTTAGTGATACCTAACAAGACTGGACGGCCAGTTGCAGGTGTTCCACCAGAAACAAGTGTGTTGTAGTTGCGGTCTTTAAATTCACTAATATCAACTAGTGTGCCTGGTAAGATATCTGAATCACCTGGATCCATAACTCTTACTTTACGTAACATTTGACGAACCATAACCTCAACGTGTTTATCTCCGATTTCTACCCCTTGCATACGATAAACTTTTTGTACTTCTTTAAGCAGATAATTTTCAACAGCTAATACATCTTTAACTGTTAATAATTGTTTTGGATCAATTGATCCTTCTGTTAATGGAGTACCACGGTCAATAATATCACCTTCAGCAACTTTCATACGAGAAGTATAAGGCACAGAATATGTTCTTGTATCTGTTGTACCTTTTACTATCACTTCTTTTGTACGATCCGCTTGATCTTCTGTAATTTCGATGACTTCACCAGCTACTTCAGAGATAACAGCTTGTCCTTTAGGATTACGTGCTTCAAAAATCTCTTGGATACGAGGTAAACCTTGAGTAATATCGTCTCCGGCAACCCCACCCGTATGGAATGTACGCATGGTTAACTGAGTACCAGGCTCACCGATTGATTGGGCAGCAATGGTACCAACTGCTTCTCCAACTTCAACTTCAGAACCAGTCGCTAAGTTACGGCCATAACAATGTTTACATACACCATGTTTTGTATTACATGTGAAGACTGAACGAATCGTAATTTGTTCAATACCTGCATCAACTATTTGTTTTGCAATGTCTTCTGTAATGATTTCATTCGCACCAACAATCACTTCTTTTGTTTCAGGATGAATCACTGATTTACGTGTATAACGACCTAACATACGCTCTTCAAGAGTCTCAATGACTTCGTTTCCTTCTTTCATCACCGAAATATCTAAACCACGGTCAGTTCCACAGTCAGTTTCACGAATGATGACATCTTGAGCCACATCAACTAAACGACGAGTTAAGTAACCTGAATCGGCTGTCTTAAGGGCTGTATCGGTCATACCTTTACGAGCACCGTGAGTCGAGATAAACATTTCTAAGACGGTTAACCCTTCACGGAAGTTAGATACGATAGGTAACTCCATGATACGACCATTAGGAGCGGCCATAAGTCCACGCATACCAGCTAACTGAGTAAAGTTGGAGATGTTACCACGGGCCCCAGAATCACTCATCATGAAGATTGGGTTACGTGCATCTAAACTTTCCATTAATTTTGCTTGAATAGCATCTTTTGTTGCATTCCAAATACCAATAACTCGTTCATAACGCTCGTCATCTGTGATTAAACCACGACGGAATTGTTTTGTTACTTTTTCTACTTGGTCATGTGCTTCTTCAATCATTGCTTGTTTTTCATGTAAAACAACGATATCGGCAATCCCTACAGTCATACCTGCATAAGTAGAATGTTTGTAACCTAAGTCTTTCATTCTATCTAACATTTTAGATGTTTCAGTAATTTTGAAACGTTTGAAGACTTCAGCGATAATATTACCAAGATTTTTCTTCTTGAATGGTCCAACTTCTGGTTGTTCTTTGATGAATGCAGGAATGTCTGATCCAGCTTCAACAAAGTATTTATCAGGTGTTTGAACTGTCAAGTTATAATCAGTTGGTTCATTTAAGTAAGGGAATTCTGGAGGCATAATCTCATTAAAGATTGCTTTACCAACAGTTGTTGTTAAAATACGTTCACGCTGCCACTCTGTAAATGGTTTCTCAGGCATTGAGCTTGTTTGTAAACCAATACGAGTATGTAAGTGGACACAACCATTTCTCCATGCTAAAACAACTTCGTCTAAATCACGGAAAATCATTCCTTCACCAATTTGTCCTGACTCTTCCATTGTTAAGTAGTAGTTACCAAGGACCATATCTTGAGATGGTGTAACAACTGGTTTACCATCTTTTGGATTAAGGATATTTTGAGCAGCAAGCATTAACATACGTGCTTCAGCTTGAGCTTCTTCATTTAATGGAACGTGAACCGCCATTTGGTCCCCATCGAAATCGGCATTGTAAGCCTCACATACTAATGGGTGAAGACGAATTGCGCGTCCTTCAACTAAAACTGGCTCAAAAGCTTGGATACCAAGTCTATGTAGCGTCGGTGCTCGGTTAAGTAATACAGGATGTTCTTTAATCACATCTTCTAATACATCCCAAACAGCATCTTCTTGACGTTCGATTTGGCGTTTTGCATTTTTTATGTTGCTTGCAATTTCACGCTTAACTAATTCATGCATCACAAATGGTTTGAATAATTCAATTGCCATTTCTTTTGGCAACCCACATTGATACATTTTTAAGAAAGGTCCAACAACGATAACTGAACGGCCTGAGTAGTCAACACGTTTACCTAATAAGTTTTGACGGAAACGACCTTGTTTCCCTTTCAACATATGAGATAACGATTTAAGTGGACGGTTACCTGGTCCAGTAACTGGACGGCCTCGACGACCATTATCGATCAACGCATCTACCGCTTCTTGAAGCATACGTTTTTCATTTTGAACGATAATTCCTGGTGCATTTAAGTCTAATAAACGTTTCAAACGGTTATTACGATTAATGACACGACGGTATAAGTCGTTCAAATCACTTGTTGCAAAACGTCCACCTTCTAATTGAACCATCGGGCGTAAATCTGGCGGGATAATTGGTACAACATCCATTACCATCCAGTCAGGATCATTTCCTGATGTACGGAATGCTTCTAAGATATCTAAACGACGAATAGCACGCGTTCTTTTTTGTCCAGACGCTTTTTTCAATTCTTCTTTTAATTCAGCGACTTCTTTTTCTAAATCAACTTGTTCTAATAAACGCTTGATTGCTTCAGCACCCATACCAGCTTTAAATGCTTGGCCATATTGCTGACGTTTTTCACGGTATTCACGTTCAGTTAGGAGTTGTTTTAATTCTAAGTTAGTGTCACCTGGATCTGTTACCACATAAGAAGCAAAATAAATGATTTCTTCTAGCGCTCTAGGACTCATATCTAATACAAGACCCATACGACTAGGAATCCCTTTAAAATACCAAATATGTGTTACTGGAGCTGCAAGTTCGATATGACCCATACGTTCACGACGAACTTTAGAACGTGTTACCTCAACCCCACAGCGGTCACAAACGATTCCCTTATAACGGATACGTTTATATTTACCACAAGCACATTCCCAGTCCTTAGTAGGACCGAAAATACGCTCGCAGAAAAGACCATCACGTTCTGGTTTTAAAGTACGGTAGTTTATTGTCTCTGGTTTTTTCACTTCACCATATGACCAGCTTCTAATTTTTTCAGAAGAAGCTAGTCCAATTTGCATACTTTCAAATTTATTTACATCGATCAAAAGATGTCCCTCCGTTTCTTTGTCTGTCAGAATAATTCAGCTGGATTATTCTTGGTTTTCTTGTGCATCTTTCAACGATTTTTCTGCTAATGCTTTTTCTTCTTGCTCTTTCGCATATTTTGCTAAGGCATCAACAGTAATCAAATCATCGTCCTCATCATCCATATCACGTAATTCAATCTCTTGATCGTCTGCATCTAATACTCGCATGTCTAATCCTAAAGCTTGTAACTCTTTAACAAGTACGCGGAATGATTCAGGAACACCTGGTTTTTGAATTGGTTCACCTTTAACGATAGATTCGTAAGTTTTCACACGACCTACAACGTCATCTGATTTATAAGTCAAGATTTCTTGTAAAGTGTAAGCAGCTCCGTATGCTTCAAGAGCCCAAACTTCCATCTCTCCAAAACGTTGTCCACCAAATTGTGCTTTACCACCAAGTGGTTGTTGTGTAACTAGTGAGTAAGGTCCAATAGAACGAGCATGTAACTTATCATCAACCATGTGAGCAAGTTTCAGCATGTACATTACACCTACAGAAATACGGTTATCGAATGGTTCACCTGTACGTCCATCATAAAGAACAGTCTTAGCGTCGCGAGCAAGTCCTGCTTCTTCAACAGTACTCCATACATCTTCTTCATTTGCCCCATCAAATACCGGTGTTGCAACATGGATGTTTAATGAGCGAGCTGCCATACCTAAATGCAACTCTAATACTTGTCCAATGTTCATACGAGAAGGTACCCCTAATGGGTTTAACATGATATCAACTGGTGTCCCATCTGGTAAGAATGGCATATCTTCTTCTGGCATAATACGAGATACTACCCCTTTATTACCATGACGACCAGCCATTTTATCCCCTTCATGAATTTTACGTTTTTGAACGATGTACACACGAACTAACATGTTAACCCCTGGAGATAACTCATCTCCGCCTTCACGAGTAAAGATTTTAACATCATGAACAATACCGCCCCCACCATGTGGAACACGTAGAGATGTATCACGAACTTCACGAGCTTTTTCTCCGAAGATTGCATGTAACAGACGCTCTTCTGCTGATAATTCTGTTACCCCTTTAGGAGTGACTTTACCAACAAGCAGATCACCATCTTTTACTTCAGCACCGATACGGATAATACCCATTTCGTCTAAGTTTTTAAGTGCATCTTCCCCAACGTTTGGTAACTCACGAGTAATTTCTTCAGGTCCTAATTTTGTGTCACGTGCTTCTGATTCATATTCTTCAATATGAATGGATGTGTACACATCATCTTTAACTAATCGGCGACTCATAATAATCGCATCTTCATAGTTGTAACCTTCCCAAGTCATGAAAGCTACTAAAACATTTTGTCCTAACGCCATTTCCCCTTCTTCCATAGAAGAACCGTCAGCTAATGTATCGCCTCTTTCAACGATTTCACCTTTTCTAACAATTGGGCGTTGGTTATAACTTGTACCAGCATTTGAACGGTGGAATTTAATCACATTATATTTATCTAAAGCACCGTCATTACGACGAACACGTACTTCACGTGCATCAACGTACTCAACGACACCATCATGTTTACATAGAAGTGCTGCTCCTGAGTCATGGGCAGCTTTGTATTCCATACCTGTTCCAACAAGTGGAGAACGTGGTTGAATCAAAGGTACTGCCTGACGTTGCATGTTCGCTCCCATAAGCGCACGGTTAGAGTCATCGTTTTCCAAGAAAGGAATGCACGCTGTCGCTACCGCAACTACTTGTTTAGGTGAAACGTCCATGTAGTCCACTTTATCTACTGAAACTTCCAAGTTTTCACTTTGAATACGGGCCATTACAACATCTTCAGCAAATGTACCATCTTCATTTAATGGAGAGTTCGCTTGCGCTACCATGTAATGGTCTTCCTCGTCAGCTGTTAAGTAATCAATATGTTCTGTAACACGTTTCGTTTCACGGTCAACACGACGATATGGTGTTTCGATGAAGCCGTATTTATTTACTTTCGCATAACTTGATAAACTATTGATTAACCCAATGTTTGGTCCCTCAGGCGTTTCAATCGGACACATACGACCATAATGTGAGTAATGCACGTCACGAACTTCATATCCAGCACGGTCACGTGTTAAACCACCAGGTCCTAAAGCTGATAGACGACGTTTATGCGTCAACTCACCTAATGGATTAGTTTGATCCATGAATTGTGATAACTGAGAAGAACCAAAGAATTCTTTCATTGAAGCCACAACCGGACGAATGTTAATCAATTGTTGTGGTGTTAATGTTTCAGTGTCTTGGATAGACATTCTTTCACGAACCACACGTTCCATACGAGATAACCCGATACGGAATTGATTTTGTAATAACTCACCAACCGAACGAATACGACGGTTTCCTAAATGGTCAATATCATCTACTTTTCCAATATCTTCCATTAAGTTTAAGAAATAACTGATTGTAGCCACGATATCAGCAGGACGAATCGTACGAACGTCTGCATCAAGTTGGCCATTTCCAATCACGTTTACAACACGTTCAGGATCTTTTGGTGACACAACTTTAATAACTTGAACAGTCATTGGTTCAGTGACAACGCCATCTTCACTTGGATAGTATGTTTCGTTGTTTAATCCGTTGTCTAAATGTTTTTCTAGCTCGTCCATCACTGTATGCGTGATAACTGTTCCTTTTTCTACAAGGATTTCTCCTGTTTCAGGATCAACTAATGTTTCAGCTAACGTTTGGTTTAACAAACGTGTTTTAAGGCTTAATTTTTTATTTACTTTGTAACGACCAACTGCTGCTAAGTCGTAACGTTTTGGATCAAAGAAACGAGAGTTCAATAAGTTTCTTGAACTTTCAGCAGTCTTTGGCTCGCCTGGACGAAGTCTTTCATAAACATCTTTTAAAGCTTCTTCCGTACGAGAATCGCTAGAATTTTTATGAATATCTTTTTCAATTGTTAATTGTAAACTTTCGCTTTCACCAAAAATTTCTGTAATAGTCGTATCTGAACCAAATCCTAATGCTCTAACTAATACTGTTAAAGGAATTTTTCTTGTTCTATCAATACGAGCATAAGAAAGGTTTTTCGCGTCTGTTTCAAGTTCTAACCATGCACCACGGTTAGGAATAACAGTTGTTCCAAACCCCTCATGTCCATTTTTTTCTTTCTTCTCATTGAAATAAACTCCGGGTGATCTTACTAACTGTGATACCACTACACGCTCAGCACCATTGATAATAAATGTTCCCATCTCTGTCATTAGCGGGAAATCTCCAAAGAACACTTCTTGTGACTTGATTTCTCCTGTCACTTGATTATCCAAACGTAATGTTACGTGGATAGGAGCTGAGTAGTTAGCATCATGCGCACGAGCTTCCTCAACTGTATACTTTGGTTCTTTCATTTCGTAATCGACAAATTCTAATGATAATTTATCACTAAAATCTGTAATTGGCATAATGTCCTCAAACATTTCGCGCAAACCTTCATCTAAAAACCACTTATAAGAATCAGTTTGAATTTCAATTAAGTTTGGCAATTCTAGTACTTCACTAATCCTAGAATAGCTACGTCTTTCTCGGTGTTTTCCGTATTTCACTACGTGTCCAACCAAATTAGTCACCCCTCTGAGTTTTTTCAAAAATACCTTATGTTACAAATGTTAAAAAAATATAACAATTTCATTACTTATCTGTTTTAAAGTAAAAAAAAACCAAAAATAGATGGTGAACATATCTCGATATGGTCTATCTATCTTTGTTTTCCTATAAAATAAAGGCTGATGGACAATATTTCATCACCTTTCACATTTAAAACATAAAGGTTTCTGCAACTAACCATTTTAGCCTATAAAAGTAAAAATGTCAACATAAAAATAAAATAAAAAAAAGCTAGAATTTCTTCTAGCCTCTCCCCCATAAAACAATCCCTCATAACAAACTGACCCGTAACTATTTTTCCCCTACAAAAAACAATTACATGAGTTAATTATTCAAGACTGGCGTTCCAATATGCTTTCTAAATGCATTCCCCTTAACAGACATTAGATAAGCCATTAAATGTTATTTTGTTTTCATTATATTTAAACCATTAACTTGTATGCCCTTACCCATACTTGTATAGTGTTCCAAACACTTGGTCTTCCTTATAGACATAAAAGGTCAATAAGTTTTATAATAAACCATCACTAAACGGAACTGCAATTTCATTATAATGATTTTCTATACTTTTTTTATCCCACTTTTTTCCTATGCATATGCAAACCGTTCGTTTAATCGTTTTTGAATACTGTTTCTTATAATTCAATGTTCGTGTTTTATTTTTATGATTTATAACTTTTGAAAATATAATATCCTTTCGAACTCGTCACTACTTCAACTTGTCCAAAGACTTCTTCCATCTTTTTCTTTGCACTTGGTGCACCTTGTTTTTTCTGAATAACAATCGTTAAAGTACCTTTTTGTTGTAAATGTTCCTTAGCTCCTTCAATAATACTATGAACAATTTTTTTTCCAGCACGTATTGGTGGATTACTTACAATCGCTGCAAAATCTTTTTTTGTTACATTCTCATAAACGCTTGATTCATATACTTCAATATTTTCAATTTTATTTAAACTAGCATTTTCCTTAGCTAATTCCATTGCTCTTTCATTCACATCAACCATATGAACAACTCGTTTGGTTGAATGAGCCAAAGATAAACCAATAGGACCATATCCACAACCGACATCTAAAATTTCTCCTCTAGGGATATCTTCATCTGAAAAAGCTTCTATTAAAAGACGTGACCCAAAGTCCACTGTATTTCTTGAAAACACATTACTATCCGTTACAAATTGATATGTTTCACCTAATAATGGGTATGTCCATGTTTTTCTATCATGAGCCGTTTCTGGTTTATGCGTATAATAATGGGCACTCATTTTTTCACACTCTTTCTTTAATTGTTTCTACTATTAATTTTGCTAACAAATCATAACCCTCATCTGAGAAATGAAGCCCGTCTGGTTCTAAAAAACGCGTTGGAGCTTCTGAAACAATCATCTCTTTTAGTATATCAATATAACGAATATTAAATGTTTTCGCAACACGTTGAGCCGCATTATTATATTGCATTAATTCAACTAAAGGACGTTCATCACGATACATCATTTGATGGGCATAAGGTGGGCCAATCAGTACGACCTTTTTTGCCCCAATCTGTTCCACTAAATAAGTTAAATTCTCTTCATATTGTAATAATGAAATACCTGAACGTTTTTCAGCATCATTAGCACCAAAAAAGATGGTCACAATATCTGGTTCATAAAAAATAACATGTTCTTTAAACCGACTTAACGCTCCTTTAGTTGTATCACCAGGAATACCAGCATTAATAATTTCTATTTTAGTATTGAGTAGTCGCTTAATTTTAGTATTCAATACAATATCAATTTCACCATTTCTATAGCCAGCTGTGATACTATCACCAAATAATATGATTTTTTTCATCTTTCAAACCTCATTTCCTTATCTCAGCGTTTATCTATGATATAATCAGTTAGACTTTATAATATCATACCACGAAAAAGGAGTTTTTAACGTGTTTGTACCATTACCTAACGAAAAAAAATGTAAAGAGTCTTACGCTATCCAAACACATCGCGTTTTTCCAAATGATCTTAACTCGTTTGGTGCGTTATTTGGAGGGAAATTGATGGCGTTAATTGACGACACGGCTTCTATCGCTGTATCGCGTCATTGCCGTATTCCAACAATGACTGCCTCAACAGATAGTTTAGATTTTTTACATCCAATCTATGAAAATGATGCTGTAACGGTTGAAGCATATGTTTCAGGTACAGGAAAAAAATCGATGGAAGTTTTTGTCAAAGTAACTGGCGAAGACTTAAACACAGGACAACACTATTTAGCTGCAACATGTTTTATGACGTTTGTTGTCGTAAAAGTGGATGAGACATTTACAAGCGTTCCTACGATTATACCTGAATCTATTGAAGAAAAAATGATTCATAAAGGATACAAAAAAAGACGCGAAAATAGATTAAGAGAATTGTCATTTAATAAAGAATTAGGTCAATATATCACTCAACAATTACCCAATTTGATTGAAGATAACAAGTAGAGGATACTGTTTATGGATGAAAAAACGAATTTCTATCATTTAACTCGTGATGAATGGCAAAGCTTTTATCGTAATGGAACAGCGCCTCTAACAGATGAAGAACTACAACAAATTAAAAGCTATAATGACACTATCTCATTACAAGATGTGCAAGATATTTATATTCCGCTAACTCATTTAATCAATATTTATATGAAAGAGTACGAATCCCTCCATCTTAGTAAAGGATTATTTATGCAAAAATTTTTACCTTCCTCTCCCTTTATTATTGGGGTTGCCGGTAGTGTAGCTGTTGGAAAAAGTACGACAGCTCGTTTGTTACAAATGATGCTCTCCCGTATTTTTAAGCGACGTCATGTCCAACTGATTACAACAGACGGATTTTTATATTCAACGGATGAACTAACCAAACAAGGTATTTTAAATAAAAAAGGATTTCCTGAGAGTTATGACATGGAAAAATTACTATCTTTTTTAAATGCTGTTAAAAATGGTGGAGATAATTTAAAAATTCCTATCTATTCTCATGAGATTTATGATATTATTCCTGGAGAATTTGAAACAATTTCGCAGCCAGATATCTTAATAGTCGAAGGGATTAACGTCTTGCAATCACCAGCCAACCAACACATTTATATCAGTGACTTCTTCGACTTTTCAGTCTATGTTGATGCCGATCCAAAACTGATTGAAAGTTGGTATTTAAAACGCTTTGAAGATTTATTGGTTCTTGCAAAAAATGATAAAACTAATTATTATTATGAATATGCTAATGGTCCGCGTGAAGATGCATTAGCAATGGCTCGTCGTGTGTGGAAAGATGTCAATCTAAAAAACCTCAATGAGTTCATTTTGCCAACTCGTAGTCGTGCAGATGTTATTTTACATAAAGCACTAAACCACGAGATTGATGAAATTTATTTACGTAAGTTTTAATAAAATTAATATATAGAAAGAAAAGGTGAAGTAAGTGACGAAAGTATCTGAACTTAAAGATATGGAAAAGATTATAGTGTTAGATTTTGGTAGCCAGTACAATCAATTAATTACGCGACGTATTCGTGAATTGGGTGTATTCTCAGAATTATTGAGCCACAAAATCACTGCAGCAGAAATCAAAGAAATTGCTCCTAAGGGAATTGTTTTCTCTGGTGGGCCAAATAGTGTCTATGATGAAGGAAGTTTTAACATTGATCCAGAAATATTTGAATTAGGGATTCCTATTTTAGGTATTTGTTACGGTATGCAATTAATGACACATAAATTAGGTGGCGTTGTATCTGAAGCTAACAGCCGTGAGTACGGTAAAGCTATGTTGTCTTTAACAACTGAATCAACTTTATTTGATTCTTTACCAAAAGAACAACAAGTTTGGATGAGTCATGGTGATTTAGTGACAGAAGTTCCTGAAGGATTTACTGTTACAGCGACAAGTGAAAACTGCCCAATCTCCGCTATGGAAAATCATGCGAAAAAAATGTATGCTGTTCAGTTCCATCCAGAAGTTCGTCATTCAATCAATGGTAATGACATGCTACGTCAATTTGCTTTTGACATCTGTGGATGTAAAGGGGATTGGTCAATGGATAGCTTTATCGATATTGAAACTGCTAAAATCCGCGAACAAGTTGGCGATAAAAAAGTCTTACTTGCTTTATCAGGTGGGGTTGATTCAAGTGTTGTTGGGGTATTATTACAACGCGCGATTGGGGATCAATTAACTTGTATCTTTGTTGATCATGGTCTATTACGTAAAGGTGAAGCAGAACAAGTAATGGAAAGTTTAGGTGGAAAATTTGGCTTAAATATCATTAAAGTGGATGCAAAAGATCGCTTCTTGGATAAATTAAAGGGTGTATCTGACCCTGAACAAAAACGTAAAATCATCGGTAATGAATTTATCTACTTATTTGATGATGAAGCAGCAAAACTTGATGGGATTGAATTCTTAGCTCAAGGAACACTTTATACAGATGTTATCGAAAGTGGAACTGACACAGCTGAAGTGATTAAATCACATCATAACGTTGGTGGACTTCCTGAGGATATGGCGTTCAAATTAATTGAACCATTAAACACATTATTTAAAGACGAAGTTCGTGCCTTAGGTACTGAACTTGGCATGCCTGACTCAATTGTATGGCGTCAACCATTCCCAGGTCCTGGTTTAGGAATCCGTGTCTTAGGCGAAATTACTGAAGAAAAATTAGAAATCGTGCGTGAAAGTGACGCTATCTTACGTGAAGAAATCGCAAATGCTGGTTTAGATCGTGATATTTGGCAATACTTTACTGTTTTACCAGGTATCCGTTCTGTTGGGGTTATGGGAGACGGTCGTACTTATGACTACACTATCGGTATCCGTGCGATTACATCTATTGATGGTATGACTGCTGACTTTGCTCGTATTGATTGGGACTTACTACAAAAAATCTCAGTTCGTATCGTAAATGAAGTTGATCACGTTAACCGTATCGTGTATGATATTACAAGTAAACCACCTGCAACTGTAGAGTGGGAATAGTATAAATAAAAAGCCTAGACGTTGATAATACAGCGTTTCTAGGCTTTTTAATTGGTCTTCGGCACCCTTTTTAGTAATTATTGATTGTTTTGCAACTAAAATACGACCAACAACTTGACTCATTAAGTAACTCCCTTTTTGGTTTACTGCAACCATTTTGTCAAAAATCGCGTCAGATAATTCATAGTCGCTATGTGATTCTTTTGCATCAACTAACAATCTAGGTATATTAATCCCTGCATTATTCACTAAACAATCTACTGGTCCAAATGTTTCAACTACTTTGGCTACTGCAGACTCAACTTGTTCTCTGTTTGACACATCTACTGGTAAAAATAACAAGTTTTCATGTTTTTCTTTCCCTTCAGCTAAGTCAAAATTGGTAACCTTTACACCTTCAGACAATAACGCTTTCACGATTGCTTCTCCAATGCCTGAAGATCCCCCTATAACAATTGCTACTTTTCCCATTGTGTTTAACCATTGACTCATCTTTACCACTCCTACTTCTTTGATAAATAAAGTATAGAACGATTTTTTAAATAAATTAATACAACATTTTTTTCACAAAAATAAAATAGTCGATACTAATTTATACAAGACAATAAAAAGATAGATTTTAAAAAATAGGTAAAGACAACAAAAACGCCTCTCTTTTTTACTAACAAGAGGCGCTTTTGGCTAACTTATTATACTAGACTCTCTATGAAATAAAACTTATACTGACATTTTTTCTAACATCTAATCTTTTAACTTTCTATTCATTCCAACTTAAACCTTGTGAAAAATAATAACCTAAAAATAGGTAAGTATTTTTAGGTTATAGTCAGATGATAACTATATATAATATTATTCGGCTAAATAATGTTAGTTTATCAATTTTTATTTGATTGATATACTTTGGTAAAAGTAACCTCACCAAATATTATGAAAAAATACTGAACCAATTCATTCTACACTATACCTAAAAAAAAATAAATAAGAACTAGAAAAATTGTTACAAAGTCAATTTTTCTAGTTCCATCATACTTACACTGTTTCTACATATTTAATCGCTTCTCGAATCATATGATATGACTCTTCCACAATGTTTTTATCCTCTAAAGTCATTGTTGGTAAAGGATGTCTTACATTTCCAATATTAATTCCTCTTTTTTTCAAAATAGCTTTCATCACATTTGCTAGAACTTCTTTTCTTTCCTCTACTGTTTGATAGATACACTCGCCTGAGCTTCCGCATATTTAGCATCTTCTAAAGAAGCTGTATCAGCCATCAAAAGTGTCTTGGGGTATTCTTGTCTGATAGCTGTCACGATATCACTAAGCTTTTCACTATTTGATCGTTCTCGTGTTGTTCCATCTATCGCTACAATTTCTACACCCGTTGCACAAACAGCTCTCACTTCTTTCAATGTAGGAGTAATAAATACCTCACTATCTTCATAAATTTTTTTAATCATCCCATTTATCGGTAAATCAACTGTGTCTTGTATGGCTTGAATATCCACCACCGAATTAGCCCCAATCCCGACAGCTCCTGATTCTTTCGCTGACGTGACATAATGAACAAACTGTGTAAAGGGTCGTTTTCTAATGCCTGACAAGACACTATCAACCCTTTTTCTATTTGCTTACTAGTATCCATACTATTGTTCTCCTATCTTGTCACCGGTAATCAAGTTCATTATTTTATCATGCATAAATACATTTATTGCTTCATGTCCATATTCTGGTAAGATAATATATTCATATGATATCTTCAAATGATTAACAATCGCATATTGAGTCGATGGTAAACAAATATCATCTCTTAATCCTGTCACTAATTTCACGTCATCATTAATTAAACTAGAAAAGCTTTTAACATCTATATAATCCAAACTAGACAGAATATTCTGTTCAGTCATGTAAAAATAATCCTTAAATTTAAAATATCGGAATAACTCATCATAAGGTTCACATGATAGCTCTAGTTCTAACACACGAGAAAAGTTAGACAAAAATGGATAGATCGTAATAACTTTTTTTATTTTATTATTCAAAGCCCCACCTACTAATGCTAATGCACCTCCTTGTAACGCACCTAATGTTGTTAAATTATACGTACCTACCCAATAAAAAGTTGATACTAACTCTATGACACGATACACATCGAGAAAAATGTCTTTAAAAAATAAATCGTTTGGAGTGTCAGACATCCCGCGAACAATGTGACCTTTCACTGTATTTCCTTTAAAGTAATTACCATCAACTGACTTGTCTACTTGTCCCCTAACATCCATCGCTACAACGGCATACCTTGCTAATATATATTTGAAATATTCTGATCAATCACTGCTTTGTCCCTGATAACCATGAAAATGACACACTACTGAAAATGAACCTTTACCAAGTGGTTTTAATACCTTGCAATAAGTACTTGAATTATTCTCCATTTGTATTGTTAAATCGTAACAGTCAACATAATCAATCATAAAATGACATTTATATAATGTATAATCATTTTTAGAATTTAAGTGTCTAATCTGTTTTTCCAAAAAATAATCAAAATCATTCGGCTTATCTCTACTACCCTTGTATAGCTTCATTTCATTTAACGACATTATTTCCGACATAAAAACGCTCCTTTGAAATCATTCGCAATTATCAATATATTAAAAGAAAATAATTTTCAGTATTTTATACTTTATTATCTATTTAACTTCTATAACTCTGGTAAAACAACTTTTCTATAGTCATTCAGTATTTTCACATGTATCTCTTTTACACTTTTAAGTTTATTAGCTTACCAAACGATTTGACCTGCCTTGAGAAAGATATTTTCAATATTTTTTGATTTTTCAAAGTTAGAGATAATTTGACTAAGCGATGATTAAGAGATATTTGCTTTTTTGAAGCCAATGTCAAGCTTCCACTTGATTCTACCACTCTCATGAAATAACTAAATTGAAAAATATCCATTTTTACCTATCCAATCTTTTTGCCTCTGCCTTTAATATAAAACCTATTTTTCTATGCGTTTACCTTTTTAAATAACGCATCCCTCACGTGAATAATTAACGTAAGGGACTATAACGATACCTTATTTATCTAAGCTAATTCTTTTTTATCGGACAGTCCGCCGAAGAACAATCGCATGTTTTTTCTTTTTTTACACCATACTTATATACAACCCTAGCTACTCCTAAAAAAATAATTCCAGCTAAAATAATTGTGCCCATACTATCACTCCTATAATATACTGATACCTTCTACACCGACTAATTTTTCTTTTCTAGGTTTTCTTGTTATTAATATAATCAGACCAATAACTAACATACTTGCTACAACTTGTCCTATACCAAATGTGCCATCTTCAAATAGGAAATGACCAAATTGATAAACAACTAAACTAACGACATAAGCTAATAGACATTGATAACTTATCGCCAGCGTTGTCCATCTCCAATCATTCATTTCTCGACGTATGGCCCCAATCGCAGCAAAACATGGTGCACATAATAGATTAAATAATAAAAATGAATATCCAGCTACTGGTGTTAAACTAGCACTTAATAATGGCCAGTATTCCTTTCCAGTTTCTGATACTTCTTTCATGTGACCATATAAAATACCAAACGTTCCTACGACGTTTTCTTTTGCAACAAGTCCTGTTATCGTTGCTACTGTTGTTTCCCAACTTCCCCATCCAAGTGGAGCAAAAACAAATGCTACTGATTGACCTAAAAAGGCTAAAATACTTTGATCTGTTTCTACCATTTGTCCTCTAAAGTTAAATGAAGATAAAAACCAAATAATAACGGAACTCGCAAAAATAATCGTTCCTGCTTTTTTCACAAAAGATTTTGAGCGCTCAATCATTTGTCTAAAACTGTTTTGAAATCTTGGCATGTGATAATCAGGTAATTCCATAATAAATGGCGCTGTGTCTCCACTGAATAATGCCGTTTTCTTTAATATAATACCGGATAAAACAATGGACCCTATCCCTACAAAATAGGCTGATGGTGCAACCCAAGAACTATGTGGGAAAAAAGCACCTGCAATAAGACCAATAATAGGTAATTTAGCTGAACATGGCATAAACGTTGTGGTCATAATCGTCATACGTCGATCTTTTTCATTTTCTATTGTTCGACAAGCCATCACTCCTGGAACACCACAACCGGTTGAAATCAACATTGGAATGAATGATTTGCCAGATAAACCAAAACGTCTGAAAAATCGGTCCATGACAAAAGCGATACGTGACATGTATCCACAATCTTCTAGTAGTGATAAACATAAAAACAGGACCATTAACTGTGGTAAAAATCCTAGTACCGCACCTACTCCGGCAATAATTCCATCACGAACAAGCAATTGTAGCCAAGGGGCAATAGCCAGCATCTCCATTAACTTGGTGACATTATCTGGAACAATTTCTCCAAATAATACATCATTTAACCAGTCAGTCCCAATCGTTCCAATGGTTTGGATGGATAAATAATAAACTAACCACATCACAAACGCAAAGATTGGTAAAGCGAGCCATCTATTCGTTACTATTTTATCAATTCGATCACTCATACTTAATTTGTAATTTATCTCTTTCACACAACACAAACTGACAATTTGACTGATATAATTATATCGTTCATTGATAATAATACTTTCACTATCGTCTCCAATAATTTCTTCTGTCATACTGATAATGTCTTCAATTTCTTTTTTTACGTCATCAGGCATGATGTTTCGTGAACAAACTGTTTGATCTCTTTCAAATAACTTGATACTGTACCATCTTTTTTGATGAATTGGTATACTCTCTGGTAACAATTCACTAATTTCAGACAAAGCCACTTCTAATCGATTGTCATATAGAGGAAAATCGGGAATTCTTCCATGAACAAATAGCTTGTCTATTTCTACAAGGGCATTAACCAATCCTTCTTTTTTAGTCACACTCATTTTTACTACAGGAATCCCTAAAGAATATGACAGTTTTTCTTCGTTTAATCGAATGCCTTTTTTCTCAACCACATCCATCATATTTAATGATAGAATCATGGGAATGCCTAACTCTAACAACTGTGTCGTTAAATAAAGATTTCTTTCTAAGTTACTTGCATCAACGATATTTAGCATACCTGAAGGGTTACCTTCCAACAGATAATCACGTGCCACCACTTCTTCTGGTGTATAAGGTGATAAAGAATAAATGCCTGGTAAATCTTGTAACACGATATCTGTATTCTTTTTTAGTTTACCTTCTTTTTTTTCTACTGTCACACCTGGCCAGTTCCCTACTGATTGATTAGCCCCTGTTAACTCGTTAAACAAACTCGTTTTTCCACTATTAGGATTTCCGACTAATGCGATTTGTTTTTTTGTCATAGCTACACCTCTTTAACCAAAATTAGTGATGCTTCTTGTTTCCTCAAGCTGAGTTCATATCCTCTGACCGTCATTTCAATCGGATCACCTAAAGGAGCATATTGTTTTACCTGAATAAGTACACCCTTTGTTAATCCCATATCCATTAATCGCCGTTTTAATGCGCCGCTTGCAGTAAAATCAATTACTTGTGCATGTTTTCCAATACCAATTTCATCCAATGTTTTAAGATTGGTAGAATTTTTTTCTATATCTTCACTAACTTGGATAAATTCTGCAATAGTATCATCTATTCCTATTTTTGTCCCTTTAAATAGAACAATAAATGGTTGATTTTTTTTATTCGATAATAATACCATCTCTGTTCCTGGTAGTAATCCCAAATTTTTTAAATGTTTTCCATGAGATTCTTGACCATTAAACGCAACAAATTGATAGACTTTATTCATCTGACAATCCTTCAATTTTTTCATTTTTTCACCTATGTTTATTTTTTCTATTAATCAATAATGAAAACCATTCTCATTTAATAAACTAATCATACACTTGTCAGGAATGAGCGTCAATCTATATTGTGAAAAAAATCATTTATATTTTTTTTAAATAACAAGCCAATAAAAAATCCTACAACATGACTACTTAAAGCAATCATGTCATAGGATAATAATGAATTACTCAAACAAACTGGCACCATTTGTTTTAATCACTTTTTCATACCAGTAGTAACTATCTTTTTTATATCGTTTTAAGCTACCACCCTTTTCGTCACGATCAACATATACAAAACCATAACGTTTTTGATAACCATTTAACCAACTTAGTAAATCTGTAAATGACCATGTACAGTACGCAATCACATCACAGCCTTCATCAATGGCTTTAATCACTTCTTTTACATGTTCTTCTAAGAATGAAATACGATAAGGATCATGAATGCTACCATCACTTTCCAATGTATCAAAGGCACCTAATCCATTTTCCGAAATAACAATTGGCAAATTATAGCGACTTGTAATTTCTTTACATGCATAACGTAACCCTTCAGGATCAATCGTCCAATCCCAGTCTGTTGTAGCTAAATAAGGATTATTAGCTGTTTTATATACCCCTGGAATACCCGTTTGCTCATTCGTTCCTTTGACACCTGTTGTATTCATTTTCGCATATGGTGTTACACCATCTAAATCATTGTATTCACAAACTGTTGTCTGGTAATAGTTAACACCCATAAAATCAATTAAAGAAGCAGCTTTTTTAAATAAGCTTTCATCTTCTTTTGTGACAGCTGGGGCAACACCTTGTTTTTCTAGATAAGTCATAGCATTTTTAGGATAACGACCATACGCATAAACATCCATCCACCAAAAGTTTTTCAAATTATCAAAGTCAACTTTTGACATAGCGTTATCAGGATTACAATCTAGAGCATAACTGGGACTATAAGCAAAACTTGCCCCAATTTGCCCATCAGGAATAATGTCTTTGAACGCAATAACAGTTTTAGCATGTGCTAAAAAAGCATGGTGATTGACTTGGTAAAATGTTTTTTGATCATCAAATTTTCCTGGTGGATGTAATGCAGTTAACCACCCTAAAGATGTAAAAATATTTTGCTCGTTCATCGTAATCCAATAATTAACTTTTCCTTTAAACTGTTCAAATAAAAATGTTGAGTAGTTAACAAAATCATCAATGACTTTTGGATTTTCCCATCCACCATACTCTTCAACTAAGGATTGAGGAATATCCCAATGATACAAAGTAATCATGGGCTCAATGTCGTATTTTAAGCACTCGTCTACGATATTTTGATAAAATTCAAGTCCTTTTTTATTTACTTCGCCACGTCCTGTTGGAAATATTCTTGTCCAAGCAATAGAGAAACGATAGGTTTTTAATCCCATGTCAGCCATTAATTTAATGTCTTCTTTGTAGCGGTGGTAATGATCCACTGCAGTTTCACCAGTAGATCCCTCAAAAGTTTTTCCTGGAATTTTAACAAATTCGTCCCAGTTTGACACACCTTTTCCAT
Organism: Vagococcus changpingensis; assembly: GCF_058211775.1. Classification (NCBI taxonomy): domain Bacteria; kingdom Bacillati; phylum Bacillota; class Bacilli; order Lactobacillales; family Enterococcaceae; genus Vagococcus; species Vagococcus changpingensis. Next base: position 218,812 of record NZ_JBYVZB010000003.1, read on the forward strand.
CTTCTAAATGTGCCCCTTCGATTTGATAAGCTGCCGATGCGCTACCCCATAAAAAATCTTTTGGTACTTGATACTTTGTCATGTTTTCACCTCATTAAATTATTGTCAATATTTTATCTGATTCATTAACTGAACCAGTTTTATCTACGTTAACTTCTTTAAAATCATTTGAATTAGTAATTACTACAGGGGTTGTTGTATCATAGCCTTTTTCTTTGATTTTTTCTAAATCAAATTTAAGTAACACGTCACCTGTTTTCACTTTATCACCAACATGAACTTGTGGTGAAAAATGTTCGCCATTTAAGTTGACTGTTTCAAGTCCAACATGAATTAATATATCCAATCCTGTTGTTGATTTAAGCCCAATCGCATGCCCTGTTTCAAAAAAGACATCAATCGTCCCATCGCACGGTGCTACGACTTCTCCCTTTTCAGGAATAATGGCTATCCCTTGTCCCAATAGATTATCTGCAAATGTTTTATCATTTACTTTCGCTAATTCAATTGCTTCACCTTGTAAAGGGCTATAAACATCTTTAATTTGGTTTAATGGTTCAACCGTTGCTTCTTCTACTTCTTCTTCATAAGAATCGTCTTTAATGTCTTCAAACCCGAGTAAATAAGTAGCGATAAATGAAACTACGATAGTCACTCCCATCGTAATTAAAGCGTAAAAGATTGACGCACTATTGCCTTTTTCAATATATTGAGGGAACGTAATGATAGCTGGTGTGGCAATACCATAAGCTTTTAATTGGAACAATCCACCAATAATCCCACCAGTTGCTGCTCCAATACAAGCTCCTAGCATTGGACGTTTTAATCGAACGGTTACCCCATACAAAGCTGGCTCAGTAATCCCTGCAAGTAGCGCCGAAAAAGCTGAAGAACCGGCAACTTGTTTCAAATCTTTATTTTTAGATTTAATCGCAACGGCTAATGATGCCCCACCTTGCGCTAAGTTCGAACATAATTCAGCAATACACATAAAGGCTTCATAACCTGTTGTGGCAATCATACTCAACTTAATTGGTGTAAAGACATGGTGCATTCCTACCATAACGATAAATGGGTAAATTCCTGCAACTAACCCTACTGCAATAAACCCTAGTTTATCATGGATAAAGTATATCACGTCTGATAAAACATTACCTATAATAGCCCCAATTGGTCCAACAATAACTAAAGCAATTGGTGCTGCAATCAGTAATACTAACATCGGTTTTAAAAAGTTTTTCGTAATAGTTGGTGTAATTTTATCCACGAATGGTTCAATATAAGATAATAACCACACTGTTAAAATAATTGGAATAACGGAATACGCATAGTTTGCATAAGTGACAGGAATAATATTAAAGAATTTAACAGTTTCACCAGCATCTTTTGCTGTATTCATCAAAGTAATAAAATTTGGATGCAACATAATAGCAGCTAGTGTTGCAGCATAATAAGGATTGGTTTTAAATTTAGATGCCGCTGACATACCAATTAAAATTGGCATGAAGAAAAACGCTCCATCTCCAATAACAGATAATAATTGGTAAGTCTGACTTCCCTCACTTAACCAACCAATCATTGGTAACACAGTTAAAAGCACTTTAATCATCGCCGCACCAATCAGTGCAGGAATAACTGGTGCCATACAGCCAGAGATAACATCTAGTATTTTAGAAAAAATCCCTTCATCATTATCTTTTTTAGGTGTATCGTCACTGTTTTCTGTTTTAAAGTTTCCTAATTTAACCACTTCTTTGTAGACAGCACCCACTTCATTTCCAATAATAATTTGATATTGTCCACCTTTTTTCATAATACCAAGAACGCCTTTTATCCCCTCCACTTTAGCATCATCTACAATCGACTCATCTTTTAACACAAATCTTAAACGTGTCATACAATGTACTACACTAATCACATTTTTCTCCCCACCGACTTCTTTCAAAATATCCGATGCTACTTTTTGATAATCCATTTTCTTAACCTTCCTCGCTTGTTATTTTCGCATTTTTTGTAATTTTTTCTATATGTAACAACAAATACAATTGTTCATCCGAATTAAGATGATAATGATAGTTTTTAGATAAATAATTATCGATTTTAACCACACACTCATAACTTTCCACATACTTTTCTTTAAACAAATCAAACATATCGTCATTTTCACTAGTGTAAACTTGCTTATCAATAACCCGTTGTGCAAAGAATTTTAAATGTGTCACAAATCGATAGTAATAAATCGATTCTTCATTAAACTCAATCCGAAATGTAAACTTGATAATATTAATAATTTCTTGCATGAGTTTTGACATATCATTAATATCGACTAAATTATCTAATTGTCCGTTTATTAAATGTTGTGCGATATAGGCAGCTTCATCTTCTGAAAATGCCACTTCAAATCGTTGATTAACTTCTTTAACACCTAGCATGCCCACTTCAAATTCATCTTTAAATAAGCGTTTGATATCCATCAGCAATGGATTAGCAACCTTAATCCCTTTATTAATACGTTCGACTGCACCATGAAGGTGTTCTGTTAAAGAAACATAAATGATATCGTCTATTTTTTTACCATATTCTTTTTCCATAACAAAAATAAGTCGCTCAGTTATTTCTAAATAATCTTCTGGCATATCTGAAAACACATTTTTAAAGCGATCAATAATCTTGGAATTAATATTTGAAAAGATTTTGTATCGATTACTTGGCTCGACTATTTGACCATTCTTTTTACCAAATGCTATGCCAACACCCATGACAACCACTTCATTCCCTGTATCATCTTGAGAAATGAAGGCATTATTATTTAGTATCTTGATAATTTTAATGACTATCACTTCCTTTCTGAAAAGAAAAAAAACAAAACCTCAAACAAGCCGTCATCTCCATTTGGAGAACACGCCTTAGTCTGAGGTTTTGCCTGCTTGACCAGTTACAATCCTTATTTGATTTCATGATACCATGTGTTTTTATTTGCTTCAACACATTTTTAAATTTTTCATACAATATTCAAACATATATAATATTATATTCATTAATGATTCAATTCATTTATTAAAAATAAAACGTCCCTGATACGATTTGAACGTACGACACCCGTCTTAGGAGGACGGTGCTCTATCCAGCTGAGCTACAGGGACATCAAAGCTATTATGATTTTCTCACTTTTATTGATAAAAGTCTAGTCACAATATCTTTTTCATTCACTTATATCTTCTAACAATCTTTCAGCATATGCAAATACTTTAGATCCATCCATCAAGCCATAATCTGTCATATCGATATTTTTAACTGGAATACCTGAATTATTTAATGCTTGTTTGATGTCATTTTTTAAATACCTAACTTGTGGTCCTAAAAGATAGATATCTGTTTGTTCATTTTGAATATCTTTTTCAACTTCTGATGCTGATATTGCTACGATATCGACATCTTTTTCTTTCATATCTGCTGCTCGCCTCATACGATTTACTAGTAAATTAGTAGTCATACCAGCTAAGCAGACTAAAACGATCCGTTTTTTCATGCCTTCCCCCTCATAAAAAAATTATTTCCACTTCGCTCCTTTATTCTTTTGCTTTTTGGTGCGATTTTTTTTCTTTTTCTTTTTAGGCGTTTCTTGTTTATCACGAACAGTTTCTTCTTTAACAACTGTCGCTTTAACTTTTTCTTCTTTAATCGGCTTAAGCGTTTCTATTTCTTCCTCATCAGAACGTGAATCAGGTTTTTCCGTTACTAATCTCCCATGCGTTGCAAAAAATTCCGTTCCTGTTTTTCCGACTTCTTTATACAAACGATTTAGTTCTCGTTTTTCTCCATCATTAACTAAACTAATCACTGTTCCTTGTTTTCCCATACGTCCTACTCGTCCTGCACGGTGAATGTAATCTGGAACACTTTGAGCTAAGTCATACTGAATGACATAATCCAAATCAGAAAAATCTAATCCTCTAGCTCCTAAATCAGTTGTTAATAACAGTGATACTTGTCCTGTTTCAAAGTCATGAATTGCACGTTTTCGTTCTACTTGGTGTTGATCAGAAGCGAGTGTTTGATGTTTAATACCTAGATAATTTAATCGCTCAGATACTGCCCCTAACTCACTCACTTGATTAAAAAAGACTAACCCTTTAAATCCCTCTACATGAGCCAATCGACGCAATACTTCAGAACGTTTTCTAACTGGAGTCATAATAAAGCCATGTTGAATGCTTCCTTTAGTGTTATCTTCTTCTGTCACATCAATCACACGTAACGCTGTTCTAAATAACGTATCCATTCTTGGTAATATTTGCTCACCTGTAGCAGAGGTTGCCACAATTTGTGTATCTGCTTGTACACTTTTGATAATACCTTTAGTTGAGTTAAAATCGGCATCACTTAATAAATCATCTACCTCGTCCAAGACTAATGTTTGGATTAAATGTGCTTTAATTTTTTTTAGTTTAATTAATTCAAGTACTCGACCTGGCGTCCCAACTAACACTTCGGGACGTTTTTTTAATCGTTCGATTTGTCGCTTAACATTTGCACCACCGATAATGGCTTGAACATTTAATTCCAATCTTTTAGCCCATACTCTTGTGACGTCAGCCACTTGACTTGCTAATTCTTGTGATGGCAAAATAATTAAGAGTTGATTCCCATTTCCTTGAATCACTTTTTGTAGTAACGGCAACAAATAAGCCACCGTTTTTCCTGATCCTGTCGGAGAAATACCTAATACACTTTCACTTTCTAATAACAATGGATATAAGGTACTTTGAATTAATGTTGGTTCCCCGTAGCTCTGTTTATCCCATTCTTTTTGCCAAACTTCTGGCAATAATTCTAACATACTCATACGTTTACCCTCTAATTTCTTTTGCGTCTGCCGCAAATATAATATCTGATTCTTTTCTCATCGTTTCCATCAATCCATGAACATCTTTGGCAAGTTGTACCCAATCTTGGTATATTTTTTGTTGTTTAATGCCCATTGGATTAACCATAATATTTGCAAATGCTCTTGCTTCTTCTAACATCACATCTTCAGATGGCTCTGTTCCAAAATTAATTTCTAACAAGTCATTATTTTCTCGTTTCTTTTGAATGATACTACCAATACTATTGACTGCATCTAAACATAATGTACTATCGCTTAGATACACTTCTGATGGTAAAAAGCTATCCGCGTTTTTTCCAACAGTCATCGTCACATCAAACGTATCATAACGGAAAATCATTGTTCCTAACCCATCAACACCTGTAGGTAATTTTTGGTTAAAATAGTAGACAGAGTTTGGCTTACCAAACCAAGCTACTGCTGTATAAACTAAGTATACGCCTAAATCCATTAAGGCTCCACCCGAGTATTTAGCAGAAAAAATATTGGGTTCTTCTCCTCGTAAAAGAGCATCATAACGTGATGAATACTTCATAAACGTTAAATTAGCCCCCAGTATATCTTCTCTATTTTTCAAAAATGAAGCAACTCGTTGAAAATTATCTTCATGTATGTGTCTTGCCGCTTCAAAAAAGAACACTTCTTTTTCTTCAGCCAAATCAATTAATTCTTCTAATTCTTCTAGCGTCGAGACTGCTGGCTTTTCAACAATGACATGTTTACCATGTGTCATCAATAATCTTGCTTGCTCGTAATGTAAACTATTAGGAGACGCTATATAAACTACATCAATGTCTTCTGACTCACTTAACTCTGATAACTCAGTCATAATATGAATGATCTCTGAATGATCGTATTTACTAGCAAATTTTTCTGCCTTTCCCTTAGTTCGTGAGTATACTGCACGAAGTTCATACTCTTCACTTTTTATGGCTGCATTAACAAATGCATGAGTAATCCAATTCGTTCCAATAACACCTAGTTTCAACATGACATATTCCCCTTTATTTTCTTTTATCGCGCAAATCATTTTAAACCCTGATACTTCGTAGTCAAAAGTATATCATTTTTCCTTCATTTATGTCTGACTAAATTAAAAATAAACAACCACCTGTACTATAATCATACTGACTAATAGCCATTACGTCTACTAGTAACGATTGATTATCTGACAAAGTGGTTTAATTTTTATTCGTCTAACTCTTCTGCAAATTGACTGTTATATAATTTTTCATAAAACCCCTTTTTCGCTAGTAAGCTCTCATGTGTTCCCTGCTCAATAATCTGTCCTTGATCCATCACTAAAATTAAATCAGCTTCACGTATCGTGGATAATCTGTGAGCAATCACAAAACTTGTGCGCCCTTCCATTACTTTTTCCATTGCTGTTTGAATGAGTCCTTCTAATCTTGTATCAACCGAACTAGTCGCTTCATCCAATATTAAAATTTTAGGATTAGAAATCACCGCTCGAGCGATAGTAAGTAGTTGTTTCTGACCTAGCGAAATATTGTCACCTTCTTCGTTAATGGCCATTTCATAGCCACCAGGCATGGTTCGAATGAAATGGTCTACGTTAGCTGTCCTAGCTGCATCAACTACTTCAAAATCAGTCGCATCTAATTTACCAAACCGAATGTTTTCAGCAATCGTATCGTTATAAAGCCACGCATCTTGTAATACCATTCCAAAGAGTGACCGAACATCACTACGATTCATTTTTTTCGTATCAATGCCATCAATTTTAATCGCTCCATCTGTCACATCGTAAAAACGCATCAACAAATTAATTAAAGTTGTTTTCCCTGCACCTGTTGGCCCAACAATCGCCACCGTTTGACCGCTTTTAACTGATACACTAAAATTTTGGATTAAAGGACGATCCGGTTGATAACTAAATGACACATTATCAAACTCAACATCTCCACGAATCACATCAGGTAATGGAATATCTACTTCATTGTCGATTGATTCTGGTTCATCTAATATCGTAAACACGCGTTTTGTGGCAGCAGAAGCACTTTGTAGCATGGAAGACAATTGGGTTATTTGTCCCATTGGCTGACTGACTTGCCACACATATTGAATGAACGCTTGTAAGTTACCCAAAAGCAAGGCGCCAGAAATCACATAAAATGACCCTAATACAGCAACTCCTATATAAGCACTGTAAGCTGTCAAATTAACTAATGGCATCATCAACCCAGAGATTGCTGCTGCTTTAAATCCATTGTTTGTTAAACGTTGATTGACATCTTTAAAATCTATAATGGTTTCTTCTTCTCGGCCATATAACTTCAATACATTAAACCCTGTTAAATTTTCCTGAACAAACCCATTCAACTCACCCAGTGAATCTTGCTGACGTTTAAAGTAGGGTTGAGACCACTGAACAACTAATTTAGAAATAATCATAGATAATGGAATAATCAACATAACCAACAATGCTAACTTTACATTGATAGTTAACATTGCCACCACAGCCATAGTAATTCCAAGAAGGGCATTAACAATAGCGATTAATCCTTGTTGCAACGCGTTACTTACCGCATCAACATCATTAGTCACACGAGATAAAACATCTCCAAATTGATGTGTATCGAAATAAGAAACTGGTAATCGATTAATCTTTTGTGAAATATCTGTTCGTAAATCTCTCATTGCGTGCTGAACGACTTTTGTCATAAACCATTGAGCAAAAAAACTTGCTAAACTATAAATTAGTCCTATTAAAAATAAGACAACGAGTACATTTAAAATATATTTGAAATCAAGCGACTCACCATTTTTTATATTTTCAGCTATTTTAGTTGTTGGTAAACCCGTTACAAAAGGCAATAAAGCATTCATAATTACTGCAATAACTGCTAAAAATAGTGCTCCAATAAAACCAAACTTATAAGGAGAAATATATTGATACAGTCTTTTTAATTGTTTCAATGAGTGTGTCATTTTAATTCCTCCTCTGTCAATTGTGATGAGGCAATATCGTAATAAACTTGACAAGTTTTCAACAACTCTTTATGTGTTCCCATGCCAACAACGTCACCTTCATTTAGCACAATAATCTTATCTGCGTGCATGATGGTGCTCACACGTTGCGCTACAATTAAAACGGTGGATTCTGTTGTTTCTTTTTTCAAGCGTTGACGAAGCATGGCATCTGTTCGATAATCCAGTGCTGAAAAACTATCATCAAACACATAAATAGCAGGCTTTCTAATGATTGCTCGTGCAATAGCTAGACGTTGTTTTTGTCCCCCTGAGAAGTTAGAACCACCTTCTGTTATAGGTTCTAACAACCCTTGTGGTTTTTGAGAAACAAATTCCGTTGCTTGTGCGATGTCTAGTGCCTCTTTCATTTCTTCTTCTGTTGCCTCTTGCTTACCAAATCGTAAATTATCAGCAATTGTCCCAGAAAAAAGCACTGCTTTTTGAGGGATATAACCAATTTTTTCTCGTAAACTTTTTAATTTATAATCCCTCACGTCTACCCCATCAATTTTTATAGAACCTCGACTCACATCATAGAATCTAGGAATTAATTGGATTAAAGTGGATTTACCGCTACCTGTACTTCCAATAAATGCTATTGTTTCTCCTGGATTAGCTGTAAAACTAACGTCTCGTATGACTGGACTTTCACTATGTCCTGGATAAGCAAAAGATACCTTATCAAATTCGATGACACCTTGTGTTTTTGTTTCTGTGATGCCAGATTGATTATCTTGAATAGCAGGTTCAACATCTAAGACTTCTTGTACACGAGCAGCTGAAATGGCTGCACGTGGGTACATCATGAAAACAGAAGCAAACAACATAAATGAGAATAAGGCATGGAATATATATTCTATAAATGCGATTAAATTTCCCACTTCTAAACTACCATCATTAATTTGGATACTCCCAAACCAGATAACCAACACCATAATAATATTAAATAGAAAGAAAAATGCTGGTTGAGCTGAAGCCATTAATTTAAATAACTTCATTGAACTTGTTGCGTAAGCATTGTTGACATTATCAAATCGTTTCTCTTCAAATGTTTCATTAACAAACGCACGAATCACTCTTAATCCAGATAAGTTCTCACGCAATATCAGGTTTATGTTATCAAGATTTTTTTGTTGACGACTTGACAGTGGTTCTGAAAACTTAGCAATCACTAACATACCTAATATTAAAAATGGTAACCCGATAAACACAAATATAGTTAACGAAGGACTCGTCCTAACAATCATATACAAGCTTGCAATAAACATAATTGGGGTAATAAATCCCATTCTTAAAATCATACCCATAAAATTCATCACTTGAAACGCGTCGTTAGTTGTTCTAGTAATCAGTGACGACATACCAAAATCTTCATATTCTTTATGAGAAAATCGTTGAATATTTTCCATCATATCCTCACGAATATGTTTAATGATTCCCGTATTAAGTTTTGCACCTACCACGGCTAAACTAATATTTAGAATAATACCAACTGCTGTTACTAATACCATTTGCCAACCAACTTGTTTCACTACTGACATATCATTATTTGCGACACCCTGATCTAACATCTTAGCTAGTAAAGTTGGCAACCCTAGCTCTATTAAAATAAAGCCAAATACGCACAAAAAATTTAGTAATAATAACTTTTTTTGTTTCATAGCGTAATTCCACATTGTTTTCATTTGTACACCCTCTTTTTCATTTAATAGGCAATTAATTCATTTCATTTATCATAACTGATTTTCGGCTAAAATGTCAGTGATTTATTGCGAATTATCTTATTTTTTCGATGTAATCGTTATCCTTTTTTTGTCATGATGAATGTTTCTATACAATTATTTGCAATTATGATAAAATAAACCTAATTGTTGGAGTAATATGCTCCAAAATACGACGGTGAAAAAGATAGTGAACATCCGTGGAATGAGACAAGATTCCATGTTATTTTAAATCAAGTATTTAGGATAACTATTACTTCAAAAAGGTGTCTACTTGCACCTAATTTTGTCGTGTTTTTACAAATTAATTAGAGATAAAAATTTCATTTATATAAAGGAGAATGTCAAATGATTTATAAAGTATATTACCAAGAGGACAAAAAATTTAGCCCACAAAGAGAAAAAACACAATCTCTTTACATTGAATCTGATTCACCCGTTACAGCTCGTCGCTTAATAACTGAGCATACTAACTACAATATTGAGTTTATCCAACCCCTAGAAGGAAACCATTTAGATTATGAAAAAGAACATACTAACTTTGAATTAGTGGAGTTTAATTAATCATGAAACCCCAAATAAAAAACAATGAGACAGGTGTATTTGGAATAGGTGGACTAGGGGAAATCGGTAAAAATACTTATGGTGTCCAATTTCAAGATGAAATCATCATTGTTGATGCTGGAATTAAATTTCCAGAAGACGATTTACTGGGTATCGATTACGTCATACCAAATTACCAATACATTGTTAAAAATATCAAAAAAGTCAAAGCGTTAGTCATTACTCACGGGCATGAAGATCATATTGGTGGGATACCATTTCTATTGCGACAAGCAAACATCCCAATCTATGCTGGCCCTCTAGCTCTTGCATTAATTCGTAATAAACTAGAAGAACACGGCTTACTTCGTGATGCCGTTTTACATGAAGTAAATGAAGACACTGTGATCAAGTTTAGAAAAACTCAAATCAGCTTCTTTAGAACCACTCATAGTATTCCTGAAGCCAATGGGGTGGTTGTTAAAACGCCATCAGGAAATATCGTGTACTCTGGTGACTTTAAGTTTGACTTTACACCAGTTGGAGAACCGGCCAATTTACATAAAATGGCTCGTCTAGGTGAAGAAGGCGTATTATGTTTACTTTCAGATAGTACCAATGCTGAAGTACCTGAGTTTACCAAATCTGAAAAAGTGATTGGCGAATCCATTACAAAAATTGTGGAAAAAGTTGAAGGTCGTGTCATTTTTGCGACGTTTGCTTCAAATATTTTCCGTTTACAACAAACAGCTCAAGCAGCTGTTAAAACTGGACGAAAAATTGCTGTTTTTGGTCGTAGTATGGAAAATGCGATTGTAAACGGACGCGAGTTAGGACATATTACCGTCCCTGATGATACCTTTATCGATGCTCGTGATATTAATAAATACCCAGCTAACGAGATTATGATTTTATGTACTGGATCTCAAGGTGAACCAATGGCTGCCTTAAGCCGTATTGCTAATGGAACACATCGTCAAATTTCGATTCAACCTGATGATACAGTTATTTTCTCAAGCTCACCTATTCCAGGAAACACAACTAGTGTGAATCGTTTAATCAATTTATTATCCGAAGCTGGAGCTAATGTCATTCATGGTAAAGTAAATAATATTCATACATCTGGACATGGTGGACAGCAAGAACAAATGCTATTTTTACGTTTATTAAAACCAAAATACTTCGTTCCAGTTCATGGAGAATATCGTATGCTAAATATCCACTCTAAATCAGCTCAAGCAACAGGTGTCCCTAAAGAAAACTGTTTTATTTTAGAAAACGGAGATGTCTTAGCCCTAACAAGTGACAGTGCAAGACGTGCTGGACACTTTAATGCTGAAGATGTGTATGTTGATGGTAATGGGATTGGAGATATTGGCAGTATCGTTTTAAAAGATCGCCGAATTCTTTCCGAAGATGGTTTGGTATTAGCCGTTGCCACAGTTGACTATCAATCAAAAATGATTGTTGCTGGTCCAGATATTTTATCTCGTGGCTTTATTTATATGAGAGAGTCTGGTGAATTAATCCAAGAGACACAACGATTATTATTTAACGCTATCAGAAAAGCATTAAAACATCCCGAATGTGATGAAATCATGTTAAATGAAGTCATTGTGAATACTGTTCAACCATTTCTAATTGAAAAAACCGAACGTCATCCAATGATTCTGCCAATGATACTTGAAACATCCAGTAAATAATAATCTAAAAACCTGTAAATGTCTAAAGATAATTAAGCATTTACAGGTTTTTTCATATTTTTTTTATCCATTCCATATCAATATGCGGAATATTATCTTCTAGATAAACATCAGATATTGCTTCAAAACCAAATGATTCATAAAATGATTTTAAATACTCTTGTGCTTGTGCTTTTATTAATTGATTAGTTGGTACACAAGACAGACCGTATGAAACTAACTTCCTTCCATAATGAAGATGTCTATCACTTTTTCGAACAGTTACTCGGCCAATATGCCAAGATTGGTTTTCTTGAAACAACCTCATATAAGCAACTAATTCACCTGCTTCATTTTTTCCCAAAACATGTATAGCTGATAGATCTATCTCATCTACCTCTTGGTAAGGACACTTTTGTTCCACAACAAACACAGCAATTCGTAGTTGATACATAGAAAACAATTCTTGTCGGGTTAAATGATCAAATCTTTTTTGTTCAAATGTAATCATCTTCTCTTGTTCCTTTCACGTACTTTTTTCGTCCAGAACCCTCCAGAAATGTACTTAGGTTCATATGAGATGATAAATGCTTTATCATTAAAATCTTTAATATCTTTATATAAAGAACGCTCCGATTTTCTAGCAGATAAAATTTCTAGTACTAATCGTTCTCCTTCTCGTCCATGAGCAATGGTTTGTGTCACACCATATCCCTCATCTCTTAACAATTCTGGAAGTGCCTTATTTTCTTCATTTAATGGCAAAATAGCCGTCACCATAATATAACCTAATGCTAAATAATCTTCAATTTTTATCCCTAAAACAATTCCACAAGCATAACCTAATGCATATACAAACAGATTAACTGGGTTATTAATTTGATTTAATACTAAAGATAAACCAACAACATAGATGGAAATTTCCACCATACTAAGTAACGGGGCAATAACACGTGACCCTTTCATTGTTAACATGAAACGGATAGTATTTAGTGTAACATAACAAAAATTAATTAAAAAAATTATTAGTAATGTTTTCAATTCCATTTATTAAACTCCTCCTTTTATATAGCTCTGCTTCCTCATATTATCCGATAACTTTATACCATGCAACAAATTAATCAAAAAAAGTGTAAGTGGATTAACCCACTTACACTTAAAATTTTAATTAGATTTAATTACGCTTTTACAACGTTTGCTGCTTGAGGTCCACGATCTGTTTCTTCGATTTCGAATGTTACAGCTTGACCTTCTTCTAAAGTTTTGAATCCGTCGCCTTCGATAGCTGAGAAATGTACGAATACGTCATTTCCTTCTTCTTGTTGAATAAATCCAAATCCTTTTTCTGCGTTAAACCATTTTACTGTTCCTTGAGCCATGTTACTTCCTCCTCGTGCCGTAGCACATGTTAATTTTTGTAATACTTGCTTTCGGTCGATAGAGGGTGTTTCATACAACATCTATTGAAATCCAAAACCATATTACATATTCATGATAACTCATGTCTCTTTTAATTGCAAGTAAAGACCCGTTTTCACAATGATAATCTCTTAGTTTCTCTAAAACTTACGTAACCGGATCCTCCTACAATTATATGATCTAAAATCTCCATCCCCATCATTTTACCACAAGAAACCAAACGTTCTGTGAATATTTCATCTTGATCTGACGGTTCTGGATTTCCAGACGGATGGTTGTGAACTAGGATAAGGCGAGAGGCCGAATACCTCACGGCTAGATGAAAAATTTCACGTGGATGAGCAATTGATTGATTTAACGTGCCAATAAAAATCGTTTCTTTTTTTATGATTTCATTTTTAGCATTTAAATAAAATACCATAAAATGTTCTTGTGTTAAATCCTTCATTTCTTCAATTAATCGCTCGCCAATTTGTTGACTAGAATAAATTTTTCCATATTTTTCTTGTGTTGATAAAGCTAATCGTTTTCCTAATTCCACAATAGCTTTTATTTGTATCGCTTTTACTGTTCCTATTCCATTTAAATTCATCAATTCCTCTATTTTAACGGTTTTTAATCCGTATAACCCATCCACTTCTTTTAATATATTTTCTGCTAACTGCATGACTGGTATTGACTTATTTCCTGATTGTAACACAATAGCTAATAACTCTTCATTGGATAAAACCTCTGAACCATATTGTAGTAATCGCTCGCGAGGTAACAATTGATCTTTATACTCTTGCTCTCGACATTTAATTTTCAATAAAAAAACACTCCCTTCTTCACCCAAAATATACGTGAAAAAAGGAGTTTTTGATTTAAACTGATTTTATGTAGTCTAACACATCATACAAACTATCTTTAATAGTCAGTGTTTTTTCTTTTGCTTCGTCATTTGGTAAAATCAAATCCGGTACCATGATGACTGGTACATTGGCAGTGAAAGACGCTCGAATGCCATTCAATGAATCTTCTAGCATTATCGTTTCTTCTTTTGGTGTACCTAATATTTCGACAGCTTTTTCAACAATTTCTGGATGTGGTTTAGCATGTGTCACATCATTGCCACTGACAATCCCACTAAACTTATCCATAAATCCAGCTTTGTCTAATAACATATCAATCGCTTCACGGTTATTACTTGAAGCAACGACACACTTTACGCCGTGATTGTTTAAATACGTTAACAATTCTTCCACACCTGGTTTAATCGGTGCTCCCACTGTCGAAAATTCTTCCCATGTACTAGCTCGACTTTCTTTAAAAAATTGGTCAATCTCATCTTGTCTCAACATTGGAAAATCGTTGACATATTTTTGGTAAACTGCCTTCTCACCTAAACCAACTTCAGATTTATAATATTCCTCATCGTAGCCAGGCATCTTGAATTTTTGTGCAATTTCAATATTATTTTTTGAATAGACTGCTTCTGTATCAAAGATTAGGCCGTCCATATCAAAAATAACGCCGCTTATTTTTTTCACACGTCACTCTCCTAATAAAATTTGTCTTACTTGGGAAATAAAATACAATGATCCGGTAATTAAAATCAAATCGTCCCCTGACACTTCTTTCAATGTATCTGATAGCGCTTCTTGCCAGTGATCATATGCTGTTAATCCCATCTCTTCATATAATTCTTTCGTACAAGCTTTTGGGTAATCAAAAGTGGTCACTTTCAAGTCTAGATTATTTACTGACTGCAATAACCCAATCATCCCTTGAATGTCTTTAGTGATCAACGCCCCAAAAATCGTATGAATTTTTTTATCTGAAAATTCTCGTCTTAGATTGTCTACTAATACTTCCATCGCGTGATCGTTATGCGCCCCATCTAATACAATAAATGGTTCATCAGAAATTTTTTCCATACGACCAGGCCAAAATGCTTGTTGTAATCCTTTTTGATAATCACGATTAGACACTGGTAAATGAAGCATATCAGCCACCTCATTAAATGCTTCAATGGCGACACTTGCATTATCTACTTGGTGTTTTCCAACCATATTTATGGATAATTGTTTTAAATCAACTTTATCTGATTTAAAATGGAATGTTTCTCCCCAATTATCAGTCGGTTGTAAGTATTGACTATCAAAGTCAACCCCATAACGTTTGATTGGAGCATGTAATGAATTTGCTTCTTTACTAATCACATCAAATGCTTCATCTGAAACATTCCCGACAATAACTGGCCTTCCTTCTTTAATAATCCCAGCTTTTTGACTAGCAACTTGTTCAATCGTATCTCCTAAAATATCGACATGGTCTAAACCAATTGTCGTAATTACTGACACAAGTGGAGTCATCACGTTCGTACAGTCAAAACGTCCGCCCAAACCAACTTCAACTAGAACAATGTCAACTTTTTTATCAACAAAATAATCAAACATCATAGCTGTTAATACTTCAAATTCAACAGTATGAGCTAACTCAGGTACCTCATCCATCTTATCCACGATAGGTATCACTTTTTCACATAATTCAACCAACTCTTCATTAGGAATTGGTTGACCGTTAATCGCAATGCGTTCGTTAAATGATTCGATATACGGTGAGGTAAAGGTTCCAACCGTTAAGCCTTGTTGCTCCAACAGACAACGTAAAAACGTTGTCGTTGAGCCTTTCCCATTTGTTCCACCGATATGAACAATTTTTAACTTATCTTGCGGATTGTCTAATTGTTCTAATAAATAATTGATTCGTGTTAACCCCGGACGAATACCAAACTTTGTGCGTTCATGTATCCATGAAATGATTTCTCCATACTCCATCTTGTACAGCCACCTTTATTTATTTTTTCAAAGAAGCCAGTCTTTCTTTTACAGAGGCTTGTTTTTCTAAGTAATCTTTTTGTTTCTCACGTTCTGCTGCAACCACTGCCTCTGGTGCATTTGAAACAAAACGGTCATTGCTTAATTTCTTCTCAACAAGTGCTACTTCTGACGTCCATTTATCTAATTCTTTTTCCAGACGAGCAATTTCTTCGTCGATATTGATTAAATCTTCTAACGGCAAGTAAATTTCCGCCCCAGTAATCACTGCACTCATGGCTAAATCTGGCACATCAAATTCTTCTTTAATTTCTAACACTTCTGGATGACAGAAACGTTCAATATAATTAGTGTTTGCTTCAAAGAAGTCTTTAACAGAATCTTTTGATGTTTTGATTAATAATGTAATAGGTTTAGACATTGGTGCATTTACTTCTGAGCGAATATTACGCACTGAGCGAATCAATTCTTTTAATACTTCCATTCCTTCTGCCGCTTGTTCATCTGTCCAAGCTTCATTGATAGTTGGATAAGCTGCCACTACAATTGATTTACCTTGATGTGGGATTTTTTCCCAAATTTCTTCTGTCACAAACGGCATGATTGGGTGTAGTAAACGTAAAATGTTATCTAATACATGTACTAAAATGCTACGAGTCATTTGTTTTTGTTCTTCATTTTCTCCGTAAAGGACTTCCTTACTCATCTCAATATACCAATCACAGAAATCATCCCAAATAAAGTTGTATAAATGACGACCGGCTTCCCCAAACTCAAAACGGTCAAAGAAGTTCGTTACTTTTTCAATCGTTTCATTTAGTCGAGTTAAAATCCATTTATCTGCAACAGTTTTATCACCATCAAGAGAAATATCATCATATGTCATGCCTTCAACGTTCATTAATACAAAACGAGAGGCATTCCAAATTTTATTAATGAAGTTCCAAGCAGCATCCATTTTTTCATAACTAAAACGCATGTCTTGACCTGGTGTAGAGCCATTTGATAAGAACCAACGCAACGCGTCTGCTCCGTATTGATCAATGACATCCATTGGGTCGATACCATTACCAAGAGATTTACTCATTTTACGTCCATCTTCCGCACGAATTAATCCGTGAATCAACACATTTTCAAATGGTCGTTCTTCAGTAAATTCTAAACTTTGGAAAATCATACGACTTACCCAGAAGAAAATAATGTCATAACCAGTCACTAATGTATTCGTTGGGAAATAACGTTTGAAGTCATGTGACTCCGTATCAGGCCAACCCATTGTTGAAAATGGCCAAAGAGCTGAACTAAACCAAGTATCTAATACATCTTCATCTTGATGCCAGTTTTCAACGTCTTTAGGTGCTTCTTCTCCAACATAAACTTCGCCTGTTTCATTATGATACCAAGCTGGAATACGATGTCCCCACCAAAGTTGACGAGAAATTACCCAGTCATGTACATTTTCCATCCATGTTAAGAATGTCTGATTAAAACGTGGTGGATAAAAATCAACGGCGTCATCTGTTGCTTGGTTTTCAACAGCTTTTTTCGCAAGTGGCGCCATTTTAACAAACCATTGCGTTGATAATCTTGGCTCAACCACGACTCCAGTTCGCTCAGAGTGACCAACACTATGAGTCATTTTTTCAACGCCTTTAAGTAGTCCTAACTCATCTAAATCCTTAATGACTGCTTTACGTGTAGTAAAACGATCCATACCGGCATATTTACCAGCTAAATCATTCATTGTCGCGTCATCATTCATCACGTTAATACGAGGTAAATCATGACGATTACCCACCTCAAAGTCGTTAGGGTCATGGGCTGGTGTAATTTTTACGACACCTGTTCCAAATTCCATATCAACATAATCATCAGCGACAATCGGAATTTCTTTATCCACTAATGGTAAAATCACTGTTTTGCCAATTAAATGTTGGTAACGTTCATCTTTAGGGTGAACGGCAACAGCTGTATCTCCAAGCATGGTTTCTGGACGTGTTGTCGCAATTTCTAATTTTCCACTGCCATCAGCTAATGGATAATACATATGATAAAACGCGCCTTCGATGTCTTTATGAATGACTTCAATATCAGATAAAGCGGTTTTTGCTTGTGGGTCCCAATTAATAATGTACTCACCACGATAAATAAGGCCTTTATTATAAAGTGTCACAAACACTTTTTTCACCGCATCAGATAGTCCATCGTCTAAAGTAAATCTCTCTCTTGAATAGTCTAAAGATAATCCTAATTTTGCCCACTGCTCACGAATATGTCCGGCATATTCTTCTTTCCATTCTTTCGTTGTTTCGATGAATTTTTCACGACCTAAATCATATCGTGACACACCTTCACCACGTAATTTTTCTTCAACTTTCGCTTGAGTTGCAATCCCAGCATGGTCCATACCAGGTAACCATAATGTATCAAAGCCTTGCATTCTCTTTTGACGAATAATCATATCTTGCAGTGTCGTATCCCATGCATGACCTAAGTGAAGTTTTCCTGTCACGTTTGGTGGTGGTATGACAATAGAATACGCTGGTGCACTTTCATCTCCACTTGGTTTAAATAAATCTTTTTCTAGCCACTTTTTATAACGCCCTTTTTCAACAGCTTTTGGGTCAAACTTTGGCGCTAAGTTTTGTTGTTCATCTGTCATATACATTTCTCCTTATTTTTTATTTTTCAAAACAAAAAGCCCTAAAGTTATTTCTAACTTTAGGACGATTATCTCGCGGTACCACCTATCTTATAAGCATACGAATACGCTTATCTCTCTAGGTCATATAACGTTGACAATACGGTTCCCACTCCTAGGCTACCTTCATACTTTTAAATGGAAAACCTTTCAGCCAATGGATTTTCTTTCTGCAACATATCCAAGTATTACTCTTCCTATTCTTTATGGTTGTTTATGCCATTCATTTTACCTTGATAGCATCATTTCGTCAAACTTAGATTAACGCTTTTGCAGCTTCTAATGCTTTAACATAATTTGGTTCACTTGATACTTCTGGTACGATTTCTTCATATGTAATGACGCCATCTTTGTCTAACACAAAAATTGAGCGTGCTAAACGATTAATTGATGGAATTAAAATACCATATTCTTTTCCAACCACACCTTCTTCATCTCTTAACATGGTCATGTCAACTGATTCAGCTGCACACCAATTAGCTAATTGTTCTTTTGTGTTATTTGAAATCGTTAAAAAATATACGTCTTTAATTGTTGCTGCTTCTTTATTAAAGTGTTTTGTCTGTAGTGCACAAACACTAGTATCAATATCAGGTACCACACTAATAATAACTGGTTTTCCTTTTAATTCCTCTAATGAGATTACATTATCTGACAAATCTTTTAAACTAAATGTTGGAGCTTTTTCTCCCGCTTTTGGTGGTGTTCCTACTAATTCAACTGGGTTACCTTTTAATAATACTTCCATGTTGACACATCCTTTATTTAACTTTCCTTCATTATAGTGAAATAAAGTTAAATACACAAAATAGATGCTTGGAAAAACTAGATTAAATCAAGGTTTGCATGATTGTAATTTTCATCATAATAGATCAACGTTTGTAACTCCGTCGTTAAATCAATGTATTGCACTTGAACATGTGAGGGAACTTTTAACCGCTTAGGAGCAAAATTTAAAATAGCCGTCACTCCAGCTTCAACAACCTCATCAATTACTTGTTGTGCTTTGCTACTAGGCACAGTCATAATAACTGTTGTAATACCTTCTTTTTTTACAATGTTTTTTAACTCACTCATATCTTTTACAACAATTCCATTAATTTTTTCACCAACAATTTCAGGATTTGCATCAAATGCCGCCACAATATTTAAATTTGTATCTCGTCTAAAATTATTTTTTATTAATGCTTTACCTAAATTTCCAGATCCAACTAATGCAATGCGTTTTTCAATATCTGTTTTTAATATCTCACTAAAAACTTCTATTAAGTATGGCACATCATAACCATAGCCACTTCGTCCCAACTCCCCAAAGTGAGAAAAATCTCGCCTAATAGTTGCTGATGGAATTTGAATCATTTTACTAAACTCGTTTGATTTAATACGTTTTACACCTGTTTCATCTAATGTTTTTAAATACCTAAAATAAAGTGGAATACGTTTTGTTGTTGCTTTAGGGACCATTTTCATATTTTTGTGTTCTTCCACAGTCCATCCCTCCTAAAGAATTGTGATTATTTTCACATTTAGTGTATCATTTTTCACAATCTTTTTCAATGACTATCCAGCAATATTATTCCAAACCTTGTTCAGTATTTTCGATATTTTTCATTAATATACTATCTATTGAACGTTTAATAGCTTCTAATCGATTATTTTCAATAACGTCATCTACAATAATTACATTCTCTAAGTCGTGATAAAAGAGGTGGTTCGTTATCATCATATCTACTTTATTCAAAGAATCTCTTGTTTCTTTACTATTAAATAATGTCTTTTCATATTCTAATCCTACAATTTTAATTTTAGCTTGAAATGTTCAATTTTAAAATATAGCTTAAAATCTTGGCATGATTTTTCTCTAAAGTTGTCGAGACCACGATTGAAACAGCTTTAATTTTAGTAAGACTCTCAAATACCTTATAATTACAATACCTAAAGGCTCGACTAATCAATAAAGGGGCATAAAAACGAATCCAAGGAGTATTTATTTCTAATTCTTTTAAACTCTGGGATACAATATCATAAAAAATTGGATACTGTAATTTAATAGATTTATCATTTAATTCACTTCATAAATTAACCAAATTTAGTTGATAAAGATAGACATCATTTATAAAAGAAACGTAGGCTAATTCTTTTTTATTTCCTCCTGATGAGCATTGTGACGATCTAAAGCAACGACTGTTGCTGTTGTACTTAATCTTAAAATAGCAACTAAAATAGCTGCTATACTCAATCGTTTTTTAACGACTATTTTCCCAGTTTTTATGACGTTAGTTGAACAGATGGACTGACTAGATGATTGTCTATGTTTTCTTTTTTTACGTTTCTTTTTTAATTTTATATTATTTAAATTTTCTGGTTGTATTTTATTAGTCATCCTTATATGCCCCTTTTTTGAATTTATTGTTACTTACAAAATGAGTATATGATGCTTTTAATTTGTTTAATGTTCAAAAATAACTAAAAAGGTAACCAAAAATTGACTAAAAATAAAAGTCCAGCTCATTTATCACCAATGAATCTTATTGTACACAAGTTTCTAATTTATCCCATATTAGTATCGTCATCTTTTATTTTATTGAAACAAAATTTTGACCTATTTATAATCATGTTGTCTATACTTATGAATTTTTCACAAACTATCTCATTAAGATCTAAATAAAAAGAGTTAGTAACGTTTAGCTCCTAACTCTTTTTATTTTATACTATTTGACAAAATTAACTCATTTCCTGTTCAATTTTTTCTAACCATTTTGTTGTTCCCTTATTTATCAACTCATAAGTTAAATCAAAATCTCCGGTGTAATAAGGATCTGGTATCATTTTTTTATCCAATCCAACTTCTTCTGATAATAATAAATGAATTTTATGTAATGATTCAATATCAGGTGATAATCCTTCTAAATCTCGAATATTATTTTCATCCATTCCTATAATGTAATCAAACTGATGAAAATCATCAGAAGAAATTTTTTGAGCATGTAATCCCTCACATGATAAACCGACTTCTTTCAATTTCTCTTGTGTGCCTTTATGTGGAGCGTCTCCATCATTCCAGCTCCCAGTTGCTCTGGAAGAAACCTCAATAACATCAGACAACCCTTTATTTTTTACCTTATCTTTAAATATTACCTCTGCCATAGGTGAACGACAAATATTACCTAAACAAACAAATAATACTTTTTTCATCCTTTGTCCCCCTTATTCAAAAATAAAAAGCCTCAGGTCTACTAGGCTCTATATCTTTCTTATCCTATTAATTCTTCTTCATTTTCATGAAATAATACTTCTACTGAATGTGTTAAAATATCTGTATAACTATACGACACACGTTCAAAAGCATTTTCATCTTGATCTAGTTGTACAATAAAAACTGATGGATATAACTCAGCTAATACTCCATGACGCTCAGTCTGCTTTTTACGACCCGTTTGAGCGACTAACTTTATTCTACTACCGACTTTATGTTCTAATTCTTCTTTTATGGTGGAGATACTTAAAGACATTTTATTCACCTCTTACGTCAAGTATATCATAGACGAACAAAAAAGACAAATTTTACCATAATCGTTTTTATTTATCAATAGTATTTTCATTTTTTCAAAGAATAATTAAACATTTTTAATAAGAGAGATAAGCACTTTTATTTTTTTATGAGTTAATATAGTGATGAACAAACTTTTTCTTAATTCGAGTTAAGGCTCTTTTTTCTTTTAACATCTTACATTCCTGTTCTAATGTATATTTTACGAACACTTGACGTTCATAATCAGATAATGATTCTGCAAAAAGAAACACATTTTCTTTATAAAATATATATTTGATGGTTTCTAGTGGGCGATTTTCAATCACATGAGATACCATGTCAATATCCCCTCCACAAGTGATACACTCTTTATCTACTCTTCTTTTATGAGCTTCTTGTCTCCTTATCAATGAAAATATATGATTTTTAAAATTCATTCGAAAGTAACTACCAAACGTTGCTCCTCGTTTAACATCATATGTTTGTAAGGACTTGAAACATACGATTCTTCCTTCTTGCAACCAATCATCTGTCTCATAATGGTATAAATGATATACTTTCTTCGAACGATAAACAATAGGTTTGTATGTTTCAAAAATATAGTCAAACGAATAGGAACATCCCTTTACGGCACGTTCCTTTAATAAGTCAAAAATATCTTCTCTCATAATCATAAATCTCCTTATTCTTTTGAAAGCGTTATCTCTCCTCCTTGTTATTATAACACCCCTTATTTTATAATAATTTGTTATTTTTATTAAAAAAATATGAATTTTTTGTTATCATTTAGATATTTTTAGAGCTATTCATCCATATTATTCCTCTATTTTTTTTATTTCATAACTTAATGTATTATTAACTGAATCATGCTTAATAGTTATTTTTTCATTTGTCTCACTAAATGGACCAATTGTAAATATTTCATACTGATCATCTAAAATCTCAGCATCTTTAAAGTAATTTGAAAAAACGTCACGAAATCGTTGCATTTTAGATAATTTCGCCATTGCTTTTTCATGTGCCATGGACAATTTATATCCACTATCCAGATATTCTTTAATCAGTTCTACTTTAATAATCTCACTTAGCTTATATGACCTTGGGCTATTAGGATCCGGCTGAATGGATTGGATGTATCCTTTTTTTTCCCAATATCTTAACTGTCTAGTCGTTGTCTCAGTTTTTTTTGTTAATTCACTGATTCCCATACGAATATCTTCTTGTTCTATCCAGTCTTTAAATTTAGATACCATAATAATTACCCTACTTTCCATAAAAAGGTTAACTACATCAATATACACGCACTTAACAGATGTGTCAACATTGTTGACAATGGCGTCAGAGACGTGTATATTGTTTTACTGTTATAAAAATAATTTTTAGGAGGATTATTATATGGAAAACTTACAACCCGTTGATATTCATGGGAACACATATAAACGTAGCTTACTCGTTTCGGTACTTTTAATTGGAACTTTCTGTACTGTTTTAAATCAAACTTTACTAACAACAGCCTTTCCAACTTTAATGAAAGAATTCGATGTATCTGCTGCTACCATTCAATGGCTCACAACTGGATTTTTATTAGTTAATGGGATTATGATTCCTATATCAGCTTGGTTAATGAATAAATTTAATTCAAAAAATTTATATATTGGGGCTATGAGTATTTTCTTAGTCGGGACCATTCTTTGTGCGATTGCACCAACTTTTTCCATGATATTGACTGGTAGACTCGTTCAGGCTGCTGGTGTTGGCGTATCTATGCCTTTAATGCAAAACATTATGCTAAATATTTTCCCACCTGAAAAACGTGGAGCGGCCATGGGTGGCGCTGGTATTGTTATTGGGCTAGCTCCTGCTTTAGGGCCAACTCTTTCAGGCTATATCATTGATCATTATGTCTGGCGTGATTTATTTTATATGGTTATTCCTATTGTTTTATTAGTTATTATTTTGTCGTTTTTTGCAATGAAAAGCGTATTGGAGTTATCAAATCCTGCTATTGATGTGTTATCTATTTGTTTATCTACTTTAGGGTTTGGTTCACTACTTTATGGATTTTCTAGTGTTGGAAATGATGGATGGGGTAGTACTAAAGTATTAAGCTTTTTAGCAGTCGGCGTCATTACTTTAATTATTTTCACTTGGAGACAATTAACTATCGAAACTCCTTTCTTAGAGCTAAGAGTATTTAAATCAAAAACTTATACGATTGCTACCATACTTGCAAGTTTAGCTAATATGGCAATGATTGGAGCCGAAATGGTTTTACCTTTATATATTCAAAATATTCGAGGTGAATCAGCTTTTCACTCTGGTTTAATGTTACTCCCTGGCGCATTAGTTATGGGAATTATGATGCCCGTAACTGGTCGTATTTTTGATAAACATGGAGCAAAACGTTTAGGTATCATGGGAATGTTTTTACTGACAAGTGCGACAATTCCTTTTATGTTCCTAACTGAAACAACTCCTGTAATTTATATTATGACGTTATACGCGGTACGTATGTTTGGTATTTCTATGGTAATGATGCCTCTCACTACACTAGGTATGAACTCTTTACCAAAACATCTCATTACACATGGAACAGCTGTTAATAGTACACTACGTCAAGTTGCTAGTTCTGTTGGAACGGCTATTTTAATCAGTGTTCTTACAAACAAAACTAAGAATTCTTTACCTGATAAATCACTTTTAAAATCAGCGCCTCTTGAGTACAAAGAATTAGCAACTAATGCCACTTTAACAGGTTATCATGCTGCATTTTTAGTAGCAGTTCTATTTGGAATAATAGGTTTATTGATTACTTTCTTCATTCATGAAAACATCAAAAAAACTGCTCAAAGTCAGGAGGTTATCTCATGATAGTTATCTTAGTTATTCTTAGCGCCTTATTATTTGCCTTTACATTTATTTTTGCCAAATCAACATGGCACTATACCTTGGCTGTCGTATTTGGGATCTTATTTATTGGAAGTATCACTCTAATGGGAATGAACTATTCACATCATTTTGGGATGAAAGAAGAAAAAACACTAAAAGAAATTTCTATTGTAAGTTCAACTGACAATGACCAAATGAATATATTACTTTATCAACCATTAGGAACTAGTGATGAAAAAATTTATTTATATAAAACAAACCCCTCTCAAAAAAAACTTACCCAAACTGGGACTAACCATGTAACCAATATTGTTAAAACAAGCGACGATAATAAAGCCTTACTGAAAACTGAGACTACTCGTTGGGTATATAAAAGCTCTATGTATCAAATGCTTTTTGGTATGTCTGGTAATAACAGGGAATATATTTCAAAAGAAAATATTTTCTACATTCCAAAAGACTGGTTAGAGTTAAGCACAGATCAAGCAAAAAAACTTGGAGAAGAGATGGCTAGTAAAAAAGACTCATTAGAAATCGAAATGACAAACTATGTTTCTTCTAGATTAAAAGAATCTATCGCTAAAGATCCTACTTTAGCAACAAATAAAGACAAACAATCTAAGTTATCACAAGCCTATGCAGCAGAATATCAACGAAAAATAATGTCTGATATGATTAAAGACATAACCAAATAAAAAAAAGAACGATTATCTTTAAACAGATAATCGTCCTTTTTTGGTCTATTACGATTTAATTTTTCCTCTTTACTTCAAATTGAAATCTATATTATGATAATAAAAATCATATTGTTAAAGGAGATGTATTATGAAAAAATTTTTTAATAATCAAGAAAACAAACAATTAACTGTTAATGCTATTATTTTTTTATTTGCTGTTATTTTACTTAGTTTAAGCATTATTTTTTATTTGATTGGCTTATTTGCTCACCCACAATTAGAAAACTTTTTTGCAGACGTATCTAGTATTCTTTTTACTGGCTCAGTCGCAACTGGTATATTATATTTGGTTAAAATAACGTTTGATTCACTTATGCGTTCTGCCAAAAAATAAAAAATGACCCGTTACCATAATAAAGGTAACGGGTCATTTTGTTTAATGATACATTAACTCATCAAATAATTCTTTTAATGTTTGAACTTGTTCTTGATTCCATGGACTATTTCGTCTTAAATTTTGGTACTTATAATCTTGTGTATCAGTTTTAATTTCTTTTTCCATTTCTTTAATTGAATTAAACAGTTCCCTTGCTGAAACACGTAACGCACCTTGAGAAAAAACCACCCACTGCTCTGCCAAATCACTTGTTGCTACACGAACAGTTGATAAAGCATTCATTTTATTGGGAACTTCCCGTTCAATGTATGTGTCTGCTGTTTCTTCTTCTTTTGTAAAAATAACTGTTAAACCATACTTATCATACGTCTGTTGAATACCTGGAACAAGTTGGGCATCAAATACAACGATGATTTCGATTCCTTTATATTTAGCATAATTCGATAGAATAAATAATAACTGATCTCTCGCATCTCCTAATTTATCTAGCTTTTTTAAGCGATTTAATTCAGGCCAAGCACCAATCATATTATAACCATCGACAAAAAGGACTTGATGTTTTAATTTTCGTGTCATATGATGCCCTCCATTGTTTATCTTCTCTTTCTGTATACTTCATACATTAACAAGCCAGCTGCAACACTCGCATTTAGACTTTGTACGTGACCTTCTATTGGAATAGTAATCATTTCATCGACCTCTTTTTTGAGCGCTTGTCCCATACCTTTTCCTTCATTACCAATAATTAAAGCAATGTCTCCTGAAACATTCCAGTGGGTGTAGTCTGTCCCTTCCATATCGGTTCCAAATACCCAAATATTTTCTTTTTTAAGCTCTTTCACTGTTTGAGATAAATTTGTCACACGTGAAATGGGAATATGCTCTACTGCTCCTGTAGACGTCTTAACCACAACTGGTGTCACACCAACTGCACGGTGTTTTGGAATAATAACGCCATCAACATTTACCGCATCAGCTGTCCGTAAAATAGAACCTAAATTATGTGGATCCATAATACTATCTAAAATTAAGAAAAAACGATTTTCTTTTTCTTTTGTTTTTTCCAATAATTCTGATAACGATAGATATTCATATGGGGTGATTTTTAAGACAATCCCTTGATGATTTAATCCATCTACCATTTCATCTAATTTAGATTTTGGTACCCATTTGATAGAAACTATTTTTTCTTGAGCCAACTGTTTAATTTCTTCAATTTTATTTCCTTTAATGTCTTCTTGTAAAAATAGTTTATTCCCTCGATTAGCTTGCAGCGCTTCTATTGTCGCATGTTTTCCTAACACCACATCATCCATTTCTGGTGTTGGTACATCTGCTTCTTGTTGATGTTTTTTATCAAATTTTGGGCGTTGTCTGTCTGGTTTGCGTTTATTTTGTGGTTTTCTCATTATTTTTTTCTCCTATTGTTTGAATACACCATGCAATGACTTCTTCTAAACGTTTCTTTTGTTCTGTTAAGTGTAAATATCCCATCAATGCTTCAAAACCTGTAGATGATCGGTACACAGCAACCGACGTATTTTTGGCACTTGTGTGGCTTTTGGCATTGCGGCCACGTCGATACATATCTTGTTCTTCATCATTTAAAAGTCCTTGTTCCATCATTTGTTCAATCAAATAATGTTGCGCTTTGGCTGATACATAGTGTGTTGCTAAACGGTGTAATTGATTCGGGCGAGTTTGCCCACTTTTCACTAAATAATCACGGATGTATGTTTCATATATAGCATCCCCCACGTAAGCAAGAGTTAATCCACTTAGTAAGGTATAATCTTTTTCATTTGTCATTCACTTCTACTCCATCTTGTTCCTTGAGGGGTATCTTCTAAAATAATCCCTTGTTCTTTTAATAAATCACGTATCTCATCACTTCTAGCAAAGTTTTTTTCTTTACGTGCCGTATTTCTCTCAGAAATTAACGCATCAATATCTTCATCTAATAAATCCTCGCTACTAGCTAGTTCAATACCAAAAATAAGCACTAATTTTTCTAGCGTTTCTTGATAGGCAGATATAACTTCTTTAGAAACCGTCTCTTCTTCTAAGTAACGATTTAAGTGTTTCACTAACTGATAAACTACTGTAATACCATTTGCGGCATTAAAATCATCATCCATCTCTGTAACAAATTCCATCATCAAAGTAGATAATTCTTTTAACCAATCATGATCGTTTTCTAAAGAATCAACTGACGTTTCTAATCGGAAACTCGCATTATTGTAACTACTTTTAATACGTCCTAAATTAGTCGTTGCTTCTTTAATTGTTGTTTCATTGAAAGGCATTGGTCGACGATAATGTGTCGTTGACAAAGCGAAACGTACCACTTCTGGTGACACGTCTTTCATCAAATCATGTGCGGTAATAAAGTTACCAAGTGATTTACTCATTTTCTCACCTGATTCACCGACTGTTAAATAAGCGTTATGCATCCAATAATGAGCAAATGTCTGATCAGTTTTTGCTTCACTTTGAGCAATTTCATTTTCGTGATGAGGAAATTCTAAGTCTTGACCACCTGCGTGGATGTCTATTGTATCACCTAAATGTTTTGTTGCCATCACAGAGCACTCAATGTGCCATCCTGGACGGCCTTTTCCCCATGGAGAATCCCATGAAACCTCATGCTCTTTTGCTTCTTTCCATAAAGCAAAATCTAATGGATCTTCTTTTTTAGCTGATTCATCACCAGTTCTTTGACTAGCCCCAATTTCCAATTCGTCAATGCTTTTATTACTTAACTTTCCATAAGGTTTAAATAGTCGTGTGCGGTAATACACATCTCCTTGTGACTCGTAAGCATAACCTTTATCAATTAAAACAGAAACAAAGTCAATGATATCATCAATATGGTCAACGACACGTGGGTGCAAGCAAGCTGGTTGCACGTTTAATTTACCCGTGTCTTCTTTAAAAGCCTCTATATATTTATCTGCTAATTCTTTCGTTGAAATTCCTTCTTGGTTAGCCGTCTTAATGATTTTATCATCCACATCTGTAAAGTTTGAGACATAATTAACCTTATATCCTCTAAACTCAAAATAACGTCTAACTGTATCAAAAGCGACTGTACTTCTAGCATTTCCTATATGAATGTAATTATAAACAGTCGGACCGCACAAATACATGCTCACTTCATTTGGTTTAATTGGTACAAAATTTTCTTTTTTTCGACTTAATGTATTATATATCTGTATTCCCATATACTTGCTCCTCTCATAGATAAAAAAGAACGTCTTTTAACAAATTGTTTGTTAAAAGACGTTCTCACGTGGTTCCACTTTTCTTCATTCACTTGATACAGTGAATCTTTTTGATAACATAACGTCTATCACACGAGACAAGCTACTTACTTCACTTATCCTACTCAAAGAGGCACTTCACTGATAAATTAACACTTGTTCGCACCCACCACAAGCTCTCTAAAGACAATTTATCACTTACTTTTCTTATCCTTGTATTTCTTTTAATGCTAAATTAATATGTTCTGTTGCTTGCTCTTTACCTAATAAAAGAATCGTTTCTGCTAATTCTGGACCATGCATTTGTCCACTGACTGCTACACGAATTGGCATAAATAATTTTTTACCTTTAGCTCCTGTTTCTTTTTGTACAGCTTTAATCGCTTTTTTAATAGTCGGAACATCAAATTCTTCTAATTCTTTCAATTGAGTTTTAAATGCTTCTAATACTTCTGGCACTTGTTCATCTGATAGGACTTCTTTAGCAGATTCATCAAATGACAATGTATCATTAAAGAATAAACTTGATAATTCAACGATTTCTTTTGCATAACTCATTTGTGGTTGGTAAAGACTCACTAATTCTTCAACCCAAGCTTGTTTTTCAGCGGTTGGATTTTCTTCTACTAATCCTGCTTCAATTAAATAAGGTAAGGCCATTTCTGCCATTGTTTTTCTATCAAGTTGTTTCATGTATTGGTTACTAATCCATTCAAGTTTTTTGTTATCAAAGGCTGCAGGTGATTTACCTAAACGATCTGCATCAAAGATTTTAATCAATTCTTCTTGGCTAAAGATTTCTTCTTCACCAACTGGAGACCAACCTAATAAACTGATAAAGTTAAACATTGCTTCTGGTAAGTAACCTAATTCACGGTATTGTTCGATAAATTGTAGAATCGTTTCATCACGTTTACTTAGTTTTTTACCTGTTTCTGTATTAATGATTAATGTCATATGACCAAATCTTGGTGGTGTCCAACCGAAAGCTTCATAGATCATTAATTGTTTGGGTGTGTTTGCAATATGATCATCCCCACGTAAAACATGCGTAATTTTCATCAAATGATCATCCACGGCTACGGCAAAGTTATACGTCGGCATCCCGTCACGTTTTAAAATGACAAAATCGCCACCTACACTATCAGATTCAAATGTAATGTTTCCTTTTACAATGTCATCAAATGTGTATTCTTCGCCTTTTGGTACTCTAAAACGAACCACTGGTGTGATACCTTCAGCTTCTTTTGCTGCTTGTTGTTCTGGTGTTAAATGAGCACACTTTCCATTATAACGTGGAATTTGACCACGGCTACGTTGGCTTTCACGTTCTGCTTCTAATTCTTCTTCTGTACAGTAGCATTTGTAAGCCAAGTTACTTGCTAATAATTGATCAACTAATGGTTGGTAAATATCTTTTCTTTCGGATTGACGATAAGGACCATATTCACCTGGTTTATCAGGTGACTCATCCCAGTCAATATTTAGCCATGCTAAGTTATCTAACTGACTTTTTTCTCCGTCTTCAATATTACGTTTTTGATCTGTATCCTCAATACGAATAATAAAATCGCCATCATGATGACGAGCAAATAAATAATTAAATAATGCTGTTCTGGCATTTCCTATATGCAAATGACCTGTTGGACTTGGTGCATATCTGACACGTACTTTATTTCCCATGGTATTACCTTCCTTGTTCACGTATTATCGCTTCCTATGCTTTTAGTTTACCTTCATTTACTTAAATAGTAAAGGCACTTTCTTAAGACTTTTTTAACAATTAGTCAGCATTTATCGTTGTTTGAGAATGACTTGGTTTTGCAAAAATCATTCGACCAGCAGCCGTTTGTAATGCACTCGTTACAATAACATTTATTTTCTTGTTCATAAAGTGTTTACCATCTTCAACCACAACCATTGTGCCATCATCTAAATATGCTACACCTTGTTGGCGTTCTGTTCCATCTTTCATTACAACAACATCCATTGTTTCACCAGGTATGACAACTGGTTTAACAGCATTTGCCAAGGCATTAATGTTAAATACTGGGACATTTTGAAATTCACAGACTTTATTAAGATTGTAGTCATTTGTCACGACAATACCATCTAACAATTTAGCTAACTTAATCAATTTACTATCAACTTCTTGAATATCTTCAAAATCGCCTTCATACATTTCAACCGAGATATTTTCTTCTTTTTGTAAGGCGTTTAAGATATCTAACCCTCGACGTCCGCGAACGCGTTTCATACTATCCCCTGAATCCGCAATGTATTGTAATTCATATAAAACAAAATTTGGAATTAATAATGTTCCTTCAATGAACCCAGTTTTAGCTATATCATAAATACGCCCGTCAATAATAACACTGGTATCTAATACTTTGTATTTATGAAAATAATCATCAACTCGACGATCTAAGATGTCCTCTGATACCTTTTTTGATTTTGGCATAAAGAGCTTTTTAAAATCTTCCGTTTTCATTGTTCCAACTCTAAAACCTAAATATCCTGTAATTAACATAATAATTGCCGGAACAATTAAAGGGAGTGAATAAAATGGAACAGAAATAAGTGCCCCTAAGAGTAATCCAATAATTGTACTAATACTTCCGAATAACAAATCTGATAGACTTTGTTCTGTAATAAATTTTTCTATTTTTTTTAAACCTGATACTAAGTATCGCTCAGTTAAAGTCGCAATAATTGCAAAAATAATCGCACCAATAATTCCGTTAGTAATATCGTTATTTAACCAACTAAGTGTTTCTTGATTTGTGGCTTTCCATAGTAATGGGAATAATGCCACACCTAAACTAAATCCAACAATAGCCATCACAATCGCATATATTTTTTTCTGCATACTTATCTTTCCTCCTTTACTTAGGAAAATACTTTAAATAATGTTTCAGATAGTGTTTCAACACCAATTACTTCAATTCCAGTTGGCGGTGTCCACCCTTGCAGATTATTAATAGGAATAAAGACTCGTCTAAATCCTAATTTCTGTGCTTCTCCTACCCGTTGCTCGATACGATTTACTCGTCTAATCTCACCAGTTAACCCAATTTCACCAATAAAACAATCTTGAGGAGAAGTCCCTTTATCTTTGTAACTTGATGCAATACTCACTGCGATGGATAAATCAATCGCTGGTTCATCAAGTTTCACTCCCCCAACTGCTTTTAAATAAGCATCTTGGTTTTGTAATAATAATCCAGCACGTTTTTCTAACACAGCCATAATCAGTGATACACGGTTATAATCAAGACCTGTTGCTGTTCGTTTCGCATTTCCAAAAACAGATGGCGTTACAAGTGATTGAATTTCAGCTAATATAGGTCGCGTTCCTTCCATTGAACAGACAATCGCTGATCCAGTTGCCCCATCAATTCTCTCTTCCAAGAAAGCTTCAGATGGATTTAACACTTCCACTAAACCAGCTTGTCTCATTTCAAAAATACCTATTTCATTGGTTGAACCAAAACGATTTTTTACAGCACGCAATATTCTAAATGTATGATGTCTGTCTCCTTCAAAATAAAGTACTGTATCTACCATATGTTCAAGCATCCGTGGCCCTGCAAGTGAGCCTTCTTTGGTCACGTGTCCTACAATGAAGATGGCAATATTGTTTGTTTTAGCAATTTGCATCAACTCAGCCGTATTCGCTCGAACTTGACTCACACTTCCAGCAGCACTTTCCGTTTCCGGATGAACCATTGTCTGAATCGAATCAATAATCACATAGTCTGGTGTCAATTGCTCGATAACTTGTTTAATGCGACCCATATCCGTTTCTGGATAAACATAAAAATCATTTGTTCCATCAGCCAACCGTTCTGCACGCATTTTAATCTGTTGCGAACTCTCTTCACCAGAGACGTATAATACATTTCCTTTTAACAGACTAAGTTGTTGAGATACTTGTAGTAATAGTGTTGATTTTCCAATACCAGGATCCCCACCAATTAAGACCATTGAGCCTGGAACAACCCCCCCGCCTAATACTCTATTTAATTCACCTAATTGTGTTTTTATACGCCGTTCTTTTTGTGTAGCGACTTCTTTTAACTTTTGCGGTTTACTCATTTCACCCGTCAAACTTACTCGACTATGCCTAGTGGGGGTATCTGAGGAAATTTCTTCCACTAATGTATTCCATTCACCACAATTAGGACAACGACCCAGATACTTTGGAGAGATATAACCACACGTTTGACAAACAAACTCATTTCTCTTTTTTTTTGCCACAAAATCATCCTTATCCTACAATTTTTAGTTCCTTATAAAATAAAATACTTATAAACGTATTTTAACATAAATTGTCCGATTCTAATAAAAACTGCGACTCTTTAGAAAATTATTTACCAGACGACCCAAATCCACCTGTCCTCTGCGTTTGTACTAAATCATTGTCTGCTTTTAAGAATGGTAAAAAAATGCCTTGAGCGATACGATCTCCTTTTTTAATCTGCTTGTCAGTTAAGCCAAAGTTTAGTAGCTGAATCATGATATGCCCTTCATTATCTGGATTATCATAATAGTCACTGTCTATAACTCCCACACCATTTGTCAAAACTAAAAAATTTTTTAACGGGTTGCTTGAGCGATTGGCAATCTGTAAAAACTCATCATCCCCCATATAAGATTTCACACCTGTTGGAACAAGTGTTGATTTTAACTCTTTTTGCATATCAGCATCAACCAATATATCTTCTTTTGATAATATAGCCTTTAATACTTTCGCAATTCCTTGTTTCCAAATACTTGGAATCACAATATCAACAGCTGATTCAAAATCATATCCTGCTGCATTTTTTGTTGCTCTTTTTGGTAGATTGATATTCTCAAATGTTGATACTTTTTCAAATCCTCTTACTTTATTCATGTGTTACCTTCCTTTATCTTTTGATTTCTTTAATCCTAACCGAAAAATAGACAAATAAAAAGAGTAAAAATAAATCTTACTCTTTCTTTTATAAATTATGTAATTCATCATCATCTTCATCAAATTCTTCAACTGGCACTTGTTTTAATGTTACTTTGTTTCGCTTAGGTTGAATAACAAGTGGAACATATTCTGTAATCACATCACTATATTCCAACCCATACCATTTAGCAGGGTCAACTGCTCGTCGTTTGATTCCTAATTTTGCTTGCATCACTAAAGTATCTAACCAATTCAACTCTGTTACACGGGATAATTCTTCACGTATTAAAACAAATGAAAAATCTCCTGTATCTCTTCCTGGTGTAATAGAATATTTTTGTGGTTGTTTCGGTAGTTTTCCTTCGTTCATTAAATCATGTACAATTTGTCTTAGATAGACGTTAACTTCCTGTGGCATTTTAAATCCTAAACGAAGTTGGACATTGACAATATAATCAGTATCCATCATATCCACATAATATTCTTTGGTATACGGTTCATCTGTCACAAAGACATTAACGAACCAATAAACTTTCGCACGTTTTGGGCTTTTGTCTAATATTGAATACATAATTTCTCTACTAATCAGGTGCCCCTTTATTTTAGAAGTTAAAAAGACTAAATTTGTTTGTAACTGTGGCCAATCCGTGTCATCTCTTAACTCACCTAATTGTCCTTTATAATCATATAAAGAGATACGTTTTGATGTTGCCTCTGTAATCATATTACCTCGATGCCAAATTAACATGATCAAGAAAATAACTAACGCCATACCTAAAGCAACGTAACCTCCGTGCATAAACTTAGATGCACTAGAAACAAAAAAGATACTCTCAATCGTTCCAAAAAAGATAAAAATCAGGTACGCTAAAGATTTTGGTGTTCCCTCTTGTAATAAATATACAAGCAACAAAATAGTTGTCATTAACATCGTAATCGTAATAGCTAAGCCATAAGCTGCTTCCATTCGAGCAGATGTTCGGAAACCAAAAACAATGGCTAAACAACCCACCATTAACATATTATTAATAGCTGGAATATATAATTGTCCTTTTTGATCAGTCGGATAAATAATTTTCATTCTTGGTAATAGACGTAACTTAATTGCCTCAGAAGCTAATGTATAAGAGCCAGAAATCAATGATTGTGACGCAATAATAGCAGCTACTGTTGCAAAGATAACACCAATAATAGTTAATGATTGTGGCATCATTCTAAAAAACGGATTCAACATACCGATATCTTGATATTCCGGTAAATCTTTCACACGAATAATCCAAGCAGCTTGACCAAAGTAATTTAATACCAAACATACTTTAATATACGGCCAACTAACACGAATATTGTTTCTACCGGCATGACCTAAATCAGAATATAAAGCTTCGGCCCCTGTTGTCGCTAGAAATACACTACCTAAAATTAAAATACCTAATTTATTTTCTTCAGAGAATAGTAGATGAACAGCATAATAAGGATTTAATGCACGAATCACAGATAAATTCCCCATAAAATTAGATAAACCAATCAAACCAATGAATGTAAACCAGCCAAACATAATTGGACCAAAAGCTGTCCCCACTTTTTTAGTACCTAAACGTTGAACCATAAAAAGGGAAAAGATAATAATAACTGTTATAATCACAATGATTTGCTGGCTATCACCAAACACATTATGGAAAGAGGGAATTCCTCGAAGGCCTTCAACAGCTGTTGTAACCGTTACAGCAGGAGTTAATATACCATCTGCCAGTAAAGTGGCTCCTCCTAGCATAGCCGGATATAATAAATATCGACTATTTTTTCTAACTAATGTGAAGAGTGAAAAAATACCACCTTCACCGTGGTTATCTGCATTCAATGCAATCATGACATATTTTATTGTGGTTAATAAAGTTAACGTCCAAAAAACTAGTGATACCGCACCTAAAATAAAGGTTTCTGAAACATGATCTAGCCCGCCATTACCATCAACAATGGCTTTCATGACATATAATGGACTAGTACCAATATCGCCATAAACAACTCCCATTGCAACAAGCGTTCCACCTAGCGTAAATCGATCAATTGCTTGTGGATTACATTTTTGACTCACCTTTTTCACTCCTTTTCTCTTTAAAAAGTTAGTATTCATGACAATCATATACTCATTTTTTTTAAAGTCAACACTAATTTTCAAAAATCATTTTCTATTAGTGGAAACACAATTAAAAATGCGTTATTATAGCAAGCATAGGCACTTAAAAAATAGCCATTAAACAAAAAAGAGGGATTATTTTGAGCAGAAAAACATTATTAAAAAAAAGTAAGCGACTTGTTATAAAAGTTGGAACAAGCTCTCTTGTTCTACCCAATTCCGAAATAAATTTACGTGCTATTGATCAATTAGCTTTTACCTTATCTTCTTTAAGACAACTTGGATATGAGGTTATCTTGGTTTCTTCAGGTGCAATTGGTGTTGGAATGAACTTATTAGGATTAGAAAAACGACCTGAGACTATCGCTAAACAACAGGCTGTTGCAGCGATTGGTCAATCTGAATTAATCAAGATATACACTCAACGATTTACTTCTTATCACCAACAATCAGCCCAAGTCTTACTCACTCGTGATGTCATCGATTTTCCAACAAGTAGACAAAATGTTATTAATACATTTGAGGAGTTATTAACTATGGGGGTTATCCCAATCGTAAACGAAAATGACAGTGTCTCCGTAGATGAACTTGATCACTTAACAAAATTCGGTGATAATGATCAACTATCTGCTATTGTTTGTAAATTAGCTCAAGCAGACTTACTCCTAATGCTTTCAGACATTGATGGTTTTTATAGTGATAATCCTCATACTAATCCAGATGCGATACTGTACTCTCATATCACAGAAATTACAGAAATGATGGAAGACGCGGCTAGAGGTAAAGGGAGCGTTTTTGGAACTGGTGGTATGACAAGCAAATTAAAAGCAGCAAAGCGTGTGTTAGATAATCAATCACAAATGATTTTAGCTAGCGGTAAAGATCCTGCTATTTTATTCGACATTTTAGAGGGAAAAGAAGTAGGTACACTATTTTCAAATTAACTAGAACTTATAAAGGAGGGGTTTTAAATGACACTATTAGAAACATTGGGTAAACAAGCAACTAAATCGGCCTTTTTCTTGAATAATGCCACAACAAAAGAAAAAAATAATGCACTAAAATCTATCATCGAAATGCTAGATAGAGATATGGAAATTATCTTGGCAGCAAATGAAAAAGATATTGAATTAGCTAATAAAAATGGGATTCCTGAAACCATGATTGACAGGCTACTTCTCACAAAAGAACGAATTAATACGATGCAACACGACATTCAGACAACTATTGATTTAGACGACCCAATAGGAAAAGTTGATCATATGTGGCGAAACGAAGATAATTTATTAATTGGAAAACAACGAGTTCCATTGGGCGTTATCGGTATGATTTATGAATCAAGACCGAACGTTACAACAGATGCATCAGCTCTTGCTTTAAAATCAGGTAATGCCATCATCTTACGCGGAGGAAAAGAGGCTTTTTACTCTAATCAAGCACTTGTTCAATCGATTCAACAGGCTTTAGAGTTAGTTGATTTTCCAAAAGATTGTGTTCAATTCATTGATGATACTTCAAGAGAAACAGCAACAAAATTCATGCAATTATCAGATTATCTAGATGTTCTAATCCCTCGTGGTGGTGCGAACTTAATTCAATCTGTGGTTAAAAATGCCACTGTCCCTGTTATTGAAACTGGAACTGGAAACTGTCATGTATATGTTGATAAACACGCCAATTTAACTATGGCAAAAGATATTGTAATTAACGGTAAGTGTCAACGTCCTTCAGTATGCAATGCGATAGAATCACTTTTAGTGAACGCGACTATTGCTAAGAAATTTTTTGAACTGGTGTCCCCTGAATTTGAAGCCAATCATGTTAAATTAAGAGTAGACCAAGCATCTTTGGTTTACCTACCTTCTGCTACACTTGCAACAGAGGAAGATTTTGCCACAGAATTTAATGACCTAATCTTATCAGTAAAAATCGTCAATAATCTAGATGACGCTATCCAGCATATTAACCATTACGGAACGAAACATTCCGAAGTGATTGTAACAGACAGCTATCAGCACTCTCAAAAATTTATTCAACAAATTGACGCAGCCGCTGTTTACGTCAACGCATCTTCTCGCTTTACTGATGGTAGCGTATTTGGATTTGGTGGAGAAATTGGCATTAGCACACAAAAATTACACGCTAGAGGTCCAATGGGCTTAAATGAATTAACTACCACAAAATATATCATCTTTGGGGAAGGTCAAACTAGACGTTAAAATCTTATCTAGGAGGATAAAAAACGACTATGTTATCAAACATGAAAAAAACATTTAAAACAAGTGGTAAATTCGGACTTCTTGCTTTTATCGTCCCAGTTTTGGTTATGATAGGCGTTTATTTAAGTTTAGGTATTTATCCTGGCAGTACTAGAAGTGTCTTGGCTAGCGATGCTTTTTCACAATTTTCTAATTTTCATGCTAGTTTTAACAACGTTTTACATGGTAAACAAAGTATCTTTTATACTTGGAATGCTTCTTTAGGACTCAATTACTGGTCTCTTATTTCTTACTATTTGGGCGGTATCTTTACACCGATTGTTTTCTTTTTTAATAATCAGAATATTCCAGATGCTCTTTATTTATTAACTTTATTAAAAATAGGAACAGCTGGATTATCCTTTTGGTACTACTCAAAAGAAACTTATAAATTACCAAATCTATCACATGTTACATTAGCTATTTGTTATTCGCTCATGTCTTTTGCAACCGCACACTCTGAGTTGATTATGTGGTTAGATATTTTTATGTACATCCCTCTAATTTTTTTAGGTATCAACCGAATACTAGATAAGGGAAAATCTGCTTTACTGTTTGTTTCTTACTTTCTTTTATTTGTATCTAATTTTTACTTTGGTTTTATGGTAGGATTATTTTCGTTCCTTTATTTCGTTGCTCGTGTTGCCATAAACGCATCTTTTTATAAAAAGCGAATCATCCCTTATCTGACAACCTCTATCTTAGCTGGGATAGCTTCGATGGTGATGATTTTGCCAGCCGTATTTGATTTAAGATCTAATGGTGAGACACTATCTGCTATAGGTCATCTTAAAACAGAAGCAACGGCTTTTTGGGATATTGTGATTAAAAATATGATTGGGGTTTTTGATACCACAAAATATGGCTCAATTCCTTTTATTTATGTCGGGCTATTGCCATTAATTTTTTGTCTCTTTTATTTTTGTAGCGAAAAAAATAAAACAAAAAATAAAATAGCTTATGCAGGTTTATTTATTATTCTAATTTTAAGTTTTTATATTGAACCTCTTAATTTATTTTGGCATGGTATGCATGCTCCTAACATGTTTTTATTTAGATACAGTTTTTTATTTTCATCCCTTGTCGTCATACTTGCTGGCTATGGTTGGGAAAAATTTTCTAAATCAGATATGCCCTTAATGATTGTCATCGTCCTTTCTTTAGCAGTGTTATTTTCTATCGCTTTCTTTGCATCAAGTAAAGATAGTTACACTTATGTAACTCTAGGACAATATATCCTAACTATTCTATTTTTAGGATTATATTTAGCAAGCATGTATTTTTATTATGGAAATCAGTTACCTAAACACACATTCGTCTTTTTGCTTCTTTTAATAGTAGCTGGTGAAGCTTATATTAATACATCTTTTATGTTAAATGGCATTTTAAACGATTGGAATTACGCTTCTCGTAGCTTGTATTCAGAACCTTACCCAGATTATAAAGCACTAGTTGACAAAGCTAATAACTCTAATAAAAAATCATTTAGTCGTTTAGAATCTCTTTCACCCATCTCAAGCAATGATGGCTTTAATTATGGATATAGTGGTATTAGCATGTTTTCTTCTATTAGAAATAGACATTCTTCTGCCTTACTAAATGAACTAGGATTTCGTTCTCGAGGAACTAGTTTAAACATACGATATCAAAATAATACACTGTTAATGGATAGTCTAATGGGAATTAAATATAATATCAGCAATCAGGATGTCTTAAAATATGGATTCAATCCAACAAATAGCCAAGGAAAATATACTCTTTACGCGAATGATAAGGCTTTACCACTGGGTATATTAACAAATAATGATTTGTATAAATTAAAACTCCCTGTCCACGATAATCTTGGCGCTCAGACTACACTGATTAACCAATTAGCTGATTTAAATGATGTTTATTATACCTTTACAAATCCCACAGTTATGACCACACAAAATGCACTAATTACCAATTTACCAAATAATCGAGTCTCAATTAAAGAACAAAAACCAAATGAGGCTAAAACCATCACTTATCAAGTAAGTGTCCCCGCTGGAAAACAAGCTTATGTCAGCCTATTTCCAAATAATTTTGGTGACTTAAAAAGTTCTAATGCTAAAATTACTACGCAAAACGTTAGCTATGAAACACAAATTGGTATCACAGGTCAATATTACAATTTAGGGTATTTCAAAGAAGATGCCATTGTCGAATTCTCAGTTTCTTTTTATGGTACAGATACCATTGAATTAATCAATCCACCTGTTGTCTTACTAGATATTCCTAAATTTGATGCTGCTATTAAATCTATGGAAACAAAAGGAGTGGATTTCAAAATCAACGGTAGAAAAGCCACAGCTCATGTAGAAACGCCTGAAGAACAAGTTGTATTTACAACTATCCCTTATGATAAAGGTTGGACAGTAAAAATAGACAACAAGAAAGTAGCCATAAAAGATTTTCAAGACGGTTTTCTGACATTTACTGTACCAAAAGGTAACCATGAAATTGAGCTAAGTTTCCTACCTCCAGGCTTTATAATTGGTGTCATATGTTTTATTAGTGCTACAGGAGCATTTATTTTATACTATCGTTTAATGAAAACAAAAAAAAGAAAAAAGACTTTAATTAAATAGGGTAACAAAACATCCTGTCCATTAGTTTGGAGAGGATGTTTTGTTATCTTTTTCTTTTTCTCTAGCAACGATTTGATTAATCTCTTCTAACATACTTTTCTCGTAATCTTCATCGTGAACTTTTCCTGTCATAAAGACAAATAACAAATTTTGAATATCCGTTCCATCCGTTTTCTTATTGTTAATTAACCACTTTTTATCGTCATCTTTTTTAAAGTAAATGTTAATGCTTATAGGTTCTATAATACTCATTGATTGCTCTAATGATTCGTAATAAGCAGTCGTCACTAGATGTTTCGCATTAACTGAACCTATATCAATGTTATCTTGATTATCTAATAATTTAGCCATCATCATTGCAACAAGTCGAGCATAATCAAATCCTTTAATATGATACGTCACTTTAAGCTCACCTTTTGATTGTTCATCAAGAGTATATGTGTAACTTGTTGTTTCCCTCACCTTATCAATTAATGATCTCGATATATCTTCTCTTTCACTTTGAGACAATTTTCCTGATATTGGTTCAAAAACTGTTGCAAAATTTTTTTCTAAATCTTCTTCAACTTCTTTTGATCGTTCATTAAATCGTTTGCTATCAGAAAATTTTTCTTTATATTCGTCCAAATCGGTATTGTATAAAAGTCGATTAGCAAATAAAGTAGCTATTTCGTCTATATTATCCTTATTAGAAGAACAACTGGAAAGAAAGAATAGCAATAGTGTACTTAATAATAAAAACCAGCATCTTTTGTCTTTCAACATGATTTTTCACTCCTATTACTTACATTCTTTTATGGTTAGTTTACCATATATCTTCCAAAAAAGAATTTTTTATTTAATTCGTATCTTTTTAAAGGAGGTGCTTATATGATATTTTTTTTAATTTTTTTATTCAATATAATGTCGTATATCTTTTTAACATACGTATCATTTTTACCAACTGACAAAAAGATAAACCTTTTTAATAAACATCATCGCTACTTATTTTTTATTGGAAGTTCGATTATTTATCTACTATTGTTAACAACAAAATTATCTATGGTAATGATTCTACTTATCATTATGGGAGTTTATTTATCTATTATTGATTTTTACTACTATGTTGTTGATCCATATCTATCTGTCTTGTTTATAATAGGTCTACTCACTCTTTATCCATCAATAAATAAGTTATTACCTTTATATGTCTTATTGTTCTTTTTATTACTTAGTTATTTGATGCCAAAAAAGTTAGGATTTGGTGATATCAAATTACTTGTCTACTGGTCAGTCTTTCTATCTCCAATACAACTTCTATGGTTAATATTTATTGCTTCATTTATAGGAATACTCTATATTATGTTATATCAATTATTAACAAGCCATCCCCTTACAAAAATAGCCTTTGTCCCATTTTTAACCATCGCTTTAACTATTGTACTATTAATAATTTAATACGTTTTACGCCATTTGTTTGTTCTATTTTCAGCAAAATCAATCATTTGAAATAAGATAAATGCCACCAAACTTAGCGCTAAAATTCCACTATACATGTCTAAATAATCTAACCTTCCCCATGCATCCATAATGAAAAAACCTAATCCGTAACTTGTCCCATATACTTCTGTAAAAAATAAAATAGCAATCGCTGTTCCTAACGCTATCCTTACGGCATTTAAAATGGCAGAATATGCTGCAGGTAACGTAATTTTACAAAACTGTTGAAATTGACTCGCACCTAGTACATACAAATGATGATAGTAACTTTTTGGAATCGACTTAACACCATCTCTCACAGATAAAATAACTTGAAACACAATAATCAACACTAATAAGATAATTTTAGAGGCATTTCCTAATCCAAATAACAACATAATAATTGGCAACAAGG
Organism: Vagococcus changpingensis; assembly: GCF_058211775.1. Taxonomy (NCBI): domain Bacteria; kingdom Bacillati; phylum Bacillota; class Bacilli; order Lactobacillales; family Enterococcaceae; genus Vagococcus; species Vagococcus changpingensis. Next base: position 262,153 of record NZ_JBYVZB010000003.1, read on the forward strand.
CAATCTTAGGAATGGGATAAGTCAAATAAACAATTGGATCCAACAATTGATTTATTTTGGGAAAACGTCCCATCAAAAGCCCTATAATTAATCCTATCAAAACAGCAATCAGCATAGCCCAAAACAGACGAACCAAACTATTATATGTATGTAGCCATAATACTTGTGGCTCGATAACCATTAAGTGTCGATACACCGCAAACGGTGTGGGTAACATGTTTTTATTTAATATCACACTTGCTAACCACCATAAAATAGTTAAAAAAATAAATGATAGAATCGCATGTGTCACTTTTGATACACTTTTTCTCATGCTTTTTCCATTGCTCCTCTCACTTGTTTAATGGTGTCATAAAATAGTGGTGATAACCTTTTTTCTTTCAACGGGATCGAAAAGCTACTATTCTCTATAACAGCTGATACTCTTCCTGGTTTACCAGATAATAAGACTATCTTACTTGCCATAAATACAGCCTCTTCTACATCGTGAGTAATTAAAATAGCCGGGGCTTTTTCTTTATCCCACTGGGTTAAAAATAAACTTTGCATGTGTTCTCGTGTTAGTGCATCTAAAGCAGAAAAAGGCTCATCTAATAAAAAAATGTCTGGTGTCACAAGCATCGCTCTAGCAATAGCAACGCGTTGTTGTTGTCCACCACTCAGTTGGTTAGGGTAACGTAATAGTAATTCCCCCAGTCCTAATTCGCTTACCAAATGATCTAACTGATTAGATATTGTTTTTCCAGATAATTTTCGAACAGATACTCCAAGTAATATATTCTCTTTTACTGTTTCCCAAGGTAATAATCCATAATTTTGTGGTATCCAGGCTATTTTATGATGTTTTGGATTAATATCTGCCCTATCCAATGTAATCGTTCCTTGATACTGTTGGTGCAACGTTGTAATGGCATTAAGTAACGTCGATTTTCCCGTCCCACTTGGACCAATTAACGCGACAACTTCTCCCTTAGAAACAGTAAAAGAGATGTCATCTAAAATCAACGGTGCTCCTCCATAAGACGCACTGACGTTTTCAATGGTTAACATCTCTTTCACCTCTATACTTATTTAACGAGTAAATCACTCATAACATCTGTTTGATTGTATTCTTTTTTATAAATACCTTCTTTTTTTGACCAGTTAAATGCCTTTTCTACTTGTTTACCATCTATTTGTTCGGCATGAACATATTTAGGTAATGTCACATCTTTTTTAATGTCATCCGTAAAACCAATTTTTTCTTTTAACACATCATAATAATCATCCAAATCATGATTATTAACATAATCAACACCTTTATTATAGGCACGGTAAAAAGCTTCAATGGCTTCTTCATTATTGGTTAGTGATTCATTTGTAAAACCAAAAACAGTTGACTGAATACCTAACTCATTACTATTCGTTAATTCTTTTAATCCTTGCGACAACCCAATCGTTCTAAAAGGTTCAGGTACCACTGTAGCATCTATTTTATGATTTAGTGTTAACTCAACTCTGACTGGAATTTGCGGTACTTCTTCAAACCCGACTTCATTAACAGATAAGTCATGCGTTTTTAATGCTTCATCTAAAAAATAATAAGGTGCTTGATTTTTAGCGTAACCCACTTTTTTTCCTTTTAAATCATTTATTGTGTTAATACTATCATTTCCAGTTAAAACAGAAAAAGTCCCGATTGATTGACTAACCACTTTGACATCCATATCACCTTGTCTATATGTGCTCAGCGCAATCAAATCTGTATTAGCTCCATCTAGATGACCACTTGTTAAAGCCGCATCACGGTCTTTTGGTGACTTAAAACTACTTAATGCTAAATTAAGACCTTCATCTTTGAAGTATCCTTCTTTTTCAGCAATGTAAACTGGTAAACTATCAACTGCGGGCATAGCGCCAAAACTCAAAGTCAATAATTCTTTTTTAGCTGATTCATCTGTTTGTTTTTGATTTGTGTTCTCTTTTGTGCCACAACTTGCCAATAGACCAATTGCCATAACTGATATTAAACTAATCCAACCTAACTTCTTCTTCAATGAAAAAAACTCCCTTATACTATTTATCTACTAGTATAAAATATCACAAAACATCATAATACACCATAGTATGACTAGTTTCCTTCAACATCTGCCCAATACACGCTCGCTTGTTTTTCCCAATAAGTTTTATCTTCGTCTGTAATGGGACGGAGCACTCTACAAGGATTTCCTGCTGCTACAGTGTTAGGTGGAATATTCTTTGTCACTACTGCACCCGATCCTATGACACAATTATCTCCAATCGTCACACCAGGATTAACAATAACCCCGCCACCTAACCAGACATTATTTCCAATCGTGATAGGTGATCCTAATTCTAAGCCAGATACTCTTACTTGTGCATCAATTGGGTGTGATGCTGTCAATAAACTAACTCGCGGTCCAAACATCGTATTATCCCCAATAGTAATAGGGCAAACATCTAACATAATGCAATCAAAATTAGCGTAAAACCTTTCTCCAACTGAAATATGTTTTCCATAATCACATTTAAAATTAGGTTCTATATAGACTTTTTCTCCTGTTTTTCCTAACCATTCTTTCAGTAAAGCGGCTCTTTTTTCTGCTTCGAATTCACTTGTTTGGTTGTATTCACGCATTAAACGACGACTTCTCATAAATAACTCTCTTAACTCTGTCTCGCCACTACCAGGATAGTACAGTTCTCCATTAATCATACGCTCTCGTTGTGTTTTCATATAAACCTCCGTAATTTTATTTAATAAATTTATTTAAACAAATTATAAAAGATAATTCAATTAACGAATAATTAATAACGGTTTTTCAGATTATTTTCAAAACTATTCTTCATAATTTCATCACATTTTCATTATATAATGTTAGTGTACTAACGAAGTAACCCTAGCAAACTTTTATTTACTTATTTAATAATAAGTAAACAACTCCTTTTAACCACTATGTATATGTTAAAAAAGAAGCTAAACAGTATGATTCTGTTTAGCTTCTTTTTCTATATGTTGATAGAAATCTTTCAAGTCGTTTACAACCATCTACTAATTCTTCCATTGTGCATGCAAAAGACAAACGAATATGCCCTTCTCCATAAATAGAAAATGTTTTCCCAGGTACTACAGCTAAATGTTCTGCTTCTAATAATTCTGTTGCAAATTCAAAAGAATCATTATTGTACTCAGAAATATCAGGGAAAATGTAGAATGCTCCCTTAGGTGATTCAACTGATAATCCCATCTCTTTTAAACGTTTATAAACAAAATCACGACGCTCTTTATAAGCTTCATTCATTTTCGATAAGATTACTGGCCCTGTTGCATCTGTAAAAGCTGCAGTTGCTCCATACTGTGATGGAGTAGCTACACACACAGAGTTGTATAAATGGACTTTTGTCACATGTTCTGTTGCAAGAGGTGGGGCTAGAATATATCCAATTCTTCCTCCAGTAATAGCGTGGGATTTTGATAATCCATTGATAACAAATAATTGATTTCTAACTTCTGAAAACTCCATAAAAGAATGAAACTCTCCACCATACACATTATCAGAATAAATTTCATCAGTTAAAATGAATATATCTGTCTCCTTCAATACATCAACTAATTCCTTCATTTGTTCCAATGATGGAATCATCCCTGTCGGATTTGTTGGGTAATTAAAGATAATGGCTTTTGTTTTCGGTGTGATAGCATCAACTAATGCTTCTTTTGTCAAAACAAAATTTGTTTTTGTTGTATCAACCAAAACTGTTTTTGCACCTTGAAGTTTAGTAATTGGCTCATATGCTAAATACGTTGGGCAAGGAATAATTACTTCATCCCCGTCTTCAAGAATTGTTCGTAACACACTATCGATCGCTTCAGATCCACCGTTAGTCACAATAATCTCTGTCTCAGCGTCATATGTCACATTAAATCGTTTCCTATTATATTGCGAGATAGCTTCCCTTAATTCAATTAAACCTCTATTGTGTGTGTAACGTAATTTATTTTGATTAATGGCTTCAATCATAGCTTCTCTAATGTATTCAGGTGTTTCAAAACCTGATTGTCCCAATGTTAAATCAACACCATCATCGTATTGTTTAACTTGATTAGAAAACTTTCTCGTCCCTGGTACCTCTAAATTGGTTGCTCGTGTATTAAATCTTGTTTCTTCCATTATTTTCTCTTCTTTCATTTATCTTACATCTTGTGCGATAAGGTGTTCTAGTGTCTGACGTCGCACCACTAAACGAACTTTTTCTGGTGTAACAAATACCACGGCGGGTTTTAACATCTGATTATAATTCGAACTCATGCTGTAATGATAGGCACCAGTTGATAATACCACAAGTAAGTCCCCACGGTGAACACTTGACGGTAATTTTATGTCACGTCTTATGATATCACCTGACTCACACAGTTTTCCAGCCACTGTCATCAATTTATCATATTCTTCCGCTCGGTTTGCTAGCAGTAGATTGTAGGTTGCTCCATAAAGTGCCGTTCTGATATGATCACTCATCCCACCATCTATCGATACATAATAATTCGTTTCAGGGATATCTTTCACCGTTCCTACTTCATAAAGTGTAACACCTGCTTCACCAACAATAGATCGCCCAGGTTCCAATGAAATGGCTGAAATGGGATAATCATATTCGTTACAAGTTGATTTTAACGTATTCGTAATTGTTTTGATACCATCTTCTATCGGATAGCTGATATCATCATCCGTATACTTAATACTGAACCCTCCGCCTATATTTAATACACTAATTTTTATTTGATTTTTTGAGAGCCATTTTATAACTTGTTTAATTGTTTCAACTGTCCCAGTGGATTCAAAAATTTGAGAACCTATATGAAAATGAACACCCATGAGTTCAATATTTTCAGCATCCTCAATTTTTCTTACACCGTCAAGTGCTAAACCTTTTTTAATACTTAACCCAAATTTACTATCTTCTTGTCCTGTTTGAATAAATTCATGCGTATGAGCTTCAACACCTGGATTGATTCTAAGCAATGCTTTAACTTTTTTAGTTGTTAGCTCGTTTAGTCGTTCAATTTCTGATAAACTATCTATCACAAAATACTCTACTCACTAAATAACTGGCTATATTTTTAATTTTTGAAAAATCTCCGACCGATGTTCCACCACGTTTAATGACACTTCGTTTTGTCATTTTGTTTTCCTCCTAATCGGCATCGAAAAATAAAAAAGACAAGTTCACCGACATGAAGTGGTCAGGTTAAAACATTTTTTGGAATGGAATTTCCATTTAGCGAAAAAACAGCTTATATTAAAGGAACTTTTGAAGCTAAACTTGGTTTTGATGGCAATCATGTAACCATTAATAAGGCAAGTAATTCTTCAAATACTTATAATATTTCTATTCCATAATTTATTGTTGTTGGTATTAGCAATCCAAAGTTTGAGGTGGTTAAATAGCAAAGGCGAGTTTTTGAGTTTTATTACTGAAGACATCGACACTAATGAGTTAGCAAACAACGCGATGAGTGATAAAACATTAATTAAATATATTGATACAAATCGCGATTGGTTACAAGAACAAGCAACTGATTATTATCAAAAAATACTAACTAGTATCGACCCCGAAGCATCCCTGTCTATTACCTTTTCTAATAAAAAATAAAAGAGCGCCACCTTTATTTGGGTGACACTCTTTTATATTGCTATAATTTTCTTTTAATCAATACACTTACTAAGAACAATGAAGCAACTAAACTTAATTGTAGCCCAACACTAGATTTTTTTTCACCTGTTTTAGGTAAACTAGCTGATTGTTTATCACTAGAATTAGGTATTTTAGCTACTGATTCTGTTTTTTTATCATTTTCTGTTGTACTCGTTTCTGTTATATTCGTTTCTGTTGTACTCGTTTCTGTTATATTCGTTTCTGTTGTACTTGTGGCTTTTGTTGATATTTTATCTACTGCTTTTTCAATCTCAGCCCATATATCATCTAATGCATCAATCGTTTTACAACTATCAACTTTTGCAACAAATTCATCCGCTTGTTTCTGTGTTAATCGACCAGCTTGAACTAATAGCTCTATTTGATGTTTTGTATTATATACTTTTTCATCAAATGATGATTGATACAAATCTTTATTTTGTTTTACTAAATCATTTGCATCTGAATAAACAAGTGTAGCCTCTTCTACTGTGTTAACTTTCTCTAAACGTGAAATCAATCCTTCATATTGAAATTGAGAGAGCTTCCCCTCATTTACCATGTCATTCATTAATAAAAAAATATCCGATTTCGTAATCGCTAATGCATCTGGAATGGATTCATCTGTTGTTGTTTCTGTCGTATCATTTACTTCGGAACTTATTACTTTACTCGATGAATTATCTGTACTTGATGTAGAGGTTGATTCAGATGCATAACCCATTTGTCCTACCAACAAACTAGCCATAATCACTGTACCTAATACTAACTTTTTCATATGATCCCCTCCTATAAAACAAGATGTTACAACACCATTACTCTTTGTAATATAATTGTAACATTTATTCATTATACAGACAATAATAAACATTCTTTTGAAAAATAGTTAATCAATTAAAATATCTTGTGCAGGTATTGCCCAATGATTTGTTGGCCCATGACCATGACCAACAAAAATTTCTTGTTCAATCGCTCCTTGAATGAAACTTTTGGCAATATGTATAGCTTCTTTAACCGACTTGCCCTTTGCTATTTCTGCTGCAATACACGATGAGAACGTATCACCTGTCCCATGTGTTTTGATTGTTTCAACGCGTTTTGAACTCATCCAAAATGTCTCGCCATTTTCAAGTAAGACAAAATCTTTCGCCAAAATATCGGATGAATGACCTCCTTTTATCACCACATTTTTGACACCCATTTGCTGCAAATCATATGCTGCTTGAATCATGTCATCACTTGTTTTAATATCTTGTTGAACTAACTCCTCTGCTTCTGGAATATTAGGTGTTAAAAAAGTTGCTAGAGGTAGTAACTCTTTCTTGATACAATCTACTGCTTCTCTTTTAAGTAAAGAGTGCCCTCCTTTTGCAATCATAACTGGATCAACAATCAATGGTCCAAAATCAACTTCCTTCAATTTTTGAACAACAACTTGAACATGCTCTTTATCCGCAAGCATCCCTGTTTTACACGCGCGTATATGAAAATCTTCTGCCAGAGAATCAAATTGTTCCGCAACAAAGTCACATGGTATCGGCAGACTACTTTGTACACCTAATGTGTTTTGTGCAGTCAAGGCAACAACAATACTCATACCAAAAACATCTCTTGCTTGAAACGTTTTTAAGTCGGCTTGAATGCCTGCGCCACCACCTGAATCACTTCCGGCAATGGTTACTACTTGTGGGGTTTGGTTAACGGGCATAATGATTTTTCTCCTTTATATCGACAATTTGTTGCTTTAATGCTTGCGTTTTTTTCGCTATATCATCAGCTTGCATAATCTCACTCACAATCGCAACACCTGAAATATCTGTGTCACGTAATGCCGCCATATTTTCTTCTTTAATCCCGCCAATCGCGACAACTGGTAATTGTGCTGCGTGAATGATATCTTGCAAAACTGATATATCCGTTGTTGGAGCATTTTCTTTCGTCGTTGTTGGAAACATGGCCCCGACACCTAAATGGTCTGCTCCTTGTTCTTTGGCCTCAAGTGCTCGCTCAACGGTTTTAGCTGAGACACCTAACCATTTATCAGGTCCAATCAAACGACGTGTCATGTCCACCGGCAACTCATCATCCCCAATGTGCACGCCTGCTGCATCAACTGCCAAACACACATCGACTTGGTCATTGATAATAAGAGGTATGCCATATTTATCCGTGATACCTTTAATTGCTAATGCTTTTTGATAAAATTCTCGTGTGCTAGCTTTTTTTTCTCTTAATTGGACAAGTGTCACACCATTTTTACATGCTTCCTCTACTCTTGTAAAAAAGACGTCATCAGATAACCCATCTGAATTTGTCACTAAATACAACGTTAATGCCTCATCAATCATAACCAATCTCCTTTTATCCCGTTTTGCCATGACTCATTTTGTTTTAATAATGATAATTGATTCAGTGTTTCTTCACGGATACTCGCAATTTTCGCGTCATTTTGAACTATTTCTAATGCTTCTTCACCACACAAATTAAAATAGCTTACTGCCTGTAAAACACTTGGCAATACATCCACCCCACTACCTAAAAGTGTTGCAATTAATGCCCCAACGACGTCTCCCGTCCCTGTGAATTTATCTAATGCCTCAATGCCATTTTGTAGCAAGACAACTTGTGATTGATACACCACTAAATCACTTGGTCCTGTCGCTAGAAAACACGTATTTGGATGGCTTTTAGCTAGTGCTAATAATCCTTCTTCTAATTCTTTCATCGCTAACAAATCTTGGTCTTCTTCTGCTGCATCGACACCTTTTCCATGACTGGCTAAATTGCACAACATTCGCATTTCTGACACATTGCCTTTGACAACAGTTGGTTCAAGAGACAATAACCTGTTGGCGACTTCTTTTCGTACTCTTGAACTGGAGACGCCGACATTGTCTACAACGATAGGGACGTTGCGTTTATGAGCCTCTTCCATAGCTAGTACCATAGCGGTTTCTTTTTCTTCTGATAAATGGCCAATATTGATTAACACACCACCTACCTGTTCATATAAATCTGAAAAATCTCGCGTATCTTCTGTCATAATTGGCTTTCCTCCAATGTATAACACACTATTTGCGACCGTTTCACATGTCACTGAGTTCGTAATACAATGCACTAGGGGAGAAGGTATTAGAGGAAAGGGTGTTTGAAATTTATGAGTGAGTAACATGTTGTTCTTCACCTACTTCCTCATAAAAAAACATCGCTTGAATTCGTTGAAACGTTGGAACATTCGCTAATTTTTTCATCACGATAAAAGCCAAAAACGAACCAATTACCGCGCCACCAATAAATCTTGGTGTATAGAAAAACCAGTACATACCATTACGACTTCCGGTAAACCAAGCCATCACAGGATAGGATAGTAAGGATCCGATAATTCCTGTTCCTAAAAACTCACCAAACATCGCACTGTAAATTGTTGGATAAATTTTGTAAAAAATACCCGCAAGTAACGCACCAAAAACAGCACCTGTTAAGGCTAGTGGTGGAATCCCTAGAAGCATCATTCGTAATATGCCACAGACAAGTGCCATAATCGTGCCGTAAAAAGGTCCCATTAGCATCACACCAATCACATTCATTACACTAGACATTGGTGCCATCCCCTCGATGCGAAAGAGTGGTGATAACGCCACATCCATCGCAACCATTAGAGATAAAATCAATAGTTTTTTTAAATTAGTACTTTGAGACGGCATCTTTTTCTCCTTCCGGCCATTTTTGATGTGTGTATGCCATTTCCCAAAACAGGTATTCCATTTGAGCACTCACATAAAAGGCCTCAATCATTTTTTCTTGTTCTTCCTTGTCGCTTTCTTCATACAGTCGATTCAGTAAAGCACATTGATGAGCGACTTCTTCTTTTGATTCTTCACCAGAGTATGTTTCAATCCATCGTTGATACAACTGATGAGGAGAACCTGTCTTAATTAATTCAGTCCCGATTTCTTGATATAACCACGCACATGGTAGTAAACCCGCAACAGCACTATTTGGCGTCCCATCAATTAATTGACGATACATGTGTGACACATAATGATAAGCTGTTGGAGCAATATCAGTATTAGCGATTTCTTCATCTGTAATACCTAGCTCAGTAAAGAAATTCTCTCTAATACTCATCTCACCTTCTTTAAGGTGGTTAGACCCTGTTAGCAACATCTCTTTTACTTCTTCGTCTTCTACTTGTTCTGCTATCAAACGGTGAAGTTTGCTAAAATGCTCTAAGTAGTACCCATCTTGAATCAAGTAATAGCGAAACGCTTCATCAGATAACGTTCCTTCTTGAAGTCCTGCGACAAATGGATGAGTAAAACTTCCTTCCCAATAAGGTGCTGATTTCTCTCGTGCAATTTTTGTAAACATCTTTCTTCCTCCTAAGTAATGATTAATATAAATTGTGATATAACCGTTAATACGCCTAATGTAGCTAAACTTTTAGGACACACTTTATATTGTATGTAATGCGTCCTTTCGCCTTCTTCATCAAATCCTCTTGAAAACATGGCTTCTGTGTAACTATCCCGCCAATGGTTGGCGACAAAAATAACTTTTAAATACATCAATGGCGAATAAAAATGTAATTTTTTCCCACGAAATAAACTGGCTTCTCTTAGTGCCATAATCTCTCGTTGAATCACAGGCATCGCATGTAAAACAACTAAAATGCCATAAACAAATGACGTTGGTAATTTTTTTTGCTCTAAAATTAAGAGTAATTCTTCTAAGTCGACCCCAAATGCAAACACCATGCCAATCGCAGCAAAAGCAAAGGTTCGACTCACTAAAACAAGACCATAATCAGGATTATTTCCATATAGATAAACTGACCAATACGTTCCTAAAGCTGGAATTAATGGAAAAAAAACTAAGCCAAACAACCCAAACCATTTTTTCTTACTAAGAAGATACAAAGCACTGACTAACACAACAAACCAGTTTAATGTCACAGATGAGGTAAATGATAATTCAATAGTCAAAAGTAGTAGTAGCCCGCTTAGCATTAAAGCAGAACTTTTCGTCACTGACATCCTTTATCTCCTCCTCTACCGAATAATCTTGTTGCCATAATTGTTTCTTATCTAAATGCACATGATGCTGACTAACCCCATCAAGCGGTGCCAATCGATGCGAAATAATCATCATATCTTGTCTGTTTGCTTGCCTTTTAAACCAATTAGCAAAATAGCTTGCAGCACGTTCATCTAAACCTGAAAACGGCTCGTCTAATAATAAGAACGGCACATCTAAACTCAACATCGTTAATAATTGAATACTTTTCTTCTGTCCTTCACTTAGATGAAACACGCTTCGATTAAGTAGTGGTTCCAATCCTAAAAACTCAATCGCTTCTTGTCTTTGACGTTTAGCGTCCTCCCACTGATACACACTATAAGTAAATTCTTCAGCTGGTGTGAGTGTCACAAATTGTTTTTCCGCTTCTTGAGTAACTAAGGATAATATCTGATATAGCGTACGGCTTTTTTTAAGCTTTTTATCGTATAAAAACATCTTGCCTTTATAACGATGACATTGTGCTATCGAACGAAACAACGTTGATTTTCCCGTTCCGTTATCTCCTGTAAGTGTCGTGATTCCTTTAGAAAAATGAAAAGAATCTTGACTTAGTAGCTCGCGCTTATTCTGTTTGTATCTGACATCCTCTAATCTTAAAATGCCATCCATAGATGCTCTATGATCCGTCAAGAGCACATTTGTCTGCTCTTGCTTTAAAAGAGCTACTGGAATTTTTTGTAATACTTGATTATCTAGTGTCACCCATGTATCAACCACATCAACATAATCATTAAAATCATGGTCGCAAATAATAATTGTTTTACCTTGATTTTTTAATTGCTGTAACTGTTGAATTAATAATTTTCTTGTTTTAGGATCAATACTGGCAAACGGCTCATCTAGTAATAAAAATGGGCTTTTCATCGCTAGTAAAACAGTCAATGCTGCTCGTTGCTTTTCCCCACCTGATAAAGTTGATAACTGTCTATCTAATAATTCTGTCGTATCTGCTAATAAAACAGCCTCGTGCATTTGTTCCGTGATATCACTAGGTTTTGTTTGCAGATTTTCTAACACAAAAATAATTTCACGACGTAGTGTTTTCATTGTAAATTGTTGCCCTGGATTTTGAAACATCATGCCAATCTGTCTAGCCTTATCAGACATACTCGCTTGTGTTAGACTCTTGCCATCAACGGTGATTGTACCTGAATATGGCACATCAGCAAATCCAGCAATGGCTTTTAATAATGTTGATTTACCACTACCACTGGCACCAGATAGCAAAATAAATTCATGAGGAGAAAAAACAAAGTCAACCTGACGTAACACCTCTTTATCGCCACGTTTAATCGTCAACTCACTTAATTCTATTCCTCTCATTCGTTTACTACCGAAAGCTCTTGTGAACGGTTATAAAGCTTCATGACCATTGACACCACAACAACGCCAAAGAACGTCACCGATAAAAACCGCACAGCAAGAAGTGATAAAATCATTCCAATTGAATACGTTCCATAACCAAATTTAAAAAATTCATACACAAAACTTAATAAGGTTGTTCCAATCGCCCCGTAAAATAATGGCACGATATCATACCGTTTGTATCCTGTAACCATAAATCCTAGTTCTGTCCCTAGCCCTTGGAAAAAACCTGAAATAAGAACACCTGGGCCAAAATACGTGCCATATAACATCTCTGCTAGTGCAGCCAACATTTCTCCTAAAATTGAACTTCCCTTTCTAGGAATTAATATCCCTGCCATTGGTGCAGCCATTGTCCATAAACCAAATAATAGTTCATTAGCAAAAGGGCTTAACCCAAGGGGCGTTAATACAGCTGATAAGCCAGCATATAAAAACCCAGCTCCCATAAATACACCACCAAATAAAAAAGCTAATAATGCTAATAATACAACCTGACGCAACGTCCATTTTTCCTTCATTTTACTCATCCTCCTATATCTTACCTACACCTTATTATTGTGTTAAATTAAACGACAAAAAACCTCCTTTTTCTCATTAAAAGAAACAAAGGAGGTAGGGTTAATCTGATTCATTACAACATTTATCGACACTCATCCAAATAAAAAAGCCCGTCCAAATAAATTGGATGGGCGTAAATAGACCTAGGTTCAATGTTTTGTCATAAATGACACATTTCTCTTCGCCAGTACTAACTGGAGCAGATTCCATGGGTATAATCTCAGCTTTACGCACCCCAAATGTTTCTCGTATTCAATTCCACTCAAATATAACACGCTTTCATGCAATAGCCAACCATTCTCACAAATCTTTATAAATATGGTTGGATAAAAAAAGACTGGGTCAAGTAGACTCAATCTTCTAATTCTCTGGTATATCTGTGACAAACTCAATTGCATCAAGTTTAAATAAATCTGTTAACAACTCATTTACTACTTTAAATACTTCATCATCTGATTCATAAGTAGGTTTGACTTCTTTTTCGATTTCTTGATTTTTAAAGCGTAGTCCTTGATATGTTTCAAATACATCGACACTGTTGTTTGATGTTTCAAACACATCATAATCACTTGTTACATCATATTCTTGACGTTCTTTATAACCATGCTCTCTCACAATTGGGCGAAGAAGTGACACAACATCTAAATTCGGAATCCCAATCATTTTACCTGAGAATTCTACCTCATAAGTAGCGGTAGCAGTTGTTGGGCAGACATTACATCCACCATGCACGATTTCAGTTGTACAATGTATTATTGCTTTTTCCATCTTTATCACACCTTTGAGTTTACTGTTATTTAGCTAACTCAATTATAACATATCCTTCCATTATTTTAACGGAAGGCATAAATAATTTCAGTCATACCAAACATCATGAAATAAAAACCGACTAAAAAGCTTAATGTTAAAGCAGATGATACTGGATTTGCTAAAAGTATGAATCCTACAATCACACCTAAAATATTAATAATGATTGAGAACCAATAGTAACCTGTATTCAAATTTTTTAAAGCATTTGAACTAAATAAACCGACTAATGAATCAATTAAAAACCAAATAGCAAACACAATTGGTAGAGCCACAACACCTGCAGAGATATTAAATAATAAAAAGATACCAACAATGATATCAAAAATACCAACTACTATTGGCATTGTTGCAGAAAAACCTATAAGTTCTCTCACTTTCTTTCTTAAAAATAATTCAAAAATACCTTTAATAATAGCAAACATTCCAAAAACTACAACGATTGCCACTAAATTTCCAGCAGGATCTTGAAACGACGCCAACGATGCAAATATAAACAAAATTCCTAATAAAAATGAGGACCAATCAAATCCATTTTTTTCATTTGACATAATAACTCTCTTCCCTTCTTAAAATATTATTCTCAATACAATATTATTCTTTAATCATATAAATCGCAAGAAATAGTACCTTATTTATTAATAAATAATATTTTTCTTCTTAATTTAATCACTAATAGCCACTAACCTTATTTCCCGTACATTTGAGTACATAGAAAGCTCTTCTATCACATCAGCATATGTAAGAGTTTTAGGTAAATCAATCGTATAAACATTTTTATAATATTTTTCACCTTCGATAATTTGAACTTCAAATGTAACATCTTCTATTTCAATTTGACGTACTTCAAAATATTGATGAATAAAATCTTTTGTTTCTTTTCTATGCACGTATTGAATTTCTAAATTATTTACTTTAGAAACTGTAATAATTTGCTTCACTAATGATAACGAAAACATGATTGATATAAATCCTAATATTGTGACCAAATAAAAACCCATCCCCAAACCAATACCAATTGCAGCACATGACCATAATGATGCTGCTGTTGTCAAGCCTGTAATACGTTGCCTTGTTACAATAATCGTTCCTGCTCCTAGAAAACCTATACCACTTACCACTTGTGCAATTAATCTCGACTGATCAAATTTTACAATATGCGCAATATCTGGATTTTCTTGCACAAGTCTTATGGCTTCATGAGCTATCTCTTGTTGAATCAGTGCAATAATAGTTGCCCCTAAACAGACTAATATATGTGTCTTCATCCCAGCTGGACGGTTTTTTTGTTCTCTTTCATACCCAATAGTACCTCCCATTACAATGGATAGCCCCAATCTTAAAACTGTTTGAGCAAGTGACAACAATGTCATAACGACCCCTCCTTTTTCATCTTACTTTCTATTATACCATCTAAGTATCCCCTTTCATTTTTAATAAAATAACAAAGAAATATTGTTTAAAATGACAACAATATTTTCTACATTTTTTCTTTTATACCTGTCTTAATTAACCACCAATTCATTGGATATGCTGTACAAAATCCAACCAACATAGCAACTTGCATCATTAACCAAAAAACAGGTGTAGTTGGTAACACTTCTCCTCCAAAGAAATGAGGAAAAAGACTTAATTGACACAATGCAACAGTAGCATACATCCCTATTTGCCAACAAGATAATGATAAGGTATCTGCTTTTATCGCAGCTATAATCCCTTCTTTTCTACTTAAGTGCTTCATCGGAACAATCGCAAAGTACTGGAAACTTACTCCAATAATCAGAGCCAAAATAAAAGCTAGAACAAATCCTGAAAATAATTTATGAGAGAAAATAGTTGGGTACCCCCCCACAACATACAATGCTGGAAAAAAATATAGCAGCCACTCAATAATTAAATCTGCTAAACTACATCCAGCTCCACAATGACATGTCCCAATAAAAACAGATACTGCCATTGACTTACTTGATGAATCCATATTCATAGAATCACCCATTTTCATTTTTTCTAACGAGTGGTTTTCACCCCACTTTTTATAAGCCAAGACCCAGATAAACGACCCAAATAAAGCAGTTAATGGCCAAACAATCGTCATTATTTTCATTTTTTGTGGGTGTTTTTTCACGTCTAATGCAATATAAATAAAAGAAATACCTGCTAAAAATAAACTAATCCAAGCCAAAATAGTTAACCAATATGGTATAGCTACCATGATACTACCTCCTTAACGTGATTTAATTTTAGTATAGAAAGATTCCTCGAAAAAAATGTGATGTTCTAATGATTTTAATTATAGAAATGTCAAAATATTATTTCATAATAAACTAAACTGTTTTATAATAAACCCTAGTCATTTACTGACTTGGAGGAGAAAATATGAAAAAATTATTAATGATTATATTAGGGATTGTCATAAGTTTACTAAGTACCGTATTATTACTTATTGGCTATCTTTCAATCAAAGAATATAAACCTAGAGAAGTTGAAACAGTGACAACTACTAAAGGGAAAAACATGTTGCAACAACAGACTGACATCTCACTGCTCACACTAAATATTGGTTATGGTGGCTTATCCAGCTCTGAAGATTTTTTTATGGATGGCGGGAAAAATATCCAACCTAAATCTAAACAACTCGTCGAAGAAAATTTAGCTGGGATTACAACAATGTTAAAAGAGCATCCTTCTGATATGTATTTATTACAAGAAGTGGATTTAGATTCAAAACGCTCATACCATATAAACCAAAAAGAATCGCTGTCTAATGCGCTTCATATGCCAAGTACATTTGCGTATAATTTCAATGTACCATACGTCCCATTCCCTATCCCACCGATTGGTAAAGTAGAAAGCGGAATCGTCACGATGACTAACGCAACTATGAGTGAAGCCAAACGCATTGCGCTACCTAATCCTTTTTCTTGGCCTATTCGTATGGCTAATTTAAAACGTGCACTACTTGAAACAAGATTTCCTATAGGTGGCAGTGATAAAGAGTTAGTTGTCTTTAATTTACATCTGGATGCTTATGATAATGGTCAAGGAAAAATTGAACAAAGTAAACTTCTAAAAAAAGTACTTGAAGAAGAGTATGATAAAGGAAATTATGTCATTGCTGGAGGAGATTTTAATCAAGTCTTTGAAGGTACTCAATCATTCCCTCAAACAGGGCAAAAAGGATGGAAGCCTGGAAGTATTAGTTCAACTGATATTCCTGATCATTTCTCTTTTTCATATGATGATACCCATCCTTCAGTCAGAGTATTAAACCATGCGTTTACTGGTGATTATGAATCCTCTCAAGTCTATGTAATTGATGGATTTATCGTATCAGACAATATCAATACTAAGCAAACCAATACCTACGATTATCAATTTAGATACACAGATCATCACCCTGTTCAGATGACCTTTCAATTAAAAGAAAAAACCAACTAGTTCCGGCTAGTTGGTTTTCTTTGTCGTTTTATCTAACTCTCTCTAAAATGCGTTCAATATTCATTGTAACGAATTCGTCATCTTGAATCCCACTCACATATGACTCATGCGATTTTTCTTCAAGTAAGCTTCTTAGCTCTTTTTCATAACGTTTAATTTGTGGTGCAAGTAAAATCACATCATAATGTTGTTGTGACAATTTTGCTTCCACACGTTGAACTGGTGCATAATCAACATCATAGTTTAAACCATGCTCTTTTAAACTCTCTAACATTTTTGAAACAAATAACGAGGCACTAATACCTGACTCACAGATAAATAAAATACTTTTTTCCATGTCATTCACCTTTTATAATTTTTTAACTTTAACAGGCTGACCAGTTTTCAGAGATTCGTTTGCAGCAAAAGCTAAACGTTGTGCCATGATACCATCTTCGTACGTCACAACAGTATCTGTGTCATCTTTAATCGCTGTTAAGAATTCTTCAACTTCTTTAATATATGCATCATTATAACGCTCTAAGAAAAAGTGAAGTGGTTTTTGGCTATGAACACCGGACTCATCTGATAACACAACATTATTCACTAGCTCATTTTCTGCTTGAGACGCACCTTTTGAACCAAATGCTTCTAAACGTTGGTCATAGCCATACACTGCTTGACGACTGTTACTAATCACACCTAGACACCCATTTTCAAAGGTTAATGTCACAATTGCTGTGTCAACATCAATACCTTCTAATTCTGGATTAACTAATGCATCCCCTGTAGCATAAACTTCTTTTACTTCACTACCTGTGATAAAACGGGCCATATCAAAGTCATGTATCATCATATCAAAAAATAGACCGCCTGACGACTTAACATAAGACAAAGGTGGTGCTTCTGGATCACGTGAGTCAATACGTAATAACTGAATATCTCCAATAGATCCATCTTGAACGTGTTTTTTAACTTGTGCAAAATTACGATCAAAGCGACGATTCACTCCTAATTGAAATTTAACACCAGCTTCTTTCACAATATGATAGGTTTCAACTGTTTCTTCATCAGAAAAACTAATTGGTTTTTCACAGAAAATATGTTTTTTCGCTGCCGCAGCTTTTTTAATTAACTCAACGTGTGTATCTGTTGGCGTACAAATAAATACTGCATCTATTTCATCATCATTAAAAATTGTATCAAAATCCGACACTAATGGTACACCATATTCTGCTTCAAATGTTGGCATGTTATCTGCAAAAATATCTGCGACTGCTTTTACTTTCACACCTGGCATTTGTACCAAGTTTTTCGTGTGAAGTTTTCCAATACGTCCGCCACCAATTACACCTACAACTAATTCTTTTGTCATATCATTCATCCCCTAATTCTTTTATCTAGCAATCCCCAATGGAGAAAACATTAAATATGTTAAAACAACTACTAAAACGGTAATCACACTCACTAATTTTGTATGTTTCCAAGGTGTGATATCTACTTTTGTATTAAAGACTTTCAATTCAAAATCACCATCTGGTTTCAGTTTTGAAACCACAAACATAACAAGCATATCTAAGAAAAATAGCACACTTAACACATATAGAAAATGCACATCTTTTAATACAACTTTTGATAACGCATACAAGATAATATGTAAGTAAATCGTTACTTTTGCTGCAAAGGCTGTTGCTTTTTTAGAGTAAAATGCTAATAGAATAATTACCAACAAAGGCATATTATACAATCCATTAAACTCTTGTACAAATTGATACAATCCTGCTGGTGCAAATGAAATCAATGGTGAGATAAAGATAGATAATAACCCAATTGCAATCGTAATTTTTTTCCCAAAACGCGTGATATCATGATCTGTTGCTTGTTTATTGAAAACAGGCTTATAAAAATCAAGCGATAATAATGTTGAGGTCGCATTTAACGCTCCTGAGAATGACGATAAAATCGCCCCAAAAATAACCGCTGCAAACACGCCATAAATCATCTCTGGTAAGACATGTATCACAAGTGTTGGGTACGCCTCATCAGGCATCCCCATTAATGCATCACCAAAAATATTTCTCGCCACAATTCCTGGAAATACTAAGAATAATGCACCAAATACTTTAAAGAATCCTACAAGGAATACGCCTTTTTGTGCTTCAGCTAAGTTTTTTCCAGCTAACGCTTTTTGGACAATCATCTGATTGGTACACCAGAAATATAAATTATTAAACATCATGCCTGTTAATAGCGTTGGCCAAGGAACAATCGCTGAATCAATTGAACCAACAGAATTTAGTAACCAAGGTGTGTTATCCACAATGTGATCAATTCCTGCAATGAAACTACCATTACCAAGCATTGTAACGCCAATTGTCGGAATCAGTAGACCACAAGCTAGTAAACCAAAGCCATATACTGTATCACTGTAAGCACTTAGGCGTAACCCCCCAATAAGTAGGTACAAAATCCCAATAACACCAATAGCTAGTGAAACGACAATGATTGACGTAATAGGACGAATACCCAACAGTTCATCAATCCGAAAAATTTTATTAAATACTAATGATCCTGAATACAACACTACTGGTAAAAAAGATGTGATATATGTAATAATAAATAATGCTGAAATAATTCGCTTAATTTGTGTATCATAACGTATTTCAATAAAATCAGATACGGTATTAATCCCATATTTCAAATACTTCGGTAAGAAAACGGACGCTAACATAACGATTGCGATGGCTGAAGTGACTTCCCATGCCATAACTTCCATTCCCGCGACATAACTTTGTCCATTCTGACCGACAATTTGCTCTGTTGATAAATTTGTCATAATAATCGAACCAGCAATCGGTAGGGCAGTCAAACTTCGACCACCCATAAAGAATCCTTCTGCCCCATCAACATTGACGCCACGTGAGCGTTTATAAGCAAATAACCACACACAACTAATAATGACAACAAAACTTAAAATAGAAAATAGATTCATGACCGTCTCCCTTTATTACAGTTTCGTAACTGATTTGATGTATTCACGAGCATTTTTGGCATAAATAAACGGATTCGCTTTGGCTGGATCTTGTTCTGCCTCTACGACAATCCATCCTTCATAACCATCTTTTTCAATTTCTTGCCAAATTGGTGTAAAATCAATCATGCCATCTCCTGGAACAGTGAACACACCTTCTTTAACACCTTTTAAGAAACTAAATGAGTTTGTTTTAACTTCTTCCATTTTTTCCTTACGAATATCTTTAAAGTGAATATGTTTAATACGGTCTTTGTGTGTTTGATACACTTCAATCGGATCTTCGCCTGAGAAAACTAAGTGACCAGTATCATATAATAGTGACACTTTTTTAGGATCTGTCTCAGCCATCAAACGATTGATTTCATCAGTTGTTTGGACACCTGTCCCCATATGGTGGTGGTAAACAATAGACATGTCTTTTTCATTTGCCAACTCGCCTAATTTATCTAACCCACTTGTTAACTTTTGCCATTCTTCTTCTGTAAATTCAGGTTTTTTATCAAAAACAGGTGTCTCCATTTGACCTTGTACACTATGTCCTTGTTCTGACACAACGATGACTTTTGCTCCCATTGCATGCAAAAAGTCACGATGTAACATAAAAGCCTCTTCTGTTTCTTCAAATGGTTTGGTTGTTAAAAAAGCACTAAACCAGGCACTAGCTACTGATAATCCACGTGGTTCTAAGTAACTTTTTAATTCTTCTGGATTTTTCGGATATTTGTTTCCAATTTCTGTTCCTGTGTACCCTGCTAATGCCATTTCACTGATACATTGTTCAAACGTATTTTCCTTACCTAATTCCGGCATATCATCATTTGTCCAAGCGATTGGTGCAATCCCTAACTTAATAATTGTCATAGTATCCTCCTAGCTCAAAAAAAGAGCGCTTTCTTTGTTTTTAAAAGAAATATAGCTAACACCTTTATTTAGCTAGCTATATTCCCAAACCTTAATACTTCCACGCTTTTTCTAACTTTTGTTCTCGTTGTTTCCATGCTTGTGTCACATTAGGATTATCTGATACTTCTGATACTCCAACATTCCACCAACCACCATATCCATCAGTCATGGTTTTTGGTAATACTTTAATGTCAATCAATGTTGACACTGTTTGTTTTTTTGCATCTTCTAATGCGGCAACAAGTTCCTCTCGTGTGTTAACACGATACACTTTTGCTCCATATCCTTTTGCAACCATCGCATAATCAATTGCCATAATTTGATTATCAGCATCGCGTAATTCACAGTTGAAACTTCCACCACCATTAGACATTTGTAAATTATTAATACAACCATATCCAGCGTTATCAAACAAACAAATATTAATTTTTTGTTTGTACTGTAGGGCTGTTACTAACTCTGTATGTAACATCAAGAAACTACCATCGCCTAATACAGCATAGACTTCTTGATCTGGGTTAGCTAATTTTGCTCCTAAAGCGCCTGCCACTTCATACCCCATACATGAGTAACCATACTCTAAATGATATGTATTGACTGTATCTGTTTCCCATAATCGTTGCACATCTCCTGGTAAAGAACCCGCTGAAGCAACGACAACACTGTCATCTGCAACTGTATCATTTAGTGTGATTAACGCATTGGTTTGGGTAAATTCTGTTCGCAACACATCGGCATAATCATTCATGATTTCTTGTGAAAAATGATCCGCAATTTCTGCTTTAAATGTTTCTCTATTAAAGACAATATTATGTAAACGTTGGCGTTCTTCTTGCCATTCTTTGTGCCATTCTTCTAACTCATAACCATAACTGGCTTTATAATCATCCAAATGTTGACTAAACCATTCTAAACTAGCTTTTGCGTCACCTACTACTTGTAGTGCATCAAATTTATAGGCTTGTACTCGACTCACATTGATATTAATAAAACGTGTTTTATCATAATTAAATGCTGTCTTTGATGACGTGGTAAAATCGGTATAGCGAGTTCCAATACCAATAACTAAATCAGCTGAGTCAATTGCTTTATTGGCTGCTGATGTGCCTAAGATACCTGTTCCTCCTAGGTTATAAGTAAAACTATTTGGAACAGTTGATTTTCCAGCATGCGTTTCAACTAATGGGATATTATGTTGCGTTGCAATCTGTTGGATTACCTCACCAGCACCAGAATATCTCGCACCGCCACCCACAATCATCACTGGACGTTTGCTTTCTTTGATTCTATCTAGTGCATCATTCAAGGCTCTTTCAACAGGACTTGTACGATCTAAATAGTGAACACGTTTTTTAAAAAATGACGCATCGAAATCAAATGCTTCCCCTTCAGTATCTTGCGGTAAACAAATTGTGGCTGGCCCTGCCGTTGCAGGATTCGTCATCACTTCAAATGCTCGAATTAACGCAGACATCAACTGCTCAGGACGTGTTACACGGTCCCAATATCGTGATACTGCTTTGAACGCATCATTTGTTGTTAGTGAAATACTAGATTCATGCTCTAGTTGTTGCAACACTGGATCTGGTTGACGTGTCGCAAAAGTATCTGCTGGTAAAAATAAAACAGGAATATTATTTGCATGCGCTGTTGCGGCTGCTGTAATCATGTTTGCTGAACCAGGTCCAGCTGAAGCTGTCACAGCATAAATTTTTTGTCGTTTCATTTGTTTGGCATAAGCAATCGCAGCATGCGCCATCCCTTGTTCGTTTTTACCTTGCATTATCTTTAAATGCCCTGGATTTTCTTCTAGAGCATGACCTAGGCCTAAGACATTACCATGTCCAAAAATATTAAATACTCCCTCAACAAAAGGTGTTTCTACACCATCAACATGGATATATTGTTGATTTAAAAACTTAACTAATGCTTGTGCTGTTGTTAATCGAATTGTTTCTCTCATTAGCTTACTTCCTTTTAGTTTGATTGTTCTTCCATTAACGCTTCAATTTGTTCTACTGTTGGCATGGCTTCAGATGAGCTATGTTTACTTACCACGATGGCTGCTGAGGCACTACCATATTGCAATGCTTCTTGAATTGTTTTCCCTTTAGTTAAGGCATATAAAAAGGCTGCAGCGTAAGAGTCTCCTGCTCCAAATGTTTTTAATACATTTGATTTATACGCTTTACCACGGAATGTTTCGCCCTCTTTTGTATAAGCATATGACCCTTCAACACCATGTTTAATCACGATTAATTCAGGCTCATGTTGGAATAAATACGCGACTGTTTTATCGTTATTTCCTTCTACTACATTCTCCAACATATTAAATTCATCACGTGTTCCAATCACGACATCTGATTGTTCAGCTACGATTGAGTAGTAAACAGATACTTCTTCAGCATTTTTCCATGTATAAGGACGATAGTCTAATTCAAACACCACTTTGACATTATTTTTTCGTGCTAATGCAACTGACTTTAATACGGCTTCACGGCTAGGACTTTGTGCTAAACCTGTTCCTGATACAACTAACATTTTCGCTTGTTTGATGTAGTCTTCACTGACTTCATTTGGCTCTAAATATAAATCAGCCACATCATCACGGTACATTAAAATACTACATTCTGACGGACTAAGAATTTCAGTAAAAGCCAACCCTGCTTTATGTCCATCTTTATCTATTGCCATTTGGCTTGTATCAATTCCAACTTCTGACATGTAATTTGAGATAAATCTTCCGTGTTGATCATCAGGAATTTTCCCAATAAATCCACAAGATAATCCTAATTTTGATGCACCAATTGCAATATTGGCTGGAGATCCTCCAACGTATTTACTAAATGTTTCTGTTTCTTCCATTGGACGATTGTACTCCACTGCATTTAAATCAATACACGCTCGGCCAACAGCAATTAAATCATAAGTTGTCATAATTAAACTCCTTTTTATTAGTCTCTATTTAAAATCCATTCGTGATCTTTGTCATTATGAAACTGCCATTTTTTGATTGGCCCTGCCATAATATTTAAATAATAACCATCGTATCCATCAGGGACTGATACTGGATGATAACCTTTTGGTACTAACACCACATTTTCATGTTCTACAGTCATGGTTTCATCTAATGAACGATCATCTGTGTATACACGTTGGAATACAAAGCCTTTTTTAGGGTTCATTTCATGATAATAAGTTTCTTCCAAGAAGGATTCATGTGGTAAATTATTTTGATCGTGTTTATGAGGGGGATAGCTAGACCAGTTACCACTATCTGTATACACTTCAACCACAATTAATTTATCTGAAATGGGACTTTGATCATCCATAATATTGTGAACAGTACGTTTGTTTTGATATTTTCCACGATGTTCTACTGAATTATCAGATGCTTTAATTAAAGTCGTTGGTAATATTTTATTACTTGGAGCATAGGCAATTAATACTCTAGCATCCTCAT
This sequence comes from Vagococcus changpingensis, assembly GCF_058211775.1. Classification (NCBI taxonomy): domain Bacteria; kingdom Bacillati; phylum Bacillota; class Bacilli; order Lactobacillales; family Enterococcaceae; genus Vagococcus; species Vagococcus changpingensis. The sequence goes on from NZ_JBYVZB010000003.1 coordinate 286,479, forward strand.
TGGTCGTAATATCGAACGTTTTACCACTTGAAACATAAACACTATCCGTTGGAACTCTATCAAAGACATCTTGACGATTCCCAATTTGTTTAAATGAGTCTTCCCCAACTATTACATCAATTTTCCCTGCCATCACGACAATGCACGCTTCTAAATTCGTTAATTCTTCTGTGTAAATACCACCTTTAGATAGGTTTAACACGCGCATTTCAATATAGCGTAATCCGTCCGCCTCACGCGTCACGTGATGGCATTCCACCACGTGTTCAGAAAGTTCTTTTTTATATGGACGTCGTTTTAGCTCAACCATTTTGTTTCCTCCCTTTACACATCACTACGTGCGTAACGTGCTGTTACGACTTTATTACGTGTATAGAAATCTACTCCAGCTTTCCCATTTGCTGGTAATGTCCCGTAGAATGATGATTTCCATCCTGAGAACGGGAACATTGCCATTGGAGCAGGAACGCCTAAGTTAATACCTAACATTCCAGCATCAATGTTTTCTCTAAAGAAGCGAATAGCCGAAGCATTATTCGTAAAGAGGCAAGCACCGTTAGCAAACTCTGATGCATTTGCAATAGAAATCCCTTCTTGTAAATCCTTAATTTTCATAATAGATAACACTGGAGCAAATAATTCATCTTTCCAAATAGTCATGTCTGTTGTCACACCTTCAAAAATAGTTGGTCCAACAAAGAATCCCGCCTCATCTAGTTGCTCACGACCGTCACAGATTAAATTAGCACCTGCTTCAACGCCTTGCTCGATATAGTTTAGTGTACGATCTAAGTTTTCTTGACGAATAACTGGGCCCAAAAATACGCCATCATCTAATCCATTGCCCATCTTGATATCTTTTGTGGCTTTTGTTAATTCAGCCATGAATTCATCATAGATACCTTCTTCTACTGTTACCACTGCAGCTGCCATACAACGCTCACCAGCTGAACCAAACGCGGCACTTACAATAGCAGGAATACTGTCTTTAAGATTGGCATCATTTAAAACAATCGTGTGGTTTTTAGCTCCTGTTAGTGATTGAACACGTTTTAAGTTTTTAGAACCTTCTGTATAAACATATTGTCCAACTGGTTGTGACCCAACAAATGAAATCGCTTTGATATCTGGGTGTTGTAATAAACCGTTTACAACATCATGTGCTCCAAAAACTACATTAAATACTCCTTTAGGTAAACCAGCTTCTTCTAATAAGCTCACCACTTTTTCCATTAACATTGGCGCTTTTTCAGATGGCTTCAATACTACTGTGTTTCCTGTAGCAATGGCCATGGGGAACATCCAAAATGGTACCATCATCGGAAAGTTGAATGGCGTTATTCCACCAACTACTCCGATTGGGTATTTATAAACACTTGCTTCAACATCTGTTGCGATAGAAGATAAATTATCCCCCATCATTAAAGTTGGTGCTCCAGCAGCAAATTCTACATTTTCAATACCACGTTGAACTTCACCATATGATTCAGATAAAGCCTTTCCATTTTCTAACGTAACTAATTTTGCTAACTCATCTTTGTTTTCAATTAATAATTGATGAAACTTATATAAAATTCGTGCACGTCTTGGTACAGCAACCTCTTTCCATGTTTGAAATGCTTCTTGTGCGACAGAGGCTGCATGGTCTAAATCCTCACGGGTTGATAACGGAACCTCACACATTACTTCTTTTGTTGCAGGATTCACTACTGTTTCGTATGTGGTTGTTTGGCTTTCTACCCACTCACCATTTATATAATTTTTTAATTTTCTAATTGACATTCATACCCCTCCATAGATTTACTTAAAACATACCATTTAAATTGTTACATCTTGGTTGTTTTGGTTAACTTTGATTTAATATTACCTTTAATTTAATCAACAGTCAATATTTTTTGTTAATTTTATAATAATAACTGGTAATTAAAACATAATTTGATTAACTATTGATAAACTTATGTATAGGTGATATGATAAAAAAAATGACAGAAAGTGGAGAATACTTATGAAAGAGAAACGATTTGAATTAATGAAACAATATATTTTAGATCACAGCCATGTGAGCTTAAAAGAATTGGAAGAGGAATTCAACGTATCCATGAATACTATTAGACGAGATGTCAATAAGATACTCAAAGACTCACGTTTTGAAAAAGTTTACGGCGGTGTTAGTGTAAAAGAGGGGACTCTTGTTGATTTTGAGTATCGAAACGTTGAAAATAAGGAAGATAAAAAAGCCATCGCACAAAAAGCGGCTTCTTTTATTGAGTCAGATGACTTAATCTATATTGATTCTGGTACTACAACGAAATATATCCTAGATTATGTAGATGAAAACATTCCTCTTACGATTATTACCAATAGTTTAGATGTTGTATTAAAAGCTGAAAAATTAAGAAAAGCAAATATTTTTCTGATTGGTCATATTTTTAAGAAGCCTACCCGTTCATTTGTTGGAGTAGAAAATGACGAATTATCTGTTAAATACAATATTACAAAAGCATTTATGGCAGCAACAGCTGTTTCTATCAATAGTGGCTTAATGAATTCTGACATTATGGAATACGAGATCAAGCGACAAGTCATTGATAAAGCGGATAAAATCTTTTTACTAGCTGATGAAACAAAATTTGATCATTCGACTTTATTAACTTATGCAGATTTGAGTGCTGTCGATCTATTAATTACAAATAAGAAATTTACTGATCCATACTCTTCTTATTTTGTTGAGCATAATATTGACGTTTTACATTCATATAAATAATAAAAAACGATAAAACCTATCAAGGCTTTATCGTTTTTTATTTACCCATCATAATCTTCCATTAAATCTTTAAACAATCCGTAAACAAATTGATTTGGATTAAAGGCTTCTAAATCAGTGATTTTCTCTCCTAATCCAACTAATTTTACTGGTAAATGTAATTCATTTCTAATAGCTAAGACAATCCCACCTTTAGCTGTTCCATCTAGCTTAGTTAAAACTATCCCTGTCACATCTGTGGTATTTTTAAATTCTTTTGCTTGAATCAGTGCATTTTGCCCAGTTGTTGCATCTACTACTAATAACACTTCATGAGGAGCTGAAGGGTATTCACGCTCAATGATACGCTTCATTTTTTCTAATTCTTTCATTAAATTGACTTTATTTTGTAAACGCCCTGCCGTATCCACTAACAAAATATCATAATGCTCATTTTTCATTTTTTCTACTGCATCATACACAACAGCAGCTGGATCACTACCTGCATTATGCCGAACCACATCAACACCAGCACGTTCTCCCCAGACAACTAATTGATCAATGGCTCCAGCTCTAAAGGTATCAGCTGCTGCTAACAACACTTTTTTTCCTTCGTCTTTGTATCGTTTAGCCAGTTTTCCAATACTTGTGGTTTTACCCACGCCATTTACACCAACAAATAACATAATGGTTGGACTATCTTTTTGAATATTTAAATCATTGTTTTCTTCAACGCCCTCAGCTTCATAAATCTCAACTAATTTTTCGATAATTGTCGCTTGAACATCTTTTTTCTTTTTAACATTTTTTAATTTCACTTCTTCTTGCAACTCATCAGAAATACGCATTGCCGTTTCAAACCCGACATCAGCAGAAATCAATGCTTCTTCTAAATCTTCAAAAAATTCATCATCAACCATTCTAAAGTTAGCAAATAATTCATTCATGTATTGACCAAAAGATCGTCTTGATTTTTCTAATCCTTTGTCATATTTTTGAACGGTATCTTGTGGTTTTTCTTCAATCACCACTTCTTTGACTACTTCTTTTTTTGGTTCTTCTTGTTTTGAATAAATGATCTCTTCAACCGTTACATCTTCCTTTGGTTCTTCTACAACCACAGTTTCTTTGGCATCAAGACTATCTTCTTTATCTATTTTTTCAATGCTTTGTTCTAATTCCTCGACGATCTCTTTTTTTGGTGTTTCTTCAACTTTTTTCTCACCAAGAACTGCCTTTTTAATCTTATCAAAAAATCCCATGTCACTGCCTCCTACTCATTAATTAACACAAATTTTTCAACGGCATGCGCCACGCCATCTTCTTGGTTACTTTTCGTAACAAATTTAGCAATGTCTTTCACACCTTGACTGCCGTTTTCCATCACAACACCTAACCCAGCATACTCAATCATTGAAAAATCATTTTCTTCATCACCAATTGCCATCACTTCTGATTGTTTAATCCCTAAATAATTTGCCAATTCATCAATGCCAGCAGCTTTACTCGCTTCTTTATGGATAATTTCTAATAAATTGTCACGTGATTTCATGATATTAAACTCTTCTAATAACTCTTTTGGTAATTGGGCTAATTTTTCATCCAAATAACTTGTTTCAACGGCTACAACCATTTTGTTAAACAAACGATTTTTATCCAATGTATCAAGTGTCGCATGCTCCACCTTAAGTAGTGGATTCATACTTTCATAAATAGAAGTGTAAGGTTCTTTAGCAGTTTCTAAATGAATAACCGTATCCACTGAAATAATATCTAACGGTAAATTTAATGACATCATCACGTTAGCCACTCGACTCACTTCGTCAAAAGATAAAGAATGAGCTAATAGCGTCTCGCCAGTATCATTTTTTTGCACAGAACTACCATTAAAGGTGATACTATAGTCCCCTTCATCTCTTAACTCAAGCCTATCCAAGTAAGGCTCAATTGCAAATAATGGGCGTCCCGTACAAATGACAACCTTTACTCCTTGTTCTTTCGCTTGAGTTAACACTGTTTTATTTTTATCAGAGATTTTTTTATCATCAGTTAATAATGTGCCATCTAAATCAATCGCAATCAACTTAATCATGTTATGTCTCCTATCTATTTTAATGTGGTTTCTAATTTTTCCATCTCTTCTAAGTGTACGGAAACAATCTTCGATACACCAGATTCTTGCATTGTGACCCCATATAATACTTTAGCAGATTCCATCGTTCCCTTACGATGAGTAATCACAATAAATTGTGTCGCATCACCAAAATGACGTAAATAATTACCAAAACGTGTCACGTTTGCTTCATCTAATGCTGCCTCTACCTCGTCTAAAATGCAAAATGGGATAGGTCTTGCTTGAATGATAGAAAATAGCAGAGCAATAGCTGTTAAGGCTCTTTCTCCTCCTGAAAGTAAACTCAATTGCTGTAATTTTTTACCTGGTGGTTGAGCCACAATGTCTATCCCTGTATGCAGTAAATCTGTTTCATCACTCAAAATTAAATCAGCATGTCCTCCACCAAACATCTTAGGAAATACTTGACGGAATTCTTCACGAATGTCACAAAATACTTCATGAAATTGCTTCATGACTAACATATCCATCTCATCCATTGTTTCTTTCAATTCATCTTTCGCTAAATTCAAATCATCACGTTGGCTCGTTAAAAAGTCATAACGCTCCAATATATCATCATGTTGAGCAATAGCCGAAATATTAACAGGTCCTAAGTCAGCTACTTTTCTTTTTAACTCTCTAATGTTTTGACTCACGCTTGCTACGTTTTCAATGATGAAAGAACGCTCTTTTGCTGCCTCAAACGTTAAACTATATTCTTCTTGTAAGTAAGTTAATAAACTATCTAACTGATTATCACATGTTCCTTGAATAATGTCTAATTCTGTTCGTTGACTAATCAAGACTTGAATATCTTGTCGGTTTTTCTCAACAATTTTTTCTTGTTCTTTGATACTGGTTGTATAGTGTTCTCGCTGTGTTTTGGCTTCCGTAATTTGAGTTAAAATCTCCTCGCGCTTATTAGAAACACTACCCATCTCTTTTATAATTCTGGCTTCTTCTTCATGAAAATGACTGCTATCTTGCTCATTAGACTGCGTTTCTTGTAGCATGTCACTCATTTTCTTATCCGCAACATCTAAGCGTTCTATACGCTCTTTTTGTTTTTCGTTCAACTGACTGAGTTTTTCTTTCACCACTGCTAACTCAGCTTCTTTTTTAGCAAGTGATTGCGTCAACTCTTCTTTTTTCTCTAAATTAGTAGCCTCTAATTGATCCACATCAGCCATTTTTTTATCAAGCTCGGCTATTTTTTTTTCTAACTCTTTTTGTTCAAGCTCGTAATTTTCTTTATCTTGTTGATATAACGTTAGAAATTGGTTCAATTCACTTTGCTCATACTCTATCACTTTTTTCTCTTTTTCTAATTGACTCACATCTTGTGTTAAAAGAGACACTTGAGTGCTTAACTGTTGCTCTGTTAATCTTGCTTCTTCGCCTAATTGACGCAACTGTTCAAGAGACTCATCTACTACAACTAGTTCCTCTTTTATATGAGACACTTCTGCTTCTTTTTGCTGATACAAAGTCGTCATTTGAGACAATTGTTTCTCTATTTCCTGTAATTCTTTTGATTGTGAAAACCAGTGCATCGACTGACCATTTTTACTCATCCCACCAGTCATCGAGCCACCAGGATTCATCACATCACCATCTAACGATACCACACGATATTGAAACTTAATTTGTTTCGCAATGTGTGTCGCAGAATCCAATGAATCAGCCACAATCGTTAATCCAAGTAAGTTTTTCATAATCGCTGCAACTGTCTCATCATAAGATACCAACTCACTTGCTACACCAATAAATCCAGACATATGAGACACTTTATCTAATACATCTTGACGAATAAAACGAGCTTTGACGGTTGTTAATGGTAAAAATGTCGCACGTCCCAATCGTTGTTTTTTTAGATAAGAAATGGCCTCTCTAGCACTTTGGTCATCAGTTGTTACAATATGCTGAACACTTGTCCCAAGTGCTGTTTCCAATGCTAATTGGTATGCTTCTGGAATCTCAATTAATTCAGCAACAGCACCCACTACTCCAGGAAATTGCTGTTTATCTTTTAGTACTGCTCTAACACCTTGATAAAATCCAGCATAGTTATCTTGTAGCTCTTTCAAGCTTTTTTGTTTTGCTTGAGCTTGCTGTAAAATACGTAACGCATCCATTAATTGTGTATTTAATTTTTGAAGTTGCGTATTTAACTGTTCTTTGACTTGTCTTTTTTGCTGATAATCTTCCAAGTAAGTCACGACATTCGCTTTTTTTATGTCATACTCTTTCTCTAAATTTTCTAGGGTTTCTTGTTTTTCTTTAATCAATGAGATAAGCTGTTCATAATGATTGATTTCACGCGAATTTTTATTGGTTTCTTGACTATACTGTTTTTCTAAATGTTTTAACTCATTATTCACATGACTTTGTTGTTGCATATATTCTAAATAATCGCTACGCATATCATCTAATTGTTCTTTTGCTGATTTGCTATATTGAACCAGTTCTTCTCTCATACGATAAGTATCTTTTTGTATCGCTTGCTTTTCTTGTATTAATTCTTGTTCATCTTGCTTTAATGTATCAATCTCACGTCGTAATAATTCTTTTTGTGTATCTAAATCTCTCAATGTTTTTTGCTGTGATTCTTTCGTTTGGACAGAAAATTTTTGCTTTTCCTCCAACACTCTTTTTTGTGTTTCTAACTGTTCATATTGCGTACTGTAATCAAGTAGTCTCTGTTGATGATTGTCTAACATTTGTTCTAGTGTTTCTTGTTCTAATTTTAGTTGTTCTAATGTTTCTTCCAATGTGATTTTTTCTAATTCTCTAGCCTCTAGAGCTTGTTTTTTTTGACGTAATTGTTCTTTATTTTTTTCCCATTTTTCTTTCGTTTCTTCAATAAGATGGGTTGTCATACTGATATCTTGCTCAGATAAAGTCTCCTTTAAAGCCAGATATTGTGTCGCATTATCACTTTGTTTCTTTAATGGAGCTAATTGTATCTCTAGCTCATAAATAATATCTTGTACTCGACTTAAATTATCATCTGTTTCACCAAGATGTTTTTCAGCTTGTTTTTTTCGGTTTTTATATTTTAATACCCCTGCTGCTTCTTCAAATATAGCTCGACGTTCTTCCGGCTTACTATTAAATATTTCTTCTACTTTCCCTTGAGAAATAATCGAAAAAGAATCTCTACCTAGACCTGAATCCATAAACAAACTAATCACATCTTTTAATCTACAACGTTGCTTATTAATAAAGAAATCACTCTCACCATCTCGTGTTAACCTTCTTGTGACACTCACTTCAGAGTATTCAATGGGTAAGAAATGGTCTTCATTATCTAACACAAGCGTTACCTCTGCAATATTTAATGGGGAACGTGAAGAAGAGCCAGCAAAAATAACGTCCGGCATTTTCCCCCCACGTAAATTTTTTGCTGACTGCTCCCCTAAAACCCATCGAACGGCTTCTGTGATATTACTTTTTCCACTTCCATTAGGACCAACTACGGCCGTCAAGCCTTCATTAAATTCTATTATCGTTCGTTCTGCAAAGGATTTAAATCCCGCAATTTCTATTCGTTTCAAATACACAAAAAATAAGTCCCCTTCCTAGGATTCTTCTGCCAAAATATTAGCTAATGCTGCTTCTGCTGCATTTTGTTCTGCCGCTTTTTTAGATTTTCCAGACCCCTTACCTAAAGGTGTTCCTCCACCACACACTTCAACATGAAAAACTCTTGCATGTGCTGGTCCTTCTTCATCAATTAAATGATATTCAATCAAGATATCACCATTTTTTTGTAATACTTCTTGTAGAGCTGTTTTATGATCCATCTCATGTGAAAAAGCACCAGTTTCAATTTTTGCTACGACTACTTGGTAGATAAATTCTTTCGATTTTTTAGCTCCTTGATCCAAATATAGAGCTCCTAAAAAAGCTTCGAATAAATCACACAACAATGATGAACGACTTCTACCATTTGAATTTTCCTCACCCTTACCAAGTTTAACAAATTGATCAAACCCACATTCTTTAGCAAACATTGCTAGACTGTCTTCTCTAACAATGGTTGAACGTAGTTTTGTTAATTTCCCTTCTGGTAAATCTTGAAAATGACGGTATAAATAATCAGATACTTCTAACTCTAAGACAGCATCTCCTAGAAATTCTAATCGTTCATTATCTTGTAATTCAAAATGTCGATGCTCATTCACATAGGATGAATGGGTAAACGCTTGTTCCAACAACGAGATGTCTTTAAAAATGATGTTATAGTCTGTCTTTAATAACTGTGTTAACGTTTGTTCCATTGAATGTGCCTCTCCCTTTTAACGATAGATACTCTTATTATACGTTTTTTTTGTTTGAAAGAAAACAAAAACTATCAATTTGACCAAATAGCCAAATTGATAGTCATTAAACGTTATTTTTTATCTGTTACACCAACGTGAGACCATGGGTTACTTGTTACATCATAAGCCCAGTCAAATCCAGTTACTTTGTCACTTACTGGTAATACAGCATCTCTGAACAATGTTGGAATGACAAATGCTTCGTCAGCAACATATTCTTGCCATTCTTTAAATTTATCTGTACGGTATTTACCATCAAATGATTTCTCAGAATCAATTTCGTTCAATAGCTTAGTATTTTCATCACTGACAAAACGAGTGTAGTTAAACGCTGCTTTAGGTCCGTATAATCCTGATTGAGATGGATCTGAACTTAATCCCCAAGCCGCTTGATAAACATCAACGTCTGGTGAATCATTTTTCAATTTATCATAGAATGATTGGAATTCAATTAAACGACCAGTTGATAATTTAACATCTAAACCAATTTCTTTCCAGCAGTCCATGTAGTATTCAGCTAATGGTTGGGCAGTTTCGCCACCTGACATAGAAGCAAAATTAATTTCTAGTTTTTCACCTTTTGGATCGCGACGGAATTCTTCGCCATCTTTTTTCTTGTATCCAGCTTCATCTAATAATTTGTTTGCTTTATCAATATCTTGTTTAGAGTAACCAACTAAGCTCTTATCACTAAATTCATCAAAGATTGGTGGTACAATCGCATTAGCAGGTTGACGTAAACCATTGTAGAATTTGTTCGCTACAGCTTCGTTATCAATGGCATATCCCATTGCTTGACGTAATGATTTATTTGCCATTTTTGAATCTGGATTGTAAACAGATTCACCTTTAGCATCATCCCATTTACCTAATTTGAATCCAATATAAGTATAAGCTAAATCTTGACGACCTAAGATTTCATATCCTTCTATATCTTTATAGTTTGGATAGTTATCAGTTGGCATACTGAATACCATGTCATATTTTTTAGCTTTCAATGATTCTACAATTGAACTCGATGGTGCGACACGCATTGTGATTTTACTTAATTTGGGTTTTTCACCGTAGTAGTACTCATTTGGTGTGTACTCTACAGATTCACCTGTATTAATTTTTTCCATTTTGTATGGTCCAAACGTTACGATATTCTTACGTACCGCATCACTAGATTCCATTCCTTTTACTGGAATATCTTTAAAGATATGAGAAGGCATTGCTGAAGTCCAAACAGTTTCACTTGTTTGTTTCATCCCTGGATTCATTTCTTTGTAAGAAATTTCGACCGTTTTGTCATCTACTTTTTTAATTCCTGAGATAGTGTCAGCTTTTCCATCATGGTACTCATCCATCCCAACGATATTTTGGAAATCTTCACCATAACGGATACCTGAATAATCTTTGTTACCAATGATTAAGTATGGTTGGATAATATCATCTGCTACTAATGGTTTACCATCTGACCATTTGGCATCTTTAGTAATTGTAATTGTAATTTTCTTACCATCAACATCGATGTCTTTTTTTGCTACTCCGTCATCTGTTGTCTCAAAGTTACCATTACTTGTAAATAATGATTCATGAGATGGTTGCATAAATTGAGCATCATAGTTGTCTTCAGAAAAAGTTTCAGAGAACATTCCTTTAAACTGTGTATCCATAACAACTGCTGCTTCTAACGTTCCGCCTTCTTTGGCTTTTTCTTTATTAGAAGTTTTCACTGGGAATTTTGATACATCTTCCGTTTTTTCTGTTTTCCCACTACTTGATTTTTTGTCAGATTTTCCTCCGCCACAAGCTGATAACCCAACTGTTACTGCAGCACCAAGTGCTACGACGCTAAATAATTTTTTGTACTTCATTCCTTCATCCCCCTTAGATTTTTTTATCCTAAACGTTGACGTGCATCCGCTGAACGCTTCAATGCTTGACCAACGTAGTTGATACATAACATCATGACAAGAATTAATACAGACGCTGGCGCCCATACCCAAGTCATATCTGATAAAACGACACCATTTGACGCATACCCAATCAATGTTCCTAAACTAGGTGTTGATTGTGGTAATCCAAATCCTAAGTATGACAACGTTGTTTCAATCCCGATGTTGCCTGCAAAGTTCATCGTCAAATTTGTAATAATTAATGAGCTTAAGTTTGGCATCAATTCACCAAACATTATCTTGAAATCACTTGTTCCAAGTGTTTTTGATGCACTGATGTAATCACGACGTACTTCAGATAACGTCTTCCCTCTAAAGAGACGCGCTTTTGCGACCCAATAGAATGAACTCATAATCATAATAAAAGAAAATACATTATAGCTTGGAACAATTGTAACAAACACAATGATAATCATCATAATGGGTAAAATCATGATAAAATCAACAATTCGCATAATGATACTATCTACCATACCACCATAGTACCCTGCAACAATCCCTAATCCCACACCAATGATTGATGTCAAAATAGTAATTGAAAACCCAATAACAACAGAGTTACGAGCACCAATGATCAATTGTCCAAAAACATCACGCCCACCTTCGTCAGCACCTAATAGGTAGCCATTACCTGGGGCAGCATATTTATCTAAGATACTTACTTTCATTACAGCATCTTTATCTAAAACAAGTGCTCCGATAAAAATAACTGCAAAGATAATAACTAATAACGCTAATGAAAATAATGCTAATTTATCTTTTTTAAATTCTCGAGCAATCATTTTAAAACCTGTTGGTGGAACACTAACAGCTTCTACAGTTGCTTCTTTTTTTTCTTTACTCATAGCGAGTCTCCTTTCTTAACTATTGGTGTGTTACTGAATACGAATACGAGGATCGACGATACTCATGACAATATCTGAAATTAGATTCCCGATAATTGTGACAATACCTAGTATTAATACTATGGCTGTAATCACTGAGTAGTCACGTCCATTGATTGCATCAATAAACAATTTACCAATACCTGGATAAGCAAAGGTTTGTTCAATAACAACTGACCCACTAATTAAGGCAGTAATTTCATAACTTAATTGGGCTGCTATTGGTAAAGAGGCATTTCTAAAAATATGATGTGTAAAGACTTTATTAGTCGGTACACCTTTTGCTCTTGCTGTACGAACAAAATCTAATTGTTTTGCATCAATCACTTCATTACGTAAGTATTGAATCGTTACAGCTGTTGCAAGTAAAGCTTGTGTAATGGCTGGTAAAATCATGTGATACAAGCGACTCATCACATATTGTAATGACCCCGGTTCTAATCCTGTTGCCACTGATCCCGTTGTTGGGAACCATTCTAAACGGTAACCAAAGACAAATAGCATCAGTAACGCGAAGATAAAGATTGGAACAGCAAAGCTGACAAAGTTATAAACGACAACTGCTTTATCAAACCAAGAGTTTTGATAACGACCTGAGACTAATCCTAAAGGTAAGGCAATTGCATATGTAATAATAACTGTTAATAATGACAAGTAAATGGTATTCCCAACACGAGAACCAATAATATCACTTACAGGTAGTTTATATAAGAAACTTTGTCCAAAATCACCTTTAAACGCATTGGTTATCCAATCAAAATACTGAATATACCAAGGATTATTTAATCCTGCTGCTTCACGCATTCGATCGATTGTCGCAGGGTCCATATTAGGATTAATTAATCCAGTAAACGGATCTCCCGGCATAGCTTTTGCTAATAAAAAGATAAACAGACTCAACACAAAAATTTGTGGAATCATTAGTAGTACACGTCTTAATATTGTTTTCCACATATCATTGTCCTCCCCCTTCAGTTGTCTTAATTGCTGCCTGATGAGTTGGACTAATAGTTTTCAAGTCATATACACGACCATTTTCATCATAGTACTGGCTGTATAAGTCTCGGAAATCTTGTTCCACTTTTCGACGCTCTTGTTTATGCTTATCACGGTTTTCTACATCAATCTTAGGAATGGCAGACAGTAAGCGTTTTGTATAAATATGTTGTGGATTATTATAAATATCTTCACGCGTTCCGATTTCAACAAAACGACCATGATTCATAATCGCAATATTGTCACACATGTGTTTTACCACACCTAAATCGTGAGAGATAAATAAATAACTCAAATTATATTCTTCCTGAATACGTTTCATGAAGTTAAGTACCTGTGCTTGAACTGATAAGTCAAGAGCTGATACTGGCTCATCGGCAATGATTAATTTAGGATTCGTTGCAACAGCTCGTGCCACACCTAAACGTTGTCTTTGACCACCAGAAAACTCATGTGGGTACTTATATAGTGCATCTGTTGGCATACCAACAATATCTAACAAGTTTTGAACACGTTTCTTTTCTTCTTGAACAGATAAGTTTTCGAAGTTTCGAATGGGTTCAGCAATAATATCCAATACACGTTTCTTAGGATTTAAACTTGACATTGAATCTTGGAAAATCATTTGCACATCTTTATTATAGCCAATTGATTTTCTTGCTCTTTTTGAAACAACATTTGTGTTTTCAAATAAAATTTCTCCGGCTGTTGCTTTTTCAAGACCCACAATTGTTTTACCAATGGTTGATTTGCCTGAACCAGACTCTCCAACTAAACCGTATGTTTTTCCTGCTTCAATTTCAAAGTCAACACCATCAACAGCATAAACATAATCAACAACTTTATTTAAAAATCCTCCACGAATTGGGTAATGCACTTTTAAATCTTTTATTTCTATTAGTCCCATTATGCGTCACCTTCTTCTCTAAAGTGGAAATGTTTGTAACATGTGCATCGAACAAAGTGTCCTGGTTCAACTTCATGCAACGTTGGTTGTTCCTCGTGCTCATCTTCTGGTATCCAAGGAATACGAGCGGCAAATCGGCAACCTGTACGTGGCATATTTTTTAATGAAGGAACCACTCCCTCGATAACATGTAATTCAGAGTCATGTGCGTCTTCTTGTGGAATTGAGTTCAGTAACGAGCGTGTATAAGGATGTTGTGGATTAGAGAATAAAACATCAACAGGTGCTTCTTCTACAATTTGACCACCATACATAACAGCGACTCTATCTGCTGTCTCAGCTACCACACCTAAATCGTGAGTAATCAAAATAATGCCGGCTTCTGTTTCCTCTTGTAAATCTCCTAATAAGTCTAAAATTTGTGCTTGAATGGTTACATCAAGCGCAGTAGTAGGTTCATCGGCAATAATAATTGGTGGTTTACAAGAAATAGCGATAGCGATGATAACACGTTGTCTCATCCCACCGGACAATTCATGTGGATATTGTTTTGCCACACGTTCAGGATTGACAATACCTACTTGATTTAATAACTCAATCGCACGTTCAGTCCGTTGTTTTTCATCTAAATCTGTATGATAAAACAACGCTTCTGAAATTTGATCTCCTATACGCATTAATGGATTTAACGCTGACAATGGATCTTGGAAAATCATCCCGATATCATTTCCTCTAATCTTGTTATAAAGCGTTTCGGATAGACCTACAAGATTTAAATCGTTGTAGACGATATCCCCAGTAATTCTAGTATTTTTTGGATCTTGTAACCCCATTATGGTCATTGCTAATGTGCTTTTCCCACAACCAGATTCTCCAACAATTGCTAAAATTTCATTTTTGTCTAATGTAATTGACACGTCATCTACTGCATCATAAAAATTGTCTTTGATTCGAAATCCCGTATGTAAATTTCTCACGTCTAATAATTTGTTGTCAACAAACAATAGAATTCTCCTTTCTTATATTATTCCCGTACTGATTTTATTTGTACATATAACTCTTCATTTTTAATAATATCTATATACTTAATAGATGAAAACTATTAAGATATCTTATAATTATATTAGAAAACGAATGATTAAGCAATAGTTTTAATAGCAATTAAATTAATTTAAAATTAAAATTAAATGATATTAAACTCATTATATACTACTAATCTCATAATTTAAAGGTATCTTTTTGAATTTCACAAACATTCTAATACAAAAACGTTTTCAGTACCAACCTTTTAATCTTTTCTTGTAAAAATAAGTTATTTTCTTTTAAAAAATTAGGGATTTAAGTATTAATATAACTGCTTTCTCATTTTCTAATGACCTAAAGGGAAAAAATTTATTTTAGTTCTCAGCTAATCAATCGTTTCATAGAAATTCCCCATAATAGTTACATTCTCGGATATACTAACAAAGGCTTTTGGATCTGCTTTCTCCATTGCATGTTGTAGCATAGGGATTTGATCGCGCGTCAATACAGTTAATAATACTTTTTGTTCATGATGAGAAAATGCTCCTTCTGCATCATTTAAAATAGTAATACCTCGACGTATCCTAGATTGTAACTCATCTACGACAGTTTGTGGCTTACTTGTAATAATCATAACTTGCATTTTTTTTTGCTTAGTAAATACCATATCGACTACTTTGCCATTCACAAAAATAGAAAAAGCACTGTAAAATGAATATGGCCAACCAAACAAATAACCTGATGTTAAAATAATACAGGCATTAAAAATGATATTTAATGATCCAACATTTCGACCAGTTAGTTTTCTAATTGTCATACTAACAATATCTAATCCACCCGAAGATAAGCCACTACGAAGCGCTAATCCTACTCCCAAACCACATATTCCTCCACCAAAAATGGCACAAATAATAGGATCGGTCGATAACACTGTAATAGGAATAACCTGTACAAAAAAAGCTGTCATAAATACAGAAATCATCGTAAAAATAGTAAATTTTCTACTCAACATTATCCACGCTAATATAAACAGCGGAATATTTAAGCAATACAATACAACACCCATAGGCAATTCAATACCTGATACCTTTTCGGCTAACGTGACAATAATCTGCCCTAAACCTGTAATACCACTGGCATAAATATGTCCAGGTCTCCAAAATAAATTTAGTGCAATTGCTTGTAAAATACCATTAACAACAGCCATAGAAACTTTTTCCATATACCCATTGTCGCTCATATATTCTTTACACGTTTTTAATCTTTCCACTGATTGCGCCTCTCCTCGATTTATTGACTAATTAAGTGGCATAATTCTACTCATCTATTTCAACGTTTAATGATAGCTCAGCTAGTTGTTCTGTTGATGCCATACTTGGTGCAGATGTCATCAAATCAGCTGCTTTACTATTTTTAGGAAAAGCTATTACCTCACGAATATTATCTTTTTTAGCAAGTAACATAACTAAACGATCTAGCCCTAAAGCAATTCCCCCATGTGGTGGGAATCCATAATCTAATGCATCTAAAAGAAAACCAAATTGAGATTCAGCTGATTCTTTCGTAAAACCTAACGCTTTAAACATTTTCTCTTGTAAATCTCGTTGGTAAATTCTCAAAGAACCCCCTCCAAGCTCATAACCATTTAGTACCACATCATAGGCTTTGGCGTAAACTTTTTCAGGTGATGTTTCTAATAATTCAATGTCACTTTCCTTTGGCATTGTAAATGGATGATGTGCTGCTACAAAACGGTCTTCTTCTTCAGAATATTCAAATAATGGCCAGTCTACTACCCATAAGAAATTAAATTTATCTGGATCTATTAAGTCTAACTCTTTTCCTAAACGATTTCTTAATGCACCTAGTGATGCTGCGACAATTGATTCAGTGTCGGCGCAGAATAATAATAAATCGCCAACCTCTGCCTCTGTCACATCAATAATTTTTTCGCTTGAGTCTACTAAAAACTTCGCGATTGGTCCTTTTAGCCCATCTTCTTCTACTTTGACCCATGCTAAACCTTTAGCACCAAACTGAGATAACCATTCACCTAGTTTATCCAAGTCTTTACGTGAATACTTACTTGCAGCTTGTTTAGCATTTAATGCTTTGACAGCACCATTTGCGTTCAATGCATTTTGGAACACTTTAAATTCAATGTCTTTGACAGTATCCTTCATGTCAATTAATTCCATATCAAATCGTGTATCAGGTTTATCGCTACCAAATCGAGCCATTGAATCATCATACGTCATACGTGGAAATGGCAGTGGAATATCAATTCCCATAACATCTTTCATTACTTTTGATAACATATTTTCAGTATAATTTTGGATGTCTTCTTCGGTTAAGAAACTTGTTTCAATATCAACTTGCGTAAATTCTGGTTGGCGATCACCACGTAAATCTTCATCCCTAAAACAACGAACAATTTGGTAGTAACGATCGATACCTGCTCCCATTAATAATTGTTTTGTAGTTTGTGGAGACTGTGGTAGAGCATAAAAGTGTCCTGGATGAACACGTGAAGGAACTAAATAATCTCTTGCCCCTTCTGGTGTCGATTTATTTAAATAAGGTGTTTCCACATCTAAAAAGCCATTGTCATTTAAAAATTCACGAATAACTCGTGTAACATGATGTCTTAATTTTAAATTATTTAACATAGATGGGCGTCTAATATCCATATAACGATATTTCATACGCACATCATCACTAATCGTTTGATCGTCTTCAATGACAAATGGTGGTGTCTTTGCTTCATTATATACCATGATGTCCTCAGCAATAATTTCTACTTTACCTGTCTTCATTCGAGGATTAATAGACGAGTCTGTTCTCTCTACTACCTTACCTCTAACACCAATCACATATTCACTTCGACATGAATCAGCAATGTCTAATGCTTCTTGTGATACTTCTGGATTAAAGACCACTTGGACGATTCCTTCTCTGTCTCTTAAATCAATAAAAATCAATCCACCTAAGTCACGGCGTTTTTGCACCCAACCTTTTACTACAACTTCTTTATCTAGATCTTTTTCCGATACTAACCCACAATACGTTGTTCTTTCTTGCATATTATCTCTCTCCTTAAAATTAATCATTCATAAAAAAAAGCCCCTGTTATATCATAACAAGGACGAATAATTACTTACACGTGGTACCACCTATTTTTTAAAAAGTTCAAGAACTTTTTTCTCTAAACGATATAACGCTCGTTAGCGGGGTATCTTACTACCCATCTCCAGAGTGTCAGTCCTTTTTATGAATGATTTCACCAGATTCATTCTCTCTGTCGGGAAAAAAGGCACGTCTCTTTCATCGATACTCCACTTTAAAATACTAAAATTTGTACAAAAAGTCAAGATACAATAGGAGAACTCACTACTCATCTTTCCTTTTTTTTGCTATAATATTCTTTATTAATAAACCAATGAGGTAAACCATGTGAAAAACACAAAATCAATAAATCGCACGATAAAAATGTTCATCATTAATACTTTAGTCATTACCCTTGTTTTTATCGGCTTCTATTACATGCGGGGGAATAGCCAAATTGCAACTGTGGGAACAACCGCTTTAAACGTTAGAGAGAAGCCTGATGCTTTTTCCACTGTCATTACACAAGTACATAAAGAAGACAAAGTGACCATTTCTGATCAAAAAAACAACTGGTATAAAATACAGACATCTGATAAAACGGTTGGCTGGGTACCAGATTGGTTACTATTTGATGGAACGAGTGGACCATACACTAACCTTAGTGCTTTAATATCTAAACGAAACATCGAACTAAAAAAAGAAAACTCAGAAAATAGTCAAACAATTAAAACGCTAAAAAAGAATGAGTACGTCAATGCAACCCTTGAGCTAAATGGATGGGTAAGGATTTATAGTGGTGGTGATTATGGCTGGGTACCAAATGATTGCTTAACCATTCAAAAAAATCGTCCCAATAAATATAAAGACAATCAATCTCTCCATATTGCAACTACCTCTGCCTTTTTAATGAATGATCATTCAACTTCCAGTAAAAAAGGTAACTTATTAAAATATGGCGATTCTCTTACCTATGTATCTGAAACCGAAAATGGTTGGATGAAAGTAAAAACAAAAGATGGAAAAACTGGTTTTCTCAACTCCTGGCAAGTTACTTCTAGGAAAATATCTAGCAAAGAGGAAAAGCCAGGTATCCCAATGCCAGAATTTACCATTATGTTAGATCCCGGTCATGGTGGGGATGACCCAGGTGCTCAAACAACAGATGGTATAACATTTGAAAAAGATGTTACATTAAAGACAGCACTAGCTGTGAGAAAAGAATTACAGTCTCATGGATTTAATGTTTTAATGACTCATGATACAGATAAATTTGTTTCACTAACAGATATTGGAAAAATTAGTTCTTCTAGTCAAGCAAATGCGTTTATTAGTTTCCACTATGATTCTAGCGCACAACCAAATACTGCTTCTGGAACCACAACTTTTTACAGAAAAGATGGCAGTAAAATGTTAGCTCAATCAATAAATGATAGTATTGCCAATATTTTACCATTAGATAACAGAGGTTTTGGAAAACAAGACTACCAAGTTCTAAGAGAAAATTCGAAACCCGCTGTTTTACTTGAATTAGGATATATCAATAATGATTTTGATGCTTCTTATATTACGAATAAAAAATACCATCAAAAAATCGGTGAAGCAGTGTATGATGGCCTAATGCATTACATAGAAGAAAAAAGCAGTAAAGGTGCTGAAAACTAAAAAGTATCAACCAACACATGACTCGTTGGTTGATACTTTTTTTATTGAACAGTTACTGTGACTGTTCGTCTTCCCCACTGTAAACATTCTGCTACTGTACTAAAATGAACATCAATAATATTGCCTTTAATGGCTCCACCTGTATCTCCAGCAACAGCAAATCCATATCCAGACACTTCTACTAGTGAGTTTAACGGAATTACACTTGGATCAACTGCAATAACACGAGAGTTTTGTCTTAAATCAATTCCGGTTGCTGTGTAAGGTGTTAATCCAGCTTCACTATATGAATAAGCTGTCGATTGCATAGTTAAAACCCGTCCATTACCACTTGACGCTGGTTTATCTGTGGATACAGGTGTTGCGTTGGTAGAATTAGTTACTTCTGTCTTATTATTATTTTCTGATTTAGCTATTTCGTTCATTGAAGAAGAATTATTAGTATTTACTTTGGTTGTTTCTTTAGCCTCTTGTGCTTTTTTAGCCAATTCTTTTTCTTTAGCTGCTTGAGCTTCTTTTATGACACGTTCTTCCGATAACTTTTTCAATGTTGCTTCATTATCAGCCAGTTCTTTTTTTAAATCGTTTACTTGTGATTCTAATGCTGCTTTATCTGTTTCTACTTTGGATTGCTTTTCAGATAACATTTGTTGGTCCATCACTAATTCTTCTCTTAATTTTTCCAACTTTTCCGTATCTGTTTCTAATGTATCAATTTTAGATTTTTCAGCTGTTTGTAAAACTGACATTGCATAAGCACGATTAATAAAATCTGACACACTATTAGCGTTTAATAACGTATCAACCATTTTAGTACTTTGTTGATTTGTTTGGATTGTCTTCATACGAGAAGCGATCAATTCTTTGCGTTTATCCATACTACGTTTTGTTTTTTCAATTTGCTGTTGTGTAGATAATATTTTAGTTTCAGTATTAACTACCTCTGATTTTAAATTTTCTAAATCTCTATAATTTTTATTTACATTATCAAGTGCACTATCGATTTTTTCACTAATCTCAACACTTTGTTTTTTCACGTCTTCTTCTTTCGTTGCTGCAAATAACGAAACTGGCATGCTTGTTAGCATGACAAAGCACAATAGACCAGTTATAGTTTTCCTATAATTCAACAATCGCCAACACCTTTCAATTAATAACGTTCACTTTTTATCTTTCCCAATTATACAAGAATGGCTCTTGCTTAATATGACATTCTCTTTACAAATTATTACAAATTAGGGTATTGTATTATATAAATGTAATAGTAAGGAGTGGTTTGATGACAAATATATACTTTGCTAGTCCCTTATTCTCAACAATGGAAAAAAATTACAACGAGTGGCTTGTAAAACAAATCAGAGAATCTTACAAAGAGGTTTCTGTGTATTTACCTCAAGAGCAAATGGAGATAAATGATAAAAATAGTTATGCTGACTCAAAAATGATTGCAACTTATGATACAAATGCTCTATTAAATAGCGATTTAATGATTGCTGTTCTTGATGGTCAAAGCATAGATGTTGGTGTAGCAACAGAAATCGGCGTGGCTTATCAAGCTGGCGTCCCAATAATCGGTTTGTTCACAGACAGTAGACAACAAGGTGCTGATAATCAGCAAAAAATAACAGCATTGCAAGATGTAGCAGAGTCTCAATTCCCTTATGTTAACCTTTACACGATTGGGTTAATTAAACTAAATGGCGTCGTGGTTAATTCTGAAGAATTGTTATTAAAAACGATCGCCACATACATCTAATTTAGCGAGCATCTTTTACCGTATTTGGTTATAGGATGTTCGCTAAAATCATGTTAACCTAATTAAAGAAAGGAAGTGCTCAACTTGTCTGTATTTTCTTATGCTAAAAAATATAAAAAACAATTAATACTTGGCCCTGCTTTTAAATTGATGGAAGCAATCTTCGAATTAACACTCCCACTATTTATGGCTTATTTAATTGATTCAGGGATTCGAGAACAAAACATATCGGTTGTCTACGCTGCTACTTTATACATGTTAGGTTTGTCTATACTTGGGCTTTTATGCGTCCTAGTTTGCCAATATTATGCAGCTGTTGCGTCTCAAGGTTTTGGAACAGAATTACGTTTAGCTGTTGTAAAAAAAATCACACAATTTTCTCATACTGAAATTGATGAATTTGGACCTGACACATTTTTAACTAGAACCATTAACGACGTCAATCAATTACAACTAGCGTTAGCCATGCTCATCCGTCTAGTTATTCGTGCACCATTCCTTAGTATTGGCTCTATCGTAATGGCCTTTACCATCAATACATCAATGGGATTTATTTTCTTGTTAACTGTTCCTATTTTTTCATTTATTCTATACATTTTAATGAGCAAAACAGTACCAAAATACCAACAAGTGTTATCATCTATTGATGAATTAAATACTGTTACTAGCGAACAACTTACCGGTGTCAAAGTTATTCGTGCCTTTGCCAATGAAAAAAAAATGGAAGATAAATCAGCTGAGGTCAGCGAAAAGTTAGCCAATCGCTACATTGATATGACAAAACTATCTGCTCTTATGTCTCCCCTAACCTTGTTTATGACAAATATGATTATTGCTCTAATCTTATGGGTTGGTGATATTAATGTATCTGTCGGACAACTTCAAACAGGAGATATTGTAGCTTTAATCAACTACATGCTACAACTGCTAGCTGCCTTAATTGTTGTAGCAAATTTAGTGACCATTTTCGTACGAGCTTTTTCAGCTAAAAAACGGGTCGAGGAAATACTTAATACAACACCGAAAGTTCAAACACAACCTCTAGATAAAGTATTACCATTTGAATCAGAAAACACGTTATCTTTTCAAGGTGTATCCTTTCATTACCCTAGTTCATCTCAAGACGTGTTAAGAAAGATTCAATTCGATTTAAAAAAAGGGACACAACTTGGGATTGTTGGACCTACTGGATGTGGTAAGACAACGTTAATTGAATTAATTCAAAAATTTTATCTTCCAACTGACGGGACTATTCTCTTAGATAATATGAACCTACTTGATTTAACCTCAGGAGAAGTCATACATTCTATCGGTTATGTATCACAAAAAAGTGTCATTTTTTCAGGAACGATTGAGAGTAACTTAAAAATGGGATTCCCAAATGCAACGGAAAAAGATTGTTGGAGAGCACTAGAGTGGGCTGACTGTTTAGAGTTCGTTGATGACTTAAGTATGCCAACTGCTGAAAACGGGACAAATTTTTCAGGAGGCCAAAGACAACGTTTGGCAATTGCCAGAGCGTTGATTTCTCAACCAAGTATTCTAATTTTAGATGATGCTTTAAGTGCTTTAGATTATAAAACGGATTTAGCTATTCGACAAACGTTAGCAAGACTTGATTTTATCAAAAATAGCATTATCGTGTCGCAACGCATCTCTTCTGTTAAAGAAGCAGACCATTTACTAGTCTTAAATCAAGGTGAAATAGTCGCTCAAGGAACGCATCAAAACTTGATGAAGCAATCACAATTTTACCAACAAATTGTGACATCTCAAGAAAAGGGGGATAACTAAATGTTTAAACAAACACTTTCAACTTTCTCTCCTTATCTAAAACCTTTCAAAAAAGCGATTATCTTAAATGCTTGTTTGAGTTTTCTGTACGGCCTGAGTAGTGTATTGGTCACCATGTATATTGGTAAAGCAATTGATAGTATGACGCTATCATCTAAGACGGGGTTAGTAACACAGATTTTTCTCATTATCGTTTTGACTTGTCTAGCGGCGAGTAGTTTTTATTTCTTACAGCGAATCAGTCAGCATATCGCCTATACTTCTATGAAGGAAGTAAGAAAAAAAGGATACCATAAGCTAAATAAATTACCGATAAATTATTTTGATACACATTCACATGGTGACACGATGAACCGATTTAGTACGGATTTAGATTATATTTCAGAAGCTCTACTGGCTTTATTTAATCAACTATTTCCAAGCATAACGATTATCATCGTGGCACTGGGTATTATGCTATCTTTAAACGTTATATTAACTGGTGTAATTCTCTTGATAACAGCAGGTATGTTTTTAGTTAATGTGATGATAGCAAAAAAAGGACAGCGATATTTCAACGCACAACAGCAATTACTGGGAAAAATGTCTGGCTATATCAATGAACAATTTAGCCATTTAAAAACGATTAAGTCTTATGAATATGAAGAAACCGTTATTCAACAATTTCAAGACATGAATCTTGAATTGCAACAAACTGGGCAACAAGCACAATTCATTTCTTCTCTGACAAATCCTTTATCTCGTTTTATCGATCACATGGGCTATTTATTAATTGGTTTAGTGAGTGGGCTACTTATTATTAATATTTCATTACCATTATCTTTAGGAATGCTATCTAGTTTTATTATTTATTCAGGACAGTTTTCAAAACCGTTAATTGAACTATCAAGTATCACAACACAACTTCAAACAGCTTTTTCGAGTATTAAACGTATCAACGACTTACTAGATGAACCAGAAGAAGAAACATACGTCAAAAAACTAACCCATCCTTTCACACCTATTGGTAATGTGTCCTTTTCGCATGTGTACTTCTCATATGATCCAGCATCACCATTAATTGAAGATTTCAATTTAACTGTTAAACAGGGACAAACAGTGGCAATTGTAGGGAAAACAGGAGCAGGTAAATCTACCTTAGTTAATCTTTTAATGAATTTTTATCCGTTAGATAAAGGCGTTATTACGATTGATTCCGTGCCAATCACTGATATACCAAAAGATGAATTGCGACGCTCATTTGGAATGGTGTTACAAGAAACTTGGTTATTCCAAGGTACTATTTGGGACAATCTAACGTTTGGTAACACACAAGCAACAAAACAAGATGTGATAAAAGCCTGTGAAGAAGCAAATATCTATCACTTTATTCAACAATTGCCTCATGGATTTGATACGATGATTGGGCAATCAGGTGTGTTGTTATCTGAAGGACAAAAACAATTATTTACGATTGCGAGAACGATGATTAGTAAACCTCCTATGCTTATACTAGATGAGGCCACAAGTTCTATTGATACCTTGACAGAACAACATATCCAAACAGCTTTTGATAACATGATGTCAGGAAAAACTAGTTTTATCATCGCTCATCGTCTATCAACAATTAAAAAAGCCGATATTATTCTTGTGATGGATAAAGGAAAAATCATCGAGACAGGAACTCACGACTCCTTATTAAAAAACAAAGATGGTGCTTATTCTAGTCTCTACCACTCACAATTTAGTCATTAACAAACTAAAAAACTCACTCTAGCTAATTGCTTACTACTTAACAATTAAACTAGAATGAGTTTTTTTATTTTACTATATTAACTTTTGCTTCAATTTTTTTTACTGAATCAAGTGCCAACATTAAGCCTATTGTTTCTGGTTCGCTTGATTTTTCAAAAACAGTGATTTCATAAGCATCGCCTAATCCTGTCCAACGATTACGAACTTTTGATACTTTACGATAACCTGACATGATGTCAAAGTCCATTGACCACCAATCATCGTATACTTCTAAATCATCACTTGTTATTTGAAATGACATTTTTGAGATTGACTCGGATTGTTCTACAGTAAATGCAATACGCTCATCAACTACAACATCTAAACATGGAAAAGTTGATCCAATATGTTTTTCAACACGAACAACTTCTTCTTGTTTGTTATTATATACACTATAACAAGCTAATCCATTATCATCAAAACACTCGATTGTATAAACTTTATCTCCTTCTCTTGTGATGATTTCTCTTTTGTTTTCATTAGTATAATCTTCTTTTAACATAAATAGTTGACGCATAAACGCACACCTCTTTAATCTTTTATTATACCAATCAAACAATTCCCCATACCTAACTGTTACCCTTTTTTGAGTCAAACACATTCCAAAATTTCTGATAAGTTATCTACTTTTTTTGTGTAGGTTTTATCTGACGTCTCAGCTCCATTACTAAACCATATAGAATCAATTCCGACACGATTTGCCCCTTCAATATCTGATGATAAACTATCACCAATCATCACAACTTTTGATAAATCTGTTATTCTAGCATCATTAAAAATATAATCAAAAAAACGAACATCAGGTTTTTCAAATCCAACTTCCTCGGAAATATATAATCCATCAAATAAATCTGTCATATTTGCACTAGCTAGACGTTTGCGTTGTGTCTGACCAACACCATTTGTTCCAGCAAAAATGGTATACCCTTTCGATTTTAATTGGGTTAATAAACTCATTGCCCCATTCATGACATCATTTCTCTCTTCAAGAAAACCTCGATACTGTTTATCAACTAATACACCATCAACAACAATATTATTTGCTAAAAAGAATCGTTTAAAACGCTCCTTTAAAACAACTGCTTTACTGATTTTACCATCTTCTAACTGCTCCCACAAGTCATGATTGATTTCTTTGTATTGATTAAATGTGTTTTCATTAAAAACAACACCATAAGTAGCAAATACTTTTTGTAATGCGTCATACTCTGAACGGCTAAAATCGAGCAACGTATTATCTATATCAAATATAATATATTGGTATTTTTTCATGTATACCCTCCTTTTTTCTATATATGATACTTTATAACATAAAAAAAAGCAGTGTGTCCATATACACTCTGCTTTTTGTATGATTTTTTTATGAAGCAAATTTAACTAATTGCTTTTGTATAACTTTGACATTAGCTAACCAATAAGTCCCGATAACATGAATCACTAATAAAATCAGTGAACTCACAACACGACTTGGAATATTGGCAACAATTCCTGGACCATACATTAAATATAGCCAAAATGTGTTCATCCCTAAATTTACCACAATTGTCACAATCACATTGACTGTGATAATTCGTTTTAGCGTCATCTCTTTTTTATAATAGAATAATCCATATAAAAAGGCTGATAAAAAAGCTGACAACGTAAAACCTGGAAAAAATCCTGCTGTTACTGGAAATAGAGTGATTCCAATAAAATCAGCTAAGGCATTTCCTATTCCTGCCACAAGTGGCGAGAACATCATACACATCAACACAACCGCAATAAACGTAAAACTAATACGAACAAACGGTGTTTGAATTGAAATGAATCGTGTTAACACGATTTGCAACCCCATTAATACTCCCATCAATGCAATTGACTTTGGCGTAAAATCATTTTTGCTCATCCTAGCATCTCCTTTTATTTAGAGTTGCTACATCCATTATGCAGCGAATGCAGAAATAAGGCCGCAAGTACACCACTTGTACTTTTCGTCCACTAAGCAACATCCCATCCTAGTAGCACTTGACGCTATATTTCCTACTCTGTTATTTGTTTTACATTCGTACTATATCATAATGGAAAAAAATTACAATAAAGACTATCCCTGTCAAATTTTCGCCAAATTCTCTAATTCTTTAAAAAGTAGCATGGCTGTACTTTTATTTGTTGCTAGAGGGATTTCATAGACATCACTTAGACGAATCAACGCAGTCACGTCTGGTTCATGTGGTTGGGCTGTTAACGGATCTCTTAGAAAAATGATCATATCCATCTCTCCTTCTGAAACACGTGCGCCTATCTGTTGGTCTCCCCCTAGAGGTCCTGATTTAAATCGATGAACATTTAATTTCGTTGCTTCTTGAATACGAAGTCCTGTTGTCCCTGTGGCAAATAATTCATGTATACTTAATACTTCCTCGAATTTTTTTGTTAATTCGACCATCTCTTTTTTCTTTTTATCGTGTGCTATCAGTGCTATTTTCATCTTTTTCTCTCCCTTTCGTCATATTGCCCAAAAATATAGGCATGTTTACATTGTAAGCGTATCACTAAATTCATTATACTGTATTTAATAAAACAAATGAAAGAAGGAAGTACACTATGGTAGAAATTGCTTTAAAACACATTTATAAAAAATATGATGGAAACCCTAATTATTCTGTTACAGATTTTAATTTACATATTGAAGACCGTGAATTTATCGTGTTTGTTGGCCCTTCTGGTTGTGGTAAATCAACAACATTACGTATGGTAGCTGGTCTTGAAGATATTTCAGAAGGTGAACTTTGGATTGGTGATAAATTAGTCAATGACGTTGCGCCAAAAGATCGTGATATCGCGATGGTTTTCCAAAACTATGCGTTATATCCTCATATGACCGTCTACGATAATATGGCATTTGGTTTAAAACTTCGTAAATATGACAAAGAAGAAATCAGAAAACGTGTCGAAAATGCTGGTGAAATTCTTGGTTTAACAGATTACTTACAACGAAAACCCGCAGCTTTATCTGGTGGACAACGACAACGTGTGGCATTAGGTCGTGCGATTGTGCGTGATGCTAAAGTATTTTTAATGGATGAACCTTTATCAAACTTAGACGCAAAACTTCGTGTGGCAATGCGTGCAGAAATCGCGAAACTTCATCGTCGTTTGGAAACAACCACTATTTACGTTACCCATGACCAAACTGAAGCGATGACTATGGCCGATCGCATTGTTATCATGAAAGATGGTTTTATCCAACAAATTGGGACACCAAAAGAAGTATATGACACACCAAACAATGTATTTGTCGCTGGATTCATCGGCTCTCCTGCTATGAACATATTTAACGTTGAATTAACAGAAGATGGGCATATCACTGATGGTCATGATTTAAACGTTCAGTTGCCTGAAGGAAAATTCAAAATTTTACGTGAACAAGGATACGTTAACAAACCATTAATTTTTGGTATTCGCCCTGAAGATATCCATAGTGAAATTCTTGCAAAAGAAGCTTCTCCAAATAGTATTGTTAAATCTGAAGTAGTTGTATCAGAATTACTTGGAGCTGAAACAATGCTTTATACAAAAACGGGTGAAACAGAGTTCATATCAAAAGTCGATGCAAGATCGACTTATCGTCCAGGAGAAGTGATTGAATTAGCTTTCAACTTAAACAAGGCTCACTTCTTTGATCCTCAAACAGAACAAGTTATTAGATAAGAAATAACAAAGACCAAATTTTCATTTGAGAGAAAATTTGGTCTTTTATTTATTTATTTTTTGCTGCTAAATAAACTGGAAATGAAAATCTTGCCCCTATTTTTTGAGCAATCATATACGCAATAGAAAAATCAATCAAACTATGGACAAATCCACCTACACCAACTAATAAGATAACTGATTGAAAAAAGCCCATTGTATAACTTGCTTCACCTAATCCATCTGTCATAAAAAATACTGTCACAATCAGTGTTTCAAATAAAGCATGTGCTAGTCCTAAAACAATATTAAATACCATCATTTTTTTAGGTGAATGTATGATAGTAGGTCTTTTTTGTAAATACAATGCACCAAAAAAAGCAAAAATCACATGAGATAAGGCTCTCATCCCAATAATAAAAGGTGTCGTCATAAAGAAACCAAAAGCGGTTCCTAACGCAACAAGTACTGCAACTAATGGAGAAACGAACATTGCTAGCATGACTGGTACATGGCTGGCTAAAGTATAAGACGCAGGTCCTATCACGATTCTTACTGGCATAACCATTGGAATAACAATCCCCAACGCAATTAAAAAAGCTGCATAAGTCATATTTAATACCGAATTATTTTTCATTTTTTATTTTCACTCCGTTTATCATTTATTTATATGATAAACAATGCACAAATTATTGTCAATGAACAATCACTACCGTAATTTTATTTTTTATTCGTGATTAACACGTTTGATAATTTTCCAAATTCTGCAATGCTTAATGTCTCACCACGACGTTTTGGGTCTATGTCACTCTCTTCCAATGATTTTTCTAACCACTGTTTTGTTTGGTCATCTTTTCCAAAATGACTCGTTAAATTGTTCCATAATGTTTTACGACGTTGTGTGAACGAAGCACGTGTTAATTCAAAAAAGAATGTTTCATCTATCACGTCAACAATCGGTGTCTCTCTTTTTTCTAACTTAATAATCGCTGAATCCACATTAGGTTGTGGAACAAAAGCTGTTTTAGGTACAATAAACGCGAGTTTTGCTTCCATATAAAATTGGACGGCGATTGATAACGAGCCATAAGCCTTCGTTGAAGGTTTTGCAGTCATTCTATCTGCTACTTCTTTTTGCATCATCACAACCATTGTCGTGATATCTAGTGGTGACATCAATAAATGCATCATGATGGGTGTCGTAATATAATAAGGCAAATTGGCAACGACTTTGATTGGTTGCTCTTCATCAAATACTTTTTTTGCTTCGGCCACGACATCAGCTTTTAAAATATCTTCATTAACGACTGTAATATTATCATAAGGTGACAACGTATCTTCTAATACCGGAATTAAACGTTGGTCGATTTCAAATGCTAGCACTTTTCCAGCATGTCGTGCTAAATGTTCCGTTAAAGCACCGATACCTGGACCGATTTCAATCACACCATCTTCTTTTGACAAGTCTCCTGCTTCGGCAATTTTTCTTAAGATATTAGGTTCTGTTAAAAAATTTTGTCCTAAACTCTTTTTAAATGAGAACCCATGTCTTTTTAGTATTTCTTTCGTTCGACTAGGTGTTGCTATGTCTTTGTATTCATTCATTCGTTTCACCTTCTATTATCTCTTTCATTGCCTCTAAGAATTTTTCTTTTGTTATTTGAAACATACTTAATCGTTTTTTTAATTGTTTTCCATTTGTATAGCCGATATTAAGTAACTCACCTAGTTTTTCTCGTCTAACTCTCGAGCCATTTCCGGCTATTAATCCAAATTGAATTAAATCTTCCACCGTGATGTCAGATTCAAAATGATTGGTTGTGGGTGTTGAAACATCTTTTAGCGCTTGAATAATTGCTTCATTACTGGCATGTTCTACGCCCAAACTACCATGTTTCTTTTTAGGAACTCCCTTTGAGCGAGGGATAAAAGCATGTTTAGCATCAGGCACGACAGCCATAATCTGCTTACGGATTTTTTCACCAGGAAAATCTGGATCAGTAAACACAATCACACCACGCACACGTTGAGCGTGTTTAATTTTATCCAACGTTTCGTTATTTAACGCCGAACCATTCGTTTCTATCGTGTCAACGTCTAACACTTGCTGCAATCGTTTTGTATCGTCTTTTCCTTCTACAACCACTATTTCTGATATTTTTTCTTTAGTCATTTTCTTCTAACCTAAACAATCTATGTGCATTTTTTGTTGTTTCTTTTGCCACTGTTTGATAAGGTAAATTTCTTAATTCAGAAATTTTATCAACGACATAATGTGTATACCCAGGTTCATTACGTTTTCCACGATATGGCACAGGTGCTAAATACGGTGCATCAGTTTCCACTAATAATTTATCCATTGGGACAATTTTTGCTGCTTCTTGAACTTCTAGTGTTTTCTTAAATGTGACAACACCACTAAACGAAATATGCATCCCTAAATCTAAAAAACGTTTCGCCCACTCGCTATCGCCACCAAAACTATGCATAATGCCTCCAATATCTTGAATGCCTTCTGATTTTAAAATCTTATAAGTATCTTCCATCGCATCTCTTGTATGGATGCTAATTGGTAGATTCATCTCTTTAGCAATCGCAATTTGACGACGAAAGACTTTTTCTTGTACGTCAGGATCGTCATTCATCCAATAGTAATCTAATCCAATTTCTCCCAATGTCACAACACGAGGATTCGTTAATTTTTCTTGTAAATCTTTTTCAATCTCTTTTGTGTACCTTCCTGCTTCAGTCGGATGCCACCCAATAATACTATGAATAAAAGGGTACTGTTCACTTAACTCTAACGAGCGTTCAATCGTTGGTGTATCAAATCCTACTACTGCCATTTCAGTTACACCTAGTTGTGCTGCTCGCTCAATGACTTCTTTATAATCGTCATTAAATTGTTCTGCATTTAAATGTGTGTGTGTATCAAAAATCATAGTTTTCACTCCTATCACGATGATTTTAACATAAAAAGAGATTGAAAAAGACCACTTTTTCAATCTCTTTTACATTTTCTATCCAACGATACTGCCGTTTTCTGCTCCTTTTGGTGCTTCAACAACATATAATTTTCCATCTGAATTTTCAGCTGATAAAATCATTCCTTGACTGATATGTCCACGAATTTTTCTTGGTTTCAAGTTAGCCACAATCACCACTTTTTTACCAATTAAATCCATTGGTTCAGGATAAAATTCTGCAATTCCTGATAAAATTTGGCGATTGCCTTTGTCACCAGCATCTAATCTAAATTGCAATAATTTATCTGCCCCTTTAACTTTTTGACAGTCTAAAATTTCAGCCACTTTTAATTCAACTTCATCAAACGTTTCAAATTTTACTTCTTTATCTTTAACAGAAACAAGCTTCACATCTTCTGGTTTCCATTCTTCTTCTTCTGTCTGTTGATTCATACTTTGAGCCATCTGTTCTTTAATATAAGCTACTTCTTCTTCAACATCTAGACGTGGGAAAATAGGCGTTCCTTTGCTGACAACTCTGGTACCAGAAGGGAACTCTCCAAAACGAATATCAATCATAGAGACTGTTTCATCATCCAATCCTAATTGGCTAAAGATTTCTTTTGGTGCTTGCGTCATAATTGGTTGTAGTAAAATAGCAGAAATGCGTAAACTTTCGGCTAAATGAACCATGACACTATTTAATTCTGTTTGTTTTTCTTCATCTTTCGCTAAGTTCCATGGCTCAGTCTCATCAATGTATTTATTCGCACGAGAAATGAGACGCCATACTTCACTTAACGCAATGTTAAACTCTAATTTTTCCATTGCTTTATTATATTTACCAATCACATCTGCAGCAGTTGTTGATAATTCACTATCAAAATCTGTTACCTGAGAGGCGTAGTTTGGTACGACACCATCACAATATTTATTAATCATCGCAATCGTACGATTTAATAAATTACCTAAGTCATTGGCTAAGTCATAATTCACACGAGAAACAAAATCTTCTGGTGTAAACACACCATCTGAACCAAACGGAATTGCACGCATTAAATAGTAACGTAGTGCATCTAATCCGTAACGTCTTACTAACATTTCAGGGTAAACCACATTCCCCTTTGATTTAGACATTTTACCATCTTGCATCACTAACCAACCATGAGCAAAAATTTGTTTTGGTAACGGCAAATCAAGTGCCATTAACATAATTGGCCAATAAATGGTATGGAAACGGACGATTTCTTTACCAACCATATGAACATCAGCTGGCCAGTATTTTTGGAAGTTACTATCATCGTCTGTACCATAACCTAAAGCGGTAATATAGTTTGATAGCGCATCAATCCATACATATACCACATGTTTTGGATCACTTTCAACAGGAATTCCCCATTTGAAAGATGTACGGCTAACAGCTAAGTCTTCTAAACCTGGGTTAATAAAATTATTAATCATTTCATTTTTACGAGAAACTGGTTCAATAAAATCTGGGTGTTCTTCGTAATATTCTAATAAACGGTCTGCATATTTGCTCATTTTAAAGAAATAGCTTTGTTCTTTAACAAGTTCTACTTCATGACCACTCGGAGCTAATCCACCAATAACTTTTCCATCTTCATTTCTAAAGACTTCAGCTAATTGATTTTCAGTGAAATACTCTTCATCTGATACCGAATACCAACCTTCGTATTCACCTAAGTAAATATCTCCTTGGTCAACTAAACGTTGAAAAATCTTTTGAACAGATTGTTTATGAGAAGGATCAGTTGTACGGATAAATTTTGTGTAGTCAATGTCTAATAATTTCCATAATTTCTTAACGTCCATTGCCATATTATCTACGTATTCTTGTGGTTCAATTCCTAATTCTTCTGCTTTTTGTTCAATTTTTTGACCATGCTCATCAAGCCCTGTTAAATAAAAGACATCAAACCCTTTCATTCGTTTATAACGAGCCATTGCATCACACGCTATAGTTGTATACGAGCTTCCTATATGTAATTTCCCACTTGGGTAATAAATCGGAGTGGTGATATAAAAAGTTTTTTTATCTTCCACTGTTCGTCCTCCTTTAAGTCACTCTTCATAAAATTCAGCGACATATAATCACCGTTCATTATAGCATAATTCAATAAAAAAAATCATCATAAGCTAAAATTTCAATCTGTCTAGTTATCTTACTGCATATTAATTAAACAATTGGAAACAAGCTTGATAAATTGGTATAAGTGATAGATAGGTTTGCAATATGTCGTCAAATAAGACATCAGTCGATTCGGTATTAAATCGATTCTTTTGTATCACTCGACCAATTTGAAATTCTCCTTTTTTAACATCTCTCCATCTAGTTAAATCTTTAATGACTCGTTCTTTTTCTAATGCATGATAGTTATTTTTTGTATGGTCTGTGTTTACAACAAAATCATTTGGCAATGACTCAAACCACTCGAGGTGATCCAAGCATGTTTGTGCCATTAAAACTTCATTTTGTGGGTTATCAATAAATGATAACCATATGACTACATATTCCGGTGTAATCCCCAACTGAAAATGAGGAAATTTTTTATAACCTCTTTTATTTCCACCCATTGCACTCCACGTAAAATTTGGTGCATTTGTTGTGCGTCGTCTGTGTTGTGCTATATGAATAGGCAATTTTTCACCCAACAAAGGTTCTAACTCTTCCACTAATTTTTCATCAATCGACTGAAAAACCGGTTGAATTTTTTCACGAATTCCAATCATTCGACTATCTAATCCTTCTATATTAAAAACTTCAAAACATGCTTCATTAAACATTAACATATACTAACTCCTAACAAATATTATCCACTAAAAAAGCGGTCTAAATAGATTACTTTAAATCTATCAGACCACTGTTATTCTGTCTATTTATTTGTGGTTGGATACTTAATGCCTGTTAAGATATCAACCAAATCTTTTATCGATCTGATTTCAATATCTTTTACGACTTTTGTTAATTTTTCAGCCAATACTGGATTAATATATCCTTTTGTTAAACAATCAAATTTATCGACTGAGTCTTCCCAAGTAAATGGTCAACAAGGCATACCTGGGTAATTGATTACTTCATAAGTTGTAACAGTACCATTCATTTGTGTAATTGGTAATACGTGCACAAAAATCTTTTGGATAACGTTTTGTGAAATCAGCATCTGGTTTCACAAGGGCTTTTTGAAGAAGTGCTTGAACATCAGGTTTTATAATACGTGATTCTTCAAACTGAGGTTGCATCACTTGTCCACCTAACACAGCAACAGCTAACAAGTATGGTAGGGAATAATCAGCTTGTTCTTTTGTTGTGATGGCTGCATCCGTATTACCATGTTATACACCCCCAAAAAAAATCATAGGTAATTTTTGGTACATCTGTTTCAATTGACTTGATACTTTCAGACTTAATAGGCGTTTTGGCTAATAATTCTAATATACATTCTATAGCTAGTTATGTATGAATCATTGCAACAAATTTTTTAATGGTTGATTGTGGTACACCTTCATAATTTTCATGTTCCAAATCAAGATCAATTGGTTGTCCTAGTAAATGTTCAATACCCTGAGTCTCTTCTACAATAAACTTGTTTTTTTCCAGCGAAAAAACCCAACGCCAATACAAAGATAATGGGTGTCACTATTGTGATAGATTGCAGAATATGCGACATTCATAAACCTCCCTTCTCTATTTATTCATAAAATAACCTGTGGATAAGAATGATTATCGGTTATTTTGATATTTTTATATCAAATTTTTTAAAAATTTTCAGTCATATCACCAAGGCATTAGAATTCTTACCATAAATTATGTTTTATACTGTAAATCCCCAAGCAAGATAAGTGACAATATGTTACTTTTTGTGTTATCATTTTTTTTAGTTAATCAATTAATCTTTGAAGGGGGGGTATGATATGCCAAAAGATACATTCCTTAATCTATCTGCACCAAAAAAAGAAAAAATGGACATGATTTTATTAGATACTTTTTATAACCAATCTATTAGTCAAGTAAAAGTTTCACATATTGTTGAGCAGATGGAAATGTCAAGAGGTGCATTCTATAAATACTTTGTTGATTTAGAAGATGCCTACGCCTATATCGTGAAAAAACAATCCCTACTTATTCATCAAGATATTTTAGATTATATTGCTCAATATAAAAATGATTTTTTCCATGGAATCGAACAATATTTGGTTTTTTGTTCTCACTTAGAAACAGACAGTGCTTACTGGAAAGGACTATTGTTATTAACACGAGCGGATTATCAACGTACGATGAAACGATTAGATTTAGATGACTCTTCTTACATGTTAAAGGAATGGATTAGCCTATTATGTAACAACGACTTTCAAATCCATGAAACTCAAGAAGCTATTAGTTTTCTTTACTTTACTATGGAAGTAGTCATGAACTCGTTAACAGACTTTATTATTAATAATTGGTCTCCAGAAGAGTTGATTGTGGATTATCACTATAAAATTAAATGGATTATAAAAGGAATTAAATAGGAGGATTTAAGATGCAAAAGTTAGCTAGAGCTAGTTTAAGTTATATGATTATCGGATTGATTAGTGGCGTTTACTTCCGAGAAATGACAAAATTTAATGATTTTGATGGTTGGACGCAATTAAGTGTTGTTCATACTCATACCTTAATTTTAGGAATGTTTTTCTTTTTAATTGTCTTATTATTAGAAAAGAATTTTAATCTTACTAAACATAAAAACTTCAAAAAGTTTTATATTACCTATAATATTGGATTAGGTGTTACACTATTAATGTTATTAACTCATGGTACAATGACTGTCTTAGGAATCGAAAGTTCTGCTGCTATTAGTGGTATTGCTGGTTTGGGTCATGTTATTTTAACAATAGGCTTGGGATTTTTCTTTCAAGTGCTGTTGCAATCAATCAAAAAAGACTAGTTGTCTTTTTAATTATCTAGTGACAACTTGTTACTAAGTGAAATGGAGGAATATTTATGTTCTTAGCTTTAAAAGAAATGCGTTACTCAAAGTTACGTTATAGTTTAATTGTTGGTATTATGTTTTTAATCGGACTCGTTGTCTTTTTACTCTCAGGCCTTGCTGATGGGTTATCTCAAGAATTTAGACAAACAGTCGATGACTGGAACGCAAAAGAAATTGTGTTATCGGATGATGCAAATAACATCCTAGCAGCTTCTCAACTAAAATTAGAGGATGTCAAAGATATCTCTTCAAATGAAAAAGCCCCATTATCTCTTTACAGTGGAGCAATTGGCAAAAAAGATAATAAAGTAAATATTAGCTTATTCGGTACAAATGACGATGCTTTCTTCTTACCAAGTGTAACAAGTGGCAAGTCGTTTAAAAAAGATAATGAAGTAATTATTTCTCAAAATCTGGCGGATAAAGGATTTAAAATTAATGATACTATCACAGTAGGTAGCAATGATTTAAAAGTTAAAGTTGTCGGTATTGTTCCATCAACTTCTTATATTGCAACACCTGTTATGTATTCTAACATCAAAACTGCAACTGAAATTAAGTTTGGTGAAGACATGGTTAAAACAACTGATAACTATCCTATTAATGCTGTCTTAAGTAATGACTCGAATACAACCTTATCAAACGATTCACTCACTAAGCTATCTACACAAAAATTTATCGATAACTTGCCAGGATATACAGAACAAAGTTTGACACTCGATTCAATGATTTATGTTCTATTCGTTATTGCTTCGGCTGTTATTGGAATCTTCATGTATGTCATCACACTTCAAAAAACAGCTATTTTTGGTGTTATGAAAGTACAAGGAATTAATTCTTGGTTTATTTCAAAATCAATTTTAGCCCAATCATTCTTAGTTGGGGTATTCGGCGTCATTCTTTCTGGGGTTGCAACTTATTTTCTAAGTTTAGTATTACCTGAGGCTATGCCATTTGCCATTAACATTACCCAATGGTGCATTTATGGTATTATCTTAGTCATTGTCTCAACAATTGGTGGATTATTCTCAATTGTTACTGTTAATAAAGTTGATCCTATTAATGCCATTGGAGGTTAAATAAAATGAAAACTATTTTAAATATGTCACATATTACAAAAAAATTTGGTAAAGGTCACAATGAAGTGACAGCCTTAAATGATTTAAATTTTCAAGTGAACGAAGGAGAGTTTATCAGTGTTATCGGACCGTCTGGTTCTGGTAAGAGTACCTTTTTAACCATTGCTGGTGGATTACAAAGTACAACAAGTGGAAATATCAGTATAAATAATATTGATTTTACTTCTCTTCCAGAAAAAAAACGTGCAAAAATACGTTTTGATGAGATTGGGTTTATTTTACAAACATCAAATCTCATTCCTTTTCTTACAATTGAAGATCAATTTACTTTAGTCGCTAAAGTAAAAAAAGAGACAGTCAACAAAGATAAGCTGGATAATTTACTAAAATCTTTGGATATAGACCATTTAAGAAACAGTTATCCAAGCGATCTATCTGGTGGGGAGCGTCAACGTGTAGCAATCGCTCGTTCATTATATAACGATCCTAGCTTAATTTTAGCCGATGAACCAACGGCTAGTTTAGATACAGAACATGCGTATAATGTTGTGAAATTACTGGTAAAAGAGGCTCATAACAAGAAAAAAGCAACAGTAATGGTAACTCACGATACTCGTATGATAAAATGGAGTGATCGTGTTTTCCAAATGGAAGATGGTACTCTTAAAGAAATTCATGATTTTTAATTTACACACCTTAGCCTTATAATAGGTTAAGGTGTTTCTTTTTTATGTAATTGAAATAGATACGACTATCTTTTCAATTTATTTTCATTTAGAATGTATATATTATGACGGGATTCGTTATTATTAAAAAGGGAGTATTATCATGTCAAAAAAAGTTTTATCCATTATTGTTCCTTGTTACAACGAACAAGATACCATTCACCCTTATATCAGTCAGATGACTGATATAGAAGCATTATTACCAGAGCTAACTTTTGAATACTGGTTTATTAATGATGGGTCTAAAGATAACACACTAAATGTATTGAAAGAAATCAGTAAGCAGTCTGAACAATATAATTACTTATCTTTTTCTAGAAATTTCGGAAAAGAGGCTGCTCTTTATGCTGGTCTAGAACATGCTAGGGGGAATTACATTACGGTGATGGATGTTGATCTACAAGATCCTCCCGAACTTCTACCTAAAATGGTAGAATTACTCCAACAAGATGATTATGATTGCATTGGGACGAGGCGTGTCACTCGTGAAGGAGAACCAAAGATTCGTTCTTTCTTTGCTAAAAAATTTTATAAAATCATCAATAAAATTTCAGATATTGAAATCGTAGATGGCGCAAGAGATTATCGTTTAATGTCACGTCAAATGGTAGATGCTATACTCGAATTAAAAGAATATAATCGATTTTCTAAAGGTATATTTAGCTGGGTTGGTTTCAATACATATTATTTAGAATTTGAAAATATTGAACGCGTTGACGGTGAAACGTCTTGGTCATTCTGGGATTTATTACAATATTCAATTGATGGGATTATCTCTTTTTCTGAATTTCCACTAAAATTATCGACGATTTTAGGATTTATATCCTTCGTTGCTTCCATCTTCGCACTGATTTTTATTGTTATTCGTGCACTTATATTTGGTGACCCAACTTCTGGTTGGCCATCACTTGTCTGTATTGTTTTGGCTTTAGGCGGATTACAATTACTTTGTTTGGGTGTTGTAGGACAATATCTAGGGAAAACTTTTTTAGAAACAAAACAGCGTCCTATATACATCATAAAAGATAAAAAAATATCATCTTTAAAGGAGGATTGATGGTGCTACTGAGGTTTAAAAATATAGGAAAAAAATGTTTTCCTTTTATCACTATTGTACTAATTGCACTATTTATTTTGTCACCTCAAATTAATATTCGCTTCATTCCTATTGGTTCTGATATTTCCTTTCATTACAATCGATTCTATGATTTATCAGAACAAATAAGAAGTGGCAACTACAATTATTTCATGTCATTATATGGTTTCAATACTAGTGGGAGAATTATTAATGCCTTATATGGGTATGATATCGCCTTTTTAAATGGGCTAATACTTTTCTTTACACAGTCATGGTTAAAATTTCAACTCATCTCGTCCTTTATTTGCCTTGTGATTGCGGGGATAACCATGTATTTTTTAATGCGAACATTTGACTGTGACAAACGATTATCAACAGTTGGTTCAGTAATTTATATGGCATCTTCTCCTATTATGTATTACGTTAGAGCACTAGGTTTCTCTGGTTGGGGAGCGGCATTTCTTCCTTGTATTTTTATTCAAGCTATTCGCTCGATAAAAAATAAAGAAAAACCAATTAATCCCATTTTTTTGGGACTATCAATGAGTTTACTAGTGAATACACATATACTTAGTGCTGTATTAGCTATATTGGCTATTATCCCTTTTTATCTAGTTAGTTTTATTCAGTCAGATAAAAAGTTAAATTGGATAAAACAATTATCCCTATCTATCACTATTTTTACTCTACTATCTTTAAACACTTTAGCGGCTTACATTGATGTTTTTTTATCAAATAACATCTTACAACCTTTTATCCCAAATTCATTCATGAAAAATTCTACTTACATATCTATTACTGAAATGTATGGCAACCGAAATATTGGTATCTTTTTTGGGTTCATTTTTTTATTTCAACTCATTTACTTTATACGACATATAAAATATACAGATACACTAGATCGATTAATGACTACTATAGGCGGTGGATTTTTATTACTTTCAACTTCCTTATTTCCATGGGATAGTATCATAGATACCTTTCCTTTTTTATCAATCATTCAATTTCCATTTCGTTTTTCAGTTATCTCTTATATTTTATTAATTCCGGTTTTTTTAAAAACCATTCATTCTATCGAACAACATATTTCTATTAAACAATTTAAAGCTATTTCCCTTTCCTTGATGATTCTCGTTAGCTTTATTCTGTTTGAAGCAAACAGTATCATGGTAAAAAATGCTCAAAGGTGGCAAGATGATCCTGTGGCAATGGGGAATAATCGTCCCAATCTAATTGAAAAAGATCCTGATATGATTCGAAATAATCTTAGAGGAGCTGATTTGACAAAAATATTTGAGACGATTGAAAAAGGAACACCTGATTATCTCCCTATACCAAAAGAGACATCTAGCCAAGTTATTTATAGTGAAATGGACCCTTACGAAGTATATGAACAGGAAATCTTCAACAATCAAAAAAATATCACAACGACTGTACTGGAGAATGGATCCATAAAACTTACTTGGGATAATAAAAAAAATGTGACTACAAAGAAACAACTTCCTTTAATTGTTTATGATCATAGCATCATTGAACTAAACGGTAAATTATTAACTAAATCAGATTATGAAACGTCAGATATAGGAAGTTTGATTATCACACCTAAGAATGGAAAAAATACTGTCATTTTATCTTACAAACCATTTGTTAATATGACTTATGTTATCTTTATTAAAATAGCGGCAACATTGCTTGTTCTCCTATACTGTGCAAGATATAGCTATCAATATTTTACCGATAAAAAGAAAAGAGAGATCTTATGATTAAACTAAAACATTTTTTTACCCAAACGTTAGGTTTATCTGACACATTATTTGAATTATTTATGTATGTTGTGATGGGAGTCTTTACAACAATCATCAATATTGTCATCTTCTATATAATGGAAAATTTGCTTCATGTTAATTACATTATTTCCAACGTGATTGCGTGGGTTTTTTCCGTTTTATTTGCTTACTTATCAAACAAAAAATATGTCTTCGCTCATGAAGATAATACATCATTCATTAATATGAAAGAGATGATGTCCTTTTTTTCATTTCGCTTTCTATCACTTGGAATTGATACAGTTGTATTATTTGTACTAGTCCAATGGCTCAACCAACAACCACTTATCGCAAAAATTATTAGCAATATTGTCGTATTAATCGCCAATTATCTATTTAGTAAATTCATCATCTTTAAAAAACCATCCAACTAGGTCTTATAAACCTAATTGGATGGTTTTACTTTTTGGATGTTCTTTTTTTATATTCATCAACTAATTTTCTTGATTCTCGGATATTATCCATATTTTCATCATATTCTTCTAATACATAAACATGGAATAATAAATCAATTAAAATAAATTGAGACATCAACGAACTCGTCGCAGCGCTTCGAAGTTCTGCTTCTTTTGATTTCACTGTCTGCATAGAAACATCCACATGCTTGCTTAATGTATTCATCCCAAATTGAGATATTCCAATCGTTTTTATCCCCTGCTCTTTTGCAATACGGTTTATCTCTAATACTTCAGAAGTTTCACCAGAATGCGATATGCCAATAAAAATCGAATCTGGTGCAGCAGATGTTAAACTGGCTATTAACAAATGAATATCTGCTATGCAAATACACACCTTCCCTATACGATTCCACTTTTGAGCGATATTTTCAGCTACAATATAAGATG
Source organism: Vagococcus changpingensis (assembly GCF_058211775.1). Classification (NCBI taxonomy): domain Bacteria; kingdom Bacillati; phylum Bacillota; class Bacilli; order Lactobacillales; family Enterococcaceae; genus Vagococcus; species Vagococcus changpingensis. Next base: position 328,685 of record NZ_JBYVZB010000003.1, read on the forward strand.
ACCCTATCCCATAAACATATACGAACGGTGCTTTAGAAATCAATTTTATCGCTTCTTTTAAAGTTTCTTCATTCACTAATTGAATGGTTTCTTGCATAGATTGATAAGCATTTCCTAATAATTTTGCCTTCACATCAGCCATTTTTTCAGTTGGTAAAATATCTGAATATTCTTTTGGAACATCCCACTGTCTCTCTGCAGATAACGCAATTTTTAACTCAGGAAAACTTGGAACATTAATGGATTTACAAAATCGAATCACAGATGCAGGACTGGTCTGAGATTCTTTAGCCAGCTCACTAGCTGTCATTTTTGTGACATCTTCTGGTCTTTCTAACACTAAGTTGGCAATTTTTTTTTCTGATTGTGTTAAATCATTATAGATACTCTTGACTCTTTGATGAATATGTTTGCTTTTCATAAGTATCCCTCCAACCTACATAAGTTATTTACTTCTATTATACTATCATTAAATAGATAAAACTATCCAAACAAAAAACTAGATACTTGATGTTACCTAAGTATCTAGCAAATTATGTTATTTATATGCTGTTTCTACATCTTCCATCATGATTCTTGTTGACTCAATTCCACCTGCAGCTAAATACCAAACATCTGGTGTTAAACTAATCACTTTTCCTTCTTTGCCTGCTGTCGTTTCTTTTACTAAAGCATTTTCTGCTACATTATTTTTACTTGTATCCCCACCGATAGCTTTCGTACGGTCCACTACAAACAAAATATCTGGATTTTTTTCTAAAACATATTCATAGGATACTTCTTGTCCATGGGGAGACGGTTTTATGGTCTCATCTGCTGGTAACACACCAAAGCCTTCATAAACAATACCAAAACGTGATTCAGGTCCAAAAACTGATAATGATCCTTCATTCACTAGACTCATCAATCCTTTTTTACCACTTTCTTTTGCTGTTTTTTCTAATGCTTCACGTTGTTTATTTAATGCGTCGACTTTTTCTTTAGCCACATCTTCTTTATCAAATACTGTTCCTAATGTTTCAATATTCGTCATTGTCGATTCCCACGCTTTTTTACTATCTACAGCAAGATACAATGTTGGCGCGATTTTTTCTAATTCTTTTTGCATATCTTGTTGACGTCCAGAAATAATAATTAAATCTGGTTGCATAGCATTTATTTTTTCCATATCCGGTTCTTTAATACCACCTGATGATTCCACATTTTTGTAACTTGATAAATAACTAGGTAATGTTTTTAGTGGTGCACCTACAACAACGTCTGATTTTCCAAATTCTCTAATCGTATCTAATGCTCCCATATCAAACACAACCACTTTTTTAGGGTGTGACGCTAACTCTAATGCTTTTCCATTACTGTCTGTCACCTTAACAACTTCTTGTTTTTCACTGGAAGTGTTGGTTGTTGTATCGGATGTTTTGGATGTCCCACATGCCCCCAACATCACTAACCCTATTATGGCTAAACTAACTAAACGCCATTTTTTTAATCTCTTCATCCATCTATCTCCTTTTATCTATTCATTAAAATATAAACAAAATCGTTTTCCCTCTAATTCACACACACGCATGTTCATATCATATAAGTCATCTAATACTTCTTTTGTGATAATCTCAGCAGTTGGTCCTGCTTTAAATACCTTCCCAGATTTCATCGCCACAATGTTATCCGCATAACTCGCTGCAAAATTAATATCATGCAACACAATCACCACAGTCTTATTTGCTTCATCAACTAACCGACGAATAGTTTTCATCAACATAACAGCATGATTCATATCCAAATTATTTAGTGGCTCATCTAAAAAAATGTACTCTGTATCTTGAGCAAGCACCATCGCAATGTAAGCTCGTTGCAATTGACCACCCGATAATGTATCAATTGTATCACTTGCCAAATCATCTAATCCTAAATAAGACAAAGACTCATCTATTTTTTTTTCATCAATTTGTGTCAATCGACCCTTACTATGTGGAAATCGACCAAAGGCTACCAGTTCTCTAACTGTTAAACGTAACTGAATCCCATTTGCTTGTTTTAGTATTGATAACTTTTTAGCAAGTTCATGTTGATTCCACGCCTTCACCTCCTCTCCATCTAAATAAATGCCACCTTGATCTTTATCAAGAAGCCGACTCATCATACCTAATAGTGTACTTTTCCCAGCACCATTTGGCCCAATAAAAGCTGTCAACGTTTGTGGCACAATATCATAATCAACTGTATCAACCACACGTTTTTCACCATATTTTTTAACCACTTTTTCAATGTTCATTGTCGTGTTTTCCCCCTTTCAGAGAGCAATTTCCATATAAAGTACATGCCACCACTAAACTCAATCACAACACTCAACGTTGTGTTCATATGAAAGACATGTTCCACTAAAAACTGACCTAACACAAGCATTAATATACTAAGTAGAGCGGCTAATGTAAACAGCCAGTAATGTTTGTATACAGGCAACCATTGATATGTCATGTTAGCCACTATAAAACCTAAAAAAGTAATAGGACCAATTAAAGCAGTTGATAAAGCTACACTCAAACTAATTAAAACTAAAATAAACCAACGAAATTTTTGGACATTAACCCCTAAATTTATTGCCTGACAAGTCCCTAAATGAAAGACATCTAAAATAGGTGCTACTAACCAAAATAACAAAACAATTCCAATCACAATTGGAATGACAATATATAACAAAGACACGTCAACATTAGAAAAACTAGCAAATAATTTTCCTTGTAATTTATCGTATTCATTTGGATCCATTAATACTTGAAAAAACGTGCTAACACTTTTAAAAAATGTTCCTAAAACCATCCCTATCATGAGTAGTAAAAATAAATCTTGAGTTTCTTTCTTCAATAAAAAACCAAACAATGTAACACTAAAAATGACCATTAGGCTAACATTTACCGCAAACATTAATAAGGGATGTGATGGTGATTGACCAAAATAAAAGAATAAAATAGTTTGAACTAATACATACAATGAATCAAATCCTAAAATACTAGGCGTTAAAAAATGATTTTGTGTAATGGTTTGAAAACTAATAGTCGATAAACTGGTTAATAATCCCACTATAATAAAAGCTAGTAATTTTTTCCCTCTAATAGATAACGCAAATTGCCAATTACCATATGTTTGATAAGTCATAAAGAAAGCGATACTAATTAATACGATAATAACTAAGCAAATCACCCTTATATAAAGACTTTTTTGGCTCATCTCTTTGCCCCCTTAACAAGTAATACGACAAAGATGATACTCCCTAAAGCACCAACAATTAAACTAACAGGTATTTCATATGGCGGATAAACTACACGAGATAAAATATCTGCCATCACTAAAAAAATACTCCCCGTAATAGCCGTCAACCACAACGTCTCTTTCATATGATCACCTAGAAACACAGAAACAATATTTGGGATAATCACACCCAGAAATGGTAATCCACCAATTGTTACTAAAATTACACTACTAGCAATAGAAATTAATAATAGACCGATTAAATGAACAAATCTATAATTCATACCAACGGAAATAGAGAACTCTTCTCCCATTCCCACAATCGTAAATTGATAAGCATACGTATAACAAATCAAAAGAACTGGTACAGTGACATAAATCAATTCATAATTTCCTTTTGAAATAGTTGAAAAACTGCCTTGTAACCAAGATGTCATATTTTGAATCAATTGGTATTGATAAGCAAAAAAAGTGACAACTGATCCGATAATATTTCCAAACATAACCCCTATAAGTGGTACCATCAATTGATTTTTTCCTGGTAATATACGAATTAATTGTATAAACAACATCGTTCCTAAAAAAGCAAAAACAAAGGCTATTATCGATTTTGTCAAAATAGTGCCATTTGGAAAAAATAACATGGCCACTAACATACCTAGACGTGCACTATCCATTGTTCCAGCTGTCGTTGGAGACACGAATTTATTTTGAGTCAGATGTTGCATGATTAATCCCGACACGCTAATTGTTGCTCCTGCTATGATTAAACTAATTGTTCTAGGAACACGCGTGGTCCATAACACTAGTGACTGCATTTCACTTAGCTGAAAAATATCTTGAATAGGAATGCTTTGAACGCCAATAAACAAAGACAAGGTAGCTAGTAATAATAAACTAACTATCGGTATACATTTTTTCATCCAAAACCCTCCTAATTGATAATGATTTTCATTTACAGTTAATTTTATCCAAATTTTAACTTAATTGCAATATCTTTTCACAAATTTCCCATGAGATGATATGTTATACTAAAAGTAATTGGCCAATAAAGGAGTGAATAACGATGGGAAAAGATATTCAAGACTATTTAGATAAAGGACTATATGGTAGTCCCAAATTAAAACCTGATGAACAAAGGAAGTTTCTAGGTACTTTTAGAGAAAGAGTTGTCTTTATTTTATCCTTGTCTGATTTAACCTCTGCTTCTTACGAAAATTTTGCAATCAGTCAATTTCAAAAATATCCTGGTGGGACATTGCTTGTTAATGCGTTATTAAAACCAGCTATTCAAAAACAGTTAATCCATCTCACACAAACCAATCACGTATCTCTAAAATTAGTGGACACAGAAAACACCCTATTAGCTGATCAAGCTATCGTGGTGGTTTATACTCTCAATCATGCTGTTAATAAAGAAAATATTGAATTACCCTTACAAACTAAATTTTCAAACACCACTCACGATATAAAAAAAGCACCGACTACAACAAAATCTGAAAGTTTTTTTAAGTCCTTATTTTCAAAAAAATAAGATATTAGTTGCTTTATAAAAAAAGTAGTGTTAATACTACTAACAATAATAAAAACGAAAGGATGATCATCATGGTAGTAGCAAATCACACAAAAACATGGCAAAACTGGCAAAGATGAAGTTGTGTGTATGCTACATTTGGCATAGATGCAACTTTTAGAGTACTTTCTAAAAGCATCTATGTCGGTGATTATCTTTAAAATAGATAAAAGACCACACCGTCAATACAAGGACGGTGTGGTCTTTTTTAGAAGTACTCTCTTAATGGAACAAGTAACAAAGTATTTAAATATAACTGTTTAAATATTTAAGTTAAACCAAACGTGATTTTTAAAAAAAATTCTTTAAAAAACTGTAAAATCCGTTTACTAGACAACGAATTTTACAGGATTTTTCATTTCAGAACACGCTTAATCCATTTTAAATGGTTAGTTGTGTAAGGTGGGTAAATAAACGGAGTATCTATTTTAGGGGAAGATAATATGGCTCGTTTATGTGAAAAAGTATCAAAACTATATTTTCCATGATAGTTTCCTATACCAGATTCTCCTACCCCACCAAAAGGCAAATGACCAGAGACAAGATGAAAAATGGTGTTATTAATACTAACACCACCTGATGAGGTATGAGATACTATTTTTTCTTGTTCCTTCTTATCTTGGCTAAATAAATAAAGTGCTAGCGGTTTAGGTCGAGTAGTTATCTGATGAATCACATCATCTAATGACTGATAAGAAATAATAGGTAAAAGTGGTCCAAAAATTTCATCGGTCATTAATGGTGATTCCCAAGTAGAATCATATAATGTCGGTTCAATATAACAAGAATTAACATCATACATCCCACCACTAATTAGATCGGCTTTTGATTCTTCCATTAAACGAATCAGACGGTTTGTATGTCGTTCGTTGACAATTCGTGAAAAGCTTTTACTTTGTTTAATATTCCTTCCATAAAATCGTGTCACTGTTTTTTGACACTCATGAATAAATTGATTTTTAACGGATTCATGCACTACCACATAATCAGGGGCGACACATGTTTGTCCTGCATTCATCATTTTTCCATAGATAATCCGTCTTGCCGCTAACGAAACGTCAGCTTTTTCTGTGACAATGGTCGGACTTTTCCCTCCAAGTTCTAGCGTTACAGGGATTAAATGATTTGATGCAGCTTTCATCACACTTTTTCCAACGGTGGTACTTCCTGTAAAAAAGATGTAATCAAATGGTTGAGCTAATAGTTCAATCGTGATTTCTTTTTCACCTAAAAAAATATCCACATAAGACGAAGGAAATAAATGATGAATCATTTTTTCTATCACTTGCGAAAAAGTTGGTACCAGTTCAGATGGTTTTAAAATAGCCGTATTACCTGCAGCTATCGCTCCTACTAATGGTTCTATTAGTAATTGAAATGGATAATTAAATGGACCAATAATCAAAGCGACACCATAAGGCTCACTAATAACTCGGCTTTTGGAAGGAAGTAAGAATAAAGGAGTTGGCTTTTTTTCTTCTTTCATCCATTTTTTTAATGACTTTTGAGTTGTACGAATACTATTTAAAACAAATCCTATTTCTGTCGCATAAGTCTCTAATGGATGTTTCCCTAAATCTTGTTGTAACGCTTCAATTATTTCTGTTTCATAAGATAATATAGCCAATCTTAATTTTTCTAATTGTTCTAGTCGAAAACTTAATTCTTTAGTTTGCTGTGAATAAAAAAAAGCACGTTGGTTTTGTAAGACTGCTTGAATCGTTTTAATCATCATTCTCATTCTCCTCATTTTATGATGCTTACTTACAGTGTAGCAAATAAAAAAGAAAAAAACGAAAAACAGTTTTTTTCTTTAAACGTTATTTAATTATAGCTGACCATTTCTCTTTAAGCTGTTTGCAATACCATCCTCATAGGCACTATCGGTAGAATTTAAATCACCTCATTTAAGAAATAAAAAAACACCAAACCAAAGTAGTTCTTCTACAATGGATTGATGGTGCCTGATCGTATCAGTTACACTCCGTCTGTTTTATAAATAAACTACAACACCATTAGAAAGCGATTTAGAATATAAAAGATAAAAAAATCTAGACTTGAATCTAGATTTTTTTGAAGATAGTAGTTATTTTTTTAGTTCTGGATATAATAACAACAACACATCCATCGTGAGTCGTTGTCCTGCACCGGCATAAGGGTAAATATGCATATGCATTGCTGGGTTGAAATTTGCTTCAATAATCCCATACGTTTGTCCATCTTCCTTATTCCCATTGATTGAACTATCAGGAATAATTAAATCAATACCACATATTTTAGCTCCTAATGCTTCTACAGCAGACTCAGCTATCTGTTTATAATGTTCATTCATCTCTTCTGTCACATCTAGTGAATCGCCACCTGTACTGACATTTGAATTTTCACGAAGGTAGACACGTTGATTTTTTTCAGGAATGCTTGATTTAGTCAATTTTTGTTCTTTTAACATCAGCTGTTCAATATCACCTAACTGAATTTTTTCTAAAGGCGCTCTATGGTGCGTCCCACGTAGACTATCTTTATTTTTTTCAGCTACCAATTCTTCAACAGTATGTTCCCCATCACCAAGGACATTAGCTGGTGTTCGCAACATAACCGCACGTGTTTTTCCATCTAATACAAAGAAACGATATTCAGTACCTGGAAGAAATTCTTCAACTAAAATGCTATTGTCTTCACTAAATGCAATTCGAACCGCTTCATCATAATCTTCCTTTGTCGCACCATCTTTGAAAATAGAAATACCTAAACCATAATTCGTTGTTTTAGGTTTGACAACAATCGCACTATCTTTAAAAATCGGATAAGAAATAAGCGCCTCATCTACTGTTGAGAATTCTTTTCCTAAAGGAACATGAAATCCTGCTTTATCTAATACTTTTTTAGTGACTGTTTTATTCTCCATCATAAGAGGGACAACATAAGAATCACGACTCGTCATATTCGCATTTTTAACATACTCAACTTGCCCGTTTAATGATAATTTTAAAAACTGATCTGTTCTATCTAACACATCAACTTTGACACCTTTTTGTATCGCATCAAACATAAAAATTTGTGTTGATAATTCCATGTCTCGGTAACCAGCTAACTGATATGGTTTAGCAAATGCTTCATCATAATATAAATCAGCAAAATAACGACCTAAGTCTTCGTTTGTCCAACTTTTTTCTGCCATTAATTCTAACATTTGTCCTGCTAATGTTTTAGTCGGATAATCCATAACATGTTTCATTTCATTAAGTAAATCCGTACAGTCAAATGGTGTCGTTAATTGCTCGTTTAATTCGGTCATTTTTTCTAGCAACCAAGACCCTTCTTCATGTAAAAAGGTCTTATCTAAAGGATGCTCTAATGACACTTTATTGTTATACTCAGTTCCTAAATCTAACATATGAGTCGCATCTGTTGATTCTTCATCTAAGAACAATAGTGTTAGTAAGAACAAGTGCAAGAACCTCAATGTTTCTTTTGAAATACCAATACGTTCAAATGGATCTAAATCAATATTTCGAATTTCAATATAACTTACACCACGAGTTAAAAGTTCCTCTACTTTATCACTGCCACGTAAACGAACAGACGAATAAAATTCTTTCGTTTCGATTAACTCACCCTTATCTACTAATTCTTCTAAATCAGATACATATTGATCAATTGTTTGATAGGACACAGCAATCTCTGGCCGATTTGTATAACCATACTCGCTATTTCTAATACTTCGAACAGGTTGTTCTGGTTCTTTATCTGTAAAATATCTTTTATCAGCAAACGGACTTGCACCAAATAAATAAGTAATTAGCCAACGATAGCGTAAATATTGACGAGATACTTTTAAGTAAACATCCGTTCTAAACGCCACAAAGTCAGTGTAATCTGTTTGCAATTGGAACAAACTCATTAATAAATCATGTGAGAACTCAAAATTATAATGAATACCACTCACCATTTGTTTTCTCTTACCATAGACTTTCGCTAAGTAACGACGGTAGTTAATATCTCCTTGATGTTCTAATTTTGCAATTTTAATATCACGATCATCTTCTGGTAAATCAGGTGGCATACTAATTGGCCACAATCTCTCGCCATCTTCCATCGAACGCATCACAACGTCATGTAAGGCTTCTAATTGCTCGATAGCACCTTGATCTGTATCAAACACTTGAGTGATTAATTCAGTTTGTGTTTCACTAAAATCAGTTTGGATGTATGGATGAAAACTACGACTTCCTAAAGAAGACGGATGATCAGTTGTTGCCAATTCACCATTAGCATCGACACGCTGACTTTCTTTTTCTAATCCTATTTTAAAACCAGAAAGAACGGATTGGATTCTTTCATCTGTTAAATATGTTTGTAAACTTTTCATTGTTATTGACCTTTTCCCTTTGTCATTTCTATGAAATATTATATCATTCTATGTTTTGAAACCATAATTTTTTGTTTATCCCACATAAAAAAGCCAGCCATCAAATGTGATGACTGACTATAACATTAAGCATTTGCTTTTGCATGTTTTCTCTTAAGTAATGTTCCTAAAACAAGGGCACTAATGAACGCTCCTAAAATAATGAATAATAGATACATTAATGGATTACTTACTAATGCAATAACGAAGATACCACCATGTGGCGCCATTAATTTAATTCCTAATGACCCAACTAAACCACCTGTAACAGCAGCTCCAATCACAAAACTTGGAATCATACGTAATGGGTCAGATGCAGCAAATGGAATAGCTCCTTCAGTTATAAATGAGAATCCCATGATTAAGTTTGGTAATGCTGATTCTTGTTCTTTTTTAGTAAATTGATTTTTAAATAACATAATCGCAATAAAGATTGCTAACGGTGGAACCATACCACCCGCCATAACGGATGCCATCACCACACTACCACCACTTTCAACAGTTGCTGCAAGTGTTCCTGTACCAAATAAGTAAGCTGCTTTGTTGATTGGTCCACCCATATCAATAACCATCATACTTGCAAGTAACGCTCCTAATAACGCCGCATTTCCACCTGAAAGGTTAGCTAAGAAGTTGTTCAATCCATTGTTAATAGCAGACATTGGAATATTAATGAATAACATTAAAAATCCGGTAATCAATAACCCAAACACTGGATAGAACAAGATAGATTTAATCCCATCTAATGCTTTTGGTAAGCCTTTAAAGATATATTTCAAGAAAACAATTACATAACCGGCAAGGAAACCACCAACTAAAGCTCCCAAGAAACCTGAAGGAATAGTGTCAGTTAATTGACCAAATGCCACCCCACTTGCTGACATAGCACCTGCAGCAAAACCAACAACCAAACCTGGTCGATCAGCAATACTTGACGCAATAAATCCAGCTAAAACTGGTAACATGAAACCAAATGCAGTGTCCCCAATAGTTTTAAAGTAAGCCGCAATTGGATGATACGTTCCTAATTGACTTAATTGATTTTGTGGCACACCCATCATTTGGTCGATTAGGAAGGCTAAAGCAATCGCAATCCCACCACCGATAACAAATGGTAACATGTGACTAACACCGTTCATTAAATCTTTGTAGATTTTAGCTCCAACTGAACCTGACGTTGTTTCTTCGCTGGATTCTTCATTTCCACTTGATGAGTGGTGATAAACAGAGGCACTACCGTCAGTTGCTAAACGAAGTAATTCTTCTGTTTTCTTGATTCCATCACTTACTGGACGGTTAACTAATTTTTTACCTTCAAAACGAGCCATTTCAACATTTTTGTCAGCTGCGACAATAACACCTGTTGCTCTTGCGATTTCTTCATCAGTTAATTTGTGTTTAACCCCTTCAGAACCGTTTGTCTCAACTTTAATGTTAATACCCATTTCTTTTGCTTTGTTTTTCAATGCATCTTCTGCCATATAAGTATGAGCAATACCTGTTGGACAAGCAGTAACAGCCACAACAAATGGGGCATCTTCTACTTCTTCAACGACTTCTTTTTCTTCTTCGTCTAATTTTTTCTCTGCTTTATCAACAATTGATAATACTTCATCAGGTGTATTGGCTTCTTTCAAATCAGCAATCATTCCTGGATTTAGTAATAAACGAGAAAGACTAGCTAATGCTTGTAAATGGGTATCATTTGCGCCTTCTGGAGCCGCAATCATAAAGAATAAATAAGTTGGTTGCCCATCTAATGCTTCATAATCTAAGCCTGCTTTGCTTCTAGCGAATAAAACAGTTGGTTTAACTACCGCTTTATTTTTAGCATGAGGCATGGCGATTCCGTCACCTAAACCTGTTGTTGTTTGTGCTTCTCTAGCTAGAATCCCTTCTTCAAACACTTCTTTATCATCAATACGGCCTGTTTCATACAATTTGTTTACCATCTCTGTGATGGCACTTTTTTTATCAGTGGCTTTTAAGTCCAAGATCATACAATCTTTAACTAACAAGTCATTAATTTTCATTTTATTTCCCCCTAGTATTCTTTTAAAACGTCAATTTCAACACGTGATAACTGGTGTTTAATTTCTTCTTCTGTTGCTAAATCTGCACTAAATGCTGTCGCGCTTCCACACGCAATCCCTGTTTTAAATGCCTCTACAGCATCACTACCTTGACTTAGCTGACTAACAAACCCTGCAACAACAGAATCTCCTGATCCTACTGAATTAACTAATGTTCCTGTTAATCCTTTGGCACGATAAATACCTGTTTCATTAAATAAGACAGCTCCATTGGCACCCATTGAGATAATCACATTTCTAGCACCTTGTTGAACTAATTTTTCCCCGTAAGGCAACATGTCTTCAAATGTTTTAAACTCAACATTGTATAAATCGGCTAATTCATGTTCGTTGGGCTTAATTAATGATGGTTTGTACTGTAATACATCGAACAGACTAGCATCACTAATATCCACTACAAATGGAACATGTTGTTCATGTGCCATTTTTGATAATGTGACATAAATATCTTTTGGCACGCCCATTGGTAGACTTCCTGATAAAATCAACCAATCTTCTGGTGTTAAACTACTGATTTGGACATTCAAATCATCTAAATCTTCTTGTTTAATAGAAGGTCCTAAACCATTAATCTCAGTCTCTTCTTCACCTTTTAATTTGATGTTAATTCGTGTGTCACCTGATACATGGATAAAGTTATTTTGCAGACCATGATTGATTAACTGCTCTTCAATAAATTTACCTGTAAACCCACCAATAAAACCAAGATTTTGAGATTGGACACCTAGTTGTGCCAATACTCTTGAGACATTAATTCCTTTACCACCTGGAAATTTGTACTCTTTCGTCGTTTTATTCAACTTACCTTCTTCAAATCCTGGTACGCTAATCACATAGTCAATAGCTGGATTTAATGTTAATGCATAAATCATTTTATTACCTCCTTTATTGTTGCAACCCCTTGATACCGTGAGCGTTGTTTCTTTGTTAACTGATTCGTTATGATAATCCCTGTATCAATTGACTCGATTTGAGAAAAATTTAGCTTATCAAACTTTGTATCATCAACTAAAAAATAAACTTGTTGTGCTTGATGAATCGCTGTTCGTTTCATCATGGCTTCTTCTGGGTCAGCTGTCGTTAATCCATAAACTGGGTGAACGCCATTCGCACCCATGAAAGCCTTATCAAAAAAATACCGTTCCAATTGCTCGCCACCAAGCTGACTCACTGATGCTGTTGTGTTCTTTCTAATATTTCCACCGATTATAATCGTGTCGAAACCTAAATCAGTCGAAACGCACGCATGATGCACGGAATTTGTTACGATTGACACATTTTTTACTTTTATAAGTGATAATAATTCCAAGGTTGTCGTGCCAGCATCAATATAAACAACATCGCCTTCTTTTATTAATGATGCCGCATACTGAACAATTTCTTGTTTCTTTTGAACGTTTCTGAAAGATTTTTCCTTCATCGTTAATTCTGGTTCTAAACGAAATGTTAACTTTGCCCCACCGTGAATTCGAATTAACCAACCTTCTGCCTCTAATTCCTGTAAATCTCGACGAATTGTGGATTCAGACACCCCAAGTTCTTCAATTAATTCTCGAACTTTTATGACCTTTTTTGCTTTTAATTCATCTAAAATTTTTTCTTGTCTTTCTTCAGTCAACATAACTCTCACTCCATACCTGTATTATACAATCACAAACCGTCAAAATCAATCAAAAACCGTCAAAAAAATCCATAAAAAAGAAGAGGTTTCCCTCTTCTTTTTTATTACATGTTATCTGGTGATTGAATACCAAGTAAACGCAATCCTTCTTTAAGTACAACGGATACTGAATAGACTAAAGCAAGGCGTGCATCTTTTTGACTGTTATCTTCTAATATTTTTGTTTTTGAATAATACTTATTAAATTTTTGAGCTAAATCGATCACGTATTTAGCCACTACAGAAGGCTCATATTTACGATAAGCTTCTTGTACTTTATTTGGGAAATTATATAAAGCTTTCACAACTTCCCATGATTCATCATCTGATAGTGAGTAATTTGCCTCACTAGTTGGAGCGATCCAGTCGGCTTTTCTTAAAATACTTTCACATCTTGAACGAGTATACTGGACGTATGGTCCTGTTTCTCCCTCAAACTGGATAATATGGTCTAGGTTGAAGTCAAAATTATTTAGACGATCATTTTTAAGGTCATGGAACACAACTGCCCCAACACCCACTTGATGTGCTACTTCTTCTTTGTTTTCTAATGTTGGATTCTTTTCATTGATAATGTTTTGTGTTGCATTAATGGCTTCATTCAACACTTCTTCCAACAGAATAACATTTCCTTTACGTGTCGATAACTTTTTACCATTTGATGTAATCAAGCCAAATGGAATATGTTTAATGTCATCTGACCACTCGTAACCCATCTCTTTTAGCACAGCTTTTAATTGTTTAAAATGAATAGATTGCTCGTTTCCTACAACATAAATTGATTCGTCGAAATCATAATTTTCTTTACGATACATAGCTGCCGCTAAATCACGTGTAATATAAAGTGTTGCGCCGTCTGATTTTCTAATCAACGCTGGATTCAAGTCATATTTTTCAAGATTTACAATATCTGCACCATCATCAGAAACTAATAATTCTTTCTCAAGTAACCTATCTATAACTGGTTGCATTTTATCATTGTAGAAGGCTTCACCATTATATGAATCAAACTCAATCCCTAACATATCATATACTTTTTGGAATTCTTTTAGTGATTCTTCACGGAACCATGTCCATAATTCGATAGCTTCAGTATCACCATCTTCTAGCTTTTTAAACCATTCACGTGCTTGGTCATCAAGTTCAGGGTATATTTCAGCTTCTTCATGGAAATGAACATATAAAGCAAGTAACTCACTAATTGGGTTTTCTTTGACTTTTGCTTCGTCTCCCCATTTTTTATAAGCCACAATTAATTTACCAAATTGTGTTCCCCAGTCACCAACGTGATTGATTTTAACAGGTGTATAACCCACTTTGTCAGCTAATTCGGCTAATGAATTTCCAATAACTGTTGAACGTAAATGCCCCATTGACATTGGTTTCGCAATATTTGGTGAAGACATATCAATGACAACATTTTTCTCTTGACCCAAAGTTGAATCACCATAATGATTTTTTTCAGATACTACTTCATTTAACACTGCGTTACTCACTTCTGATTTTTTAAGGAAGAAGTTGATATACCCTCCCATTGGAGTAATTTGTTCGTAATTTTTTGTGTCAATTTCTTTTGATAATTCTTCTGCAATGACATTTGGTGCTTTCCTTTGAATTTTAGATAAAGAAAACACTGGGAAAGAATAATCCCCATGGCTACTCATTTTAGGTTTTTCAATTAGGTTTAAGATTTCCTCATAACTCAATTGCTCACCTAGTACTGCTGCTAAATCTTTAGCAATCATTTCTTTAAAATCCATAAATAAACCCCCTCGTTTTAATAAAAAAACGTCTCCTATTAAGTTAATATCTTAATAGGAGACGTCATAAATATTCATAAATCAAGTTTTTTATTCAATATAGTATCCTTAAAAACAGTCTACGATTCGATTGACTAAAACTTATTTTATTATCATTTATAGTTATTAATGAACATCATTCCTACTGTGTTCATTGTATCAAGAATTATCATAAAAATCTAACTAAAAATAAGCATTGCCCCAATTAAAATAATTAGATTTATAATCGTCATAATTATCAATGGTTTTGTTATAAATTTCACCCAAGTTGCATAATTAACTTTAGAGATTTCCAATCCTCCCATAACAACACCTGATGTTGGTGTGATTAAGTTAACCAACCCACACCCTGAAGCAAAAATCATTACCATAACATCTGGGCTTAATCCAACTTCTTTAGCTAACGCTCCCATAACTGGAATTGATACATACGCTAATCCTGAGGTAGATGGAATAAGGAATGACAAGAATAAGTACAATACAAATGCCCCAATGACAAATAATACTGGAGATAAATCTTTTAACATATTTGCCGCACGGTCTAAAATTAATAAATCTAGGTGGGTAGTAGACATCAATACTGACGCTCCACGAGCAACAACGATGATTAATACAACAGATAACATGTCTGCACACCCTGCAACAAATTCGTTAACAATATCTTTTTCTGGAATTTTATTAACAACAGCAATGATGACTGCCATAATAAAGAACCACATTGCCAAATCACCAAAGTACCATTCACCAAAACTATTACCTGTAAGAACCGCTGTCCAACCATCAAAAATCTTAATACCAAAGTCTTGCCAAGGAATTAATGATACAATCATGACAACAAACGTTACAGCAAATAACATCAAAACAGTTTTATGTTTTTTGGTAAATTCTAATTCAGTAGTTCCTTTTTGACCATAAGTTTCTTCCATTTCTTCTCGTTCTTGAAGAGATAAAATGGAAGAACCTTTATCTGCTTTTACTTTTTTCGCATAACCAGTCACAATATAGATAGAAAACGCAGTAGTTGTAATCCACAAAACAGTACCCACGCCTAGGATAACACCGACATTCGGTTGAATGCCTATCCCTTTTAACGCATCCATCGCTGTACCGGTTGAGAATGGGTTGACAGTTGATCCAATTACTCCTGAGCCAGATCCTAAAAGAATCGTTCCTACTGTCACAATGGAGTCAAACCCCGAAGCAACCATCGTTGCTCCAAGCAAAGCATAAAATGGAATCGTTTCTTCACTCATACCATAAGTTGATCCACCGATTGAGAATAATATCATCAAAATAACAATAATAACGATTTCATTACCTTTTAATTTTTTTACAACATTTTGAATTCCGGCTTCAAGAGCCCCTGTTGATGTTACAATATTTAAAAAACCACCCAATACTAAAATAAACACGCAAATGTCAATTGCTTCTTTAAATCCATTAAATGGTGCCATGACAACATCTGACACTGTTGCCCCAACAACATGATCAATCATTTCTTTTCCGCCATCAATCATTTGTGGCGTAAATGTTTGGCCATTTAATAACTTTGTGATAATACCTAATACAATGATAATAATAAACAAAATACTAAATGAAGTTAGTTGTTTTTTTTGCTTTTTCTGTTTTGTCTCAGCCATGTCTTTTTATGTATAACAGCTTGTCGTTGTTATACCTCTCCTCTCCATAAATTATTATTAATCGGTTAGAATCTTTTTGAAGAAATCAATATCTAAGAAACTAAAATACTTTCTGTTATATTTTATTTTTTTTTCTTTTATCAATTGTTTAATGACACCACTGGCTGTTTCTCTGGTCGTTCCACTTGACTTTGCTATATCACTAATTGTAATAGGATAAGGAACAGTCACTATTTTTATAGGGTACTGAACCTCACCTAAATTTTTAAAAATAATAGCCAGTGTAGTAACTACTCTGTAATACGAATTACTCATGTTACTTTTTTGTACCTTAATTATTTGAAGTTTCATAATTTCTGATTGATCATTTACTAATTGGATAAGTTGCGAACTATTTTTCCCAATAATCTCTTCATAAGTTTTAGTTGGAATCAAGACAATATCAATATCTGAATAGGCGACACAGGACAAAAAATATTTTGCATCGCTAAATAAACCAATCTTAGGGATTATGGTTTTAGGCTTCACAAAATCTAAACAAGAAAAAGAATCTGTGTTATCTATTTTTTCTAACCGTATAACACCTGATTTTAAGAAGAAAACATGATTACGTTCATCGCCTGGATAAAATAAAACTTGTCCTTTTTTATAATGGCGAACTAAACAGACATCATTTAATTTCGTTATATCTTGTGCTGATAAGTATTGAAATTCTCTATATTGCGTACTAATTTCTTTTTCTACACTCATCTAACCAACCTTTACAAATATTATAGTGTAACGATTGTTCCGACAGAATTTGATCCATTAAACTCGCCTAAGCATTCTAATGAGGTAATCACTGCTTGTTTACCTGGATTATTTTTTGCAAATTGAATAGCCGCTTCAATTTTTGGTAACATACTACCCGGTGCAAAATGACCTTCTAATTTGTATTTTTCTAAATCAGCAACAGTGACATTCGTTAATTTTTCTTCATTTTCTTTACCATAGTTAATATAAACATTATCGACACCTGTCAAAATAACAAACATGTCAGCTTCGACAAGATGTGCTAATTTTTCTGATGCAAAATCTTTATCGATAACTGCTTCAACTCCTTTTAAGTTGCTTCCAACAACTGGAATTCCTCCACCACCACAAGAAATTGTGATAACATCATTATTTACTAAAGTGTTGATTGAGTCTGCTTCACAAATATCAATAGGTTTCGGACTAGCAACCACTTTACGCCAACCTCTACCAGCATCTTCTTTGAATACTGAACCAGTTTTTTCCTCTTCTTCTTTTGCTTGTTCTTCTGTTAAGAAGGGGCCAATTGGTTTTGTTGGGTTTTTAAATGCTGGATCATTTTCATCTACAACAACTTGAGTTAATAATGCTGCCACATCTTTTTGAATATTTGCATCTCTTAATTCATTTGCCATAGCATTTGACAACCAATATCCAATACTTCCTTGAGTCATTGCCACACATGTATCAAGTGGTAATGCAGGATTACTTGGTGAATCTGCTGCTTGTTGTTGTAATAACAGATTTCCTACTTGTGGACCATTACCATGTGAGATAATTAATTTAAAACCTTGCTTAACTAAAGCTACTAGGTATTTTGATGTTTGAATCAATGCTTGTTGTTGTGCTTGTGCACTAGCATCATCGGATAGAATCGCATTGCCTCCTAAAGCTACAACGATTTTTTGTTCCATAAAGAAAAACTCCTCTCCATCAATTAAATTTACTTTTAAAAAAAGCAGCATGTAAAACATGCTGCTTAAACGTTTTTTATACTCGTGGTATGAATAGATTACCTAGAGTAGCAGCCATAATAGCTTTAATTGAATGCATTCTATTTTCTGCTTCTTCAAATTGACGTCCATATTTACTTCTGAATACTTCGTCAGTAATCTCCATCTCAGAGATTCCAAATTTTTCTGCAACCATCTGTCCATATTCAGTTTCTGTGTCATGGAATGCTGGTAAACAATGAAGAACAATTAATTCACCATCTGTATTACCTGTTTTATTTACCATATCCATATTAATTTGGTATGGAGTTAATAAGTTAACACGTTCTTCAAACTTATCTTCTTCACCCATAGATACCCATACGTCTGTGTATAAAACATTCGCATCTTTTACTGCTTTATCTACGTCATCAGTAATCATTAATTGACTTCCTGATTTTTCAGCAAATTTCGTTGCATAGTTTACCACATCATCAGCTGGGAATAATGATTCTGGTGCACAGATTCTTACGTTAACACCTAAGATAGCTCCAGTTACTAATAAACTGTTTGCCATGTTGTTACGTCCGTCTCCAACATATACTAATGTTATACCTTCTAAACGACCGAAATTTTCTTTTATTGTCATAAAATCTGCGATCATTTGTGTAGGATGCCATTCATCTGTTAAACCGTTCCATACTGGGACACCAGAATATTTAGCTAGTCCTTCTACTACTTCTTGGCTAAAACCACGAAATTCGATTCCATCGAACATGCTTCCTAAAACAATTGCCGTATCTTCAACTGATTCTTTTTTACCTAATTGAATATCATTTTTTCCTAAATACTCAGGATGAGCCCCTAAATCAATTGCAGCTGTTGTAAACGCCGATCTAGTTCTTGTTGAAGTTTTTTCAAATAATAATGCAATATTTTTTCCTTCTAAGTAATGATGAGGGATATTACGTTTTTTCAAATCTTTTAAATGAATTCCAAAGTCAATTAGATATTCTAATTCTGCTTTCGTAAAGTCCTTTTCAGCTAATAAGCTACGTCCTTGAAATACTGATGATGTCATTTTAGTTCTCCCCTTTAATTTAATTTTTTTAAATTTCTTCTCTTTCTAATGGCATGCTCATACATCTTGGGCCACCACGACCACGGACTAATTCACTTCCTGGTACATAATTCAACTTAACGCCTGCTTCTTCTAATAATTTATTTGTAATTAGGTTTCTATCATAAACAACTACTTCACCTGGTGCGATAGCTAATGTGTTCGAACCATCATTCCACTGTTCTCTAGCAGCAGCAGTTAAGTTACCGCCACCACAACGGATTAAATGTACTTTCCCTAATCCTAAATATTTACATAAAATATTTTCTAATGTATCTTCTTCTTTAACTATTTGCATTTCACCATTATCATCTTGTGAAATAGAGTAAACTGTCAATTCCCCCTCAATTTCTGGGTGAATTGAAAATTTATCATAATCAACCATTGTAAACACTGTATCTAAATGCATAAATTTACGATACTCACCGATATTAAACGCTAAAATATGTTTGAATCCAATATTTTCATCAAAAATATTTTTTGCCATTTTTTGGATAGACGCTGCATCTGTTCTTTGAGAAATACCTATCGCTAACACATCTTTACTTAAAACTAATTCATCTCCACCCTCGATACGAGTTGTTTCTGTTCTATTGTATACTCGAGGAACATTTTTTCCTGCAAATCTTGGATGATAATCAAATATATACTGAGCGAATATTGTTTCGCGATTCCGTGTTTCTGCATACATATGGTTAATTGATACTCCGTTACCAATAGTAGCAAATGGATCACGAGTGAAATACAAGTTAGGCATTGGATCAATAACAAATGGATAAGATGATTCAACCATGTCTGTTAAGTTATTCATTTCAAAATCTGGCAACTCAACTTTTTGCATACCTGCCATTGCTTTGTCAATTAAATCGCGATTAGTTGGTAATGATAATAGAATTTCTTTTGCTTTTTCTTTAGCAGTTGTGCTCTTAATGTCTGCTTCTTCTAGGTATTGATCAACAAATTTCATTTTAACTTCATCATTAATCAACGCCTCCGCCGCTAAATCTTCTAAATAAACTACCTCCACGTCTTTGGATCTTAACAAGTCAGTAAATGCATCATGTTCTTTTTGTGCTTGTTCCAAATAAGGAATATCATCAAATAATAACCTTTCTAAATAATCAGGCATTAAATTTTCTAATTCTCCACCTGGTCGATGCACCAAAACCGTTTTCAATTTACCGATTTCTGAAAAAACTTTGATTGGACTTTCCATGTCAAAAACCTCCTTACGTTGTTTACATTCATAGATTAACAAATAGTTTATTTTTGAACAATATTGAAGTTAGAATTATAAATGCGAAGTATGCATCATTATGTCAATCACTGGATATAAAATACACAAAAACCTATTAAACACCACTAACTTCCCATTATAGATAAATATTTACCCATATTTATTTTTTTTATTCATAAAAAATATCAAAAAATGTAAGCGCTTGTTTTTTTGATTTTATACAACACTTTTTTCATTAATACATTTACATAAATTGTTAATCTATATATATATGTCGTTAATATAGTTATAGTAAAATAAATAAGCCGATATTATTTAAAAGTAACATAACATCAGCTTATTTTAAAAAATATGTGAATCTTTTATCAATTGACGCTTAATTATTAAAAATACTATGCTGGAAAAAGGAAGCGTTCAAAATATTCATTTACAACTGCTGCATCTTCTGGGGACTTCGATAAAATCAAGATCGTATCATCTCCTGCAATACATCCCACAATTTCATCAAATGATTGTCTAACACTATCGATCAGCACACCAATTAGTTGTCCATTACCAGGTAAAACTGTTAAGACATTTGTAAATTCAATCTGATTTAGCGAGACACCTGTTTCAGAAACGGCGCTAATCAAACGTTCCTCATTGGTTAATTTCTTAGAAGTCAGAACCGAGTTGTTTAGCAGACGATAGTAAGAACTGCCATTGGTATTATGACTTTTTATTATATTTAACTCTCTCATATCTCTAGATATCGTTGATTGCGTAGCATTTACATCGTGTTGTTTCAATAAATTAATTAAATCTGATTGTTTTTCTATGTTATGTTCGGAGATAATTTTTTTTAAAACGGCTTGACGTGTTTGCTTATTCACCTTTATCCTCCTTGATGATTAGTTTTTCCAAATAACAGTTCAAATATTTTTATAAAAATCTCATACTAAGATAACTTAACCCAGTTACAATACTAATCTTACTAGATAAAATTTAAGTCATCAATCTTTATTTAAAGGTTATTTTCAATTAAGCCTATACCTTCAATTTATTTGTTAATTTATCTGTATTTAAAAAATCATATTGTGAGAAGAATGAAGACAATTTTTCTAATACTAATTGATTTTTTCCAACTTCATCATTTTCAACTTGAAGAACTAATAATGGTTCATGTAAACTCATACGTAATAAAAACCATCCTAGACCAAATTTTCCACTCACATTGACGCGAATTCCTTCTTCATTATCCATATCAATACTAAAACCTTGCGTTTCTGACACCAAATCATGCATCGCAGCAATAACCGATTCTCCTGATATTCGGTAATCTTCACCGCTAATTTTAAATCGAATTTCAGTTGTTTCTTCAGGTTGTTTTAAGTTGGCAATCAGGTCACTCAATTCTTGATTGTTTTCTTTTAATTTTGGCAATAACATCAGAATTTTAGCCACCACATAAGCACCATCATCTAAGAAATAATTTTCTTTAAACGCAGCATGACCACTTGTTTCAATAGATAGTGGTACATCGATTCCCTGGTTGTTTAATCCAATGCCTTTATTAATAACATTACGATACCCACATAAGTAACGCACTTGTTTTCCATCTAAACTTTCAATAAAATCTTTTAAATGACTAGATGTTGGGGAATTCGTTACAATCGTTGCCCCAGGAGATTCTTCTAACACAATGTGTGATAACACGGCAATCAAATTATTACGATTAATCACTTCACCTGTTTTGTCCACTACAGCTGCTCTATCAACATCCGTATCAAAAATCACACCTAAATCAGCTTGTTGATTTAAAACAGCTTGTTTAATACTCTCCATAGCTTCTTTGTTATCTGGATTTGGGATATGATTAGGAAAATGACCATCAGGATTTAAAAATTGACTACCTGTTGTGTCTGCTCCTAATACTTCTAATACTTTTTCAGCAAAAAAACCTCCCGCCCCATTTCCAGCATCTAAGACAATGCGAAATCCTTTAAGCGGCTCTTTGCTTCCAGTTTCTTTTTGTATTTTCTCTACTAAATCATTTGCATACGTTGATATCACTTCTCGTTTTTCAAGTGTTCCTTTTATCTCATTGTCTTCCATATGTGCGAGAGCATGTTCTAAAATGAACGCGATATCTTCATGCTCTGCTCCACCATCTTTGGTAAATAATTTAATTCCATTATAATAAAAAGGCAAGTGACTTGCTGTGATCATGATACCAGCGTCTGCATTGAATGAGTCAAATTGCGTAGCCATAAACATAGCTGGAGTTGTTGATAATCCTGTATCTATCACATGAACATCTTCTGTTAATAACGACTGAATCAGTCCCTCTTTTATCAAGTCTCCAGACAAACGGCTATCTTGTCCGATAGCAATCCTAATAGGTGAATGTGTCACTTTTTTCTCTGTTCTTAACCAAACAACTATTCCTTTAGCAATTTGTTTTGCTTGCTTTGCTTCTAAATTAGCTTCAAACCCCTCAGCAGAAATTGCTATACCTCGAATATCAGAACCATTTTGTAATCGTTTTAACTCTGTCATATAGACATCCTCCTAGTTAGATACTTATTTCACCTTAACACTATATCTATGATTTATATAGTTATGTGTCATACAAACATTATATCAAAAAAACACCTAACTTTTCCTTTTTACTTTATTTTCATAAACGTTTAAAAAGACAATAAATTTTGTTTTAACAAACCTTATCGTCTTTATTATTATTTATCGATAAAAATATTATCATAAACTTGATTAAATTGGGTCTCATCAACATAACCTGTCGTTTCCTCCATTGCAGTCAACATTCATAAAGTCATTTCATACTTTAAAATGTCTTCTATGGATAACTATTTAGCT
Organism: Vagococcus changpingensis; assembly: GCF_058211775.1. Taxonomy (NCBI): domain Bacteria; kingdom Bacillati; phylum Bacillota; class Bacilli; order Lactobacillales; family Enterococcaceae; genus Vagococcus; species Vagococcus changpingensis. The sequence goes on from NZ_JBYVZB010000003.1 coordinate 352,044, forward strand.
AACCCAATCGTAAGCCCCGATAAATTTAAATCGCCACTTCCTGCCGGATTTGTTAGGAATTTTAACTCGGTAAAATGAGTCTTCGTATTTCACAAACGCCCCACTTTTACCTAGTGACAAAGTGATTAACATCACAGCCTTAAATAAGGGATGCCTTAACCTGGTACATTGGCATAATCTTCTGTTACTTTTTCTCCAATTAAAGCCTGTAATTCATCATTATGAGATTTGATGGCATGAGGTTTATATTTCCTTGTTAAATACTATCTCCTGATGTGTCTAAGATTACTTTTATTTGACTGTCAGATAATAGCATCCAACAATTGTGAATAGTAATATTCTGACACACCTTTTGGTAAGCTTCCTGATAATGTCACAACATGTCTTAGTTAAGTTTAAAAAATGGTTTCAAACGCGACAAGGTCTTATTCAGTGATAATCGGACCAAAATCCAACATTTCTGTTTGTTTATGGTTATCATGCCATATTGCAATACAATTTCGTGTGTCACCTTGTATATTGGAAAAATCATGCTTAATCCCTTCCTTGGAGAGTTTCTCTCGAATAAAATCACCTCACACACCACCTAACAGTCCAGTATTAATAACTTCTTCTTCCATTTGATGAATCACTCGTGTCACCTTTAATCCTTTACCACCCGCTGTTTTTTTACCTGATCACAACGATTGACATCGTCAAGTATCAATGTACTTAGTGGATACGAAATGTCGACTGATGGGTTCATCGTAACTGATACAATCATTTTTTCACCCACTATGATAATTTATTATGCCAAGATGAAGCTGTCGCATTTAGAGTCTCATTTAGCTCATCCATATTTTGTTTACCTTGTGTGTTTAACCACTCAACAGCGGCTTTTCTTCCTTCTTTGACAAATACTTCGACACTATCTTTCCATGTTGCACGTCCACACAGCACCCCATTAAATGTTGACTCTGACTCTTTTGCAAAATACAACGTGTCTTGGAATAATTTCGCACTCACGCCTGCACTTAAAAAGATAAACGGCAAGTGTGTGCTGTCACTTTGTTCTTTGAAATAGTTTAACGCTTCTTCTTTTGTATATACTACATCAGTTGCCTCTTTAGCGAATCCTTCCACATAATTCATGTTCACTGGCACTTCTACTTTTAATACATCCACTTGATAACGATTTTGTGAGAATTCTTTCATCATCTCATTGACTTTATGCGGTTTAACTTTTGCGTAATCTTTTCCTTTTGCATCATCTATTAGAGCATCATAAGTTAATAATTCAAGATAAAACGGCATATCTTCAGCCACGCATTCTGACCCGATACGTTCCACAAATGCTTGTTTACGCTCATTAATCTCATCAGACTCATCCACATCATAATAAAGCAAGAATTTCACCGCATCAGCTCCAGCTTCTTTCAATCGTAGCGCTGACCATTCAGGTAATAAATCAGGGAAACGTCCTGGTTCAGTCGCATCATATCCTGTTTTTTCATAAGCTAATAACAATCCTGCATCATCTACTTTTACTTTTGAAGCAGGCAAACCGTATTCTGGATCTAATAAAATCGAAGAGGAGTAAGGGGTTAAATATTCAGAAATAAGTTCTTTAAACTCGACAATCGCCGATTTAACATCTCCATTAAATCCTTGTTCTGACAACATACGTTTCAATGCCCCACGTTGGTCAATAGCAAGAGCCGCGATGATGCCGTCTTTTGTCGATAAATGAGTCATACGCGCTAATTTGTTTTCACTGATTTTTTTCATGATAATAATCCCTCTTTCGTATTAGTTAAATGGATGAATCGTAACACCTTGAACAACGCGATTAACTGTTCCTGTGGGTGATGGTGTGTCTGGTTTATTCTTAACTTTCACTGATGTTAATAAGGCAATGATTTGTGCAATCATCACTAAAGGCAACGCTAAAAATCCGTCTGCCAATTGATAATCATTTGTGAGCGATATATTTTTTCCGCTATATTGTGTTTTATTTTGTGATAAAGCAATTGTTTCGACTGCTATAGCGTTTCCATTAATTTCTTCCAAAATATCCACATCATACTGACTAGTGTATGTGTCATTGCTAATGAACCCAAATAATACTGTTTTATCATCCACAAATGATTTAGGGCCATGTCTAAACCCTAATGAAGAATCAAATACTGTTGCGATTTTTCCTGCTGTTAATTCTAGTAATTTCAACTGAGCTTCTCTTGTTAAGCCTGATAGACTCTCAGATCCTAAATAAACAACTCGATTGAAATCTTGCGCTACAATATTAGACAGCGTATCTTCCATCGTGACTACTTGTTCTCCCATATTTACTATCGTCGATACAATCGTTTCGTGATCAGTGTGAACCAAATCAAAGATTAATAAAGCAGCCAAGGTCATACAAGAAAAACTTCCTGTCATAGCAAACCCTTGATCATTCGAACGAGTTGGCATTAACATAACAAAAGAATTTTTATCATCTTTAGCATTAACTGCAAGTTTTCCCTCAGGAGCACAACTAATAATCAAATGCTTCACATTTTTTACAACTTGATTGGCTAAATCTATCGTCGCGACACTTTCAGGACTATTCCCACTTCTTGCAAAAGACACAAGTAACGTTGGAGAATCTTCTTTAAAATAATTTAAAGGCGCTGACACGATATCAGTTGTTGGGATAGCTTCAAAAATAAAATCAGATGTATTCCCATAACGTGTTAAATGGGGTTTAACAAGATCTCCCACGTATGCAGACGTTCCTGCTCCCGTAAAAATCACACGAATTTTTTCAGTTGTTTCTTTTTTAAACCCTTCTAAAAAAGCCTCTAAACTTTCTTTATGAGAATTAAAAATTTCAAGTGTTTCATTCCATAATTCTGGTTGTTGCTTAATTTCATTTGTTGTAATCACTGCACCTATCTCTTCTAACTGTTGGTTAGTCCAATCTAACATGTAAAGCACTCCTTCTCATTTAATTTTTATGGTGTAATACTTTGTATCTAAATTGATCGGCTCTTGCCACACTTAATGTGTATTCAATGATTTCATTTTCTTGATTCACTGTTTTTCTGACTAAGTTTAAGGCAGCTGAACCTATTGGGACTTCAATGTATTCGGCATCTTTGTCACTCACAATGCTGGCATAAAATTCTTCTTCTGCGTATTTTATTCGTTGATTATATGTGTCATAAAACACATCATACATTGGCTTTTCTTCCAACATCTCACTTGTTAACCCTTCAAAACGTTTGTATGGTAAATACGTTCTTTCTAACATCATTGGCTCCCCATCGGCTAATCTTAATCGTTTAATTTTAATTAACTGACTTCCCTTATGTACTCCCAGTTGTTCACTTAAATAGTTATTACTTTCAACAACTAAAAATTCTAAAATTTTTGTTGAGGGTTCTTTTCCTAAAGACTTCATTTGTTCTGTAAAACTGTAGGCTCCTGTTAGGTTTAAAATGCTATCTGATACACCAGAAACAAACGTTCCTTTGCCATGTTTTTTATAGATAAACCCTAAATTTTCCAATTCTTGTAAAGCTAATCTAACGGTTGTTCGACTAACACCGTGAATCTCTGCTAACTCTCTTTCTGATGGTAATAAATCATGCGCTTGATGTTCTTTTTCAATAGATTCTTTTAATTCATCAACTAGTTGACCATATAATGGTTGCTTCTTATTTTTCATATTCTCCTCCTAATACCACTTTCAATACCAACTGGTAGTAACCACTTATATTATCAACTATTTGTTATTAAATGTCAAGGGTGACATGGATTTAAAACAGACTTATTTACTCTAAATAGGGGATAAAACTGGTTATTCTGCTATAATATAACCATGAAAAGGAGTGTTTTAATGACGTACTTTAAACATCTATTTACCACAAGAAAAACAAATGATTCCTTTCTCCGTCTTTTAGGAGCTGGATTGGCCATGTTTATCACACTTTTATTTGCTATCGTATTAGATAATACTTTGATTGCGACAATTGGCATTATAGGGGCCTTCTCTTATTTGTATTTTCAATATACATTGGTTAAACAAAATTTTATTTATATATTAGGACACGGTGTTAGCTTGTACTTAGCATTTACACTAGGCATACTATCTAGTTATAAAACGGAAATGATTCCCTTCTTAATAAGCAATATCTCTTTTATCTGTTTCATTACAACGAAATTATTTAATGTTCCAAAACCTGATTACTTTTTTATTTTAATGTTATTTGCTACAGGAACTAACTTAAAGAATACTCATAATGTATTACAAACAAGTCATTATTTATGATACGGTATTTTAGGAGCTATTATTTCTGGTATCATTATTTCGTTATTATTAAAATTACCATTCAACCAACAATTAAAAACTAATAATAAACTGAGTGTACAAGACAAGTATTATATTATGATCTATAAAGACCCTGATATTATATTAAAAGCATTGCAATTTTCTTCTATCATTTTCTATTCAGCTTACCTTTCAACTCTGTTTAATGAGCAAAACGGCTATTGGATTTTAATTACTTCTGTCGCTATTTTAGGTGGAGAAAACATGGGTGATATCAAAATCTGTTCTCACCAAAGATTGATTGGTAGTATTGTCGGTTTAGTACTAGGTGTTATTTTAATTAACTTATATTTACCAAAAATCATTATCTATTTATCGGTTGTGTTACTAAATATTGGTGTTGTATTTTTCATACCAAGAAATTATGCCATCGCCAATTTTTTTACTAATCCACAAATCTTATTATTAAGTACCTTGAACTCTACCTCTGTCAACCTATTAATCGTACCTTACCGTTTACTTACTACTCTTATCAGTGTCTTCATTGTGTTAATACTCATGTATTTATTTGATTACGGGCTATCTATTTCAAAAAAACAATACTAAAAACCACCACTTTACGGCTTAAAGCATAGTAAAGTGGTGACTTCATTTTTAAAACAATCTCATATAATTCTCTTCATTGTTTCTATCTATTTTCACAACACCGAATTGTCCATAGACTGGATGTCCATCTATTTTATATAATTTGTGGCCTGAATAAGTATCTTCAATCATCGAATAAATCAACCACTCTTGTCCATCTATTGTGATTGCCATTCCGTAACATTTTTCCTCTGAGCATAACTTATTATCAGTTTTTTGTACTGTGGTTTCTTTGACTACAACATTACTGTATTTAGTCAGAACAGTATATTGAGTTGGTTGACTACTTGTTGCCATAATTTTTTCATTAACAATTAAATCATTGTATGTTGGGGCAAAAAAACTTTCTTCTACATGTATTGATTCTTCACTGAAATAGGCATAATATCGCTTATTTTTTATATCCAAGCTAATATGATCCTGTTCTTGTCGTGCTTTTATCTTTGGATTTAAATTAAAATAGCGCGTCATATTAGAAAATGCATTATCTCCTATATCAACAACCTGATCTAAAATGATAAAACTATCTAATTCTTTTATATATAATACTGTCCGCACGACTTTAAAATCTCCATTAACTTGAGTGTCGATGTACGCACTTCTTACGGACCAAAAACGATCATCTTCATAGACACGGTTAGATAAACTTGTTGGAACAGCTTCAAATCCCCATGAATCCACGACCTCACCAAATGGATGACTATTTATCACAACGGTATTGTGTTGCGGTGCTTCTTTTAATAAATATCTAAGCGGTGACTCGACGTAAGTTAAACGTCCGCTATCTACCAAGATATTATCACCACCAAGTGTGACATCAATGTGGCATAAACTAAGATGCCCATGCCCGCTCCCTAATGGGCCATTGTATAAATGGGCGTACGATGACATAGAATCCCAATCATTGTGGTAATAATAATTCCCTGTAAAATCATCCGTCATTGTCTTAGGAAATTCCTCATCTACACACTGAATTATATTTTTTTCCCATGTTGAATAATCTATCTCACGGTGACTAAAGTAAAGAAGTAAATAATCAACCGTTACATGATTGGCAAAAAGCGGCGGCAAAGATTGTTGGTAGAGTAGCGATAAAGTTTGCATCACATCATCTATTCTCATCTCATCTGTGTCCCCTTGTAGAATAGTCGTCCCTTCTGGTGTCACAAAATGTGGCATAAAATGATACATAGACAAAATCTTTTCTTCTAATAATATTTGTACGGGATAATCTTTTAGTACATCACTTTGGTGGATACACACAATACTTCGTAGCACTTCCATAAAATATAATGGCGACTGTTCCCAGTGATTACCAGATGGTTGGATTTGTAGGTGTAATTGATGTGTTAAACGACTAAGCATGCGTCGGTACACACTTGACTCACACATGTCACTCGCACGATGAGAAATGATAAAAAATCCAGCAACAATCAATATCCCCCAATTACTCAAATCATACTTCTCGATATAGTCATCATCCAAATAGTTTAATTGTTGATAGATACTCTGTTTTATTTTTTCATTATCAGGTACACTGAGTAACAATTCTTGGTCCAAATAGCGAATCATAATCTCCCAATACATCAAACGAATTCCTGTATCAATGGTTCGCCAATTTTCGGTCGTTTGATTTTTAGTAATCCAGTCTAATACTAAGTCTTTTCCTTTTTGTAGATAACAAATATCACCAGAAATATCAAAACTCATACACAAATCTAGTAAATATTCTTGACGATTAAGCATATAATTCCACTCTTCATCTTCAAATGGGACATGTGTCCAGTCAATGCCATCAACAAACGCAATAATGTCACGGCATGGTTCCATATCATATGGGTGAATAAATTGAAATTTGTTTTCTAGTAATAACTGACTATTCGTATGCATCAACATGATATTTGCCTCTTGTTTATCAAAAAATGTCCTCTTCATTCTCTCGTCTCCTCTAACAAAAAGAAGCCACGTTCATCTATATAATAGAGTTATCGTGACTTCTTTACTTGATTATTTTTCTTCGTTGTATCGACCAATGAGTGAGTGTTTATCCACTCGAATAATGGTATCTTTAGCTATTTTTAGATGAACAATATGTTCGTCAATTCGACTAATTTTTCCAATAATCCCACTATTCATCATGACTTGGTCACCAACTGATAATTCATTTAAAAAAGATTGCATATCAACTAATTGCTTTTGTTGATATTTTTTCTTTGCAAGGGGTAAAACAACAACATAAAGTATGACAAGCAGTATGAGTAAGATAATCCCGAATGTTTTCATATTTTAGATACCTTCTTCTTCAGTAACCGATACATCTTCCACTTTTTCTTCAGAAATATCAGGCATTACCATCAACATTTCTTTGCTTTCAGCCATACTATTTGACAGCTCAACAGAAACATTATCTGTCGTTAAAATACCCATGCTGTTTTTCATATATAAATCTAAAATTAGATTTAAGGACACACTAGATAAGATAAATTGATTTTTTTTGCCTAGTTCTAATAACAAACGTGTTGCGATTTGATGAGGCGCGCCCCCTGTCATATCAGCAAAAATCAAGACATTGTCATTTTCTGTTAAAAAGGCTGTTAATTGTTGTTCGTACTCTCCATGAGTTAAATTGTGATCTAAATCAAAATAGTGTAACTGTTCATTACTTCCTGATAATAATTTTAAAGCTGAACAAATACCTGACGGGAAATTCCCATGACCGACTATGCATACTTTAAACATTTTTATTCCACCCTACTATTTTAAGATTCCTAGCATTGATAAAGCGATACCTAATACAATAAGCAATGCAATCAAACGGTATGTTGACCATTTGTATTTTCTGATTAAGACATATACCCCTGCTGTAACTAAAACTGGTAAAAGATTTGGTGCAATTTTATCAAACACTGTTTGAAGAGCCACTACTTGATCTTTACCTTCAACTTTTGTCACATATTCAAGTGCTAAATTAGCTTTAACAAATGATACAGATAATCCTGAGATAACCGTTACACCAATTGTTGTCGCAATTTTTGCGATACTTGCCATTTTTTCACTCAATGTATCAATGACATTTGTTCCTAGTTTATAACCTAAGTAACCCATCAACATACGTAAACCAAATGTGATACCAAACATACACACGATGAAGAAGATAGGACCAGCTATTAAGCCATCTAATGCCATACCTGCTGCAATGGTTGAGAATAATGGTGCTAAACCAAATTGAGATAATGAATCCCCAATCCCTGATAAAGGTCCCATCAACGCAAACTTAATGGCACGTGTGTCTTCTTCATTTTGTCCACTATCATACATGGCTAATTGCATGCTTGTAATAAATGGAACTAACTGAGGGTTTGTGTTATAAAACTCTAAGTTAGAAATGGTAACGTCTTTTAATTTTTCTTCGTCATCTTTGTAAATTTTTCTAAGAGAAGGGAAAAGAATATTAGCATATCCTGTTCCTTGATAATTTCCATAGTTAAATCCATTTTGTAACACATATGAACGTAAACTTGCTTTAAAATAATCTTTTTTCGTTAATACTGGTTGTTGGTTAGATGCCATCTTCGATTACCTCCTCTTGTTCGTCTGCTTGTCCATTGCCTTTGTTATAGAAGTTGTTTAATGCAAGAATTGCGCCGGCAAATGCTAACCCAATAACTGGCATTGCTAAATAAGAAATACATACATAACCTAATAAAATAGCTGGAATGAATTCTTTTTTCACCATAACGTTTAAAATCATCGCAAAACCAATAGCTGGTAACAAGCCACCTGCAACAGATAATCCTGAAATAAGTGCTTGAGGAATAATGTTAACAAAAGCACGTAATACTTCAATACTCATTGTTGCAACTAAACCAATGATAAATCCAAATACTCCAAAACCGATAAATGTTAAGTTTGATGTTAATTTAAATGATTTGTAATTTCCTTCTTGGATAGATTTTGTTGCCCAAGAAAGTGATCCGGCATTTAATGAATAGATAAATGTAATCACAAATTGAATCATCACAGCAAATGGGAATGATAAAGACAATGCTGTTGGCACGTCCATTCCTGTGTCTTTTAAAGCAATTGCCATAATAGTCCCAACAACACCTGGTCCGATTGGGTTAGGTGGAACAGTTCCTCCAGCCCCAACACCAAATCCCATAAAGGCTAATTCAGCTGTCGCTCCCATTAATAACCCCGTTTGAACATCACCTAAAATAAGTCCGACACCAAATGATAAAAAGATTGCACGGTTAGTATAAATACCAATTAACTGACCGATTAAACAAAATGAAACAAATAACCCTACTAATAATGCCTGTACGAATGTTGCATCCATTTATTTTACCTCCAACGATTAATTTTCTTCGACGTATTTGTTTAAATCTAATCCACCACCAGCGTCGCCGCCCATTGGTGTTGTTTGTGTATTGAAATGTACCCCGTGTTCATTGTGTAATGCTTTCAAGGCGGCTAAATCCTCTTCACCAAGTGAAATGTAATTAGTTAATTGTTTTTTACCTTCTGTAAAGTGAATGTTTCCAACGTTTAATTCTTTGATTGGCACGCCTCCTTCAACTAAACGTAAAACATCTTTAGGATTTTTAGCTACTAGGAAAATCGATTGTTTAGGTGATGCTTTATGGATTTTGTCACATGTTTCTTCTATGCTGAAAAAACGCATCCCAATTGATTTTGAAATTAGTGATTTCATTAATGTTTGTTGAATACTACTTGTTGATACCTCATCATTGGCTACAATTACTAAGTTTGCTCCAAGTGAATTAATCCATAATTGTCCTTGTCCGTGAATCAAGCGTTCGTCAATTCTCACCATTTTAATATTTGGTTCTGTCATTGTTTTTTCCTCCTACCAGTATAATGTCCAATCTTTATAAAAACGAAGAAGTGCTTCCATGTAGAAATAATCTCCCCAGATATTTGCCTCATCCACACCTTTTCCTGAATGCCATGAGTAAACACCATGAGTTAATAACCCATTTTCTTTTGCTAAATCAGTGTACGTGTAGTTCTTAATCAAACTACCTAATATAGCGTGAGAAGCGTAACGATACGTCATTGCCAATTCATCTGACTCTGGTAAATATTTCAACATCTCATTCATACCACATACCGCAATCGCTCCAGATGATGAATCTCTTGATTGACCACTGCCATCAGTAAAGATTAAATCCCAATATGGAACTAAATCCTCTGGTAAACGATTTAATAAATAGTTTGTAACAGCTTTAAAATCTTCTACAATGTAATCATTGTGTGTTTGATAATATTGAAGTGCCATACCATACACAATCCATGCCTGTCCTCGTGCCCAACTTGAATCGTCTGAATACCCTTGACGAGTCACGCCTTTTAATGGTTCACCTGTTTTAGGGTCGAAGTAGAATGTATGGAAACTTGAAGCATTTTCTCGAATCGCTGTTTTTAATGTTGTTTGATAGTGCTTGTCCGCAATATCTGAATACGTCATATCTCCCGTTTCTTCTGATGCCCAGTAAAGAAGTGGGATGTTTAACATGCAATCAACGATTAAACGGTAATTATCTTCTGCACCTAACTCGCCCCAAGCTTGAATGAATTCACCTTTTTCTTGGTATCTAGAAATCAGTTGGTCTGCTGCTAAAATGCTAGCTTTTTTAGCTTCTTCATTTCCTGTTAATTTGTATGCGCTCACACAAGACGGGATGTAAAGAAACCCTAAATCATGATGGTCAACTTCTATTTTTTCTTCAATACGATGTAAAAAATCTGTGACATGTTTGTCAGCTAATTGACGATATTTTTCATCACCAGTGTATTCATAAGTCAGCCATAACATTCCAGTCCAAAAGCCATTTGTCCACTCAATGTTTTTCATTTTCTCATAAAAACCATTTTTAGTAGCAGGACTTGGATACGTCTCACCAAATTTTTTAATATTCTCATCTACTAAAGCCACTGCATGATCCAGTGCATCGGTAATGTCTTTTTTAGATAGTAATCCTGATCCATAATAACGTTGTGCATTTAATAAATCTTCTTTTATCATCGCCACTTCTCTCCTTTATTAGTCTCACTTTATATAAAGCAAGTCACGTGCCAACTTTTTAAAACGCTTTATTTATAACGTTTTAAAAACGATAAATTGGATGTATAACAAAAAAAATTGGATTTACTTTATTAAAAAGTAAATCCAATTAGATTTGCTTGAAACAATTGATGCAAGTAGGATATTTCCCCTAAATCAACCGAGACATGATAGACTGACTCAAACCTTTCCAACCCTTGTTTAATAACATTTATAAAATAGGAGTGATTTTTACTAAACTCTTCTTCATCCATTAAAGTGTTTTGAACATACTCTCTAGTAATCACACGCTCAATCATACAACTGATATGAATATATAACGCTGTCTTCAAATTATTGGGAATTTTTATATCAAAAGCTTGTTCCCAATAATCAATCATCTCTGAAATTAACTCAATGGTTTTTTCTGGATTTAAAATACTTAACATTGTAACCAAATTCTCTAATGACAAGGTCTTCATGACACCATTATTCAAATATTGAATGTCCAGTGGGTCTAAATAACGCTCAAATATGGTTGCCAAATGCTTGTACCCATCTTCAGATACCACATCATCAATCCCAATATATTTCACACCGTCAACTTGTGGATCAGCTGTGCCTAAAATGCCAATAATATCATAACGATTAAACATCGTAGTATTGGTTTTCATTTTTTTCAGATGTGCATAATCGGATAAAACAAGTTGAATTGGCGTATTTTTAGGTAAATTTTCAGAAATGACTTCTTGTAATTTCTTGGCTGTCCCCATACCTGATTGGCACGAAATAATTAATGCTGGGACTTTTTTCTTATCCGGTTGGAACATAGAATAAGTTGAAAAATGCTGACGAGAAGATTCTTTTCCAATCATTTCAATATGTTCATTATTCACAATTCTAAAACCAACATCTAGCGCTAGTTGAGTTGAGACATTGTTGATAATCACAATTGATCCGTCCACACGATGCTCGAGCGCTTCTTTTAAGTCTTGTGTATGACCAATATCAATCAATATAATCGTGCCATTGGCTGTTTCATGCAAGGAAAGATAACGTTGCAGCTTCACGATAATCTCATTAAAACTCACATCTAATGACATATCAATTCCTTGATACACCTTTTGACCAATCATAGCGTTCGTTGTTTCCGCTAGACTAGATGCCGTGCTTTTTCCATGGCAAATTATCACACCATTGATTTGTTCTTTATGTTTCAAACGACGATAATAAGTAAAAATCATATTTAAAATCAAATAGTCCCACTCATTTAATTCAATATGGCCGATATTTGACATCTCTTTAAACAAATAAACAAATAAATCAACGGTATTCGTAACATACTCTAGCTTTTCTTTAAACAATTGATTGTACTGTTTTGCTCTATCGACTGCATACTCACTGTCTGATTCTCTAGCTAACAACAGCTCGATAAATAATAATAAAATGTCACGTGTTTCTGGCAATACTTCGATTTGATGCGTTTCATACATCACACGACAAACCTCATCAATCATGGAGACTAACTTGATTTTTAATGGCTTGTCTATCAACACTCGGTTATTAATTGATTTAAACTGTTCCTCTATTTTTTCAAACGACACATTAATCCAGTAATGCGAGTTAAGTTCTTCTCTCAAATATTGCTTACCAATGCTATCAAGCTCTCCATATAACACATCAAAAAACGTCGCAATCGATCGATAACTTGGGTCAATGACCGTCCCAGTCGGTGTGATTTTTATTTTATCTTTTGGCGTTAAATCAATTGCTCGAAACGCTTCTTTTTTCATATTATCAGGTAAATCACTAATCGAAACCGTTAATTCTTCCCCTAAACCCTGACGAACAAAGGCATTACCACAAATGTAACGGATTAAATTTTGTAATTCTCCTACGTTTCCAACAAATTTATAAGCTAATAAAAAATGAAACAGGGCATCTTCAATTAAAATATCTTTTTTCAGTAACAAAGCTTCTTGTCTAAAAAAATGATACAAGAATTCACGTTTTTCTCTAATACCACGACTTTCTAGTGACGGTACTTTCGCTACTATCGGAATACGTCTTGTGAATGTATCAAGCAAGTAATCATCCAATGTTTCAGTTGTCGCAAACATTAATCTCACATCTGCATGTGACCATGTTTCATTTTCTCCTACTGGCTTGTATTTTCCCTCATCAATAAAATAAAATAGTTTCTCTTGATTTTCTGGTGTTAAACGATGGACTTCATCTATGAATAACACACCTTTATCAGCTAATGCTAATAGTCCCTTACTATCCTCATCGGCACCTGTGAAACTTCCCTTTTTGTGTCCAAATAATTTAGAAGATAATAATTCTGGATTATCTGCATATTCTGCACAGTTAAACATAATTAATGGGGCTGTGTCATCTAGTAAATCCATTTGTCTCGCATAATCATAAAAGCGCTTAACTAAATATGTTTTACCAGAACCAGTTGGTCCGGTTAAAAGAAACGGCATCCCCTTTGGTGGATAACTTAAAGCAATTTTCCCTTGCTTAATCACATGATTCAAACTACTTTGACTGCCAATCAACTGATCAAATACGTCGGTTTTATCTGCCAATAATTCCTCAAAAGAGTCATAAACAGATTTGGATAATTCTTGATTTAAAAAATCTGAGACCAATTGTTTTGGTAAATAATAGACTGGTTTAGAATTAATTTTGATTAATTCACCTTCTTTAAATAAATTATTTAAGTGGTGATTGACAATATTTGTTTTCTTTCCGGTCACCTCAGATATATGATGAGTTGTTGCAAAGTCACATGATTCTTCATTTAATGTATCGACTAATTCAAATCCTTGTTCTAAAAGCAGTAAATAATTTACTTTATTCATCCCTATCATCCTATACTCTGACTTTCTAGTGAAAAAATCCACAAGATGGTTATCTTGCGGATATAACATTAGGTAAAAAAATTATAGTTCATCTCAATCTATTTGTAAATTACAAATCAAACTCTTGACTATATTCTTTTCCAAATACTTCAATTTGTGTTAACGCTGGAAACGGTGAATCATCCTCATGTTTGATGAGATTTTTTAATGTCACACTCGTCACAGCAGTTGATGGAATGTCAAAGAATTGACGATCAAGAGCATTCGTTGTTTCAAGCACATACTCATCTCCTGTCGATAACTCTAAAGTCACACGTGTCCAGTAACTATCATGTGGATAATCTCCACGTAACACAAGTGCTACTTTATCAATTAATACTTCACGCGCAAAATCAATGGTAATTTGAGCGTCGACACGTTGATTGATGCCCCATGACTGGTACGGATATGACCCATGATTTTCATTAGCAACTATGCCATCAATCGCATTTCTAGCAAAGAAAGTTGAATCATTTCGTGTTTCAACATTTGCATAGGCATGAGGATAGCCTTTTGAATCATCTTTCTGATCGTGCGAATTTTTAGCTAAATTTCTGTAGGCGTTAATTTCATCTATTGTCGGTAACCACGCTTTAACAAAATGTCTAGTTCCTTTAAACACGTTTGGCGAATAAGCTAAACCTAACTTTTCATCTAAAATCACTTGATAGCGCCACGTGGTACCCTCTACATAAATCAAACTAGGCTCAATTGCTGCATCCATCTGTACCCACACTAGTTGATTTGGCTCACTTAAAGTCAACTCAAAATAATCTCCTAATTGATAGGGATAATTCTTAAAAACTAAGTACGTCTCACCTTCTCTAGAACGTTCTTGTTTTATTGTTTCTTTATTTTTTAACGATAAAGTTAACATGTTCTCATCCTTTCGATTAACGATTTATTTTACTTGAATCACTATTGATAAACTGATCGACTTCGTCTTTTGAAATATATAGCGAATCTCCTGAATAGGTATGCTTTAATACAGACATACCCGTAGCAAACTCTATACTGTGTTGTGGGTCATCTTGTGTGAGTAACCCATGTAACATACCAGAAGAAAATGCATCTCCCCCACCAATTCGGTCAACAATATATGGTATATGGAAATTTCTTGATTGATACAGCTGACCATCGTGCCACAAATTACCTTGAAGATAGTTTTCATCAGTTGATACCACGTCACGTGTTGTCGAATAAATCACTGAAATATTTGGATACATCTCTTGCATTTTTTGACTATAATAAGTCAATTCATCGACAGTTGAAGCTGCGTTCTCAAGCGGTGTGACACCGAGTAGATTAATGGCATCTAATTTACCTGCAGAAAAAATATCAACAAATGGTAAGATTTTTTTATAAACATCTGATGCTTTTTCTAACGACCATAATTTTGCACGATAATTACTGTCAAAAGAAACTGTTACCCCTCGTTCTTTTGCTCGTTTCATCAAATCACATGTTATAGTCACTAGATCCTCACTTAAAGCAGGTGTGATACCAGACACATGGAACAAGTCTACTCCGTCAAATATCGTATCATCTGCCCACATCGTTTCTTTTAGTTCTGCTAAACTTGAGTGCTTTCTGTCATATACCACACTTGTTGCTCTAGGACCTGCTCCTACTTCAACAAAATAAGCACCTAGTCTGTCTCCAGAATAATAAACATCTGAGGTAGCCACACCATATTTACGAAAATGCTGTAATGCTCCTTGACCTAATGGGTTTTTGGGAACCACCGACAAAAGTGACACATCATGAGATAACCCACTTAGACCAATACTCACATTGGCTTCACTGCCACCATAATGGAAAAAAAGGCGTGAACTATCTTCTAAGTGTTGACCTTTCTCAGTTGAATAACGAATTAATATTTCACCTAATGTGACAACTTTTCCCATGCTAGTTCCCTCTTATTTCATTTAGTTTTTTCACGTAAGTCTGAGCATTCTCAGTCACCACGTCATAATTATCTCCAGTTAATCCTTTAGTTAAATTGCTGCCAATTCCAACTGCAAGCACACCATTATCAAACCATTCTTGCATGTTATCTAAACTCACACCACCAGTTGGCATTAAATTCACATGAGGAAGTGGTCCTTTCACGTCTTTAATAAAGCGTGGTCCCACAATATCTCCAGGAAACACTTTAATAATATCAACTCCATAAGCTAATGCTGTATTAATTTCAGTAATAGACATACATCCAGGTAAATAAGGTATCTGATACAAATTACATATTTGAGCTACATCGGCATCAAATGATGGACTCACGATAAAATCGGCACCCGATAAAATAGCTAATCTAGCTGTCGTCACATCTAAAACGGTACCAGCACCAATTACAACCGAATCATCTTCTTTGTATTCTTGTACTAAGTCTTCAATCACACCACTCGCATTTGGTGTCGTATACGCCACTTCAATAGCTTTAATATTACCTGCAACTGTTGCTTTTGAAATATTAACACCATCTTCTTTTGAGTTTCCACGAATCACGGCTACTAACCCACATTGTTGTAATTTTGATAATACTTGTACTTTTTTCATCAAATTTCCTCTTTTCTTTGATTAACAAATTGGTACCAAAAGACACCTAATAACATCATAAAAATGGCCAATATAATGGCTGCCATGCCCCAGAATATGGTAAATGTTTGGGCAAGATACCCTGTAACGATTGGCATAGTGATACCACCTAATCCACCAATCACTAATATCCAACCTAGTGACATTGGATGTTTTTTAATGGATGAGCCTGCTATTGTCATAGCTGTTGGGTAAATCCCACCCATTGAAATACCTAACCCTAATACTGATACTAAAATCATGGTGACACTGTTACTGGCAAGTAATAGCCCATAAAAAATGGCACTACCAATACTAATAAGAGTAATCAATGTTCCCTGTGACAGGCGACTACCTAAGAAAACACAACCTAATCGACCAATTAAAATTCCTACCCATAATAACGACGAAATCATTTGAGATTGTTGGATAGTTAATAAATCAGACTGAATAAAATAGGTCACCAACCAACCTGTGATAGCAGATTCTGCACACAGATAGAAAAAAATAATGATAATCGTATTCCAAAACAGTGAATCTTTAAAAAACGTATAATCTTTTTCTTTAGTTGTTTGATCTTTTGCTAAGATGTCTCCTTCAATTGGCATATTAAAAAACATCATTTGAGAGACTACAATCAATCCTATAATTCCGACTAATAACCAACGCCATCCATTTAACCCAAATAACTGACCAAATAGCATCACTAAAAATGGCGATAACAATGCCCCAATTGCAAATAAACTATGTAAAAAATTTAATGCTGAAGGGTTACTATCTGTAATATCATTGACCGTCTTATTGTTAAAATTTGAAATACTTCCTCGACTAATTCCGGTAAAGAAAAAAGCAAATAAAAGTATCCACGGTGTTCCTACACCAATTATTAATAAAAAACCAATAATTACAAAACTACTTAAAAACAAAATCGATTTTTTCCGGCCATAATACAGCGGTAATATTCCGGCCACAAAACCTGCAATCAAATTCCCAGCCTGATGACTTGATAACAACATCCCACTGACTGTTTCGTTTAATGAATAAGCGTCACTCAATAACGGTAAAATCGAACCAAATACCATTGAGTACAATCCATTAACAAAAAATATAAAGAAACAACACCATAAAATATATTTATCTACTGCATTTAATTGTTTATAAAACGACATTTTTTCTACTCTCTACCACCTTTCTATTTAAAATAAAAAAGTAGCACGAGAATCGTGCTACTCGCGTGATTAAGGTTGTTTTCCTATATACGCTAAAATTCCACCGTCTACATATAAAATGTGTCCGTTAACAAAATCAGATGCTTCAGATGCTAAGAAGACTGCTGATCCTTGTAAATCTTCAACCGTTCCCCAACGCGCAGCTGGAGTTTTGGCAATAATAAAGTCATTAAATGGATGACCTTCTTCACGTAATGGAGCTGTTTGAGGTGTTGCAATATAACCAGGGCCAATTCCATTACATTGAATGTTATGTTCACCAAACTCGGCACAGATATTTTTCGTTAACATTTTTAGTCCGCCTTTAGCGGCTGCATAAGCACTAACTGTTTCACGTCCTAATTCACTCATCATTGAGCAAATGTTAATAATTTTTCCATGACCTTTTTCAATCATGCCCGGTAACACAGCTTTCGACATAATAAATGGGCCATTTAAGTCAATATCAATAACTTGTCTAAAGTCTTCTACTGACATATCTAACATTGGCATACGTTTGATGATTCCAGCATTATTTACTAGGATATCAATTGTTCCAACCTCTTCTTCTATTTGTTTAACTGCTGCATTTACGGCTTGTTCATCCGTTACATCAAACACATATCCTTTAGCGTCAATTCCTGCTGCTTTATAATTTTCTGCTCCTTGAGCCACTGATTCTTCATTAATACTATTGTAGACAATCGTTGCTCCAGCTTCATGCAACGCTTGAGCAATACCAAAGCCAATACCATAAATCCCACCAGTTATTAATGCCACTTTGCCATCTAATCTAAATGAATCCATTGAAAATTTTGTCATTTTCTTACACCCCTATTATTTTAAGTCATCCATAGCGACCATATCCATGTCACCGTATGTGATGTTTTCGCCACACATTGCCCAGATAAATGTATAATCTGCTGTTCCCACACCTGTATGAATTGACCAACTTGGTGAGATGGTTGCTTGTTCATTTCCCATAACTAAATGTTTTGTTTCATCAGGTTTACCCATAAAATGGAAAACTTTTGTATCTGGATCCATATCAAAGTATAGGTAAGTTTCCATACGACGCTCATGTGTGTGACATGGCATTGTATTCCATGAAGAACCTTCTGCTAAAATAGTGTATCCCATTTGTAATTGACAGCTTTCACATACATTTGGATGAATATATTGATAAATTTTGCGTTTGTTCAATGTTTTTGATTCGCCTGTTTCCATTGGTGTAATATCATCAATACTAATTTTCACATTTGGGTAAATTTTATGTGCTGGTACTGACACACAATAGAATTTAGCTGGATTGCTGGTATCATCTGATTTGAATTGAATTTGTTTTGTTTCTTTTCCAATATAGTAACCATCTTGTTTCTTCATAGGTTCTTCTGTTCCATTGATAATAATAGAACCAGGTCCACCAATATTAATGACACCTAACTCACGACGTTCTAAGAAGTAATCAACACCTAATTCTGTTGATAATTTAATTTCTAATGCTTCATTGGTTGGTGTTACCCCACCAAAAATCATACGATCATTATGTGTGTAAGTTAATAATACCTCTCCTGGGACAAATAACTTTTCAACTAAAAATTCATCTCTTAATTGTTCTGTTGAAAAATGACGAATCATTTCTGGACTGCTTCCATATCTTGTTTCCATCTTCATGCCAAATTACCCCTTTTCTTATTTGGAAATAATATTTCTTATTAAGAAATCTATAACCTGATTATAGCGACTTCACCAAAAAAATGCAACCATTTTCATCAAGAATATGTATTCATGAACTCTTTATGCTAATATAAATCGAAAAAAGATATACAAAATGGCTGATTCTTCTGCTTTAACAGATAAACAATGGTACACAAAAGAAAACAGGTAAACTTTATAAACAAAGAAAAATTGATATAGAACCAGCCATTAGAAATCTGAAGACTAATTTGTCGTTCACTCATTTCTCTGTTAGAGGAAAAGACAAGGTAGTTAATGAATTGGTTTTTACATTAATGACAATAAACATAAGAAAATTAACTAGCTATAGGTAGTTAAAAAGTATGAATGAACTCAGAAGGGGCTTCCTCAAAAGTATTAGAATAAAAAAAATCCCATGAAATCCGTTAATTACAACGTTGGTTTCATGGGATTTTTATTTTTATAGTTAAGTAATTTTTATTAAAAAGTTACTTTTGAGTCAGCCTATTTCTCAAGGGGAGGAAATTGAAAATCTGCTTAAAACAGCATAGACCATTACACAAAATCGGAATGTGTCTGTCTATTGTTTTAACTTTACAACATAATCGTATAAAGCAAAAAAATTTTTTAAACTTAGCTAAAAATAAAAAGGGATTTTTTATTTTATAGCATTGTTTTTTAAAACGACCTTTTATTATATTTTTTTTTTATAAATTAAATTTATGTTTATAAAAAACAAAAAATAGTTTAATGTATTTTTATGAAATATTGATTGGAGGAAATGATTATTAAAAATAAAATTGTACAATACAAAACTATGAACCTCGATTGAAACATGAAAAAACTTTTAGAACAAATATTTTGACTACTATAATAGATTAGGAGAGACAGGTATGAAAAGGAAAATAAAATTTATTATATTAACGACATTAGTAGTATTGATAGTAATAGTTTCTGGTGTAAAAATAGTTTATGCGAACGATATAGGAGATAGCTTTGTTGTACAAAGTACATGGACTGATTTAACAACAGAGAATAACACCAGTTTACATTACCCTAAAAATGGATTTTTACCAATTATAAGAAAACACCCTAAAGATGATCCAAATAATACTTTATTTTGTTTAAATATTGATGTAGAAACATGGAACGGTCTAATCTATACAAATTCAGGTGAACTAAGTAATAATATGTCGGTTTCTTGGCTGCTCAAAAAATTTAAAGATGAGCATCCAATTGCTAGTACTAATATTGATTTTAATACGGCGTATGTAGAAACTCAGATAGCGATTTGGCATTTTACTAACCCAACTAACGAATACGTTTGCGAAGGTGCAGAAATATATGAATTAAATCCTGAATTAAAAAAATTAACAGATGAAGCTAGTAAACATATGAATGATGTGCCATTGAAAAATGTTATTAATAATATGCATATGGATTTAAACACAGAAATAGATAGGTTAGAGTTAAAAAACGGGAACTATACAGCAACAACTAAAGTATTACTTTCTTATCCAACGCCGTTTTCATCAGATGAATTTAATAATATTAATATTGATTTTAATGAACCAAAACTATATCTAATAGAAAATGGAAATACAACTGATATAACAAATTCAGATGGGGTAACCATAAATTTTGATAAAACCAACAGAAATATAGATATCCTCATGAGTCCTACTTTATATAACAAAATTCCTAATAATTCTATTTTATCATTAAACTTATCAACCAAAGTTTGGGCAGAAAATAATGTCGCTACTTATTATGATACAGATAAAGGTGAAACAGTTCATCAAAGATTAGGAAGCTATTTAAATAATAAATTTAGCAATGAATTGTTCGCTGTAGATAAATATAATATTAATAAAGATGATACAACAGAATCTAGCTCAACAGAATCTAGCTCAACAGAATCTAGCTCAACAGAATCTAGCTCAACAGAATCTAGCTCAACAGAATCTAGCTCAACAGAATCTAGCTCAACAGAATCTAGTTCAACAGAATCTAGTTCAACAGAATCTAGTTCAACAGAATCTAGTTCAACAGAATCTAGTTCAACAGAATCTAGTTCAACAGAATCTAGTTCAACAGAATCTAGTTCAACAGAACCTAGCTCAACAGAATCTAGTTCAACAGAATCTAGTTCAACAGAATCTAGTTCAACAGAATCTAGTTCAACAGAATCTAGTTCAACAGAATCTAGTTCAACAGAATCTAGTTCAACAGAA
>NZ_JBYVZB010000003.1:373682-385831 GCF_058211775.1 Vagococcus changpingensis
AATCTAGTTCAACAGAACCTAGCTCAACAGAATCTAGTTCAACAGAATCTAGTTCAACAGAATCTAGTTCAACAGAATCTAGTTCAACAGAATCTAGTTCAACAGAATCTAGTTCAACAGAATCTAGTTCAACAGAACCTAGCTCAACAGAATCTAGTTCAACAGAACCTAGCTCAACAGAATCTAGTTCAACAGAATCTAGTTCAACAGAATCTAGTTCAATTATAAAATTTAATAATAATAAGAATAATTCAAACAAACTTCCAAAAACTGGATATACAAGATCAAATGAATTAATAGTAATTGGAATTATATTAATAATTTGTCTACTAAAAATCTATTCCAAAAAGCTTAAAAAAATCTAAAATGGCTTATTAAACTAATCAAAACTTCATCTATAAATCAAATTTTACTTATTTTTTATTAATTACTTTAGTTAGTTGAACACGAAGTAGTGTTCAACAGAAAAACACGCGTACTGCGTGTGGAGGAAATAACTTTAGTGTTAAGAAGCTCCTTTCGATATACTAAATAGTGGCTACCACCCGTTATAAGAGAATCGAGGCTCTATGTCAAATTGTGTTGATGGGCAATAAGATTGATAAAAAAGTCTCAAAAATGAAATAGAATTAATTGGAGTGAGGGAAGAAATTCTCTCGCTTTTTTATTTACGCCGATTGTAACATTAAGCTAGACAACTAAAACAATCATTTGTGATACACTCGAATTGTCTTTCCAATCAAAGAAAACAAGGAGAGTGATCACAAATGACCTATACACATCTGAATACAGACGAGCTAGTTTTGATAGGATCTTATTATCATCAAAAGTTGAAATTTAATCAAAACAAACTACTAGGCTATTAATATAGCTAACAGCTTTTGACTTCCGTATTTTGATGAAGTAGGTTGATAGATTAACGAGATTTTATCTTATTCTTAGATTTGCAACACATCCATACTATCTATGTGGGATAAGGGAAAAATTTTAATTTGCCAGAAACATATTCACCAACAAATATTTGATTAATATTTTTCAATCCAGCCTTATTTACTTCTGAGTTTAGCCAATCTAGATCTTTATGAATCATTTCAAGTATATCCATATCAGGTTGTCCATCAATAATCACAGGATATCTAGTTGATTCATCACCGTATTCTGTAATTGTTAATTGTCCATTTTGTTCTATAATAGCTCGTTTAACTTGAGACACGTCACTAATCCCATTTTCTCTCAACTTTAACATCAATTCACGCCCCTGTATTCCCTGCTTCATACATTGACCTACATTAATCATCCCATCTTTAATTAGTACTGAGGTCTTTCCATCAACAATTACTTTCATAAAATGAAAATTTTCTTTTAAATATTTAACTATCATAACCAGTATTGTCCAAATTAATAAAACAACTAGAAATTGTAGTACTGTAACAGATTCATTATAAATAACGCCTCCTATAATCCCCCCCAATACATAATTTTGAATCTGATCCATTGGAGATGATGGAGCTAAGTTACTTTTTCCCATAAGATTAATCTGAAATACAAGACAAATAATGCCTAAAATAAACTTAATAACAATTCCATTCACATTCATTTATTTTCAACTCCCTAATTTTTTTTGATAATTTCTCCGTTTAACAACGTAACTTTTTTCAAACTAAATGCAGACTTATCAGCATTTAGTTCAACCGAATAATAGGATTCATTCAATTTTATAATCGTGTTATCATTTAATTGATATGAATTTATATATATATTATCTTTATCAATTTTTTCCTTTTCTGATAAAACATTAATAAAATTTAGAACTTCAGAAA
The DNA here is from genome assembly GCF_058211775.1 of Vagococcus changpingensis. Classification (NCBI taxonomy): domain Bacteria; kingdom Bacillati; phylum Bacillota; class Bacilli; order Lactobacillales; family Enterococcaceae; genus Vagococcus; species Vagococcus changpingensis. Next base: position 375,503 of record NZ_JBYVZB010000003.1, read on the forward strand.
CTTGATGTTTTTGATTTAAGGATTGAGAATAATCCATGTATTGCATACAAGAAATTAATAATAGTGACAAAAAAGCTATAACTGCTAGATCTCTATACTTTGTTTCAAATCTTTTTTTTAAGAATACAATAATAAGAATAATAAGGCCAAATAGCAAAAACATACCTATGTATCGAATAATGTTATTTATACTTACTTGATTTTCAAGAATATCAACACTGTAAAAATCCATAAAAATTTCCCTCCTTCATAAAATTAACTTATTTCTAAAAATTGTTCATTATGCATGGGCTCTTATTTTAAAACATAGTCTTTCCACTAATTTATTATCCTCTCAATTCTCTAGTATGCTCTGCACATTTGATTCAAGTTGAATCTTTAATAGTTACTTTGATATGAATATTTTTTAAAGGATGATCTATGAATAAGAGCAGTAATAGCAATATCCAAATTCCTTGTACAACATCTGTTAAAATCATTGGTCACTTTTTTACGAAGCGTTCTACAAATGAGTTAGCGAACATTCCTCCCAACAATTTAGTTAGTAAAATGGACACGCAGCTAAGAATGAAAGTAACACACGTCTTTTTTCTTAATATATCCAATTTTAGATTGTAAAACTAGACATTTTACTACCAAAAGACGCAATAAGTTGATGATTGTCCTTTTATCATTCCTCGTGTGCTATTCTAATAAACATGATATTATTTCCTTTTCCCTACCTACATCCGTTAGTTTAAGTTTAGAATTATATATACCTAAATTGTACTAGTAATTTTAAAAACGCCCCTGTCAATACCTCAAAGGCTAGCGAAAAATATGGTTATGTTGCAAAGGTTAATGAAGTGTGATTTTTCGATATAATGACTTTAACTAAAATGATTGGAAGAACGATGGTGAAATAATATTTTAAGAGAAAACCATACAACTATCGAAATATTATTGAACCCGTTGACGTATACTGTCATTTTCCTTTAAATTATCGTGATTGTTCTATTATAATAATGAAGTTAGCCACACAACGATTAAAGAAATTGAGGTTGTTTCGGCACTATATAAAGAAAGTCGAAGAGAAATTAACCTCTTCGACTTTTCACGTGGGATAAAATTGAGCTCTGCTTAAAGCAGCATAGCCCATTAAACAAATTTGGGATGCGTCTGTCTAATTTTTTAACTTTGCAACACAAATACTATCAATTTATTGACACTTCTACTTAGCTTTAATTTATTTGTTATCAAACTTTTCTTTAACGTCACCAATAACTTCTTCTGTTTTGTCTTTTATATCAGAACTAACTTCTTTAATTTTACCTTCAACTTGTTTTAAAACACCTTCACCTTTTAATTCTTCATTGTCTGTAACATCACCAGTAGTTTCTTTTGCTTTGCCAACTACTTTATCTATTTTTCCACTATTCGTCATTATAATAACCTCCTATTCTTAATTACAACACTGTTATACTATTTTCTAATTCTTACTACCTACTGAGGTTAACCATCTACTTTACTCTTGAACCCATAACATTATCCTGAACATTTGATACTTGATCGCTTAATTTATCTCTAACATCTGAAGTAGCTTCTTTTACGTTATCTGTCTTTTTAGAAACAAAATTACTCGTATTTTCTGCAGCTTCTGATAACTTATCTTGTACTGTTGTATTCTCTTCTTCGTATTGTTCTTTGGATTTTACATCCACAACATTTACATTTACCTCTACAACATTTAGATCTGTCATCTTTTTGACTTCTCTAGTAGTAATTTCTTTTATGCTATCATAAATGTTATTCATATTTCGACCGTATTCACAAACAACATCTAAATCGACAGCGACTTGTTCTTTACCAACCTCTACATCAATACCCGATGTAACATCATCTGTATTGACAATTTTTCCTGCTAAATTAGATAAAAAACCGCCATCAACAGTTAATAATCCCTCAATTTCTTCCAAAGCAATACCTATTATTTTTTGTATTACTTTATCATCAAACGTCAAATCTCCTTTTATTGTTTGATTTTGATTCTGTCCTTTAGTATCTGTTACTTTACTTTTTTTGTCTTCATTTTTATTACTCATTGTAATTCCTCCTTATATTGTATTAATTATATTAATCAACCTAAAAAATTTTAGATTGTAAATAAAAACCGATATAGCATCCAAGTAATGTGAATATTAGGACAAATAATGTTTTAAAGAAACCAACTATTATAATTGATAAACTAATAAATAGCCCTATAATACCAAATAAAACAGTAAGTTTGTAATCGTTCAAAAGTTCTTGTAACAAAGTTATCCCCTCCTTTAAATAACTCGACTTTTATTAGAATCGCTAGATTTATAGTTCTGAAAATTTACTCGAACTGTCATATTTTCCTCTATACCAAATAGGGTAAACAACCTATGTTCAATAGTCTTTGAAATACTTTCTTTTCTCTTAACTAAATCATTAGTGGATTCGTTAATATTGGCTTCTATATTAACGATAATTTTATTTTTTTTAAGAATAGATGTTACCTTCGGATCATTTAAAAAATACTCCTTTTTTAAAACATTTAATACAAAATTATCAATTGCTTTGTTTTGAACTGATAAATACCCAGAACTTTCTTTAATTTTTATTTGGTTCTTTTTAATAGGGATAAAAAGAAGAACGACTATGGAGACCAAAGACATACCAATCCAAAAAATACTTAACCAAAAAATAACACTTGATAGATAGGTGTTAAAATATGGATAGTTTTGAATTTTAATTAAAGAGAAAGGTAAACTAACGGCATATTGTGAGATAGTAACAGCAGAAAATAAAGGAATAATTAAAGTCAAAATTAGAATAGTCAAGAATATTTTTATACTAGTTTTCAAACTACTCACCTTCTTTCGAAATGTAATTGTTTAATTAATTGTACTATATTTAAAAAAAAAAAGAAAGTAATTTAAGTGATAATGACAATAGAGATGATCAATTGATGGTTGTGTTACCCAGTTTAATTAAGGGTTGTTTTTCGATATAATAATTTAACTAATATTACTGGAGGAACGACGATGAATAAACATTTTAAGGGAAAATAAAACGACTATCGAATTATTATTGAAGTCATTGGCTTATACTGCCATTTTCCTTTAAGTTATCACGATTGCTCCATTATAATAAATAAAATGCAGTATTAAAATTAAACAAACGACGATTTATTACATGGTAAATTGTTGTATTATATTTGGAAAAAAAGAAATAGAAGTAAAAGGTTTAGTGATTCCTGGAGAATTTATGAGACGTATGTCAAAATGAAAGGGAAGGAGCATTACCTTTATCGTGCGATTGATTCAAATGGAAATTCTCTAGATATGTGGTTGCGAAATCATCGCGGTATAGTCTCTACTAAAACTTTTATGAAGCAAATCATTCAAGATTATGGTCAGCCCTATTATATTGTGACGGATAAATGGGATTTTCTTCACTCAAGGTAATTAAAGAACTAAAAGAAAAAAGTATTCTTGATTAAACAGTGAGTCATTTTATACTGTTGCAGCAACGATTAAAGGATTTGAGGTTGTTTCGGTACTACATAAATAGGCTGTACACTAAATTGTGTTAATAGACTAAAATTAGAAAGTAGTCTAATTATGTTACAAAATGTTATTAGTTAGATTTTCTACAGATAATGAATCTCTTGAACCTCTCCTGACTTCTGTCATGAGAGGTTCAAATACTCTTTGTTTTTCGAAACGTGATAAAAAGGTTAAATTTAATCAAAAAAGACTGCTAGTATATTAATACATCTAACAGTCTTTTAATTTCTTTATTTTGTTTAAGTTTCGTGAACTGAAATGTTAATGATTATATAAAAAAGCAGATATTAGATAAAGTAAAGCAATGTGTGCAGGATAGAAGATATAGAAGAAGTACTTCATCCCTTTACCTTTTTGTCCGTTATACATCATAATAGGTATAATAGCAAATATCATAATCCATTGTGTAGACCCCATAAATAAATAGAATAACGCTGTTATTATAATCATCAAAATTTGTATGTTTCGCTTGTTTCTAAAAATATATAACAACGGTATCAATAACACCCTAATACCATTCTCAGCTAAAAATATTGCAGGCACAAACGTCATAATGAGTGTCATGATACTAGAATTTTGTAAAATGGTTGGATTAGATAAAGCAATACTTACTAGAATAGAAGAAATAAATGGTAACAAAATCAATAAAAAGCCACACAATATGTTTAATACTTTCTTATGTTTCTTTCCAGAAATAATTAAATCTATCCCCGCCATCATTAAAGTTCCGATAAATAAATCTCTGAAAATATTATTTATTAAAACCACTTGATCATAGTGTACAATTTTTTCCAAAAAGAATGTAAGGAAAGACATTAAAATCATTGAAATATAAAGTCTTAGCATGTATCTTTTTTTACTTTTGGTATGAGAAAAACCAACAACACTTACAAAAAAGAACAGAGTTGCTACTGGTCTTCCAAACCAATCTACCCAGTTTGGAATACCAAATGGTACAAACATTTGATGTATATGATCAATAAACATCAGTATAATGCCTATAATTTTAATATCAAAAATGGATAACCTCTTAGTCTTTAAAACATTATTCAAATTAATTCCTCCTAAAAAATCATGAGTGTACTATATAACAAATTCAGTAGTAAATACAAATTTAAACCTATTATTCAGATTAAATAATAGGTTTTTCATCTACCAAATAAACAAAATTAACTAACACTCTTGTTATTCATGTAATTTATTTAATACATTTTTGGGGATTTTAGTTTTTGATATCTCGTTAGGTCCTTTAGTAACACGTTTTTTACTTATTTCAGCTTTTACATATGAACCAGGTGTTAGTGGTTTTAATTGATCACTCTCTCCAGTTAAATCGTATTCCATTTTTTGTACACTTCCATCTTCTTTAACAAAATAAAAATCATAGCTGTAAGTTTTACTTCCAGCAACTACACTTCCATCTTGATATTTTGCGTCTTTTATTTCTGGAATTTTATCTGAAACTTTGGCGTAAGCAACTTCACTTTTATATGTTTCAGCATAATATTTATAACCTTTATATCCTACAAATACCATTACTACTAGTAATACACTTAAAATAACTTTTTTTACCATAAAATATCGCTCCTTTATAATTCATATAAAATATTTTTTTAAATTAATTAAACCTTCCAGACATATATAAAAGTATTAATCCTATGATAGATAGGATAGTTCCATAAAACATCTGAGAGATCATGGAAATATCACCCAATAACAAACGAAAAAGGAACCACTTCCTACCAAAAACAAACAGAAAAACACCGATTAAAAATATAAAGACTCCTAAAATAACTAAAGGATTATCTACATAGTTAGCATTCATTGAATTCTCCCCATTTCTTACCGATATTACATAATAACGCGTAGTAGTTTCTAATAATAAAATATATTTGATTGATCTATATTTTTTTAATAATCATCTAATTCTTTAGGTATAACGATACTGCTATATAAAACTACGGTTAATACATAATAAATAGTATATAAAAATATAAATATAGAAAAAGGTATCCAAATTCCTTCGTATGGATTACTTATAAACTCTTTGAACATTTGTAAACCAAACAGTACATGGATAATACCTAAAATGCCAGGTAAAAAGAATAAAACACCGATTTCTTGTATGACTGCTTTTTTTAGAAGTGATTGTCTAGTTCCTATTTTACGTAACATTTGGAAACGTGCTTTATCAGTGTTAGCAGATGATAAAATTTTAAACATTAAACAACTTGCTAACATCGTTAAAAATGCTAATCCTAAAAAGAATCCCATAAATTGAAATCCAGCAGAGATAGAATTTATTGTTTGATATGTTTCATATTTTTGTGATACGTTATCCATTTCATTATTCGAATTCATACTTGGGTTATTACGATTATTTTCTAAAACTAATTTTTTGATTTGTGGCAAACTGTCTTTAAAGTTAACTACTTTGATTAGTTCTAGGTTTGTCTTAGGTAGATTTAGTATGTTAAACTCCGCATTAGAGACAAATTTTATCTCTTTATTTCTTTGGTCGGGTGTCATATATTTTTTTAAAATGGTAATCCCATCTTGATTTTCCTTTAATTGATTTCCAGTGTATTCATTAATTTTTTGATTATCTATATTTTTATCTTGTAATGGCTGCTTATTAAATTCATCTAAATTATAATATAAAGTATTCGAATCTTCTTTTTGACTATATTTTGCATCAAAATTTGTATCTAAATCATTTATTTGTTTTTGATTTATCTTATCTGAATTATTTAATACCAAGTCATATGTTTCACTATTATTAGCTATTTTAATTGGCTGAGATCTAAATGCCAGACCAACGGTAATAGCCCCCATCGCTAATGCAAATAAGATAGACACCATTGTTAAAATTTGAGTGTATTCCCTAATTCTAAAAGTTAATTGTGATAATGTAAAGTTTGTTAGTTTTTTCATTGATATGGAATCAATATTTTTCATTAAACTCAAAACAACAATAGCAATCGCATGAAACAAGCAATAACTTCCTATTACTATAGTGACAAGTGCTACCTCAATTGAAAATAATTTATATGTTTGAATATTATCCAACATATAATATCCAAGACCTAAACTTAAAGATCCGAATATTGCTTCAAGTATAGAGAGAATTGGACGTCTCACTAATTTTTTCGCAGTTGATTGTTCGTTTAATAATTGTAAAATTTGTTTACTCACAACAGAACTCGAATTAATAAGTGATGTTATGATAAATAAAATACTAAAGATTGAAAGTGTCCAAACAATAGCTAGTAAGTTAAATGGTGAAAATCCTGTAACCACTATATCTAATTGACTCATTAAAAAATAATTAACAACATAAGTAAGACACACGCCTAATAAAATACCGATTAATGTAGCAGATAATCCTATAATAAATGTCTCTAAAAAGATTATTTGAGCAATTTTTTTAGTTTTTGCACCTAACATCATGAGCATGGCATACGTTCTTTGTCGTAATGTCATCAAAAAAGAATTGGCGTAGAGTATGTATACAATTGTAATAATAGTTAATAAAATAGTTCCTAGTTGAAAAATCATCGTTGCCATACTGATACTGGTATTTCCTTCTAAAAAAGCTTTATTTGTTGCAAGACTTTGAAACATGTAAAAAATAGCTGAGGCAATAGTTAAACCCGAGAAGAGAATCATATAATCTCGTAATCGACTCTTTATACCTGTCATAGATAACTTCCAAATCATCGTTTTTTCATTCCTTTCTATTGCTCTAAATTACCTAAAGAGACTAAAATTTCTCGGTAAAATTCATCGCGCGATTTTTCTTCACGATTTAATTCTTGGTGTATTACACCATCTTTTATAAATAAAATACGTTTACAGTAGCTAGCCGAGAATGGATCATGCGTTACCATTAAAACCGATACATTATCCTCATAATTTAGCTCATTCATCATATCGAGCAAATCTTTTGCACTTTTGGAATCCAAAGCACCTGTTGGCTCATCTGCTAATAAAATGCTGGGGTCAGTGACTAGTGCTCTCGCTGCAGCGACACGCTGTTTTTGTCCGCCAGACAGAGCAGTAGGGTATTTGTCTAAAATGTCACTAATTCCCAAATGATGTGCTACAGTATTTATTTTATTTTTAATGATTTTAGGCTTTAAATTTTGTAATGATAGAGGAATCGCAATATTTTCTGAAGCAGTCATGGTTTCTAATAAATTGAAATCTTGAAAAATAAACCCAATCTTTTGTCCTCTAAAATCAGCTAATTTATCTCCTCTTAGTTTCATAACGTCTTCACCAGCTATTTTTACGTCACCGTTAGTTGGTTTATCAAGAGTAGACAAAATGTTTAATAAGGTTGATTTTCCTGAACCAGATGCTCCCATAATCCCAATGAATTCCCCTTCTTCTACATCAAACGTTACATCGTTTAGAGCAGTTGTTTGTTTTTCATTGTTTTTTCCATATACTTTTTTTAAATTTTTTACACTTACTACTAATGCCATATACATTCCCCTTAAAGTTAGATTTAAATAATAAAACCAAAGATATATATAGACCTTACACTAAATAAAAAAAATAATATATAGTACTTTAGTATGATTTATTTAAAACAACGTAGTTTAAGGTGAATACAAGAGATTTTTTTATATAAAAAGCTTTATAATTTAAAATAACTATAAATACAAGCAGGTTTTTAGTCAGAATGATTAATTGTTTTTTTAACGATGTTTTATTGGTATTTTTTAAAATTTTCATTGATTAAATGAAGCTAGATAAAATATCGTTTGTCTACATAACTCAAAAATACTACTTCCAATAGTGTTTTATAATTTAATGATTTTCTAGGAATATTATTTCTTTTAAATGCGATAGATTGGATAAAAGATTCCTCAACTTCGTTGAAATCAATTTGATTAAGTAATCTATCTTTGCGTAATAACCTATTATATTGTTCATTTAAACCTCCTTGTTAGGATGTTCTTGGATCAGCAAAATAACTATCAATATCATTTCGATTGCTGATTGATTTCCAATTAGAAAACTCTTTACCACAATCGAATGTGATTGTTTTAAATACATGGCATGGAAACTTTTTAAACCAATTATTTAAACTATTTTCGATACCTATGCTCGTCTACCTATTGGTTTTAACGTAATAATCACTTTCGACAGCCTTTCAATGAGTGTGATAACAGCACTTTTATGCCCTTTCCCAACAATTGTGTCACCTTCAAGGTGACGTAAGTCATTATTAAAGAGTTGATAATCCTTATGACGTTGATGTATGGTTCTTTTAAAGGCTTGTTTGTCATTTTTTTCTTTATAACCATTCGCTATAGATAGTCTGTTTTGCTCGTTTCAATTGTTTCGCAATGTATGTTCCTTTTTAACTTGATGGTAATAAGATGCTATCAAAACTAGCTCGTCTGTAGTCAGATGTGTATAGGTCATTTTTGATCACTCCCTTTGTTTTATTGGGGTGGAAAGACCATTTGAGTGTATCACAAATGATGTTTTTTAGTTGTCTAGCTCAATGTTACAATCGGCGACATTTAAAAAGCATCGAGAAGAAATTAAAAATACAGTTGAAACATCTTATTCAAGAAGTTTTTATAATTTTAAGCTACGACTACGACTATAAATTCAATTTACTTAAAATAATCTGTCTTTAAATCACCAAAAAAGATCTAGAAAACCAAATGGTTTCTAGATCTTAAATTCTAACGTATTACTCTCAACAACAGTAGTTGACAAAGAGATGATATTTTCATTCTTAAATCCTTATTTTAGAGACTTTTAAAAAAACTTAGACGGAACGAGTATACTACGAATTTAAATCATTTAATAATGTGAGAATAATAATTTTCTTCCAACACACTAATTAATCTCATTTCATGTTTGAGAATTTTTTATCTACATTATTGTCCATCAACATGATTTGGTGTACAGCCATTTATTTTTTACTTGTCAACTTAAATTGCAGCAAACTTGATTATTACCATTAATCAATAAAAATAGATTCATAGCTGTTTAGTTTATTTATTCCGTTTCAATTTCCACCCTAACAATCCTCCTGCTAACGTTAATAATAATAGTCCTGTACTTAATAATGATTTATTATCATATTCACCTGTAGATGGTAATTTTTGTTTACCTACGGTTCCTTTTCCAATCACCTTATTGTCTTTATCTTTGATCGTGATTTTATCGCCACCAACCCCTTTGCCGGATACTACTTGCTCTCCTTCTATTGGTTGGTTGACAGTCGGTTTATGGGCGTCTTTATCGAATGGTTTTTCTGCCACCGTTGTGGTCCCTGGGGTCCCTTCTTTGCCATCGGTCGTTGGGATCACCGTTAATTCTTCCCCTTTTTCTAACGGACGATCGGTTTTAACAGTAAACGTACCATCTTCCGCTACGGTTCCTTTTCCAATCACCTTATTGTCTTTATCTTTGATCGTGATTTTATCGCCACCAACCCCTTTGCCGGATACTACTTGCTCTCCTTCTATTGGTTGGTTGACAGTCGGTTTATGGGCGTCTTTATCGAATGGTTTTTCTGCCACCGTTGTGGTCCCTGGGGTCCCTTCTTTGCCATCGGTCGTTGGGATAACGGTTAATTCTTCCCCTTTTTCTAAAGGTCGATCGGTTTTAACAGTAAACGTACCATCTTCCGCTACGGTTCCTTTTCCAATCACCTTATTGTCTTTATCTTTGATCGTGATTTTATCGCCACCAACCCCTTTGCCGGATACTACTTGCTCTCCTT
>NZ_JBYVZB010000004.1:0-115384 GCF_058211775.1 Vagococcus changpingensis
TGAAAATTGGGCTTACTTTCGCATGTCTTAATATAAAAAAATTAGCAAAAATGCTTAAATTAAGAGACCTAGAGGGCTCTATTTTTAATTTTTTACCTACATTAATCATAGAATATAAAAAAGACAATCCAATTACTCTTAATGAGTAATTAGTTTGTCTTCACTCTAAAACTACTCATTATGATAATGAGTAGTTTTTTTATTGCCATTTATTAAAAAAATTGACGTATAATCTCTTTTAATGGCGGTAATGTTGGCATTTTATGCTCTTGAACAATCGATTCAACAGAAAATTTTCCATACCCTTTTGCTTCATCCCAAACAATTTTTCCTGGTAATGGTGCATCATCTGCTACATAAACATTGACTAGAGTTGGAATAGTCACTTCTTTTAAAGTAGGGAGTAACTTTTCTAATTCTTCAGGTGTACGGGCAGTATAACCTACCCCTCCACATGCCTCAGCTACCTTAGCATAGTCTATATCATGTAAATCAATCTCATAATTAAGTTGACCAGCTGATTGTTGCTCATATTCAATAAAAGCAAGTTTTTGATTATTTAAGACAAATTGAACAAAGGGCAACTTATATTTTACTGCTGTTACAAAATCTTGCATCACCATAGAAAATGCCCCATCTCCTGCGATTGAAATAGTTTGTCTCTCTGGGTAATTTAATTTAGCAGCCAATGCTCCTGGTAGGGCACACCCCATCGTTCCTAACCATGCTGAAATAAGGTAAGATTGAGTTGGTTGCACCTTTAGGAATCTTGCTCCCCATGAGGTAGATGTCCCAACATCAATTGAGAAAATGGTATCTTTTTTAGCTATTTTTTCAATTGAATCCATAAGAAACGCAGGATGAATAATTTCTCCTTTTCTACTTCTCTCTTCTTCCATCCAATTATTCCAATGACTCATAGTTTGTTGGCAAGCTAATAAAAAGCGATCATTTTTGTATACCTCACCATATGACAAGATAGCCTCTAAAAAATCTTTCACGTCAGCTTCTATTGCTACATCTAATGGGAATCTAGTACCCATCACATCGGGATTAATATCTACCTGAATACCGCGACACCCTTTGTTAGGTAAATAATCCACATAAGGATAGTTCGTTCCAAGCAATAAGATTAAATCTGCCTCTTTCATTGCTTCATACGCTGGTTTTGTTCCTAATTTACCAACATTTCCTAAAGAATTTGGATGATTATCAGCTATAGTACCTTTACTTGGCATCGTTTGAATGATTGGTAAATGATTTTTTTCAATAAAATCCTTTAATTCTTTACCACTATTTTTTGCACCAACTCCGGATAATACGATTGGATGCTGAGCTTCTTGAAGTAATTGAATAACTTTTTCAATGTCTTGCTTTTCAATGGCTGGTGTTTTAAAAATATTTTCTTTCCCAGTAACATTTTTATATGTATTTGGAATCATTTTAGCTGGTAAATCATCTGGTATTGTTAACACTGCAACACCATGTTGATTAATAGCTGTACGAATTCCTTCATCTAATAGGCGAGGTAGAGACTCTGCTGATTGTACCATCTTATTAAAAACAGCAACATCTTGAAACATCTCTGTTGTATCTACTTCTTGAAAGAAATTTGAATTAACTAAAGAGGAACTTACTTGTCCTACAATAGCTAATACTGGGACATGATCCATTTTAGCGTCATATAAACCAGTTAAAAGATGAATAGCACCAGGTCCGCCAATTGATAGACAAACGCCAATATTACCTGTCAACTTCGCTTCACTGGCCGCCGCTAAAGAGGCTACTTCCTCATGTCTAACTTGAATAAATTCTATTTCATTCTTCTTTTTTCGAAGGGCATCAACTGTTGTATCCACCGAATCGCCCGGTAAACCATATACACGCTCTATATTCCAAGATTCCATAACTTCCATCATGATATCAGATGCTTTTGTTTTTCCCATCATTCATTCCACCTCTCCTAGTTATAAGACTTATTTTACATCTTAATTCAAAAACAAACAAAAATTTAAATCTAAAAGAGATTATTTTTTTTTATATATTTTTTATATTTCAAAACAAACATAAAAGAAATAAAAAATCGATTATCGTATTGGATAATCGATTTTTCATTATTTTTATTATTCGGCTAATGGTTAAAATAATTAGTGTCTGCCACCCCCCATTCTTGCACCGCCTCCCATCATATTCTCAGGAATCTTATTAACTTCTTCACCATTTACAATTATGTCTCCATTTGAATCAATCGCGTCCGTATCGCCTTCTCCCACCGTGATATCAATTGTTCCATCATTGATGGTTATGATAGGCTCTGAAAAATTAGAAGCTGCAGCGTTAATAGCATCGTCAGACGCTTTTATTGTGATATTACCACCATTAATTGGCATCAAGGTTGCCTCTAATCCTTCTACACTAATTTGAATGTCAATAGTACCATCATCTATCACCATTTTTTCCTCTGCATGTATAGCATTATCTTCGCTTTTTATAATGTAATTACCAGAAATAAATTTCAAATCATCTTTCGATACAATACCGTCAGCAAAATTGGACACAACATTTAGGGTTCCAGTCCCCGTAAAAATTAAGTCATCTTTTGAATAAATTGTACCATCAATACTCTCATCACTTCGTGTTGCCGAATCTTCTAATGTGTTATTACTACCCTCAGATAATTCAATAACTGTATTTTTAGCTTGCTCTACGTAAATAGCTTCTCCTTCATTACTTTTAATTGTAACACCATTTAAAATAAGGCGAACATTTCACTCCATATTAATATGAACTCCAGCTATTAATGAACCTGTTAACTCATATGTGCCAGCTTCAGTTATATTAAGAGTTTCATTATTTAAGGTTATTTTTTTAGTTGGCAGACTATCCCAATCAATGTCTTCGTCTCCATTATCTAAATCAACCTCATTTGTTCCAGTTTGACTATCTTTAGTAGAAGTTGATATAGCACTTGTGACAATACTTTTAATTGATTCAGACGAATCATCTTTAGCAGTTAAATTGATTTGGGTAAAGAAAATTGTCCCAATAATAATGAAACATGCTCATCCAATATACAACCATTTTTTTATAGATTTCATTATAAGTTCCTCCCTAATAAATTATAGTTATTTAACTTAAGACACATTTTAGCGTTAAAAACTTAAACTAACCTAAAAAAGAAACTCTCTATTTTCCTGATAAACAGTATTTCTATAATAAATTAAAAGAAAGAACATTTTTTGGCTATTTTAAAAAAGGATTCTTTAAATACATGTATTTGTGTGATTTAAAAGTTAATTCGAACTATCGTCAACAAGGAATTGTGAAACAACTAATAAAAAGAGGATTATCATTGGTATTAAATCAAGGTTATAAAGGTATTTATACTCAAGGGCAGGATAATAATCTATCAGCTTGTCTGTTCTACCTAAAATGCGGTTTTAATATAGGCGTACTTGACACTAAAGTATATTAAAGAACTACTAAAGAAGATAAAAAAGACATCTATTTCTATTTAGATGCTTAAATTTTATACTAAATTATCCAAAATAATAAAAAGTTAATAATTTATAAAAAAGTCAGATAAATCAATGGTTGATTTATCTGACTTTTTTATTTAAATATCATAGTTTCTATCACTTTTTGAACAAAATGGTTATCTAAATAAAATGAGCAATAGATAAAATAAAAGGCTCAAGCAAAACAATATAATAAGTATGAGCAACCATTTGGATAAATTTTTATATGCATTCTTTAAAGTAGAGTATTTTCGTGCATCAAAATGATTTTGTAAATTTTTAGCTCCTTGTTTTGACCAATTATCTTTGTCTGCCATATTCAATAAAACATTAAAATCCTTATCATATTGGAGAATTTCCCAGATTGATAAGGTATAGAAGTAGCTTCAACGATATAAGACTTCGATTGCTTATCGATATACATATTAAAATGATACACATACGGTTTTATCAAATCTTTTTCAACTTCTACTTTATTAATTTCTTTTATGTTTACATAATTATCCAATACTTCCTCCATAGAAAAGTAGACAGGTTTCAATTTATAACCATTCATCAGTAGATAATACATAAAATAAACTCATTAATATATATACTCTCTATGTATCATATTTTTTAACCTTTCTTTTACTTCCGCACTTGAAAAAGATGCTTCTACAGCATTTAAATTCAATTGTTTCATCTCAGCTAATGTAAGATCAAAATAGGTTGCTAATAAAAAAAACTCATTAGTCAAATTCGTATTAGAGACTGTGCGATTATCCGTATTTATAGAACATAAAATATGATGATCTAAAAATAACCTAAAAGGGTACTCTTCCCATGTTTCTATAGCATTAGTTTGAATATTACTAGTAGGACATAATTCCAATAAGACATGCTGATTAGCACAATATTCCATTGCTTCGACACTATCTTTAATAACCACACCATGACCAATCCTCGTTGCTCCCATCTCGATTGCTTCAATCACATGTTGAATACAGCCACATTCTCCCGAGTGCAAAGTTATATTCAACTTTGATTGTGTCGCAATAGAAACAACCTCCTTGATTTGTCTATTTGATACAGCTTTCTCATCCCCAGCAAAATCAAACCCAGCAACTGGTTTATCTTTTAACTGATTAATACTATCTACAAGCTCCATATTCTTTGTTGTTTGATGGTGCCTCATAGCAGATACTAACAAGTTAACTTGTACATCAACTTCCTCCTGAGCCTTATCTATCCCTTTCATCACAGCTTGAATAATCTGCTCAACACTTAAGTTATTTCGCTGATGGAGTAGTGGAGCAAACCGAATCTCTATGTAACGAACATTTTCTTCTCCAACTTGTTTAACTAAATCATAAGCCGCTATTTCTAGATTTTCTTCATTTTGAAGTAATGCCAACACACTATCAAAGCTCTCCAAGTATTCTCTCAAATCTAGACATTTTTTAGGTGCTACGACCTTATCTAATTCCTTTAATGGAATTTTTTCTTTAATTGCTAGTTTCTTTAAAGTTTCCATTGAAATCGAACCATCTAAATGACAATGTAACTCTATTTTTGGTAATTGTTTGATTTTTTCTCTTGTTAACAAACTATTTCCCCTTTCTTATTCAGCCATGCTTGTATTTTTTGCAATTATTCATAGAATCATACTAAAATCTGTTGGTTTAAGCAAATTATTATCATTTTAAATATAGGTACTTAATCACATAGATAGTTTCATGATGATAGAAAAAAAGTTCATAAAAACAGTATATCAAAGATAAGATAAATATAAAAAATATCCCCGCTGAATTCATGTAATAGAAATCAACAGAGATAGTTTTTATCATCATCATGTAAAATTTATATTCCCCTAATCTTGATACGTTTGATCTAATATTTCTTTTGTTTTTAAATAATCTTCTTCAAGGGAATGATATTTGTCTATATCTTTTTCATCAATTTTCTTATTTTGTATCTTTAATTTGTCTAAATCAGTATCAGATAAAGTGTCTAATTTAGGAATAAGTGGATTAGATTGTTGGTTACTTTTGAAAACTTCATTTCCAAATTCAAATGATTTAGCTTCTCTACCATTCATCATGACTTTAAAAGCACTATTCATTAAATATACTCTTCCTTGATTTGCTGTCTCATGTGGATAAGTCGTTGGTGCATAAGTCGCATCAACATAGGTTGGACTTCCTAGCCACGTAGCAATTGAAATCTCAGGTGATGCCATCACCAGAAGCGAATCTGGAGATTTAGTTTGACTGTTTGGTACAGAACTCTCAAAATTGCTTGAACCTGACTTCATCACATAAGTATCTTGACTAAAACCTGTATATTTAGGTCCAGCATACGGCTCTGATCCATTCTCTCCAGTCACTTCTTTTAGCATACTCACTATAGTTTTGGTCGTGCTTGAACTCATCGTTCGCTCGCTTTCAACATCAGAAAGTTTTATTTTGACAGAGTCCGTTTCAATACTTTCAATAGTTGTAGGCTCAACTCGAACGCCGTCATTTCCAAAAACGCTAAATGCAGATGACAATGCTAAAACATTCGTTGGATAATTAATTGCTTGCTCTGCTGTGTAAGTTGAGCCTTTTGGGTTATAAGATGCCAAACCCAAAGGTTCCATCATGCTGTTTTTTTGTTGGTCATTTGTCATTTGAAATGCTTCTACTGCAGCCGTATTAAGTGATAAGCCTAAAGCAAAAGAAGCACTTACCTGACCAAAATTTTGATTGCCATAGTTATTAACTTTCCAGTCGCCTACTGTGAAAGAACTCCCCTTTTGCCTCGTATTTGGTGTCAGTCCAGCATACTCAACGGCTGGAGCATAATCTAGTAAAGGTTTAATCGTAGAGCCTGATGAACGTGTTGCAGTATATGGAATGAGTGGGTTATCTGAATTAGTTGCAAGACCAAGGATGTGTCCTGTTTTCGTGTCTACTACTGAAAGAGCAGTCAAACTTTCTTTATGCTCAATATAGCCATTAGGTAATCGGTCATCTTGAGGATAAGTTCCCTCTACTATATTGTGCAATTCTTTTAATTGATGACTATCTGCATAAGTTTTGACTGTAATCGTTGTATTTTGTGGTAAATTTAATCTGCTTAGTTCATCTTTAACTTTTGAAACGTAAGATTGATATTCTTTGGGTGTGCTTTGTTGTTTGTATCTTTTTAATGTAAACTCTTCATTTTCACTTTTAACCATGTCTACTGTTTGCTCATATATTTTTTTACTAATGAGTTCTTTGTCTTTCATAATAGATAGAACAGTAAGAGTCCGCTCCTTTCCACTTTTTTCAAAGTCTTGAACATAGACTGAAGGAGATTGACCTAAACCAGCCATATAAGCCATTTGAGCGACTTGTTTTGGGTCATTCTTATCTATATTAGACATATCATTACCAAATAGCTCAATTGATGCTGCTCTAACTCCTACAGTATTAGGTGTTAAACGTAATTCATTTAAATACGCTTTTAAAATCTCATCACGATTATATTTTAATGATAATTTTCTAGCATCAATTAATTGAATAATCTTATCTGACAATGAATTTTTATTGTTTGAACCAAACACCATGATTTTAACCAATTGTTGCTCAATGGTTGAAGCACCTCTAGAAACAACTTTTTTCCCTAATTTCTTTCTAACTTGAGAAACTACTGCCCCCATTGTGTCTTTGATAGAAAAGCCATTTGTTTTTCTAGTATAAAAAGAAGCATCTTCTACTGCTAGTAGTGTATCTAAATATAATTGATTCACATTCCAAGTTGGATTGTGTTGAACTGGATCAAATTTAACGACGACATTATTTTTATCTAATGGTTCACCATTTTTATCTAAAATAATGAAAGATTGTGTAATCTTATCATCAATGTTTTGAATTTCAAGTAAAGAACTATAAGGACTATATCGTTTGCTCATACTATAAGTTCCTATCGACATAGATAATATCATCATCATGGCTACCATCCCTAGAATGATTACGGCTAAATGGCGACGATTAAGAAACGTTGAACGTTTCTTAGAAACTTTTTTTTAGACATTGTAGACCTCCTTTTTCCTATTTATTAACCATACTGTTTATAAATAACAACATGATTAATCACTTGATTCTGTTGTCTCCTCTGTACTGGGTGAGGTAGTTTCACTAGTTGTCGAAGAGATAGAAGTAGAGGTAGAAGACGAAGTAGACAAGCTACTCGATTCTGAAGAAAATGCTTTTTTGACAATAGGTTGATTCTCCACTACTACTTGGATGGTAGATCCTTTAACAATAAATTGATAGGTTTGAGGTGAAGGTTCTTGTTTTAAAATTTTATCTTTTTCATCCCTATCCCAACTTTCCGTATCACGGATATCATCAGGGGCTGTTTCACCATTTTTATACGTCGTGTTAGTATAACCTTGTATACTTAAATTTAAGTTTAATTGGTTCATTTCTTGCTTAGCTTCTCTAACAGTCATCCCAACTAAATCTGGCATGTCGACTGATTTTTTAATTAGTTTCTCGTTAGTTTCTAAATTAGATTGAAGGTCACTATATTTTCTTTTAAACTCCTCTTCCATAGTTTTTGACTGAAGATAATTATTTGCCAAATCAACATATCCACTTAGTTCCATTCCAAATTTAGTATTCGGTGCGGGTATAGCTTCTAAAAGATTACGATAAGAATAAACTTGATGTTTAATGTTATTCGCTTCAATTATATTGTCATTTATTTCATCTAATAAACTAACAGATTTTTGAAAGCTTTGCTCATTTGTGACTGTTAGCATCCCTTCTTGATTATATATTTTGTTCAATAAATCTAGTAATTCTTGTCCATCTGTACTCATCTTTTCAGCATTTGTAACAGTTGCTTCTTGAAAGATATCCCTTAATTTATTATATTGTCTCGGTAGGACACTTCTGTAGTACATAATATACAATTCTTCAATATCTTCATCTTCTATAATGTCGATATGTTTCCTTAGATTCACCATAGTAGCATCAATATCTGAAATAGCTGTTTTTCCCTCCATTACTTCTAATAGTGATGCTTCATTTTTAGATAGTTGTTTAACTTTTTCATCATTTGCTTCATATAACCAAGACTCAAATGCATTATTTTTTAAAGCTCTTATTAATCTGGTATCTGTCTCTTCAATCTTAGTGAGAAGATAGATCTCTTCTTGAGTGATATTTTGTGCCTCAGGTATATCATTAATATAATGATATGCTTTGAAAAATAAATAGGCACTGACTAAACTAATTATTAGAAAAAATGAAATAATAAATCGTTTCCAAGATTTACTTAGTTTCTTATATTTTTTATTCTTTGTTTTAGATATCCTCACACGTTTTTTCTTTTTCATTTCGGATAACCTCATGTATCTTTTATGATTAATATAATTCTATATTTTTTTGATAAATATGTAATTAATTATACACTAAAATAGAACAAAAAAGACAAGATACCTATACTCAAAAAAATAGATTAATAGCTACCTCATAATAACTAATAAAAAACTAAGATAGACATCATCCCAAAAACTCTTAGTTCAATCAATTAATTCCATTTACATTTGAATAATGATTACTCTTCATCTATCGTCTTTTGCGTGTTAAAGAACATTCTTCCTGTCAATAAATATCCTACAGACTGGTTAATACAGAGTCGTTTTCTCAATAAATATTGATAGATAAATGATTTAATAAACTCTTACAGTAATTCATATAGCAGGTCTTACTCAATTTTCTTATACGTTGTTTCTCCCATTTTAATCGTTTGATCATCAATTAATTCTAACGTCATAGTTTTATCTGTCAAAACAATGGTTAGTGTATTTACATCAAGTGTTACCTCTTCCACTTGTTTTTTCTCAATTGGTTCACCTGGTCCTCTGAAGATTTCCACTTCACTATCTGAAACAATTGTAAAGAAACTATCTCCTGGTACAACTCCCCACTTACCTACCATCTCTTGTAACTTTTCTTTTCCTTTATTAGCTGGTGATTTAACTATTTCCCCCGCTGCAATATCTGTGTCTAATATTTGATCCCAACTTGTATCACGACTTAAATTTCTAGGTTGACCATCTCTTGGCATATCATTATACATATTGCCATCATAATCAATCGCAATGGTTGTTCCAGGTGCTTTTTCAAAACCTGGCACATAAATATTAACACTGTATCGATAATCACCCTCTGTATTTTCATCCGATAATACACGATATGAATAACCATTGGATTTTGATTGATACATATGAGCTAATACCCATTCTCCAAAAGCATCAACTGTTTTAAACAAGGCTCTAGTATCTTTGGTAGGCTGCATCTCTTTTTTTGCTTCATCAAACGTTTTAACTGCTGTTTTATCCTCTGAAAGAATACTATATGTATCATCACTAACTGATTGATTTTTAACCTCATCTTTTTTCAACCCATATGTTAACAAGATTGATCCGTCATCTTCTAAATATAATCTTTCAAAATCTGATTTAGTACTATGTTCATCTAGCGCTAAATACTTTGAAGGGTTAGTTGGCAACACAGTATAAGTTTTATTAGTAGATGGTCTTAAAATAATTTCATCACCGTGAATGAGATATTCTCCTTCAGTATATGTTATACTTTTTTCTCCAACCACGCTATAGTCACTAACTTCTTTATATTTATTTCCCTTAAGAAACGTAAAAGCTAAAGTATGTTTCCCCATTTTACCCTGAAAATTCTTTCCAACAATTGATGCTTGTTTATTCTCTGTAGAATTTGTTGTCTTTATCTCTTTCATCACTGAACTTGTTGACTCTATAGTTGAATTTGTAGCACCCTGTTCTTTGCTTGTACATCCAGATAAAACTCCCCCCATACAACAAAGCAATACCAATAATACACGATAACTCATTTGTCTCCTCCTAATAATTTAATTTATAATTTTTTATTAAAAATAATAAAATTATTTTACCATATACTTCACTAATAATCGTACTGATTTTATAAACTAATTAGGTTTATAACAAAAATAAATCGGATGCTGATAATAAATAAATTAGTCTTTATAAAAATTAATATCCTCTCACGAAAACAAGGCGCCTTTAATAGTCCTAGAAGTGCTTATTATATGTATACTCTTCTCTAAAGAGATTTCCGCAATAGACCATCCACCAAAATTCGAGAATCTTTATATTTTTGCTACTCTGACCCATTTATTGTATTTCTCAATCTATCATCAATTTTTTGTTAACTGTTAATTGTTCTATCATATCAGGTGTATCCGAATGCTACTGTTGTATCTGAATTACACTAACTTTCCAACTTATTCATACATCCTGAAAATAAAACTAAACTACTAAATAAAAAACTTACTTTCATTATACATACTCATCCATCTAATCTACTCTATCATTCTTCAGTATCTATACTAATAACAATTGATTAGTCGTACCTCCTACAACTTATTCTTCTGTTTACTCTAAAATAGTATATTAAGAATACGTTTTTAATCAATTATTTTTAACATTAAAACAAAAATAACGTTTATTATATATTTATTTTTCTAGTTCGCTTATATGTTGATTATTCATAAAGCATATTAAAGATAGTCTAATAAATCCCTTTGTTATGTAATAATGATTATTTCTATCTAGTTTCATTTTCATAGCTTCTACTTCTACTTCTACTTCTACTTCTACTGGATAATAAATTCTTTTGACCATAAAAAAAACACCTCCGTTAATTTCATTTTACATGAATTCAACGAGGGTATTTTTAGATTTGTCTTGCCTTCTGGGGTCAGTTCCGTTCCTAATCTAAATGGATTGCCCTTTGAAAATCTTGTTCTTATTTGTAATACTCTAAACTCACCTTGATAAACAAGGTTTATTTCATTAAATATTTTACTAGTTGTAGAATCAAGTTAACCACCAAATAATAAATAACACACACATATAACAAAATCCTATATATCGTAAAGTATCATAAATATAGACTGATTTCTAATTACTTATGATTGACTGTCATATTAAAAGACAACTGTTACAACAAATAGCTGTTGTTCATCGATAGTTATATCAACCTTCCAATTGTTTTTATCAGCGAGTTGCTTAACGATAAACAATCCTAAGCCTGATCCACCATCTTGTTTATTTCTGCTATAATCGGAACGATAAAACGGTTCGAATAGCTGCATAGGGTTATCTAATTCAATATTTGAACACAGATTTTTAACACAAAATATATTGTCCTCTAAAATAACTTGAATAGTGGTCTGAATCGTACTATACCGAAATGCATTACTTAAAATATTAGAAATAACACGTTCTATCATTAAACGGTTTCCCAAAACATTAGAATTTCCAGAAAACTCTTTCGTTACTTGATAATTTCCCAATTCTGATAATAATAAATAAGATTCTAATTGCTCATTCACAATTTCTTTTAGCGATACCGTTTCAACATTATCTTCTAATTGTTTTATGTTATCTAGAGAGGAAATAGATAAAATATTTTGAACCAAGTTAGATTGATTGATTAATAATTCACGACACATTTTTAGATACGTATCGTGGTCTTTAAACTTACCAACATTATATATCATCCCTTCAACAATACCCATCATTCCGGCCAAAGGGGTCTTTAATTCATGTGATGCCATTCTCATAAACTCAGATTTGGATTTTTCAACTTGTTCGACTTTGTCTACCTCTTTTTTTAGTGCTGAAATGGTTCGCAGATGAGTGTCATATAAACGATTAATATTGGTCGCTAACTGTGTGATTTCATCTTTACCAGACATATCACACGCAACATCTGGATTTAGACTCATCATATTCGTCGTTGTTTCCAACATTTTTAAAATACGTTTTGTCGAATAACGACTATAAAAAAATGCTGCTATTCCTCCTAAAACTAACGACGTTACTAATAGTAGGGGATATAATTTAATTAAGACTTGTCGTGCTTCTGATATTGGTTGAATTGAATACTCGCCATAAACCGTCAATGCTTTTTGGTTTGAATCAACAATTGATTCTTTCATCACTTTGTTAGTCGTAGTTTGTATGGGTTCAGATAAATTAATTTCCAAATCTATCCGACTCACATCAATTGTCGGGTAAATTGTTTGTTTTTCTTTATCAGAAAAGACAGAAATGAGCAGTCCATCTCGACTTCTCTGAGAATGGGATAATATTGTTTGGATATCTTCAATGGATTTGCCTTCAATACTCTTTACAACTTCGCTAAATTCTTTAGTCGCTTCTTTTTCCTTCGTATACAAATAATATCTAGGCATGATAATATACAAAGTACCTAACAATAATGTCGCTACAAGAAAAATAATAGACACAGTGTATAAAAAGTTTTTCGTAAATAACTTCATAGTGGCGCCTCTAATCTGAAACCTCTACCTTTTATTGTCTTAAGTGGAAGAGATGGCAATTTTTTTCGAATATTTTTAATATGATTATCGAGTATTCGGTCATCCGAAAAATAATCATATCCCCATACTTTCACTAATAGTTGTTCTCTAGTTACGACTCTACCAATATGCTCTGATAATTCTAATAGAATACCGAATTCTTTTCCTGTAAACTCAATTACTTCATTTCGGTACAAAACCTCAAATGATTCTTTTTTAATTAGAATATCCGGTGTAACGCGAACGGTTTTTTCTTCATTTTTATTATTTCTTAACGCATTTTCAATTCTTTTCATCAAAACCAATGGAGAGAATGGCTTGACGACATAATCACTAATGACATGATTAAAACTTGCCAGTTGTGTGACATCATCATCAAGAGCTGTCAGCATGATAATAGGAACATCTGATTCTTCACGTATTTTTTTTAATACTGTTAACCCATCTATTTCAGGTATCATAATATCTAGTAACACTAAGTCGAACGTACCTTGACTAAACGACTGCAGTGCTTCTGATCCAGAGATAACAGACGTGACATCATAATTATTTTCCTTCAAAAATTCTGTCACGACTTGATTAATGACTTCATCATCTTCCACTACTAAAACATGCATATACTCTCCTCCTTACTACTCAAATCTTAATGCTTCAATAGGATCTAACTTAGATGCCTTCATAGCAGGCAACAAGCCAAATACAACACCAATAATCGTACAAAACACTAAGCTTATACCAACGGCCAAATACGATACAATATATGGATAATTGAGATATTGTGTGATGAGATATCCTGAAATCAATCCTAGCATAATTCCCAGTATACCTCCTAAAACTGTCATTAAAATAGCCTCTACTAAAAACTGTCTCAAGATGACAATCCGACGAGCTCCTAAAGCTCTTTTCACACCTATTTCTCTGGTTCTCTCAGTGACAGATACAAGCATGATATTCATCACCCCAATCCCACCAACTATTAAAGAAATACTGGCAATACCAGCCAACAAAATAAAATTAGAGCGATTGAATTGTTCTAACTGTTGCTCAAATTGTTTAAAATTGCGAATTCCATAGGTATAATCAGATTTAGGTAAGGTTTCATTTAGCATATTTGCGACCTTTTGTCCTGATGTTTTTAGTTGGTCAGTTTTTTCTGTTTGCAATAAAAAAGTTGGTGCTACATCAATTTCTTCAAATACTTTTGACTTTTCTGATAGTGGGATAATCGCGGAATTTTCTGTTCCATATTTACGAGATTTTTCATCCTTATTACGGTAGACACCAATCACTTTGAATGGAGTGCCATTTATTTCAACATATCGTCCAAGCCCATCATCTTCTGGATATAGTTTATTATACGTTAGTTCATGCAAATAAGTAACCTGATTTACAAATCCTTGATCACTTTTTTTATTGCCTTTAATTATATCAAATAGTTTAAAATCGAGTAGTTTATTGGTACTTGCATATATTGTAGCACTTGTTTTTATATTACCATTAAATAGCTCATTTTGTTGTACATAGCTTTGCAGGATATCTTTTACACCTTCTTGTTTTTTGATATTATCCATCATCTCTCCACTAATTTTTGGAATATAATTTGGTGTGACAGGATTCTTTTTATCTGCGATAGTCGAGTCAAAAACAGATTTTTTATTGTACTCTATTTCAGTGATATTATTATTTCCACCAATTAGTTCGGTCTTCATTTTTGCTGTGTTTCCTTCAATGATGCTAAAAATCGCTATGATAGAAGTTATACCAATTATCACACCTAACATTGTCAAAATAGTTCTCATCTTATGAGCAAGAATTGACTGCAGTGCAGAAGATACTTCCTCCATCTACTCACCTCCACCAATGACTGCCTGTTCTAACAAAAGACCATCTCTTAACACAATCGTTTTATCACATAAATCAGCTACTTCAGGCTCATGCGTAATTAAAACTATCGTAGTCCCTTGATTATTTAATTCTCTAAATAAGGACATAATCTGAATACTATTTTTTGTATCCAATGCTCCTGTAGGTTCGTCTGCTAAAATAAAACTTGGTTTA
Source organism: Vagococcus changpingensis (assembly GCF_058211775.1). Lineage (NCBI taxonomy): Bacteria > Bacillati > Bacillota > Bacilli > Lactobacillales > Enterococcaceae > Vagococcus > Vagococcus changpingensis. The sequence continues at coordinate 14,979 of NZ_JBYVZB010000004.1, forward strand.
CTAACCAATGCTCTAGCTATCGCGACACGTTGTTTTTGACCGCCTGAAAGTTCGTTTGGGAAATAATTAACATGATCTTTTAGACCGACTAATTCTAATAATTTATAAGCTCTTTTTTTGCGTTCATTTTTTGATACACCTGAATAAATGAGTGGCAGACAAACATTATCAAGAATGGATAGTTTTGGAAGAAGATTAAAATTTTGAAAAACAAAGCCTATCTTTTGATTACGCAAATCAGCAAGGTCATCATCACTGAAATTACTGACTTTTTCTTCTTCAATAAAGTACTCACCTCGACTAGGTTTATCTAAACAACCAATAATATTCATCAAAGTAGACTTTCCTGATCCAGACGGTCCCATAATAGCGATAAATTCTCCATCTAACACTTCAAGGTCTATTCCCTTTAGTACTTTTTGTTCATTTTCGCCTTGAAAATAACTTTTCTGGATATTTTTTAATGTCAACATGTTACTTAATCTCAACCCCTTCCTTTACTTCAGATGTTGGCTTAACCAATCTATCTGTCATGGTCATACTTTTTGTAACTTCCACTGCATCATTATTTTTTTGCTTGAACTCAATTACCTCTTTTGTTGCTTTACCATGCGTAACCTTCCAAACAGACGCTGTTTTTCCTTTGATATCAAATAAAAACTTTTTTTCCACGATCATTTTCCCTGCGTCTTCATCATTAGATAAAAAGTTAGCATAAACATGTGTCCCTATAATTGGCATTTTATCTGATTTTTCAAGTAATATTTTATAAGGATATTTCGTGACATTTGGGTTATCCTCTTGTTTTTTGTTGTCGCCATCTGAGCCTAAATTAGCTATTTGTACTACTTTACCTTTCCAACGAATGGAAGGATTTTTTCTATCCACCAATTCGACTTGTTTATTTAACTCAACTTTTTCTCTGTCAAATTCGTTTACTTTTCCTGTCACGTACAATTCCGTTTGATCAACAATTTCCATAAACGTTTCTTCTTGTTTTTTTTCTTGAGATAATTTTGGTAATTCTTGATTGATGTATGTCACTTTTCCCTCACCGTCTGATGTCACCACGTCGTAAGACAGGCGTTCCTGTTCTACTTTTTCAAATTCTGTTAATTTTTTTAATTCAGCTTCCGCTGTTACTATGTCATTATCTCCTGATAAGGCTTCAGAATATTTCATCTCTATATCATTTTCTAACGTGTTTATTTCTTGTGACAATGTTTTTTTTTCTTCTTCGTCAGTTGAGTTATTTCTTTTAGTTTTTAATTCTTCTAACTCTGCAGCTTTTTTATTATATGATTCCCATTTTAAAGAAGCAGTTGTTCGAGCTGCTTGTAATTGACGTTCTTTTTCTTCTTTAGAGTATGTTGCTTCTTTCGTTTTTAGTTGTTGTTCTGTTGCATAAGAAAATAATTCTTGACCATTTTTAATTGTATCTCCTTCCCTAACTTTAATATCTTTAACTTGCCCTTTCGTTGAATCAATTTTTATCTTTTGGCTATTTTTAGCTATAACCTCTCCAGATAAAGTCAAATTAGGTTTAGTATATGATTCTGTCATCTCTTCAACTGTTCTTATCTCAAAAGGGGAGTTGCTACTATCTGGTTTATTCCCTTTATAGTAGCGATATCCACCATACGATACTATTAAGACAACTAACGTACTCATAAAAATTGTCTTCCATTTATTTTTTTTTATTCGCTTCATACGTCTCTCCTAAACGATATTACTCTGATTGTGCGTCTTGATTTTGCATTTCCGGGTCCATCTGAATAGTCGTTCCATCTTCCATAATATATTCTTCAACTTCTTTACCATCAACTGTTTTAGTTTGTTTTTTCCCTTTTGACTTAATATCATCTAAATTGACTTCTTTTACTGTCTCACTATCCTGCTTCTCACCATTTTTACTACAACCTACTAAAAATAAACCTGTACATAATAATAAAACGCTCATTTTTTTAATTCTCATCATTAACACTCTCCTTAAAATTTATAAACAAAGAATACCAAAGAGATTTGTAGTTCAAATAGTTTTAATCTGTAGTTTACCTGTATTTTTAGATCATGAGAAAACAAAAATATGGCATTTTTAGATATATGGAAGAATAGTAATTGCCTAAAATTAATGGTTAGTTTTAATATAGAGGAAATAATTATAAAAAAAACGACTGTTTAAAATCAGTCGAATTTAAATATCTAGGGAGATTTATTAATGGATAGACATAAAATTGATGACATAGAAGTTACTGAAAAATGCTACTAAGAGTAAATTATAAAATAATACGTTAGTGAGGTTATCGACTTTTTGAATAGTAAGGACGTTTGTTAAGATACCAGAAATTGTATTCGAGTAAACGTAGAAGTTTTCAAAATTGGTGGACGTCCGTGTCATGTTCCATAACCTAAATGGTTGTTGGACTCATTGTTATAATATATAATTGAAAACAAATTTATTACACCATACGTCGACTCTACACCTTGATATCAGAGAAGACCAAAAATAAGAAAAAACCGCATCATTTATGATACGGTTCTCCATTATTAATCCTGAAAGTTCGATAAATTTGTTCTGTTAAAATCAATTTCATTAATTGATGTGGATAAGTCAGTCGACCAAATGATAGTTTTTCATCACTTCTCTTTAACACATCTGTGGATAACCCAAGTGATCCTCCTATAATAAACACAAACTGACTTTTCCCACGTGTTGTTAATCTGTCTAGTTCACTAGCGAATTCTTCTGATGATAATTGTTTGCCTTCAATAGCTAAAGCAAAGACGTAATCTTGGTCACTTACCTTACTTAAAATGCGTTGTCCTTCTTTGTCCTTAACTTGTTTCATCTCTATCTGGCTTAGGCTTTCTGGTGCTTTTTCATCAGACACCTCTATCATCTCTAATTTGCAATATCGACTCAAGCGTTTACTATACTCATCGATCCCCTGTCTCAAATATTTCTCTTTTAATTTGCCTACCGTAATGATTTTTATTTTCACTTTTATCCATCCGTTCTCTTTATTTTTATACTAAAAAAATTATCCACAGTTTTACTCACAATCAAAAAATTTCTATTATAAAGATTTTTTACTTACCCACTAAATTGTGGATAAGTTATGTTGATAACTTTTTTATTTCTCGCCTTCACATTTTTTTCTTAAATTCATTATTTCTTCATATTTTAAAAAAATATCTTAAGTTTTTCAAGTATTGTTCCAATATAACCACTAATATTAGACTAATACCACGTTCTTATCTTATAATAGGTTAAACATAAATTTAAAGGAGGATGACATCTATGAGAAAAGACGTCACACCAAACGAAGAACAAAAGCGTGAAACGATACATAAAAAAAATAATCCTACTCCATCAAACCCCTCTCTTTTTAAGCGTTTTGGTATTTCATTAGCCGCTGGTGCATTGGGTGGGCTACTCGTAGTAGGGGGTTCTGCTTATATAAATGACCATAATGCGTCAAGCTCCAATAATGCGTCAACTACAACTGCACCTGTTGAAAAAGGAAAAACAACTGTCAGCAATGTGAATGTCAATGTTGAATCCGAAGTAACAAAGGCAGTTGAAAAAGTTGAAGATGCTGTTGTATCCGTTACAACTTACCAAAAAAGTAATTCTGAATTATCCGATATAGAAAAAATATTTGGTCCTGCTTCTGGTTCACAATCATCTAAAGATGAATTACAAGAAGCTGGTGAAGGTAGTGGTGTTATCTACAGAAAAGATAATGGAAAGGCTTATATTGTAACTAATAATCATGTTGTTGCTGGTGCTAGTGCTGTCAGTATTATGTTACATAGTGGTAAAAAAGCTGATGCCAAAATCATAGGAACAGATACCTATAGTGACTTAGCTGTTCTTGAAATTTCCGATAAAGACGTTACCACTATAGCTGAATTTGGTAATTCAAACAACGTAAAAGTTGGTGAAACTGTTCTAGCAATCGGTTCTCCTCTTGGATCAACTTTTGCAAACTCTGTTTCTCAAGGAATTATCTCAGCAAAAGATCGTATGATTACAAATCAAACATCTGATGGTGCGATTATTAATAGTAAAGCTATTCAAACAGATGCGGCAATTAACCCAGGTAACTCTGGTGGTGCTTTGATCAATACTGCTGGACAAGTTATTGGAATCAATTCAAGTAAAATCGCTCAAGCAGCTTCTGGTGTGAGTGCTGAAGGGATGGGATTTGCTATTCCAAGTAATGAAGTAGTTAATATCATTAATCAACTTGAACAAGGTAAATCTGTCGCTCGTCCTATGCTTGGTATAAAAATGGTTAATTTAAATGTATTAAAAACAGAAGACAAGAAAAGTGTTCTAAAATTAGATGATAAAATTACTAATGGTGTCGTAGTTGCCTCTGTTGAGAAGGATACACCTGCTGCAGCTGCTGGTTTGAAGCAATATGATGTCATTACTAAAATAGATGGGAAAGACATTTCTAGCACAACTGAACTACAATCCATTCTTTATTCTAAAAACATTGGTGATAAAATAGAATTGACTTACTATCGCGATGGAAAAGAAGCAAAAACAACGGTTAACTTGACTGAAGATTCCAGTAAATTAGAAGAACAACAAAAACAGGCTCAAGAACAACAAACAGAACAAAGTGGTAATAACTCAACTAACCCTTTTAACTAATATAAATTAAAAACGCCCCAATCAATCATGCACTATGACTGATTGGGGCGTTGCTTTTTAACTAAATTGCAAATAAATCACAGGCTTTATCAGGGTCAGTGTCCATAATGTTAACTTGACCACCTGCATCAATACCATGTTGTTGTAAAATACCTGTTACTGTCATATTAGCTAACTCTTTTATATTATTCTCTTTACTTAAATGCCCTAAATAAATGTGTTTGGTTCGATCACCAATAAATTCAGTAGCAGCTAGTGCACCATCTTCATTTGATAAATGGCCTTTATCACCTAATATCCGTTGCTTAGTATTCCATGGATAACGACCCATCCGCAACATATTAGGGTCATGATTACTTTCTAATAAGTAAGCATCAGCATTTTTTATGATGCCTTTAACTTGTTCACTGCAATATCCAGTATCGGTTAAAACAACAAACGATTTATTATCCTTATAAAATCGATAAAATTGTGGCGCTATTGCATCATGGGATACGCCAAAACTTTCAATATCCATATCACCAAAAGTCATAATTTTTCCCATATCAAATATATTTCGTTGTTCAAAAGGAACATTTCCTATTGATTTTTCCATCGCTTGCCAAGTTAATTCATTAGCATAAATATCTAAATGATATTTTCTTGCTAAAACACCTACCCCATGAATATGATCACGATGTTCATGAGTTACCAAAATTGCATCTAAATCTTCTGGCGAGCGATCAATGGATGATAGTAAACTCGTGATTTTTTTTCCACTAAGACCAGCATCAACTAGTACTTTTCGTTTATCTGTTTCAATATATAACGAATTACCAGTACTTCCACTAGCCAGTACACTAATATTAAAACTTGTTTCTGACACTATTAAATGCATCCTTCCCACTAGCTACTTATTAATAACCTCTGATACAGAAGATGAAATGACCGCATTAGTAAAAGCGTTCACACGTTCTGTTTGTGTCACATTTTTACTACTTTCAACTGAAACAAACCACGCTGGAATATAGACATCCTTTCCTCGAACCGAAAAAATACGCGTATAACCTAAGTGTATCCATTTAATTGTATCGCCAGATTGAATGCGATTATTAGTATATAAACTAATAATCGCATCACGCTCAGAAATGACACTTTGTATTTCACGTAGTGGCTCAATGCGACTAATGTGTGTTTGCTTATAGCTAGATATATGATTATTTTCAAATTTATCTTGAGAAACAATCACAGATAATTGAGCTGTTTCATCATAAAATGGAATACCTTCATATGTTTGATTGTAAATATAATTCTTTAACGGAATGGTTTCCTCTTCGTTTAATACATAATCTATTCCATATAATATATTGGATGAATTACGAATAAAATTATCAAGTGACTCAATGGCATTTGTTTTTTTTATGACGACATCAGATTGAATCATCAGTTGACTAGTCAGTTGATGATTGTTCACTTGCCATGATTGGTCAGTCAATTTTTCACGTGCATCAGTTGCTAAGTCATCTTCTTCTGCTGAGAGATAGTATCCCTCTTTTTTCACTTTTGACAGATTGCTAGGGACTTCAATATGTTCAGCCTTTAAACGTCCTTCTAAATTTTCTGAAATACTTCCTGTTGAAATATAATCTTGAGGCTCTCTTCCTTCTTGATAGATATAGAATAAAAACATGTTCAAAAATAAAAACACAATAAAAAAGATGCCTTCAACTCGTCTAAAATCCATTAAATCTGGCCTCCTTTAGCCAGTGTTTTTTCTAACTCTTCTTGAGTCATCCAATTGTCATCATATTTTATATACCAAGAAGGGACTAAATCAATGGCTTGTTGCGTTTCTTTATTTTGCTCCCACTTGTATCCTATCTGAATATCTATTATTTTAGACATATCTGCACCTTGATTTTTCAAATGATCAACTAATTCTTGAGTGGGTACAAGAGTCACAGAATCGTCTGAAGGTAAAGGAATTTGCAAGGTATCTTGATTGGCTTTAATAAACACATTTTTATTTTGAACAGTCGTTGCCAGACACCCTTTCATATTATCACCAAATACAGGGAATCCTTCTACATAATTTCTATATACCACTTCATTACTAGTATCTGAAAAATATCGTAGATTACCTAAAGATGTCCCCATGTCTTCTACATATTGAAACGTATCATAATATAAGCTATTTTCATTTCCAACATGACTCTGTTTTAACTTACCAAAATAATTCACTTCACCTGTTTGACTATCAATAGTTAATGACTCTCCCTCACTATTTGACAAACTTAAGTTTTCACCTTCATTTGAAAACAAATCATTTGGTTGATTGAAAAAGCCATGTGAAAACGTCGTAAAAGACTGTGTGGCAATAATATAACTATAAGTTTTGAGCTTGGCACTATCAGCTAAATAATAGATACCTGCGACATTATCTGTAGATAATAGGGCGTTTACATAATTATTATTTTCAGCATCAAGTATTGAAGTAATACTAGAAATATTTCCTTTAACCTCAACTTCTACTCCTAATTTATTTTTGTAATTCACAAAGTAAATTTTTCCATCATCTAGTGACATAATTAACCAATTAAACATTAAGTTTTTACTATCACGTGGCAAGGAGATAGATAAATTATTCATATTGATGAATAAAGAGGCTGGAATAGCACTTGGATAAACCAAATTAAATAAATCGCGTTGCGTAATTAGACTTTCTACTTGGCCTGTTGTCATAGTCCGAGCAGTCCCAAATTCAAGTGACACAATTTTCTCATGCAAACTTGTCATGGTAGATTCTTTATTAGAGTACAGAAAACGATCTCCATTCCCGTGATGATAAAATAACTTGGTTGGCATATATACTTCCGTCATATCTTTTTTCTGCACAACGGCTTTGACCTTCGCTGTTCTATCTTGAAAACTGCGATTAGCAGGTTTTGTCCAAATTTTCCAAGATAAAAATAAACTAAGTAGCACCATTAAAATGACACCAATCTTTAACAGATTCTCTCCTAATTTACTCATTCCCATAGATCCTCCTCGTAGGGTTCATAAGGTAGTGAAATAAAGAATGTCGAACCTTTATTCTCTTCGCTTTCTGCCCAAATATTTCCACCGTGTGCTAGTATTGATTCTTTTGATATAGCCAGTCCTAAACCAGAACCGCCCATTGCACGGGAGCGTGCTTTATCAACACGGAAAAAACGATCAAACACTCTGCCAAGATTTTGTTTTGGAATACCTAATCCTTCATCAGAAATACTTAATACGACATTTTTGTGTGTTTCAAGTAAACGACAAGTAATCGTTCCACCATCTGGCGAATATTTCATGGCATTATTTAAGATATTATCCAATACTTGAATCATGCGATCAGTATCAATATCGACCCAAATCGCTCGTTGAGTAAATTCTCGTTTAATCACATAATTTCTATCACTATCCTTAATCACCATATCAAAACGATCTAACACATAATTAAACAATTCATTTAAATGGACTAATTCTTTTTGTAACTCAATTTTATTGGCATCCATACGTGATAATTGAAGTAAATCATTAATCATCCGAATCATGCGATTGGTTTCTTCTTGTGTAACTTTTAAAAATTGTGGGGCAACTTCTGAATCTTGCCATGCGCCATCAAGTAAAGCTTCAATGTAGCTTTTCATACTTGTTAGAGGTGTTCTTAACTCATGAGATACATTTGAAACAAATTGGCGACGTTCTTCTTCGTCTTTTTCTTTTTTGGTCACGTCATGAAGCACACATACTAATCCACTGATAAAACCAGACTCTCGCCGAATCATTGAAAACTCTGCACGAATAAGAGTTGTTTCACTAAAATCTTCACTAAAATCAAGTAACACATCTTCTTGTACTTCTAGTAAGTCCCTAAAGCTATACTTATCTCCTAATTTTAATAACTCTAAAATGGATTGATTGATGACATCTTCAGTACCAATTCGCAGTAAATTTAACGCTGTGTCATTAATTAAAATGATGTTTCCACGACGATCGGTTCCGATAACACCATCAGACATATGAGTTAGAACGCTATCTAAGCGACGCCTTTCAGCATCCATGGTTTCTTGTGTTTCTTTAACACGATAAGACAGTTCATTAAATGTCTCCCCTAATTGTCCTAATTCGTCTTTCCCATAAACTTCCACTTGTCCTGAATAATCACCATTAGCAATTCTATCTGCTTGTTGTTTCATTTCGCCAATAGGCTTTGTAATCGTTCTAGATACAAGCAGCGCTATGATTAACGTAAAGATAAGTGCAATCATCGATGCATAGAAAAATATCAACGTAATCTCACTAACTTGTTGATACTTACTTTCTATATTGCTTTTAACATATAATGAACCAATTACCGTATCACCAGTGGGAGAATATATTTGTTCAATATTAATAAATACCCTCTGCCCCGTTTTTGGGTCTGTCCGTTCTTCTTTTTTTTGATTAAATGAATTAAATAATTCATAATCATTTTTTTTTCCAACATCTCCTTGTAGATTTGGATCACTTGTTGCCATAACAATCCCTTTATCATCTACTAAACGAACTTCTAAAATTTCGTTTTTAGAAAATTCATCTAAAATTCGCTTTAAATTAGATTCTTGTTGTGAATCATTTTTTTTGCTAATTTCAGAACTTAAATTGGTCGCGAGTGTTTCAACTTGGTTAGTCACATTTTCCTCAAACGTTTGAATGGTTGATGTTTCAAGCACTCGGATAAAAATAGCTCCGACAATCTCAATCGAAATCATCAATAATAGCACAAACACCAAAGCAATTTTAAAGTGAACAGATGAAAAAAAGGGCGTTCTATTTTTTTTCATTATATGCTTCACCTAATCTTGTTCTGGATTTCTAAGATAATAACCAACACCACGTCGTGTAATTAACCAATTAGGATGACTAGCATTATCCTCTATTTTTTCTCTCAAACGCCGTACCGTCACATCCACTGTACGCACATCACCAAAATAATCATACCCCCAAACCGTTTGAAGTAAATGCTCACGTGTCATAACTTGTCCAATATGTTTTGCAAGATAATGGAGCAATTCAAATTCACGATGCGTTAACTCAATGGTTTCACCTCGTTTTGATACCACATAAGCATCTGGATGAATAGTTAACGCACCAATTGTTAATTCATTACTTGGTGCTTCTTCCGTTTTAGACGTTGTATTACCATGTCGACGTAAATTAGCTTTCACACGCGCCACTAATTCACGATTAGAGAATGGTTTTGTCACATAATCATCTGCTCCAAGTTCCAATCCTAACACTTTATCTATTTCGGAATCCTTGGCTGTTACCATAATAATCGGTGTATCATACTTTTTACGCACATCACGACACACTTCCAAACCATCTTTTTTGGGTAACATTAAGTCCAAAATAATTAAATCCGGATTTACTTCATCCACCATTTCAACTGCCTCTTCACCATCAAAAGCGGTAAAAACTTCATATCCTTCTTTTGTTAAATTAAATTTTACTATATCTGAAATAGGCTTCTCATCATCTACAACTAGTATTTTTTTCACTATTGGTCACCATCCTCAATTCTTCATTATCATAAAAGTCATCCCCACTATTATACAACATTTTGAATACTTAAAAAACATTTCCGATTTTCAGAATCATTTCAAACTTTTTTGACAATTTTCAGTAAATATCACTTATTTTTTTCGGTATTTTGCATATGCATAAGAAAAAAATGACGATTTTATATTAGTTGATATATCAATGTTTATAAACATTCTAATCTGTGTTATTTAATTAACTTGTTTTTTTCATTGTGACTTTCCTGTATATAACTTAAACTTAATATATAAATTAATTCATTTAATTTATTCGGCTAATAATTGAAGTAAGACTAGGTTTCCCCTTCCCTTACAAAGTCTAGTCTTATAGAAGCAAAAAAAGTTGAGATGTGATCTCAACTTTTTTTGTATCCTCTTTTATTATGCTAAAAAATCAAGCTTTCACCTGTGTTTTAATCGCATTTAATTTTGACTTCAATGAATCAATATGGCTTTCCGTTGGCTCAACTTCTAGTCGTTCAAAGACACTAACCATTGTTTTTAACTCTTCATCATCTAATTCATCGATAATATCTAATAAATTTTGATTGTCTTGTAATTTATCTTTTACTAACAATTTATACTTTAGGCGATTTACAGATTCTGTAGTTTTCTCAATCCCTCTTTTGGTTAGTTTAGTGATAGTGATTAGACCTATGACACCTGTTGCTACAATGGCACATTTTGTTGATTTTTTCATACTAATCATCCTCCATCTCTTTACAAGTTATTATAACATCAAAGAATTTTTTCTTGTACTAAAACCCCTTCTTTATATAACAACACTCTTATCATCTCTCGACAGATTGACTGTTTAACGGCGTAAAAATAAAAAAACATTGACAAATAAGTTCATACTCACTCATTCCACAATGTTTTTCTTATTTTATGGGCTGTAAGGGGCTTGAACCCTTGACCCACGGATTAAGAGTCCGTTGCTCTACCAACTGAGCTAACAGCCCAATAGTTAACGGGTCTATTATATCACTTGTTATTTTTTCACGCAAGAAATTTTCTAGATTTTACGTACTTTCATTGGAACGATATTTCTAGACCTTTCTCCCTCATTCTGTATTAATTCGGCTAATTGATATAAACAATCAATGTCTTCTAAGTTGCCTATATCGAGGCCTATTTCTTCACCTAATGTTAATAAATCTGCTTCTGGAGTTCCTATTAATAAATTCTCGACTTCCAGTAAAACCAATTCTTTTAAATTTTTAGTCGTCTCGGCTAATTGTAGCCCTTGTGAACATTTTTCGTGAAAATATAGAAATTCAAAAAATTTTACCAAAATGAGAAGAATTTTCTCAAAACATTTCTTTCCTGCAATAACTTCATGGGGAAAAATATCTAATAAGACATCTTGTAGCGCTTGCTCATTCCAATTATCTAATGTCTGAAAGTGATAATCAAACATATATTCACTAAAGGACATAATAACTCTTCGAGACATTCTCCGTTCAGAATAGTTAAGTTGTCTATAATAAAATGTTTTTTCAAATACATTTAATTTTTCTTTGGTATCACTCATCGCTTCTTCAAATAAATGATTCGCTTTTTCTAAATAATCATTTGCCATTATCTCACCATCTTTTCTGATATCATCTATTTTTCAAAAAAGGGGATTAATACCTTATTCATTAAACGTATCATGTAAATTTTAAGGTAACCACCTTTTATAAAAGTCATCTATACTATTTATTATTATATAGATAATTTAATATAAGTTTATGAATAGTTTCGTCTGATGAGACGACAAATTTGGTTTTTTTCAAATTTTTTTTCTATTTACTTTTATACTTAGTATGTCTATACTAGAAACTATTGGTTAAGCATTTTTATTTTATGAGAATTTTTTCTTTTTCACCTAAAACACAATAGATAGTAGCTTTCAATAATCCAAACACAATATCTAGTGTTTCATTATTGACTTTTTTTTATTTCAAGCTATACTTATATTTATATTAAGAAGAACAAATTAGGAGGAAGAACTCATGAATACAATCACACTATACACAAAAAACAATTGTCCACAATGTTTAATGACAAAGAAATTTTTAGCACAAAAAAATGTTGAATTTAATGAAATTAACATAGATAAAGAACCACAATATATTGATTCATTGAAAGAACAAGGTTTCCAAAGTGTGCCTGTTTTAAAAACAATGGATGAAAATATGACAATTGTTGGTTTTAGACCTGATCAATTAAGAACGTTGGCGGTTTAATCATGAAACTAGTCTTTTTTTCTTTAACCGGACAGACAAGACGTTTTATTAACAAACTAGACCTTCCTTTTCATGAAATTGACACAACCAATCCTTTTCATGAAATCAATGAAGACTATCTATTAATCGTTCCTACTTATGACAAAGAAGTCACAGAAGTAGTGAACGATTTTATTGAGTACAAAACCAACCAAGAGCACTTACTAGGTGTCGCTGGTGGTGGCAATCTTAACTTTGGAGACTTATTTGTCTTTACTGCAAAAGACATTGCAAAAGATTATGGCATTCCTCTTGTGTTTTCTTTTGAATTTAGTGGCACAAATGACGATGTAAAAAATTTTAAGAAAGTAGTGAATGAATTTGAGTCTAAAAGATCTGACTGACGTAACTTATTTCGAATTAAATAACGAAATCAACCGCCCCGTAAATGATCAAATTCCCTTATATAAAGATAAAGAGGCTTTAGATGCCTTTTTTAAAGAAAACGTGGAGCCAAATACGAAACAATTTTCTTCTATAAAAGAAAAATTGACATTCTTAACTGAAAATGAGTATGTAGAAGAAGAATTTTTATCTCTTTACTCACTAGAGTTTATTGAATCACTATATGCGTATCTAGCGTCTCAATCATTTACCTTTAAATCATTTATGGCAGCTTACAAGTTCTACTCTCAATATGCCTTAAAAACAAATGATGGCACACAATATTTAGAGCGCTATGAAGACCGTGTAGCGTTTAACGCCTTGTACTTTGCTAACGGTAATGAAGAACTGGCTATGAGTTTAGCAGATGAAATGATTCATCAACGCTACCAACCAGCAACACCATCCTTTTTAAACGCTGGACGTAAACGTCGTGGTGAATTAGTGTCTTGTTTCTTAGTGCAAGTAACTGATGATATGAATAGCATTGGTCGCTCAATTAACAGTGCACTACAATTATCACGTATTGGTGGTGGTGTTGGAATCACACTATCAAACTTGCGTGAAGCTGGAGCACCAATCAAAGGATTTGAAGGAGCAGCAAGTGGTGTCGTTCCTGTCATGAAATTATTTGAAGATAGTTTTAGTTATAGTAACCAACTTGGTCAACGTCAAGGTGCTGGTGTGGTTTACTTAAACGTCTTCCATCCGGATATTGAAATGTTCTTATCAACAAAAAAAGAAAATGCTGACGAAAAAATTCGTGTTAAAACATTATCACTTGGTTTGTTAGTCCCAGATAAGTTTTATGAATTGGCTCGTAACAATGAAGACATGTACTTATTCAGTCCATATAGTGTGGAAAAAGAATATGGCGTACCATTTTCTTACATTGATATTACAGAGGAATATGACAACTTAGTTGCTAACCCACGTATTAGAAAACAAAAAATTGACGCTCGTTACTTAGAAAATGAAATTAGTAAATTACAACAAGAATCTGGTTATCCTTATATCATCAACATTGACACTGCCAACCGTACAAACCCTATTGATGGTAAAATCATTATGAGTAACTTATGTTCTGAAATCTTACAAGTCCAAAAACCATCTGTCATTAACGATCGCCAAGAATATGACGTCCTTGGAACAGATATTTCTTGTAACTTAGGCTCTACAAATATTGTCAACCTAATGGATAGTCCAGACTTTGGAAAATCTGTTAAAACCATGACACGAGCTTTAACTTATATCACAGACGCTTCTGATATCGAAGTTGTTCCATCAATCCAAAACGGCAACCGACTAAATCATACAATTGGTTTAGGGGCTATGGGATTACATACTTACTTTGCTAAAAATCAAATGGAGTATGGTTCAGAAGAGTCATTAGAATTTACAGATGTGTATTTCATGTTATTAAACTATTGGACTTTAGTTGAAAGTAACAATATTGCAAAAGAACGCAACGAATCATTTGATAACTTTGAAAAATCAAAATATGCTACTGGAGAATACTTTGATCTCTACATTAATGAAGAAATTAAACCCTCTTCTGATAAAGTCAAAGAATTATTCGATGGTATTTTTATTCCAACAGCAAAAGACTGGGAAGAATTGAAACAATCCATTAAAGAATTTGGTTTATACCATCAAAACCGTTTAGCTGTAGCACCTAATGGCTCAATTTCTTATATCAATGATACAAGTGCCAGCATCCACCCAATCACTCGTTTGATTGAAGAACGTCAAGAAAAGAAAATTGGGAAAATCTATTACCCAGCACCTTTCTTATCAAATGACACCATGCCGTATTACACGTCCGCTTATGATATGGATATGCGTAAAGTCATTGACGTGTATGCAACAGCTCAAAAACATATTGATCAAGGGATGAGTTTAACGCTATTTATGCGCTCAGATATACCTGAAGGCTTGTATGAATGGAAAACAAAGACAACAAAACAAACAACACGTGATTTAAATATCTTACGTCACTACGCATTCCATAAAGGCGTTAAATCAATTTACTACGTTCGTACTTATACTGATGACGATGAAGAAATTGGTAGCAACCAATGTGAAAGCTGTGTTATTTAAGGAGGAACAATAAATGACAACGTTAGACAATAGCTATTACCAAGCAATTAACTGGAATGCTGTTGAAGACATTATTGATAAGTCCACTTGGGAAAAATTGACAGAACAATTTTGGTTGGATACACGTATTCCTTTATCAAACGATTTAGATGATTGGCGTAACTTTAACGACGATCAAAAAGAAAATATTGGCCTGGTATTTGGTGGTTTAACACTACTAGATACGATTCAATCTGAAAGTGCTATCGAAGCCTTACGCAAAGACAGCCGCACACCTCATGAAGAAGCTGTGTTAAACAATATTCAATTTATGGAATCTGTTCATGCCAAAAGTTACTCATCCATCTTTAGTACACTAAACACTAAGGCTGAAATCGAAGAAATTTTTGAATGGACAAACACCAATCCTCAACTACAAAAAAAAGCTGAGATTATTAATGAAATTTATTTAAATGGATCCCCATTACAAAAAAAAGTAGCGAACGTGTATGCTGAAACGTTTCTTTTCTACTCTGGTTTCTACGCACCTTTGTATTATTTAGGAAACAATAAATTAGCAAACGTAGCCGAAATTATTAAATTAATTATCCGTGACGAGTCCGTTCATGGGACTTATATTGGGTATAAATTCCAACTAGGTTTCAATGAATTAAGCACGAAAGAACAAGAAGAAATGAAAGAATGGATGTATGACTTACTCTTCACTCTTTATGAAAACGAAGAAGTCTATACCGATTTGTTGTATGATAAATTAGGTTGGACAGAAGAAGTCAAAACATTCTTACGCTATAATGCAAATAAAGCCCTAATGAACTTAGGGATGGATGCCTTATTCCCAGATACAGCCAATGACGTCAACCCTATCGTTATGAATGGCTTATCAACTGGAACAAGCAACCATGACTTTTTCTCTCAAGTAGGAAATGGTTACTTACTTGGTACAGTGGAAGCCATGGAAAATGATGATTATCTAATTGGTATGTAACATTAAAAAGACTCACCCATTTATTACAAAACTATAAAAACATACCCGTTTTATTTCACATAAATTCAACGGGTGTATTTTTATAGTTAAAAGAATATCTCACCAGTAGAAGTAAAATAAAAAAAGCCCTCCTTAATTATCAAGGAGAGCAATTATTAATTAAAAAAGCGATTATATCTTTTTGTAATAGATGTCATGGCTAATAAACAGAGACTAGAAATGATAAATACCATATTAACACCCAGCTTATCTGATACAATACTTAACAAGATTAAACTTAAAGAAAAAATCAAGGAGTATAATACACTACTGGCTGAATAAACTGATGCAATTTTTTCTGAGGGTATTGTTTGTTGTATGACTGTCACTTGAGGAATATTTTTCATTATTTTTCCTACTTTCACTTAGGTGAATAATTCATCACCTGTTTAAAGTATTTACACTAAGCGAAATAGTCTAACTTTGTCACATAGGATACTACAATGGATTTGTTTCAGTCCACCACTTTTAAATTAAAAAATAAAACACCCCTTTATAAAGAGTGTTTTTTCAAGCAGGTTAATTATCTGTCATCATAAATAGGCTTTTATTTTTATTCAAGATTAATAGTAGAATAACCATCGTCACAACACCAGTCAGTAAACCACTTATCCCATTTGCCACTAATGAATACGTCACTGGAGATAGTCCCCAAATGGCATATTTACCCCAAAAGATAAACCCCGCAATAAAATGAAAAATGTAACGTGCTAACACACCGACAAATGTCCCTGAGACGACATAACGCCAAGCATTTGATGGATTAGTTTTCAGCGTTATTTGTAGTTTTTTATTGAATAAACCAGAAAAACCAGCCGCTGCAAAAGCAAAAATGTATTCAACAATAACTTGAGAGACGGTTAAAAAATAAACTTGTCCCATTAAAAAATGTAGTAAGCCCCAAACTAACCCCGCATATATTCCCGGTATAGTTCCACGACGTAATGCGTATAATGTTAAGGGAATCATTCCTAAAGAAATGGAAAATCCTGTTCCTATATTTAATGGGATAAACGATAATGACATTGATAATGCGGCAACGATCGTCCCCTCTAAAATAATTCTTGACCTTTTCGACATAAAAAAACTCCTCCTATTATCGATTCATACGTGACCAATCAACAAAAGAGCAGTGCTTACTTGCTACCACTTCACACAATTCCTACGATTGAATTAACAATATCAGGTTCGAGGGTTTAGAGTCTATACTCATTCTCAGCTTGAAGGCTCCCCTTTGTGACGGTTATGTATTTAATTTATTTCACACACAGTATGTCATGTATCCGCTTAAGAGTCAAATTAATCACTCAGATTCTGTTAATCATCTAGTTATTTAATTACTCAGATACAAGATTTTTACAAATTTGAATAACATCAGTCATCCCTTGTGCTAAGCGATGATGGTTATTAACAAGTAAGTAGCATATTTCCTCTATCTTTTTTGCATTCTTTAACAAAATTCTACTCCTTAGTCATCACACAATCGTACAAATATTACGTTAATACACAAGGAGATAGTTGTTGAAATCCCTTACCCGTATCTTTTGCGACATCAAAAAACGCTTCACAATACTTTTTTAAACTTTTCCAGTCTTGATTTTCCTATGCCTTGTCTGAATTTCCCATATATTTTATATTACTTTTCTTCTATATTTTAGCGTAAAAACTCAATAACTCGTAACAAGTTCTCTTATAAATATCAAATTTTTATCATCGTTATATGAAAAGAATCGACTTTTGATAACATAATTTCTTCTACATAACACACCACATACATTTTTCTATTTCACATATTTTCTAAAGAATTTAAGAAATCATCTATTTCTTTTTGGTTCATTAATTTGATTAAAGTTTGTTCACTAGTTAAATCCTTAAGATGCTCCTCTATCAACGGCTCATGATTTTTTGGAAATTGCCAAACCCATCTGATAAACGCCCAATCTAATTTCTCTGGGCAATTTTCTTGCATATCAGGACGCGTTTTTCCTCGGTAACGAATAAAACGTTTGAACACATGATACAAACAAGTCAGTCTTGAACGTTTTAAATAAATGATGGTATCTGCTTCTCTTATTCGAATATCTAACGTACTACTATAATTTCCATCAATAATCCAAAAATTTTGCTTAACTATATCATATAATATCTCTCGTTGCTCTGCTTTTGTACTCATCTTCCAGTGTGGTTTCCAAAACAATTTATCTAAATGATATAAGTTTATTGCTAAACTATCCGCTAATTGTTTTGCTATGGTACTTTTTCCTGTACCAGGAGAACCTATGACTATCATTTTTTTCATCGAGCATTACGCTCCTTGCCGTTATATTAATTAGCTCCATAGCTGATTACCTATACACATGTTGAAAAAATCCAACCGTTAATCTGGTTGGATTCAGTATTTAATATTCTATTTCGTCCATTACTTGTTGCTTTCGTCTAAACCCACGTTTCTCTAAACGTTTATATTCTTTATAAGAATACACACTTAATAAAATACCTAATATTAAAAATACTAGACTTACTATAACTTGTACTAGCATTGGTAATTTAAGGCTTTCTATAATCCATACTTTCATGTGATCGTCAATAATCGATAAATAAGTCAGTGGATTTTTCATTGATAGAATAACGGTAAAAGATACAAGTAACAAACCTGTACTCGTTATCACATAAGCAATATTTCTTACAAACACATGCTTATATCGGCCGCTTGCAAAGTACAAACATAAAATTAATAAACACAATACGATAAGCGACACAATCAAAGTAATCGTAGTTAATCGTTTAATTAAACTAACCCGTAAACCAATTGTTGAAATAATTTTATTATGAATTTTTCCATTATAAATCTCGATGCTTTTTGTAATGAATTGGTCGACAGACGCTTGATTTTCTGCTGTAATAGGTTTATTTTCTTTTTTAGCATAATCTTCTACCGCAGTCTTTAGCCTTGATTCAACTACATCTTGTTTTATTTCATAAGATTCGCCTTTGAACGCCTTAGTTATAAATTGGTCAAAATCTTTTGTTACTTCCGATTGTGATATTATTTGATTTAATCCGTCTTGTTTTATACCGCTAGCCATCCCGATATCTTGAATGGATTGATTAATTGAATCAGTCAAACTTTTAGTGTAATCACTCTCCATAGCTACCTTTATCCAATGATTTGAAGATAACAAAAACGGTTTTGCAATCAATATCTCACTAGCAATCAATAAACACAATACAGAAAGTAATGTTAGCAAAAATTGATAGACATGCTTTATCTTTTTATTCATCTAAACATCCTTTCTCTATTGGTTTTGATCAATCATTTTTCCAGAAATTCGTTCAGCATAGACAAACAATCGATTATCAGTTAAGCCAATCATATCTATCGGATAACACGTGTATAAAATTAATTGATTATTATCTGATTTTTTATAGAGAGTTTCGATGGCAGACTTATCATCAAATCGAGCAACTTTTTTATGAGTTACTTTATACTGATACGTTTCATAACTTGTTTTAATAGTAATTGTGTCATCTGATTCAACTCCATCTAGAGCTGCTAAATCTGCTGTATTATGACCACCTATAAGTGTTGTTCCTTCTTCACCAGGAAAAACACTCCCATTAAATTGCCCTACTCCTTCTCTCAAATCTTCCTGAGAATCACCGTAAATTAATCGTGCTTGAACATTATATTTATCTATATTAACGACCCCGTACTCCGCTCCTAGGCTAGGATATTCAATCTGACTCGAAGGGATTTTATTTTTTACAGAGGTAATATTTTTTTGCTTCGCTTCATCAAAGATAGAACTAACTTTTGTATTTTCTGCTTTTTCTGTAATGCTAATAGCACTGACAAATAAGTCAACTGTCTCTCTAAATGGCAAGAATAACAAGAATAAAATGACATAGGCAGAAATAAAAAAGAGTACTGGCATATAAACATATGCCAGTACCCTTTTATTCATTAACAACTAGCTCCTCTTCTTTTTGAGAAGAAACCTGTCGCTACTGTTAATGCCACTAAACTAGCAATTGTCACGATGGCACTAGTTAGTGAAATACCGGTTGTTTTTACAACTGGATTACTACTTGTTGTAGCAACAAATACTTTTTGTCCAGCATTATTTGTAACATTTCCTTTACTATCCACAGATAAGCCTAGTGCTTTTGCTGCTTCTAAAATATGATTTTGAATTTGATTTTGTATATGTTTAGGTAACTGTTTTAAAAAGTCTTCCAAACCTGTTGCTTTAATACCTGCTGAATTATCAACAGCTAATTGTTTAGCCGCTTCAATATGACCAACTACAGTATTAACAGTTTCAGCACTATAATCATTGGTTTTTAAATCATTTTCAGCTTGCTGAATATCAGTTGCTGAAAAGAAAAAACGCTGGCCTTCTTTAGTCGTAATCCCCGCATTCAAAGAATCTAATATACGTTGTTCATCAGTAGAGATGGCTCCAGCAGCACTCGCTGTAATCGGTAACATGACTACTAACAAAGTAAAAATAAGTGATACTAATTTTTTCATTAATTAAAACCTCCTTTTTATACTGTTATATTATATCACAACCTAATGATACAACCTACCTTTTTATCTATTTTTTCTCATATTTTTCTAATCATATCTATTGTTCATTCCTTTATATAGCTATATGACTACTTTTTTGATATTACATTATAATAAATAAAAAGAGGTCGAACATGAAAAAAATTTTAAAAAATAATATACTATTATTATTCAGTATTTTTTTATTCTATTGCTACCATTATTTATTGTTTCCTCAACTAAGGTGTCTAGCGAAGAAAAACAATATGTAGAGCGTATTATTGGTTTACCTGGAGAAACTGTTTGCTATAAAAAGAAGCAACTTTTTATCAATAATTAACAAGTAAGAGAAGCATTTGATTAAAAAAACAGAGTACATACTGGATTTTTTCTTATAAATTAAATCGTCATGAATTTTTTGTTTTAGATGACAATGGAGGAAATTCTATCGACAGTAGACATTTTGGTTGTATTAATAAACGCAATATTGTGGGAAAAATGATTTATCTTTTCTTTCCACTTCCTTCTATTGGAAAAATAAATTAAAGGAGTGTGAGATAATATGAACTTAGGAACCATTATTACAAGTAAACGAATTGAGAAACAGCTAACCCAGGATCAATTAGCGAAAAAATTACACGTTACAAAAGATACGATTATAGAGTGGGAAGATGATATTCTCTATCCAGATATAAGTGATTTAGTAAAACTTGCAAAACTATTAGGCTTTTCATTGGATGACCTATTCCTAACAGACAATCAGACACCTTTAAAGTCTATCATGAAACAAACAAATAAACACTATTTTCAATTTTCCATCATTATTTGCCTAGTGACTTTAATTATTTTATTGGCTGTTTTATTCGCATCATTGCTAACAGAAAATTCTAAACTGATTATTTCTGGAATGATTATGTTAGGAGAATTAGTGAATCTATTTGCACTGACTTATTATATAAAAAAATTCATTAATTAAAAAATTACAAATCTATATTTTGTGATTTTTTAATATACTCAAGTAAATCTATCAAATCTTGCTACTTAAGTCTAAATTCAATAGTTCCATTTTCATCTACTTAATATTAATTTCTCCCTGTCAATGGTAATACCTTATATTCTTTTTAATTTAGCTCTTTCGAGAATATTTTAAAAAAATGATATTCATTACTTTTTATTATAAAATGATTAAATAATTAATAAATAATAAATATCATTAATCTTCTAATGAAAAACTATCATAATATGTCTATAATTATGGTAGTTTGATTGATAAGGAGGTTTACTTTGTTACAAAAATATCTATGGGGCTTTTTTGCCGCCATCCTTTTAACCTTAAATGTTTGGTGGATTTATCAAACATTGCAATATAATCAATACCATGATCCTTTAGGGAAAATTACTAAAATTGAAACAAGCAATAAACAAGACACTATTGATGAACATCAAAATAAAGACGTCCTAACAACTCAAAAGATAGAATTAATTGTATTATCCTCTCAATATAAAGGAAAAAAACTAACTCTTTCAAATACCTTTAGTCAATCAAAAATTAAGGATCAAGATTATAAAAAAGGCGAGTTAGTATTTTTATCTATCAAGGATAGTAACATGTCACAAACTACCATTCTCGATACTAAACGAGACACAGGTTTGGCTATCATGATGTTTTGTTTTGTTCTTTTACTAATACTTATAGGAAGAAAAAATGGGGTTACGTCTCTACTAGGACTTATAATAAATACTGGTCTTTTTTACTGCTTATTAATCATTTATGAACAGATTTCTAGTCAATCTCTTGTGTGGCTTTGCTTACTATTTTTTCCTATCATTGTGTCTAGTACCTTAATTATTTCAAATGGTTGGAATCAAAAAACTAAGATTGCTATTTTAGCAACAATTTGTAGCACACTGGTGACTTTTATCGTAGGAGTAGGCGTAATCACTTTATTAAAACATAAAGGACTTCGTTATGAAGAAATGGAATTGATTACTAGGCCCCAACATGTTCTCTTCATCTCTAGTTTATTAATTGGGACGATGGGAGCAACAATGGATATTTCCATTACACTCAGTACTGCCATGAATGAAATCGGTCAAAGACATAAGCAATTACCCCCTCAAGCATTGTATCAATCAGGGATACAAGTTGGATCTGATGTCATTGGTCCAATGATTAATATTATGTTTTTTTCTTATTTAAGTGGATCCATTCCTTTAATCCTTATTTTTTTAAGAAATGATATGTCCTTTAATTATACGTTTCCTATTTCTCTCTCGCTCGAAGTGACCCGCGCATTAATTGGAAGCATTGGGATTATCTTAACTATCCCCATTACCAGTTTCATTGCAAGTATTTTTCTGACAAGGAGGAATGAACATGAGTGTTAACTTAGTCTTACTTCTAGTTCTTATCTTGTTATTCTGGTTTTTTCAAAAAAAAAGGGGATTACTTACATTAATCACATTGGGGATTAATTTAGCAATGCTATTTTTCATGATTTTAGGGTTTAACTTAGGCTTTTCTCCAATTATATTAACCGTTATAACCTCTATTTTAATCAGTGCAAATAATCTATTTAATATTAATGGGTTTAACCCTTCAACAAAGTCAGCTTTTTTAAGTAGTACATTCATTATTTTACTCATGGTTTTTCCGATATTTTTTACCACTTCCTTATTGCATCTTCAAGGAATCCCTCTTGAAGGATTAATGGAAATGGATATGTACTCGTTACATATTGGAATATCTTTTGTTGATTTAAGTGTGTCTGTCCTTCTTATGACTGTCATTGGTGCTATTAACGACATTGCTATTTCAATTACCTCATCCATGATTGAAATTAAAGAACAACTTCCTGACCTGTCTCTTTCTGAATGGAAATCTTCTGGTCTAACAGTAGGTAAAGATGTTTTAGGACCAACAATTAATACCCTCATTTTCGCAGCTATAGGTAGTCAGTTTGCATTATTAATTTGGGTATTTGATTTGAATTATAGTCTAACACAACTGGTAAACAGTAAATTAATTGTCACAGAATGGGTTGCAATTATTTTTAGCGGGATTAGTATTGCCATCACGATTCCCATTACGATTTTCTTACTCATAAAACAAGTTAAAAATTGACAATGCCTTATATTCCGTTAAAATAAAATACGATAAATGAATTTTGTTAGGTGAGGCTCCTATGCAAACACAGGCTATTGCCCAAAAACGTCGAGAGACACCAATGGGTAGAACAGGAATTGTCGTTAAGGCTTTTCATAAGATAGCTAAGATGTTTCTTTACGTTGCATAGTGCTAAAGCTCAACATATTACTTAAAATATGTTCGTTCTTTCAAGTCCTAACCTCTTTATTTAGTTAGGGCTATTTTTAATTTTAGGAGGTGGATGATTATGATGATAGTTTTTGCCATTGCAATTGTTGTGGCTCATATTGTGGGACACAATGCCACAGAGATAGTTACAGATATACCAATATTATCTGACGATTTTGACCCTCATCCCACTCTAGTTGGTTGTCGTCAATTTAACTAAGCCTTCCTAACAATTATTTATCGAACAAAATACCTGTAAAGAAAAACAGAAGCTAAAAACGGCTTTTGTTTTTCTGTTTCTTTGTATAAAAGATAGCTGAAAAAACATATACCACCTAAATGTAATCGTTTGCATTTTTTTTAGAGACAGGTTATTATAAGCATATAAGGAACTACAATTCCCACAATTAGTTAACAAGATATTTAGATCTTATCAGCTTTAAACGAGAAAGGTAATATTTAAAAGATTTGTAACTGGTTGACATGTAAACAGAAACACATGTAAGTGAATTAGAAGTTTAAACAAGATAGAAAGGCGTGGGAATTTGAAATCTTCCTTATTAACAAAATAAGACCTAACAGGTGTTTAAGATTTATTGGAGAAACAAAAGGCACTCCAATGTGAAACGTACGACAAAAAGCACAAAATCCTGTTAGGTCTATTTTTTATCAAAAAATAACTAAATCCTATTATAAAAAAAGAATGATGAGTCATCTCATCATTCTTTTAATCTTTCAGGCATCATAAATTCAAGAAATTCAGTCAACCCATCTTGAATAAACAATTCTTCTCTGTCATACATAGATAAAGACGTTCTAATCAGAGGTTCTTTATTATCCAATATTTTTTGTGCCCAATGAGGATCAATAATCATAGAACGACCAACTGCTACAAAATCAGCATTCTCTAGAACATTTTGGACATCTTTTGAAGTTCTCACATCACCTATTCCAATTAAAGGGACTCTATTATTTATTTTTTGATAAACATATTCAAGCATCGATTTATCCTGATAAGAAGGAGAAACAGATTTACGATTATAATCATTTAAAGAAATATGAAGATAATCCAATCCTTTATTAGATAATTTATCGATTAAGAACAACGTATCTTCAAATTTAATACCAGGATTTTCAAACTCCTCTGGTGAGAATCGATACCCAATAATAAAATTTTCTACATCTGATTGATCAACTGTATCAATTATTTCATCAACAATAGTATCAATAAAATGGTATCTTTTTTCTAATGTGCCACCCCATTCATCTTTTCGTCGATTAGAATGTGGTGAGAAAAATTGTTGAATAATATAAGTATTTGCTCCATGTATTTCAACTCCATCAAATCCTGCCTTGATTGCACGAATTGTCGCTTGCTTGAAGCTATCGATTAAATGTAAAATATCACTTTCAGTCATTTCACGTGGCATTTCCGCATCTGGTCTTTCTGCAGCTATACTGCTTGCTGAAATTGGTTGAGTACCACGTAAAATCTGAGAATTAGTCATTCTTCCAGCATGAAAAATTTGTAGAATAGCCTTGGTGCCATTTTTTTTAATACTACTTGCAAGTTTACTCAAACCAGGAATCTGTCTATCGTCATAAACTCCCAATTCGCCTTCCCATCCTTTACCATCTTCTTGAACATTAGCTGCAGCTGTGATTACTGCTCCCACGCCACCTGAGCGCAACCCATAATAATTTGCTTCATCCGTTGTAATAACACCATCGTAAAAAGACATCTTAGTTGTCATCGGGGCCATAAACAATCTATTTTTTAATGTTAATCCTCGCTTAAATGTTACACTATCAGTAAAATTCTTCAACATGATCCTCACCTTTCATGAAAGTTTTATATAAATGCATGCGCACGCATTTTATGGATAGTATGTTATAATAAAAAAAGTCTATGAGCAAGCATAATGACTTAATCATAAACGTTCATTTAGGATAATTTCTATATATCTCTCAGCTTCAATCAACATATTTTTTCCTTTTTTTGTTAGATGGATATATATACCACGTTTGTCATCTAGACACGTCGTTCTTTCTATCATACCATAATCTTCACTTTCCATTCTAACCATCATTCTAGACATCGCACTTTGACTTAAATTAAAATATTTACTTATATCAATCAATTTAATACAGTGGCTAGGTGTCTTTCCCAAATAATATAAAACATAATATTCATTTAATGATAAATTCACTTTTCTTTTTAGTGTATTTTCTAATTTTTTTTCTAGCTTATTATGTTGATTGGTATAATCTAACCATCTCTCCATTAATTTATTTTCCATACTCACATTCCTCACCGTATTATGTATCATATCTACACTATACATCATTTAATTAACTAATAAAATGAATAATATTTTTAATGTATTAGCCTATTATTATCTAATGTAATAATAGTAACTTTAACAATTATTTATAATTATTACACTATTTATTAACAAAAAATTCACAAATTATAGATATTATATAAATGTACCAACAAAACAACCCTAACAAACTTTTTCATTTTATTTACTCCTCCAAAGTAAATAAAAACAACTCCTTCCTTGAATGGTTAAGCCATTCAAGGTTTTTTTATTTCTCAACCTATAAAAACAATAATGATTTAATTACTTCATTATTTCCTATTTCTAATGGTTATGAACAACAAATTATATCATCGTAAGTTAGAATCTTTGACATTCTTTTTACTTGTACATAGTATTAGCGTTAAGAAATAAGAAGGGGGGCATTGAAATGAATGAAAATTATTTAACTACATCTCATGGGGCACATGTTGGAGATAATCAAAATTCCTTAACTGCAGGGGAATTTGGTCCTGTCTTAATTCAAGATGTTCATTTATTAGAAAAATTAGCACATTTCAACCGAGAACGTGTTCCTGAACGTGTTGTCCACGCAAAAGGAGCGGGTGCTCACGGTATTTTTAAAGTAACAAATGATGTTTCTCATTATACAAAAGCAAATTTTTTATCAGAAGTTGGTAAAGAAACAGACATGTTTATCAGATTATCAACTGTAGCTGGAGAATTAGGTGCTGCTGATACATTACGTGATCCTAGAGGTTTTGCAATTAAATTTTATACGGAAGAAGGAAATTATGATTTAGTAGGAAATAATACACCAATCTTTTTTATCCGTGATCCTCTAAAATTTCCAGATTTTATACATACACAAAAACGTGATCCAAGAACCCATCTAAAAAGCCCGACTGCTATGTGGGATTTTTGGTCTCTTTCGCCAGAATCATTACACCAAGTGACTATTTTAATGAGTGATCGTGGTATTCCTGCAACGTTTCGTCATATGCATGGTTACGGCAGTCATACATATACTTGGGTAAATCAAACAGGTGAAAAATATTTTATTAAATACCATTTTAGAACAAACCAAGGTGTCAAAAACTTAGATTCTTCATTAGCTGCAAAATTAGCGGGTGAAAATCCAGATTATCATATTGAAGATTTATCAAATGCTATCAAACATGATGACTTTCCTTCTTGGACACTCTATGTTCAAATCATTCCTTTTGAAGACGGACTAAATATGAAAGAGACTCTATTTGATGTCACAAAAACTGTATCGCAAAAAACTTATCCTCTCGTTGAAGTTGGAGTCATGACATTAAATCGTAACCCGGAAAATTACTTTTCTGAAGTAGAACAAGCCACATTCTCTCCTGGTAACACTGTACCTGGTATTGATGTATCACCTGACAAATTATTACAAGGTCGTTTATTTGCATATGGAGATGCTCATAGATACCGTGTTGGTGCTAATAGTGCTCAACTTCCAATAAACATGCCAAAAGCAACCGTTCACAATCATCAACAAGATGGTGCTATGGCGTATAAAAATGTAAACGGAAGCATAAATTATGAGCCAAACAGCTTTGATAGAACAATAGAAGATAAACAAGCTAAATCTACGAATTACGAAGTCACAGGCGAAGTAGGTAATTATAGTTATAATGATGATTTTTATACTCAACCTGGCATCTTGTACAATATTTTTTCTGAAGAAGAAAAAGAGCGTTTAACCGATAACATCGTTGCATCGCTATCACTTGTTGAAAATGAAGAAATCAAAAAACGTCAAGTGGCGCAATTCTACAAAGTGGATAAAGACTACGGAGAACGTGTAGCTAAAAAGTTAAACTTAAACATATAACTAAATCATTCACTATAAACGTGCCAAGTATTAAAAAAAGGAAATAATAAAGTATCCAATCTAAACAATAGATTATAAATTTTAGTATAATGCTTGATGTAATTCGGCTATAGCCTTTTTAGGTACCATTTTTATTAGTAGGTATATTTTATCCTATAAACCAAGCACATAAAAAAGCCAAGAGTAACATGACTCTTGGCTTTTCATTAGTTTCTAAATTGTGCGTCATATAATTTTTTATATGCTCCTTGTTTTTGCATTAACTCTTCATGTGTGCCACTTTCAACGATACCTGTTGTATCAATGACAACAATGCGAGTTGCATCCTTAATTGTCGCTAAACGGTGTGCGATGATCAGAGTCGTGCGTCCTTTAGCCAGTGAACCTAGTGACTCTTGAATCACTTGTTCTGTTTCTGTATCAAGAGCTGATGTGGCTTCATCTAAAATTAAAATTGGTGGATTCTTTAAAAACATACGAGCAATCGCCACACGCTGTTTCTGTCCGCCTGATAATCTCACACCACGTTCGCCGATGACTGTGTCTAACCCATCAGGCAAGCCGTCTATAACTTGTTCTAAATGAGCGAGTTTCACGGCCTCTAGCATATCTTCTTCTGTTGCATCTAATCTTCCATATAAAATATTTTCCTTAATCGTTCCTGGAAATAAAAAGACATCTTGTTGGACTAATCCAATTTGTTCACGCAATGATTTTAATGTAACGTCTTGAATGTTTTGACCATCAATCAAAATATCACCACTATCAATATCATAAAAGCGTGGTAATAAATGGCATAAGGTTGTTTTCCCTGCCCCACTTGGCCCAACAAAAGCCACTGTTTCCCCTGATTTTATATCTAAAGATAAGTTATCAAATACTTGCGTGCCATCACTGTAGCTAAATGAAACATCTCTGTATTCAATGTTTCCTGTCACTGGTTTTAAGTCAACTGCCGTGTCACTATCTTGGATAGAGGGCTCTTTGTCAATCTCTTCAACAAATCGCTTGAATCCGGCAAACCCTTTTGGATAACTCTCAATCATAATATTGATTTTCTCAATTGGTCTAGCAAACACATTTGATAACAAGATAAACCCAACGAAATTCCCATTGGTTATGTCCCCACGTATCGTGTAATAAGACCCAAATAATAAAGCAAATAAATTAATCAACCGAATCATCAAATAGTTATATGATGAACTCACTGCCATCGTTTTATAAAAAGCTAGTTTTGATTGACGATATAATTCATTTAGTCCGGCAAACCGAGTGACCTCATGTTCTTCATTGGCAAAAGCTTGCGTCACACGAATTCCACTCACACTGGCTTCAATTCCTGCGTTAAATTCACCAAGATTTTCATAAATCGTTGTATTGACTTTTGTCATTTTTTTATTGAAAAAGACTAATGCAATCGTAATGAAAGGCACCATCACAGCTGTCGCAAAAGCTAGTTGAGGATGAATTTGAAACATCAATAAAAATGCCCCTACAAGTGTCATAATCGTGATGAACACATCTTCTGGTCCATGATGAGCCAGTTCTGAAATTTCAAATAAATCACTCGTTAAACGTGTCATCAACTTTCCTGTTTTTTGGTTGTCATAATAATCGTAAGGTTGTTTTTGCAAGTGCGTAAATAACTCATTACGCATATCCGTTTCGATATTAACCCCTAACTTATGTCCAAAATAAACCACGACATACTGTAATGTGGTATTGATGACATAAAATCCAAACAATGCCGCACTGACTAATAAAATCAAGCGAATATTTTTTAACGGCATAATTTTATCAATCACTTGATTAACAATAACCGGAAATGATAATTCAAGTAATGCTGCGATAATTGCACCTGTAAAATCGACAATGAATAATGCTTTATACGGTCGATAATACGAAAAGAATCGTTTTACCATCTAACTCCTCCTAAATAAATGCTGTAAAATAAACTAACTATAACATACAAAAAGAAAAACATGAAAGAGTGGCCTTTCATGTTAATCCTCATCACCAATGGCTAAAATATGTTTAATATCATCCATCGTCATTGATGACAATTCTGGTGCATCTTCTGAATGAAGGACTTTTTGGAACAAGGCTTTCTTTTCTAATTGAAGTTGATTCATTCGTTCTTCAATGGTGCCTTCAGCTAATAATCGCCATACTTCTACTTTTTTTGTTTGACCTATACGATGAGCTCGACCCGTTGCTTGTTCCTCAACTGCTGGATTCCACCATAAATCATATAAAATGACCGTATCTGCTCCTGTAAGGTTTAATCCTGTTCCACCAGCTTTAAGTGAAATCAAGAAAACATCTTTTTCGCCACGATTAAATCGCTCCACTAATTCTTGACGCTCTTTCACCGGTGTACTGCCACGCAAGTAAAACGTGCCAACGTCTCTTTTTGCTAACTCATCTTCTAAAATGCTTAGCATTCCAGTAAATTGAGAAAATAACAATACGCGTCGACCATTACTTTTGGCTTGTTCAATCAAATCAAGTGCTTGATCCATTTTTCCCGAACCACCTGTGTAACCATCAATGAATAATCCTGGATGACAACAAATCTGACGCAGCCGAGTAATACCAGCTAAAATTGACATACGTTGTTTGTTGAAATCTTTTTCATTAAGCTGTGACATAGATTCTTGAATTTGTTTTAAATAAGCCACGTACACGGTTTTTTGTTCCTCTGTTAATTGAGAATATCGATCTGTTTCCACTTTATCTGGTAAATCTTGTAAGACTTCTTTTTTCACTCGACGTAATACAAAAGGCTTAATCATTGTGGCAACTTCAGTTGTTTCAAGCTGCTTAAACCGACGTTTTGGTGGGAAAAATCCCGGCATCAATAATTTAAATAATGACCATAATTCTTCTAATCTATTTTCAATTGGCGTCCCACTTAAAGCAAATACGCGATCTGATTTTAATCCAGATATTGATTGGAACGTTTTTGTTGTCGAATTTTTCACCATTTGTGCTTCATCTAAAATCACACTGTGACAATCAATTTTTCTAAATTCTGTACTATCTTGACGTAACGTTGAATAAGAAATAATCGCCACATCAACATCATCAAGTGACGCAATTTGTTCGTTTCTCTCTTCTTTTCCACCGATAATCAACTTAGATTTTAAACTTGGTGCAAATTTTTCTAACTCAAGTTGCCAATTATACAACAAACTAGCTGGAGCTACGATGACACTTGGTTTTGTCAGCTCGCCATCTTCTTTTTCTGACAGTAAATACGCAATAGTCTGAATGGTTTTACCTAACCCCATATCATCAGCTAATATGCCACCAAAATGATACTTACTAAGTGTTTTAAACCATTTAAATCCCGTGATTTGATAGTCACGTAACGTGGCATTTAATTTATTCGGTAAAGAAACTTCAACCTTTTCAGGATGGGTCAACTCGTCAACCATCGTTTCAAAATAATCACTCGTCTCAACATCTGATAACTGTGTCATAGCTTCACTCAATACTAAACTACGATACGTTGGGACTTCTAAACGATTACCATCTAGACGAATATCTTCACGCAACAAGCGTAGCATTTGATTGGTTTCTTTATATGCATCATCATCAAGCATCAACACCTGACCATTGCGTAGCTGATGATACTCTTTATTTTTCATTAAACTACTTAATACGTCATTGACTTCTGTTTCATCAACAGATGAAATATCAAATTGGATATCAAACCATGACCCATTTTCAATAATACGAGCTTTTGGTTGATGCTCATCTGCTGTTAAATACAAAGCTTTAATATCATCTGAAAGATGCACAGTCGTATATGTTTCAAACGTTGGAATTTCTCTTGTGAAGAAGTAAAAACGTTCCAAATCATTTGGAAAAGTTTTGCTATATTTTTGTGCATAAGTTCCGTACCCATAATGACGTAATAGTGTCAGTAGCCGTTCCTCTTGTACTTTATCACGTAACACGACACCTTCTTCACCGATGGACGTGCTATATTTCGATTCATTTGAAAAGACATAATCCCCGTAACAAAAATCAACACGAACTACTAATGATGCCTCTTCTTTGTGGAAGTACAACTTAATATCTAATGGATATCGTAATACCTCATCATCTAATGATTCGGGTAATTCAAAGTCACACAACAATGCTAGTTGAGGTAAAACATACGAAAAGAGTGAACTCACCTGATCTTTGGTATAGTAAATTGTTGGCTTATCAAGTCGTTTCAGCATTTGGGTTAATACTTGATAACTAGATGCTTGCTCTTCTGTTAATTCGTAAAAGCCATCTGTTCCAACTAACCATTGGTATTCTTCTAAAAACACAATAAACGGATCAATAATTGTCAATTCGTAATCCGTTAAACCCACTGGTGATAAAGTTACTGTCAACGGAATCTTCCCTTGATGAATCACCGCACGTTTAATCTGAGTATCAAACCCTTTTATAACAAATGACTTGTCATGTTTAAAGTGATCAAATAACTCACGTGCTTCTTGCTTACTTAATATCATATAGCGTCTATCAATCACAGATTTAGCTTGTGAGCGACTATTAACGACTAATGTTTGTTGTTCTTTCATAGCCAACATACTACGAATCAATGCATTATCTTCTGAATTAAATGCAGTTGCTCCGACTTTCCAATTAATCGTGCTAATCCGAATTTCCCTAT
Organism: Vagococcus changpingensis; assembly: GCF_058211775.1. Lineage (NCBI taxonomy): Bacteria > Bacillati > Bacillota > Bacilli > Lactobacillales > Enterococcaceae > Vagococcus > Vagococcus changpingensis. Next base: position 47,751 of record NZ_JBYVZB010000004.1, read on the forward strand.
CTTGTTTATATGCTTCTAAAAATTCATCCATATTTTTTACAACATACGTTTTATTTGGTGTATCTCGTCTTCCGATTCTTAAATGGAGTCCCAAAACGGATTGTTCATCATGATACTCAGACGTTGGGACAATGTCTATTCCATATGTTAAAAACAAATCATCTGTTTGTCTAATCAGTTTTCTAAGTTCTGCTTCTTGCAGTCGTTCAAATCCTTTTGTGAAAACAACCGCTGGAGAAATAACTTTTGGTGCATCTGTTTCTTTTAATTCCGTACGAGGAATAAATCGTGATACCCCTTGTTCACGCATTGCAAGTTCTACTGCTACTGTGTGCTTGCAATAACCATGTTGTTCCCAATACATACACTGGCATACATCATCTTCTTTAGCTGTTCCGTCTAGTTCAACATAAAGCATGTCACTTCCGATGACTTCAGCGTACCATACACGTCTTTCTAGATTTTTAGACCAAGAGACAACCCTGCCTTCTTTGGCACACTCTCGTCCTTCTTCTATTACTTTTTCCGGTATGGACCACTTCATTTTACCACTCCTTACGTGAATTCTAGCTGTGGTGTCGCATGACTTCGATTGTCTTTAGACACTGATATTTTTAATTGTTGTGGGATTCTTTCTTTTAATTCATTAACATGAGAAATAATGCCAATCAATCGATTACTCTCACCCATTGTTTCAAGCGCACGAATCGCTGTTTCAAGTGCTTCCTCATCTAGCGAGCCAAACCCTTCGTCAACAAACATCGCATCAATTTTCACACCGCCTGCTTCACTTTGAATCACTTCAGCTAGTGCCAATGCTAATGTAAGAGACGCAATAAAACTCTCGCCACCTGACAGAGTATTGACTCCTCTTAGTTGCCCCACATTGTCATCAAAAATATCAATTTCTAAACCTGTTTTTTTCTTCGAGGATTGTTTAGCATCTCTTAATGCAAAGGTATATCGACCTCGTGTGAGTTTTTTCAATGTGTGGTTTGCAACGGCCAAAATTTTACGCAGATAGCTTTGCAACACATATCGCTCAATGCTTAATTTATGGTCACTATCTCCATTTAACACATCTGATAACACACTCAGCTCATGCAATACTCGCATATCTTCTTTGATATCTGTCATCAATGTCTGAATCGTTTGAATTGTTTTATTGTTATTCTCCAATTTAATTTCTTGTTGACGTTTATCATCTATCACTTGTTCATACTTTTGGTTTGCTACTTGGTATAGTTTCTCTAATTTTGTTAAATCTGGTTTATCTGCTTCTTTCGTTTTATCTTTCAAGCTCGATAACGTTTCTTTTAATGAGTAAATTTCTTTTTCAAATTGAGCAATGGTTTCTTCATACCTGACTTTATTTTCTTTATCGGCTAAGATAGTTTGAAGCATCTCTTCATCCCACTGATAATCAAATAAAAAGGCTGTTTTACTTTTTTCAAGTTCGGTTAATTCGTTTTGTAGGACTTGTTTATTATGTTCTAATTCCTCTAGCCTTGTTTGTAATTTCGTTTTATCAGTCATCATCTCAGATAATGATTTGTCACATTGTTTGCTTTCTTCATACCAAGTATCAATTTGTTGCTTGATTGTTTTCTGTTCTTTTTTTGCTTCTTCAAAAGAAGTGATATCTGTTCCTATACGTTTTTTCAACTCATCATTACTATGTTGACACAATCGTTTTTCTTCTTTGATTTGCTGGATAGTAACCTGACTTTCACTTCGTTTTTTATCAAGCTGACCTAACTCAGCCTTAGCTTGTTCCAACTCTTCTTGTTTGACTTCAAGTTCTGTTAGCTGTTGTGTATAATCACTCACTTGTTGAGTGGTTATTTTAACTTGTTTAGTCACTGTTTCTAACCAATGTGTCTTATCTACCTCTGCCATATTAGTTGATATTTTCTCTGATAAACTGGTTTGTTTGGATACTAAACTAGTTACTTTATCTTGTATCGCATCTTTTTGTGCTTGTAGATGACTGATATCTTGAACTAACTGCTCTTCTTTTGTTGTGAGACCTTCTATTTCCTGTTCTAAGACATCAAACTCTTCTTTGGATAGTTGTGTTACATGAGCAGGTTCTGGATGGTCAATCGCGCCACAAACTGGACAAGGTTCACCGTTTATCAAATCTAAACTCAATCTAGCAATTTGACCTCGTGCCCACGAATCTTTTTTCTCTGCTAATTTAAGCTTTAAGTCCTCTAATTCTTTTTGTCGTAACGACATTGTCTCTTCATGTTTTTCATACTCTTTTTTTAAAGACTCTTCTTCACCAAGATAAGTTTGAAAAGATGTCACATCGTCTAATAATGCTGTTTCTTTCACTTGTTTTTCTTTTAAGTTAGTCAGTTCCTTGTATAAAGAAGGAATAGTATCCACTGCTTGTTGCAACTCATCTTGGCTTTTCTTAGCTTTTTCAACATGTGTTTCAAACTTTTTTAATTCAACTGCTTGTTTTTCTTCTTCTATGACTAACTCTGCTAGTTTTTTAACTAACTGTGCTTCTTCTTCAAATAATGGCAGACGTTCTTCTAATTTCACCAAATAAGTTTCAAGCTCTTTTATCGTTGTTTCTTGATTATCTAGTGCTCTTTTCTTATCAACTAATTCCAAGTAATGTTTTTCTACCTCGTGGAGTTCTGTTTTGGTTATCGTTTGTTGTTGCTCTTGTTCATCTAGCTTTATCTGAGAAGCGCTGATATCAATCAGTACTTTTTCTAATGGTTCTAATTGAGAAAAACGTGTCATACGTTGTTTCAAGTCATTGATTTTCTCTGTTTCAAGCAATCGTTTCTCTAGCATTTTTTCGGTTTCTTCTTTTTCGACAAATAATTTTTCTAACGCTCGAGCTACTTCTAACCTAGCAAGTTGGTCATCCCGTTCTTTCTTAACTAACGTCACATTATCATTTAAATCAGCAATGTGTTGCTCTTTTTTTTGTTTTTGTTTATCATATAACGCTAATTTTTCTTCGATTGTCCTATCACCTGACACAGTTTCTAGGAATTCTTCATCCCATTCGACTTGTTCAAAGAGCGTTTGTAATTTTTGTTGTTCTTTCTTTAACTCGTTAGATTGTTCTTTTTTCTTATCTTTAAGCTTTCTAGCGATTTCTTGATACTTAGAAGTATCAAATAACTGGCGTAAAACTGCTTCTTTATTGTCACTATCAGATTGTAGAAACCGTTGAAAATCACCTTGTGGCAACATCACGATTTGCGAAAATTGTTTTGCACTAAGTTGTAATAACTCTTGGATATGAATGTTAACATCCATTTGTTTGGTATACTGTGCTTCTTCTTTCCCATCTTCATCAAAAATCGTCAAAACTGATTTGGCTTTTTCTAATTTTTCTCCCTCACCACGTAACCTTCTACGTAATTGCTCCGGCTCACGAACGATATGATACGTTTTTTTGTCATGTTCAAACACAAATGTTACGCGTGTCACATCATCAATCGTCGAAAAATTTGACCGCATTTCTTTTGCTTCACGAGCGTCACCTGATGTATTTCCGTATAATGCATAACTCATCGCATCAAAAAGTGTTGTCTTCCCAGAACCTGTTTTACCTGAAATTAAAAACAATGATTGTGCGTAAAAAGAAGAAAAATCAATCGTCTCATCTTCATATGGTCCAAAATGTTCTAACGTTAATGTTAAAGGCTTCATGATTTCCCTCCTATTTTTCTTTTTCTACATCAATCAATACTTCTTCTAACCATTCATGTTGCTTTGTGGTTAGAGATTCATCGGTCACGTCTTCAAAGTAGTTTGCAATGACTTCTTTTGGGGAGACTTTTTTTATCTCGATATCGTCATAGCGCTCATCCGTGATATCTTTTTGTTCGCTGATACGTTCTAAACTAATCATTCGTGGATAAATTTGTCTAAGTTCTGATAAAGCATTTGGCACACTCGTTTTATCAGTTAACTCAACTGCAATATAATTTTCACGATTTACGTCTTGATAGAACTCATAATCTGTTAATTCTGAAAATTCGCCACGTAAAAGGGCCACATCTCGTAAAGGGGCTATTGGAATAAACTGACTGTCTACGCCGTCATCTTTTAGAGTCACTACACGGACACCTTTATCCTGATTTCTCTCAGATAATGAGTATTTCAGTAATGACCCACTGTATTTAATCAACGCTTGATTGCTTAATGCATTTTTATCATGCAAATGCCCTAATGCCACATAGTCAAACAGCTCAAACATATCAGCTGGTACACTAGAAAGCCCTCCAACTTCAAGCGGTGTCTCAGATTCACTTTTACACGCGCCAGTCACAAAAAAGTGGCTAACTAACACATGGTATTTATCTGGTAGAAATAATGATTTTGCTTCTGTCATAAGACGTTCCATAACAAGTGGAATAGTCACTAGTGTATCGTCATTAAAATACAATCTTGCATGAACCGGCTCAATGTAAGGCAGTAAAAAGAACTGTGTATCACCTACCACAACAGGAGAGAAAAATTGTTCCAACTGTGTGTATAAATAGAATTGCTCTTTTTCCAGCCAAGGAGATCCTGTTGATAATCTTGTCGCACTGTCATGATTGCCTGAAATGGCTAAGACAGGAAATTGATGCACCAGATTCATCTCAATCATCATCGTATTTAACAACTCAACTGCCTCAACAGACGGCATCGAGCGATCGTATAAATCTCCTGCGACAACAATTGCATCGACATCTTGTTCTGTCGCAACCTGTAGCATTTTATCAAATGCATCTCGTTGTTCTTCTAGTAGACTGAATCCATTTAATTTACGTCCTATATGCCAATCAGCTGTCTGTAAAAATTTCATCGTATTCCTCCAAAAAGGTCTTCTCTCCATTATAACAAACTTTAATCAGATTGTTTAATGGATTCCTTATCTTGACCTACTTACTTTTTTTACGAAAACTTTTTCTCACATTTCATAAATTCTATAGACTTTTTTAAGCTAAATTTAAGGGGTTCACGCTAAACTATGTTTATAGTTAATTGATACAACTTAATTATGTTGTGGGTGAACGAGGTGTTTTGACTCATTGAGATTTAACAGACAGTTCATTCTTTATCCTTTGAGGTGTAGGTTCGAATCCTACCATCCACGTTATTTCTTTTCCCCCAAAAAGAAATAAATAGCTAAATAAATTTTTTATTTTTTCCTTCCTTCTCTCATCATTTTATGGTGAGAGTTTTTTATTTTTTACGATCATATTAGTCTTATTTTAGTATTTCTGTTAACTTCTTTATATACAGATTTTTGAACAAAACTACTATGACCTTACAAATAATAACCTATTAGTTAAGAACACGACCTCTCATTTTTATTCATTTAAAATTTAAATATGCCCATCAAACGTGATGTTGTATTAACTACATGTCAACAATAAAAAATAAAAACCCTTAGAATAATTTCTAAGAGTCTATTTTTTCTTTTTTAACTGGTGGCACATAAACGAAATCTGGATTGACTTGATAATCTAATTGATTAAATGCTTCTTGCATACGTCTTTCCACTTCTGCAATGCCATCTTTGTCCATTTTTTTAATATCTGAGATATCAATTGGCGTTCCATACGCAACTGTCACACGACGTTTTGTAAACAATCCACCGAATGTCAATGGTCCTTGGTACACAGCTGGAATAATATCAACTTTCCCCATTTTTGCGATAAGTGCCGCACCACCTTTTAGTTCGTCAGAGTAACGACTGCCACTAGGAAAGACCATGACGCTTAAATCAGTGTTTTTCAATGTTTTAACTGGTGTTTTAATCACACTAGGGCCAGGATTATCACGATCCACAGGAAAAGCATGACATTTTTTCAAGATATAAGATAAGATCGGATTTTTAAATAATTCTTTTTTTGCCATAAAAGCAAATTTTTTCGGCCAAGCTCCCATAGCAAAGTACAATGGTTCAAACCATGTTCTATGTGGGCTGACTAGGACATAATTTTTATCTTTTGGTAGATTGTCTTTACCAACAAATCTTGAGTTAGTATTAATAACAAACGTTAAAAATCGAACAACCGCTAAAAGTACTCGATACATTTTTTTCATCCTTTACATTAAATTCCCTATTAGTATGCCGAATTCTATCAAAACTTGCAAGTTTTTCTTATTCTATTTCGAGGTATCTTTGATATAATATACAAATGATATCAAAGGATGTGACTTTATTGACTACCAAACTTTTTCCAGGGGAACGCATCGATCAGCTGTTGTCCCAGAATATACAAATCATTCAAAGTTCAGAGGTGTTTTCATTTTCTTTAGATGCCGTTTTATTGGCCTATTTTGCCTCGATTCCTAGAAGAGGGACTATCGTCGACTTTTGCGCTGGAAATGGTGCTATCGGCCTATTTATGCGCCCTAGAACACACGCAACGATTACTGGCGTTGAACTACAAGAAAAGCTCTATGATATGGCGAAACGCAGTATCGAATTAAACCAGTTTAACGACTCTATGACCATGATTCATGCTGATATTAAAAACATCACGCAATTTATCAAACCCGATTCAGTAGATTTTATCACGTGTAACCCACCTTACTTTAAAGAAGCACCCAATAGTAAAAAAAATCCTAATCCTTATTTAGCCATTGCGCGTCATGAAATTCATTTAGGAATTGATGATGTGTTTCAACAAGCCTCTAAGCTATTAAAAATGAATGGGAAAATTGCGATGGTACACAGACCGGATCGACTGATTGATATTTTACATAGTATGGAAAAAAATCGTATTGCCCCAAAACGAATCCAATTTGTCTACCCCAAAACGAATAAAGAAGCCAATACATTACTTATTGAAGGAATTAAAGATGGGAAAACAGATGGATTAAGAATTCTTCCCCCTCTTTATGTTTATGGTGAGGATAATGAGTATTTACCAGAGATTAAGGGGATGCTTCATGGCACAAGCTAAACATCACTATTTTTACGTATTATTATGTGCTGACAATACTTTTTATGCTGGTTATACCACAAACTTAGAAAGACGACTAGATGAGCATAACTCTGGTAAGGGGTCAAAATATACTAGACTAAAAAAAAGACAACCGGCAAAAATGATTCACCATGAAGTATTTGAAACAAAAAGTGAAGCCATGAAAAAAGAATATGCCTTTAAACAATTAACACGTCTTAAAAAAGAAGCGTATTTAGCCGATAATTAATCGAATTTTATTCAAATAATTGCACACATGTCTTCATATTTATTTCATAGCTAAGATTTATTATTCTTTATGTAGTAACAAACAACCCTACATTTTTTTACTTTATTTACTCCCCCAAAGTAAATAAAACAACTCCTTTTTTCTACCAGTCATATGACTGGTAGTTTTTTATTTTATGGCAATAAAAAAGAGTACCACTTTATGTGATACCCTACTTATTATTGGTTTGCAACGATATAATCAACTGCTGCGCCAACTGTTTCAATTTTTTCTGCATCTTCATCAGAAATTTCTGCATCAAAGACATCTTCTAATTCTAAAACAAATTCCATAATGCTAATTGAATCTGCATCTAAATCTTCTTTGATATTTGTTGTTTCAGTCACTTTATCTTCATCTACTTCAAAGTGCTCAACGATAATTGTTTGGATTTTACCAAATACGTCATCTCTAGACATGTAAGTTCCTCCTTTTATTAAGCCACTCACTCTACTTAGTATTTTACTTGTAAATGCTTTTTTTGTCTATGCTTGATGCTCATCAAAATAAGTAACTAAATTATTTACTACATCTTTTTCAAGCATCGTATGGATTTGTCTAATTGTGTGTCTCACCGCATCTGGTCCTGTTGAGCCATGTGTTTTAACAACAGGTGCTTTGACACCAAACAAGACAGCTCCGCCATGATTTGAGTAGTCCATTTTTTGTTTTAATTCTTTTAAGCTATCTTTTAATAGCAATGCGCCCATTTTGCCTTTTAATCCACTATCTAAAATTGATGATTTTAAATTACTCATAATAGCTTGAGCTGTTCCTTCAATGGATTTTAACACGGCATTTCCAGTAAACCCATCTGTCACAACCACATCTGCGACACCATTAAATAAATCTCTTGCTTCAACATTTCCGACAAAATTTAAACTTGGTTCTTCTTTTAATAATTCAAATGCTTTTTTCGTTAGCTCGCTTCCTTTAGTATCTTCCGTCCCATTGTTTAAAAGACCGACACGAGGATTTTTCACGGCACGAACTTGACTGGCATAATAAGACGCTAAAATACCATACGTTAACAAATGTTCTGGCTTATTATCAGCATTTGCTCCCATATCAATAAAATCAAATCCAGCCCCTTTTTCACCTGTAAAAACTGGCATCGTTGTCATCAAGCCTGGTCGCTCCACTTGTTTGATACGTCCCACAATAAATAGCCCAGCTGCTAAAAGAGCACCTGTATTACCTGCAGAAAACAACGCGTCTGCTTGTTTTTCTTTAACAGCTTGAGCTGCTAAAACCATTGATGCTTGTTTTTTTCGTCGAATCGCTCTAACTGGCTCATCATCACTTTCTATTTTTTCATCTGTGTGAATAATCGTAATATTTTTATCGTCTGTCACATATTCTTTAATGGCTGATTCTTTTCCAAATAATAAAAATTCAATATCTGGAAAATCTTTTTTGGCTAACATCACACCTTCAACAATTGCTTTTGGCGCGTTGTCTCCACCCATAGCATCTACCGCTATTTTCATGATTGATTTCCTCACTTTTTTACAATTTACATTCATTATATCATGTTAATCTAAATGATTTAATTGATATGTTGTGCTCTTGATACTCTTAGCTAATGGTACAAACGATTTATCCTGTACCCAATCAGGCGTTTTCCAAAGACTGATGGCTTCTTCTCTTGCTGTTTCTAACATAATAAAATCAGCTACCATATCCCCCACTTTAAATTCAGGCAAACCAGATTGTTTGGCGCCGAAAAAGTCTCCAGGACCTCGCATTTCCAAATCTTTTTGACTCAATACAAAACCATCTGTCGTTTCAGTCATGATTTTCATTCGCTCTTTACCTTGCTCACTCTTTGGATTAGCTATCAACACACAATAAGATGCTTTTTCCCCACGTCCAACACGTCCACGCAACTGATGAAGCTGAGCTAAACCAAAACGGTCTGCATCAATAATAACCATCATCGTGGCATTTGGGACGTTCACACCCACTTCAATAACAGTTGTTGAAACTAATACTTGTGTATCATTGTCTTTGAACTTTTGCATGATAGCGTCTTTTTCATCAGCCTTCATCTTTCCATGTAATAAATCAACATGATACGTCGGAGAGAAAGAGGCTGATAAGTGTTCGTAAATTTCCGTTGCATTTTTTACATCTAGCATCTCTGACTCTTCAATCAACGGACAAATCACATACGCTTGTTGTCCTTGTTTTAGTAACTCACGCATAGTTGCTAAAATACTATCCAATTGTTTTGGCAAGGCCCAACGTGTTTCGATGGGTTTTCGTCCGGCTGGTAACTCATCAATAATCGACACATCCATTTCGCCATAAGCTGTGATGGCCAACGTTCTAGGTATTGGTGTCGCTGTCATAAACAACACATCTGGATGATTGCCTTTTTCTCGTAATATTTTTCGCTGATTCACACCAAAACGATGTTGCTCATCTGTGATGACAAGACCTAAATTTTTGAATTGAACTTCTTCTTGGATTAAGGCATGTGTCCCAACTAAAATATCAATATCACCTTCTGCTAATTCGGTTAAAATTTGTCGACGTGCTTTGGTCTTTGTCGAACCTGTTAATAATGATACTCTAACTGGCGTATTTTCAAACAATTCACTTAGACTTTCCATATGTTGTTCTGCTAAAATTTCGGTTGGTACCATCAACGCTCCTTGATAGGATGCCGTGTGGGCTGCAAATAAAGCCAGCGCTGCCACCATCGTTTTCCCGCTACCAACATCTCCTTGCAGTAAGCGATGCATATGATAAGGACTTCTCATGTCAGCACAAATTTCGTTGACAACTCGTTTTTGAGCATTCGTTAATTCAAACGGTAATGTCTTAATAAACTGTTTCAACTCATCCACATCATATAAAATAGGATTGCCGTGTTCTTTGGCTGTTTCTTCCTCCTTTAATTGAATCATCTTTAATTGGAATAAGAAAAATTCTTCAAAAGCTAATCGCCTTTTGGCTAAACGATTTTCTTCAATTGATTCTGGAAAATGCATCGCTCTAACAGCTTGTTGTTTAGGCATCAGCTTATATTTGTCCAATAAATAATCTGGTAAGTTTTCTTCAACCAACTCACCGTACCCTTCAAACCCCTGTTTAATCAGTTGAACCAGTGTTTGTTGTTTGATATGTTTATTCACACTATAAATGGGAGTAAACTCTTCTTCTTGCTGCTGTGTCGCCATTATTTTTAGACCTGTTAACGACTTTCTCTTTGCATCCCATTTACCAAAAATGGCAATTTCTTCTGACGAACGAATTTTATTTTTTAAAAAGGGTTGATTGAAAAACGTCACAGTTATAACAGCTTGCTCCACCATCATTCGAAAAACTAAACGGCTTTTTTTATGCCCATAGTAATTGACTACCCCATCAGAAAGGGCAATACCTTTTAAGACTACTTTTTCTTGGTCACTAATTTCTTCTAACTTTTTTTCTTGGATATCGTCATAGCGAAACGGATAATGTGTCAGTAAATCATTAATCGTTTCTATGTGTAATGTTTTGAGCGTCTCCACACGCTTTGGACCAACACCATTAAGTGTCGCGATACTATCACTTAACTGTTTCACTTTGACTCCTCCTTTTTAACTGTTAAAAAAAGTCAAACCAATGTTTGACTTTTTTATCTTATTCAGCTGCAAATAAATATGGATAAACTGGTTGATCTCCTTGATGAATCTCAACTTCTAAATCACTATCCATTTCAAGCAACGCTTCTTCTAATAATGATGCTTCTTCATTTGTTCCATCTTCTCCAATTAAGATTGTCACAATTTCAGTGTCATCATCAATCATTTGTTTTAATGTTTCTAAACATGCATCAAAACGACTTGGAGTTGATACCACAATTTTTCCTTCAACCATGCCCAAGTTATCGTCTTTTTTAATTTCAACGCCATCAATGCTTGTGTCACGAACAGCCGTTGTGACTTGACCGCTTGTTACACCATCAAGCATTTCTAACATGTTTTTTTGGTTTTCTTCAAGTGATACTTGATCGTTAAATCCTAATAGTGCCGTCATTCCTTGAGAAATTGTTTTCGATGGAATCACGATCGTTGGCACATCACTGACTTCTGCTGCTTGATCAGCTGCCATGAAGATATTTTTATTATTAGGTAAGATAATCACGTTTTCAGCGTTCACTGATTGGATTGCTAACATAATATCTTCTGTACTTGGATTCATTGTTTGTCCACCACTAATCACATGATTAACACCCATGCTACTAAACAAGTCTTGAACTCCTTTACCAGCAGCAATTGAAATAATACCATAAGGTACTTTTTCTTTTGGTTCTTCTGCAACTGGTGCACTTGGAGTGTCAAGTAATGATTCGTGTTGCAAGCGCATGTTATCTACTTTAATTTTGATTAATGAACCAAATTTTTGACCATAATTCATGACTTTACCAGGTTGCTCTGTATGAACATGAACTTTGATGATTTCATCATCGGCTACAACTAATAATGAATCACCAATTTCATTTAAGTAATTTCTAAATGTGTCATAATCAAACGTACTATCAACTGTTGGTCCTTCACCAATTTTTACCATAATTTCTGTACAGTAGCCAAATTTAATGTCTTCAGTTGACATATGGCTTTGAACACTACGATGATGTTCAGCATTAACCATCTCTTCCATTTGAGCTGGTGATGGTTGATAAATTTCACTTTCAACTACTTTGCCAGATAAAGACTCAACGAAACCTTCATAGATAAAAACAAGTCCTTGTCCACCACTATCGACAACACCAACTTCTTTTAAGACAGGCAACATATCAGGTGTTTTAGCTAACGCTTTTTTAGCACCTTTTAGAGCAGCTTCCATGACTTCTAATGCATCATCACTCTCTTTTGCTTTTTTCTCAGCGGCAATCGCAGCACCTCTAGAGACAGTTAAAATTGTTCCTTCAACAGGTTTCATCACTGCTTTATACGCAACTTCTACACCATTTTTAAACGCATCTGCTAAGTCTTGTGCGTTTAATTCTTCTTTATCTTCAATTTTTTTTGAGAATCCTCTGAATAATTGTGACAAGATAACGCCAGAGTTACCACGTGCACCCATTAAAAGGCCTTTAGATAAGATTGCAGCTAATTCTCCAGCATGTTCCGTTGTTGCCTCTCTAACAGCTTTTGCTCCACTAGTCATCGATAAATCCATATTTGTTCCCGTGTCACCATCTGGTACCGGGAAAACATTTAAAGAATTGACAAATTCGGCGTTTTGGTTCAGTCTATTGGCTCCAACTTGTACCATTGCTTGAAATTGCCCTCCGTTGATTGCTTTTAGTTCCACTAAAATGTTCCTCCTCGTATGTTTAACACTTAATAGCACATGATTTTATTCAGGTTGCACACGCACGCCTTGTATAAAAACATTTACTGAGTTTGCAACAACGCCAAGCATTGTTTCAAGATTGTATTTGACTTTTTCTTGCACATTACGACTTACTTCAGAAATTTTTGTTCCGTAACTTACCATGATGTACACATCCACTGCTACACCGTTTTCTTCTTGGCGTACTACTACCCCACGAGAATAGTTTTCTTTACCTAAAATATCATTTAAATTGTCTTTAATTTGATTTTTGCTTGCCATACCAACAATCCCGTAAATATCTGTGGCAGCACCACCGACAACTGTTGCTATAACATCATTTGAAATTTCAATGGTTCCAGCTTGTGTTTTAATTTTTACAGCCATTTTACTACCTCCTCAAAGTCAGTATTACCCATTATCATTCTTTAGTTTATCATAAACACGATTTTTATTAAAGAATAATTATCTTTAAACGCTTATAACATCGCTTTTATTGTAACTTTATCATATTTTTTATTGCTTTTTGTTTCTTTTTATGATAAATTGTTTTAGTATGATTAATAGAATCGTAAAAATGCCAGCAAAGCAAAGGAGGGAATATCATGGCAAAACAATGTTATATAACTGGTCGTAAAGCAAGAACTGGTAACAACCGTTCTCACGCAATGAACGCATCTAAACGTACTTGGGGAGCTAATCTTCAAAAAGTTCGTATTTTAGTTGACGGTAAACCAAAAAAAGTTTGGGTTTCTGCTCGTGCTTTGAAATCTGGTAAAGTTGAACGCGTTTAATAAAATAGATATTAAAAAAGCAACCTAACTAGAGGCTGCTTTTTTTATTTGTCTTTAGATTGAATGACACACATCATGCCACTTGAAAATGAAAATCTTGTTGTTTTACCAATGAATTCATTACTTGCATAGGAAGTTGGTTGCATCACATCAACATCATCTAAACGATACTTCGCATCATATAACGATAAATGTGTCATAGGTGTTAAACAAACATATGCTAAATATTTTTTATCTGGCTCTTTTTCAATTGTATAATCTCCTGGCAGAAAATAAGAAATCGTATTTTGATTGTCTTTTATCACAAGCCTTGTAGCGACTGATTTAAAGCGATCTTGCAATGGCAACCATAGATTAGCTAGAAAATGATCTATTCGCCCGCCAGTACCACCTATTAGGATGATTTTAGCGTCTTCTGATAGTTCACTAGCGACAGAAATACCAATTTCAGTATCCGTTTCATCTTTTTCAGCTGGGTATTGTGTCACTTTTTCTACATGTTCTTTAACATAAGACAGTTCTTCAGAACTTAGTGAGTCAAAATCACCTACCGCCACATCAACAGATAACCCATGACGAACACCTTCGTAAGCTCCCCTATCAACCCCAATAATATGACTTGCTTCATCAAATCTATCCATGCTTGGCCATAATGATTTATCACTACCGGCCAACACAATAACCGACTTTTTCATTACTTACCTGCTTCTTTTAATTTTTTAATCGGCTCAGCGACATCATCATATTTATAAACATATGATCCGGCCACTAACACATCTGCTCCTGCTTCAACACATTCTTTTGCAGTCTTATCATCCACGCCACCGTCAACTTCAATTTCATAAGTGTATCCTTTAGCTTGTCGTAACTCTGCTAGTTCACTTACTTTATCTAAACATTCTGAGATGAATTTTTGACCACCAAATCCTGGGTTAACTGTCATTACTAAGACTAAATCAACCATTGATAAAACAGGCTTAATCATCTCAACTGGTGTTCCTGGGTTAATGACAACTCCTGCTTTTACACCACTTGCTTTAATTTGTTGAATGACACGGTGTAAATGTTTCGTACTTTCAGCATGTACGGTAATAATATCAGATCCTATCTTAGCAAACTCTTCAATAAAACGCTCTGGTTCAACCATCATCAAATGTACGTCAAACACTAAATCAGTGACTGGTCTAATAGATGAAATAAGTGCCGGACCAAATGTAATATTGGGAACAAACTGGCCATCCATGACATCAATGTGAATATAATCTGCTCCTGCTTTATCAACACGTTTAACATCTTCTCCCAATTTTGAAAAATCTGCACTTAATATTGATGGTGCTATCTTTACCATAGTTTTTTCCTCACTTTTATTTATTTTTTTTATATACTGGTTTTCGGTTATCAATCTCATCATAAAATTGTAAATAGTGATCATATCGACTAGATAATATTTCACCTATTTCAACTCTTCTTTTCACTTCACATTTTGGTTCATGACGATGTTTGCATTCTCTAAATTTACAGTAAACTGACGCTTCAACAAATTCTGGAAAACGTTTCGGCAATTCATCCAATGTCATTTCTAAGAAATCAATTGAACTAAAACCAGGAGTATCTGCTACTAATCCGCCAAATAAATCAATCAGTTCAACATGTCTCGTTGTATGGCGACCACGTCCCAAACTTTCGGAAATCTCTCCTACTTTTAATGATAAATCTGGTGATAATTGATTTAACAAAGTCGACTTACCTGCACCTGATTGTCCCATAAACACAGTTAGTTTGTCTTTAAAAAAACGCGTTAAATCCTCTAATGAGTTTTTTTCAGCTAATAAAACAGGATAGCCTATTTTTTCATATTCTGTTTGAATGACTGCTATATGATTACGTTCTTCTTCATTGGCTAAATCCATTTTAGTCACATAAATAATCGGGTCGATGTCTTTTTCAGATAGAGTAACTAAAAAGCGATCTAAAAGATTCGTTGAAAAATTAGGTTCAACACAGCTTGATACGACAACGCCCTGATCAATATTAGCGACTGGTGGTCTAACTAAATCATTTTTACGCTCATAAACATCTAAAATATAACCGTCTGTTTCATTTGTACTCTCAAATTCTACCCAATCTCCGACAAGTGGTGTAATATTTCGATTTCTAAAATTACCTCGTGCTCGTGTTTGATAACGTTTACCTTTATAATCAATGTAATAAAACCCGCTTAATGCTTTACATATCTGTCCTTTAGGCATTTATTTCCTCCTTTAGTAGTCATATCATTCTAGGGTTATTGTACCATATTTCACTTTTATTTAAGAAAAAATATAGCATAATAACACTTAATAGAAAACCCCACTGACATTACAGTAAATATAAAAGCCGTCACAACATCAAATTCGTCTTCAGAAAAGCCAAGAAATCCTAATAAAACTTTACTAAAAACGTCAGATAGCCATTCACAATCACTTATACTTTTAGGTGCTTCTACCATTATTACTAGTGTAGGTACTTTTATTCTCAGAAGAAAATTAGTTTAATCAATAAAAAATACCCAAGAGATAGGTTGTTACGACCTTTTACTCTTGGGTATTTTTCATTAATCTTTTTTATCTTTTGGCTCACTTTGACTAGGTTTGGTGTTACTACCTTTATTGTGATTATTATGATTTTCTTCGTTTTCAGGTTCTGAACTCTGAGTCGTTTCACTTGATTCAGTGGTTTCACTTGAAGACGTCGTTGAACTACTTGGTTGTGTTTTAACTGGTTCTGGACCCATTGAGTAAACAACTTGAATATAATCACCTTTTTTAACAGGTGTTCCACCAGCAGGAGATGTATAAATAACCTGACCTTGTGGAACAGTCGCACTGTATTCTTGCGATTCACCTTGAAGGATTAATCCTTCGCTATCAATATAACGAAGAACTTGATCCCTAGTATAACCCGCTAAATAAGCTAAAGAAAAGTTGTCTGGTCCTTTGCTAATTGTTAAGGTGATTGTCTCGTTCTCAGGAACAATATCTGTTCCTTGCTTAATACTTTGAGAAATAACAGTATCTTTTTCCACTTCATTCGATGACTCGTTTTTCTCAAGTATATTGTCTTCTTTAAAACCTAACTCTAATAAGGCTTTTTTTGCCTTATTAGAAGCTAATCCTTCCACTTCAATCATCGAAACAGTCTGCTTACCTTTACTTACATACAAAGTTACTTCAGATTTTTTTTTGACTCGGGTGCCAATTGGCGGTTGTGTCTTAACAACATTACCTTCTGCTATTTTATCATCTGACACTTTTTCTATTTTCGAATTAACTTTTATTTTTTTTGCATCTAATGCATTGATAGCTTCTGTCTGTGACATATTTTCGACATCAGGGATTTCTACCTCATCTTGTCGTGTCCCTAATGCAAATAATCCCACGCCAATCGCCACCAAGATAGCAAGGAGACTAAAAATAACCTTATTTCTTTTAGACGAAGACTTTTTCTTTGGTTTTTCTTCTTCAGATAAATCTAGTTCAGATTCTTTCAAAGGTATCTTTGAAACGATTGGATCGGGTTCTTTTACAGGTGTTAACATAATCGTTTCATCTGTCATAGAGCTTGGTGTATAGATTGGTTCATTTGCTCTTTCTGGACTTAAGGATGTACTTAAATCAGAATACATGTCATTTACTGTTTTATATCGATCTGAAATTTCTTTTGCTGTAGCATGGAGCACCACATTTTCCAATGCCTGTGGAATATTAGGGTTATATTGTCGAACAGATGGAACGTCTTTTTGAAAATGTTTCAAAGCTATTGAAACAGCCGATTCCCCCTCAAACGGTACAGTTCCTGTCAATAACTCATATAAAATAATCCCTAATGCATAAATGTCAGATTGTCTTGTTGACATACCACCTCTTGCTTGTTCTGGTGACAGGTAATGTACTGACCCGAGCAATGTATTAGTTTGAGTCAATGATGTTTCTGATAGAGCAATCGCAATCCCAAAATCTGTAATCTTTACATTTCCTTGTTCATCAACTAAAACATTTTGTGGTTTTAAGTCTCTATGAATAATACCATGTTCATGTGCCAAAGACACTGCTGATAAAATCTGTTCCATCATGTAAACGACTGTATCTAATGGGATAGGAGAATAATTGCGAATATAATGTTTTAAGTCAGTTCCTCGAACATATTCCATGACAATATATTGCATGCCATTTTCTTCTCCTACATCATACACACTAACAATATTAGGATGAACCATTTCTGTTGCGGCAAGAGCTTCACGTTGAAACCGTCGAATCGCATTTTGATCATCTTGAAAATCGAAACGTAATACTTTAATTGCCACTTCACGATTTAAAATCAAATCACGTGCCAAATAAACATTTGCCATTCCACCACTACCAATATTCCCTATTATTTCATAGCGTTCCCCTATTTTTGTCCCTATATTTATCATGGTGTATCCTCCTGTAACTCATCATCAAAGTCTATCAGTAGCACAGTAATATTATCTGTTCCGCCAGCTTCATTTGCTTGTTCGATTAACTCATTAACCCGACTATTCAGTGACTTGCCATTTGACATAATCATTTTAATATCTTCATTAGATAACATATTAGTTAACCCATCTGAACATAATAAAATTATATCTTTTTCCTGACAATTGATCAGTGATATATCAACTTCAACTTCACCTGGTACGCCAATTGATCTTACTAAAATATTTTTTTTCGGATGATTTTGAGCCATTTCAACAGATATTTCACCTGTTTTAATTAGTTCATTAACCAGCGAATGATCTTCAGTCAATTGTTTAATTTCCTGATTCCTCACAATATAAGCTCGGCTATCACCTACATGTGCTAAAATTAATTCTTTTTCTAAAATAACAGTTGATACAATAGTCGTACCCATCCCAAACATCTCTGGATTGGTACTGCCTTTATCAAAAATTCGTGTATTTTCTTCTTGAATGTGAGAAACTAACCACTCACATACCTCGTCTTTTTGAGTTAACATGGTTTCTTCCCAAACTTCGCCTAATCCAGTAACGGCAAGATAACTTGCTGTATCTCCAGCTTGGTGTCCTCCCATTCCATCTGCGACAATCGCTAATGTAATGTCTTTTTTATTTTGATAAACACCAACTGTATCTTGATTATTTTTTCTTTTACGTCCTACACTCGTTTGGAATTCAATTTGCATGCTTACACTCCCTTAATCTATGCTTTTCGTCTAAAACAACTGATAAAAAATCCATCTGTGTGATAATGATGTGGGTACAACTGCAACTGTTTATCATGATAGCTCTTAGATAAATGCGCTGCTTCTAAAACATCTATTAGCTCAAATTCAGGATGTTTGTTTAAAAATATCGCTACCACATCTTTATTTTCTTCATGAGTCAATGTACATGTGCTATATGTAATTATACCCCATTGTGCTACTTTTGGCACAATACTTTCTAAAATTTCCAATTGAATCCGTTGTAAATTCATAAAATCTTCGGGAGTTTTATGGTATTTAATGTCTGGTTTTCGACGTAATAATCCTAATCCAGAACACGGTGCGTCAATTAAGACACGGTCAAAATAATCATCTGGAAAATTATTTTTCACTTCTCTTGCATCTAGTAATATCGCCTCAACAACATCTTCAACATGTAATCTTTCCGCATTTGACTTGATCAATTTTATTTTGTGTTGATGAATGTCTAATGAAATGACTTTTCCACCTTTATCCGCTTCTAAAAAAGTCGCGATATGTGTCGTCTTCCCACCAGGTGCTGCACAGGCATCTAACACAGTATCATTTGCATTGATTTGCATACTTGGTGCAACTAACATAGAACTTTCATCTTGAATGGTCATTTTTCCTTCTTTAAACAATGAGCTACTTGCTAAAAATCCTTTTTTAGCAACGACTCCATAAGGTGAGACCTGACTTTCTTCTACGTCTAATCCTTCTTCACACAACACATTTATGGCTTCATCTCTTGCAATGACTCGTGTATCTATTCGTGCACTCACATGACTTGGTGTCAAAAGTGATTCTCCTAGTTGTTTTGTCTCTTCAAATCCAATATCATCTATCAAACGTTTAGTTAACCATAAAGGCATACTAATTTCAATGGATAAACGTTCTACTTCATCTTTAATCTTATCTAAAGAAGGCACTCCATGACGTTGAATGTTACGCAATAC
Organism: Vagococcus changpingensis; assembly: GCF_058211775.1. NCBI lineage: Bacteria > Bacillati > Bacillota > Bacilli > Lactobacillales > Enterococcaceae > Vagococcus > Vagococcus changpingensis. The sequence continues at coordinate 67,309 of NZ_JBYVZB010000004.1, forward strand.
ACCATTAACAAATTTTCCAATGCCTGGATTTCCTTTTGCTTTAGCAATGGTCACAGCGTCATCAAAAATGCTATATTCTGGTACTTTATCTAAATAAATCATTTGATATATAGATAGACACAATAATTCTTTCACCCATGTATCGACCTTTTTTGCTTTTTTGATAAAAGGAGCAAGGTAATACTCTAATGTTAGTTTGCGACTAATTGTGCCATAAACAATCTCTGTCATTAAACGAGCATCTTTATCAGAGAGTTGATGACGTTTAATGGATTCATTGATTAAAACGTTTGAATAGGCTTGATTGTTCGCAATTTTTGTTAAAAGTTCTAGCGCCGTATAACGAGCTGTATGTTTAATGTGCTTCGGTACTTGTTTTTGTTTACTCAAGAATGTCTCCTACTTCCACTGTTTTTCCGACACCATTTAGAAAATCTGTCACATTTAATCGACCCTTTCCTGCTGGTTGGATAGTATTTAATTGTAAAACACTCGACTTACCACATGCTACTTGCAAACAATGCTTATCTTTTAAAATAATTGTCCCTGGCGATTTATCTGTTGTTTTTTCTGGCAATGGGGTTACATCCCACATTTTCCATCTCTTATCTTGATACATTGCGTAAGCTACTGGCCATGGGCGCATGCCTCTAACTTGGCAGTCGATTTCTTGGGCTGTTTTATTCCAATCAATTCTTTCTTCTTCACGTGAAATATTTGGAGAAAAACTGACCAGTGATTCATCTTGTGGCGTTGGTGTCATCTTGTTAGCTAATAAATCTGGCAATGTTTTTAATAACAATTCCTTGCCTAAAAGACTTAATTTATCAAACATACTTCCAACATCATCTGTTCCTAAAATCGGGATCGCTTCTTGTGCTAAAATATCTCCTGCATCCATTTTTTTAATCATTTCCATAATCGTGACACCAGTTTCTTTGTCACCATTGATGATTGAATAGTGAACAGGTGCTCCTCCACGATACTTTGGTAACAATGATGCATGGACATTAATCGCACCAAATTTAGGAGTCTTTAACAAGCGTTCAGGTAAAAATTGACCGAATGCTGCCGTGACGATTAAATCTGGATTAAGCGCGATAATCTCTTCTAATTCAGCTGATTGACTGATTTTTTCTGGTTGATATACTGGTAATTTTAAATCAAGAGCTGCTTGCTTTACTGGAGGCGGAGTTAACACACGTTTTCTTCCAACTGGTCTATCTGGTTGAGTTACAACGCCAACCACATCATACCCTTCACTCACTAATCCTTCTAAAATTGGCACTGAAAACGCCGGTGTTCCCATAAATACTATTTTAGTCATAACCATGTTCCTCCATGTAATCAATTAATTCATCTGGTGATAGCCTTTTTATTATTTTATCAATAAATAGCCCACCATCCAAATGTTCTATCTCATGCTGCATCACACGCGATAAATAATCTGAGGCCTCAACCTCAACTTCATATCCTTCTCTGTCAACAAATCTCACTGTAATATCATCAAATCTCTCCACTGTTCCATAAACTTCCGGAAAGCTTAAACACCCTTCGACATCGATGGTTTTTCCTGATTTTTTTATAATTTCTGGATTAATCATCTCAAAGATACCTGATTCGTCATCTATATGGACAATAGCCACTCGAGATGACACGCCAACTTGGTTAGCTGCAAGTCCTATTCCATCCTTTTCAAGCATAATGGCATGCATTTCATCTAATAAATCTATCAACTCATCATCAATTTCTGTCACTTTTTTTGTCGGGGTAGTTAATACAGTGTTAGGATATTTTATTATGTCTCTCATGTCAAACTCCTTTATTTTAAGCACTAAATAAAATGCTGTGGTTCCATATCGATACTAACGCGCAAGCCGCTTCTAATATCTTTTTGACTCTCTTGTAATATTTCTTCTAGTACTCGCCCTAAATTTTCTTCAAATCGATATTTTATCACCGTTTGATAAAAGTAACGACGATTCATCCTTGCCATTGGTTTTGGTGTTGGACCTAAAATGACGGCTTGTGGGGTTAAGGCTTGTTTGATTTTATTTGCTATCTCGTGCATTTTTTTTGCTGCTTGAAGCTCTTCTTCATGGCTCACCACAAGTTGTACGGTGTAATAGTAAGGTGGGTATTTCCCTTGTCTTCGCAAATTCATCTCATGCTGATAAAATGCTTCGTAATGCTGATTTTTTGCTAAAGTAATCGCGTAATGTTCTGGGTTAAAGGTTTGAATAATCACTTGACCTAGTTTTTCTCCACGTCCGGCACGACCACTTACTTGTGTTAATAACTGAAACGTCCGCTCACTTGAACGAAAATCAGGTAGATTTAATGCTGTATCTGCGTTTAACACACCAACTAATGTCACATTTGGAAAATCGAGCCCTTTTGCTATCATTTGTGTGCCAAGTAAAATATCTGCTTCTTTGGCTTCGAATTTTTGTAATAATCGTTCGTGACTTCCTTTTTTACGTGTTGTATCAACATCCATGCGCAAAATTCTAGCATCTGGTAATAATTGTTGCAATTCTTCTTCGACTTTTTGTGTCCCTGTTCCATAATAACGAATTTTTTTACTATCACAAATTGGGCAACATTGTGGAATACCTTCTTCATGGCCGCAATAATGACACTTCATTGATTTTGTATCCATGTGAAGCGTTAATGAGATATCACAGTTTGGACAAGGCAACACGTAACCACAATCTCGACACATCATAAAGGAAGAATACCCACGACGATTTAACATCAAGACCGACTGCTCTTTTTTCTCTAGACGCTCAGTCAATTCATTTAATAAAGATGTTGAAAAACTACCTGTGACACCTTGTTTCAACTCACGTCGCATGTCTACCACTGATACAGTTGGTAAAATAGCATTATCCGAAGCTCGTTTGGTTAACTGCAACAAGTGATACACATTTTTTTGTGCCCTTGCTCGTGATTCTAAAGATGGCGTCGCACTTCCAAGTAACACTGGACAGCGATGATACTCTCCTCGCCAAATTGCTAAGTTTCTAGCATGATACCTCGGTGATTCATCTTGTTTATAACTTGTTTCATGTTCCTCATCAATAATAATTAACCCGATATTTTCTAGTGGAGCAAAAACAGCTGACCTAGCCCCAACGACGACTTGTGCTTCTTTACGCTCAATTTTTCGCCACTCATCGTATTTTTCACCTTGAGACAAGCCGCTATGTAACACTGCGACTTTATCTCCAAAGCGTCGTTTAAATCGTGTTACGGTTTGAGGAGTTAGGGAGATTTCTGGAACAAGCATAATAGCTGTTTTTCCTTCTTCCAATACATGGGAAATAGCCTGTAAATAAACTTCAGTTTTTCCACTACCTGTAATGCCTTCTAATAAGAACACATCATTTTGATGATCTGAAACAGATTGGCTGACAGCATCTAAAGCAACTTGTTGCTCTTTATTTAATACCAATGCGTCATCTTGTTGAAACAACCGATTTTTATATGGATCTCGGTAAACTTCTCGTTCATCTTGTACTAACCAACCTAATTCCACTGCTTCTTTAATCACTTGTCTGGATAAGTCATAATGCTCAACTAATTCTTTTACTGAGAATTCACCGGTTTGTTCAGAAATAAACAAATCTAATAATTTGTGTTTTTGATGAGCATTTTTCCTAATGTGCGTTTGAATGTCTTGCAGTGTTTCTTTGGGTAAGTTTGCTTGCACAACTTTCATCGTTTTAACTTTATTTTTGGTTGTCACTTCATAACGAATATCAACTGCTCCCTCTTGCCTCAAACGATGTAGCTCGGACAAATAAGGGGTATCCTTTATTTCTTCCCAATCACGCTCTGCTAATCCTAAAAACACCTCTTCTTCAATATGAGTCGGGATATCTCCCACTGATACTAACCATTTTTTGTAAGTTGAACGCATCACACTGGGTAACATCGTTTGAAGACACGTAATTTTAAATGAAAAAGTCGTCTTTGCCATTTCTTCAGCCAAGAGCAACAACTCATCATTCACTACAGGGTGTAAATCTAAAACAGCTTTTATTGGTTTTAAGTTATCTACCTCTTTTTCACTTTCTATATCAACAACAAAACCTTGTATTCGACGATTTCCATTACCAAATGGCACATCGACTCTCACACCTACTTCAATGGCTTCTTCCATATCATTTGGAATTAAATAAGTAAAAGGTTGATCTGTTTGCATCGTTGGAACATCAACTATCACATGTGCTATTTTGGGCATTTCTTCACCTTCTTTTTTTGCATTCTACTCGAATAAAAAAACCCAAGAGGTCTATCTCTTAGGTTTTATATGTTACATTTTTTTCTCAAATTGGATACGTGCTTCAAGTTCTTGATGTTCACGGCGTTTTAATGCTTTTTTCTCTTCTTCTTGTCTTCTAAGTAATTCTCTTTTTAGCTCTGGATTTGGGTCAATAACCACATCTCCTACAGCGATTTCTTCAAGAGCACGACCGACATTTTTGACAGAGACAAATTTATCTGGTTCAATCATTGGTTGCGCACCTTCGTCTAATTCATGAGCTCTCTTACTTGCTAAAATAACCAATGAATATTTTGAATCGACTTGCTCTAATAATGAATCTATTGATGGATATAACATAGTTTATAACTCCTTTAACATATTTTCATAGCGATCAATCACGTGATCTACACGGTAATGTTCGCTTTCGATAATTTTTTTAATCCGTTGTACTGCTAATTCAACCTCATCGTTGACTACAGCATAGTCATAATGACGCATCATTTCAATTTCTTCTTTTGCTTTCGACATACGCTTTTCTATCACTGATAACGCATCTGTTCCACGATTAACGATTCGTGCTTTTAATTCACTAAAATCTGGAGGGGTTAAAAAAATAAAGACACCATCTGGCATTTTTTCTTTGACTTTCATGGCTCCTTGCACTTCAATTTCTAAAAAGACATCTTTGCCTTCATCTAATGTCTGATTAACATAATCTAATGGCGTACCATAATAATTACCAACATACTCGGCATATTCTAACATTTTTCCTTCAGATATTAATTGCTCAAATTCTTCTTTTGATCGAAAGAAATAATCTACACCTTCCACTTCACCTTGACGCATTTGGCGTGTTGTCATTGAAATAGAATACTCAAATTGATTGTCATCTTTTTCAAATAACGCCTTTCTAACTGTCCCTTTTCCAACACCGGATGGACCTGATAATACAATTAGTAACCCTCGTTCTGACATCGTGTCGTCCTCTCACTTACAATTTTCTTAGTTTACCTTCTATAATGCACCCTAGAGAATATTTTTGCAAGTGTCTATGATAATTTTTATCAATTATTCAATATTTTGAACTTGTTCTCTAATTTGTTCAATCAACGTTTTCAATTGAATCACACTAGATTTAACATCTAAATTAGTTGACTTTGATCCAATTGTATTGACTTCTCGATTCATCTCTTGAATTAAAAAATCTAGTTCTTTCCCAACTGGTCCCTCTTTTTTTAGTAATTGTGCCATAGAATTCAAATGCACATTCAATCGATCCAACTCTTCAGATATATCTCCCTTATCAATTAAAATAGCCACTTCACTTAATAACCTAGACTCATCAATAGGAATATCTTCCATCAAACTAGTCATTTTTTGTTTCAGTTTATCGTAATGTTCTTGTTTTATGGTCTCTGTTTTTTTTGATATCATTGATATCTCTTGGTTAATTAAGTTGACATATTCATAAAAAAAGGATTGAATTCCCTCTCCTTCAGTTTGTCTACTTCCATTTAGTGCTTCTAACGCTTGCTTAAATACTGCCAATAAATCTACTTCAATATCACTTGTCGCATCATTTTTTTCTACTACTTCAATTAATGCAGGATGTAATATTCCTCCTTCTAAAAATCGCTCAGCAGAAAATGGTTGCTTTTTATAACGATGAAATTCAGCATCACCTAAATCCTGAACTAATCTATCTAATACAGGCCAATTAATCATTAACTCCTTAGAAGATGAGCTTTCTTTTGTTAAAGTGATGAAGCATTCTACTCTTCCTCTAGATAATTTATTTTTTAGTACTTTTTTCATCTCCATTTCAAGATGATTGTACTCTCTTGGTAAACGAACTTGTGTATCTAAAAAACGGTGGTTGACTGATTTTATCTCAACCACTATCTGATAATCTTCTCTTTGACATTCTCCATGCCCATAGCCTGTCATACTCTTCATATTTTACCCCTACATGTTAGTTAGAGTTTCTTTTAATACAGCAAACTCTTCGTTAGTTAACGTTATGCCTTTTCCCATTTTTTCATGATTGGGCGCCCAATCACGTAAATCAAATTTTGCTGGTCGATTATTCCAGCTAATAAGATTTAATTCTTTTGTCCATCCTTTATTATTTTCAGATAATACGGCAATTTCTTCCAAAATTTCATAAGAAAATTCTTGACTCATATTTTTCTCTCCTTTAAAAAATGAATAAATAACGCTTGTAAGACTGGTTTCCAACTAATATCAAATAGCCTACCAATTATTTCTACTTTTGTTTCAATCAAATGATAATTATATGTCAAAACAGTTTTTTCAGACAGTGGGACAGTTTGTTTCACATAATCTGCTAACCATTCACTGAGTGATAAAAGCATTTGATCGTTGACGTCATCATTTTTCTCATTAAATACTGTGACAATTTCATCTGATAATTCATCTATAGTATATACTCTTGAAGGATCTACCGATAATATACGGGCAGTCTCTTCTAACAAATAAATGCTAAATAATTCTGGTTGAACATGATGTTGAACCATCCATCGAGGAGTTACTTTCTTACCTAACTGTTTAATGGCTTCTTGTGATTTAAGGTACATTAAAAAATGTTTAGTTAATTTCACCGCTTCTTTTTTATAATTATTTGGTTCTAGAGCATACCAATTTCCCTCATATCGGTGGAAAGTTCTCATTGTATCCAAATAGCCTAGTTGCATATTCCAAATAGCTCGTTCTTTATCAAACAATAATACCGTGCCTAATCCCCATTTACTACTAATCGTAATCTCGCAAATATCACGAGGGATTTTTACAGGTTTAATAACACCCGGTCCTTTCACATCGATTACAATTAATTCTTTTGCTCCATGATTAAGCAAGATATCTTTAGGTATATTATTACGATAACCACCATCTACATAATACTGTCCATTGATTTCACATGCCCTCATCGCAGGGTAAAATGACGATGTAGCTAATAGCCATTTACTTAATTCATCCTTTGGTACATCTTTTAATGACTTCACTATCTCTTCCATTTTTGGTGCAAGAGTTATCACAAAATAAAAATCAATTGGTTTTTTATCTGGATCAAACATTTGGTCTTCATCAATCATCGTTTCAATCATATGGTACAAAGGTGTGCTATCAGCGCCGTTTTCTTTTAGTGCGGATAAAGTAAGGTTTTTGACACCTTGAATCAAGTTTTCTCTTGTTTTATTTTCTTTATCATTAAGCGATAAGTTTAATATTTTATTTGTCGCAATATCACGCCACATATCTTCAGCGTCATTTAAATTACCTTGTACCATAAACGCTCCATTTAATGCACCTACTGATGTTCCACTTATCATACTATAGGTAACACCTAACTCTTTTAACGCGCGCCATGCACCTATTTGATAAGATCCTCTAGCACCACCACCACCTAAAACAATTCCAGTATGATAGTTTACGTGATAATAATACCCTGGTTTGGGATGATTTTTTCTAACAAAACCTAAATCTAACAATTTATTTTTGACCAATGAAACATCCGAAAAATCAGGTAAATACACTTCTGATAAAAGACGACTCTTGGCAATCTCATCAAGCAACATCATACATTCACTAAATCCAAATAAATAGGACGTACTTACAATATTTGTTACACAAAAAACATTATCCTTAATTTCACCATCACATACAGCCAATAATTGATTTCCTTTATACCATCCAACTACTAGATAATCATCTCGCAATGAAAGACTATTTTTATAAAGTGCTTTTAATGCTTTTTTATGACTATTTTGAAATGGTAACCACTCTTTAGTTTGATAACGACTTAATTTATATAAATCTGATGGAAGCCACTCTTTTAACATTATATCACCACCTTTTCACTTTTTTTCACAAATATCCCACTGTTTTCACTACTATTATTTGTTTGACTAACCTATCTCTGCTCCGTATAATAAGAGAAAGAAAGACTTAAAAGGAGAATGACTGATGATAAAAAAGCAACCGTCTACAAAGCCTAATAAAGAAAATCATGTCAAAAAGTTTACTCGTTTTATCTCCCGTTCATCACAGAGATTTATTTCTTCTTTTTTAGATGATGAGTCAGAAAAGGAAAAGCATTTAGCTCTTATCCAGCAACAAATTAGTAAAGCCATACTTCAAAAGAGTCTGGTGGTTCTTCAATATCAAGAGCCATCACAAGCTAGTTATGAAACACTTGTTGGCAGAATTTACCAACATGCGATTAATCGCAATGCCTTAGTCATTAAATTACAAAAATCGAATGAAATCCGTATGATTTCAGCTAACTATATAAGGAAAATATCCATCATCCACCCTAATCATTCTCAAAATTTATCAATTAGTAAATAAGCGAAACGACAACGATTGTTTCGTTTATTTTATTTTTCTAAAATAATCTGAGCAAAGGCTACTTTGTCTGTATGAGTAATGGACACATGAACCTTCCCTTCAAATATAGACTGATACACTATTGGTCGACCACTTTCTTCTGATAACACCTCAATATCTTGAAATCCTACTTTTCCAATTCCTGTCCCATACGCTTTTGAGAAAGCTTCTTTACACGCAAAACGACCCCCTAGAAATTCTGTTTGTCTCTTTATTTTTAACGTTTCAAAAATTTCCAACTCACGAGACGTTAGCACACGGGAAATAAATTTAGGATTATTCTTTATAATATCTTCTATGCGATATAGCTCTACAGCATCTATACCAATTCCCATAATCATATTAGCACTCCCTTTTGACGATAATGTTATTATAACGACATTAAAACAAAAAAGCGAATAGAATCATTTTATTACAAATAAAAAATACCAATCTAATCTTATTAGATTGGTATAACTATTATTTATCGTTGTTACGAATAACAAATCCACGGCCACCATCTTTTTTCTGCGAAGGTTTGTTGTTTGATTTGTTGTTATTATTTTTTTTAGGTGCATCAGAATTGTTATAACGTTTTTTCTTGTTATATTGTTCCTTGCCACCACGGCCGCCACCTTTGTTGTTATTACGACGGTTATAGTTACCACCTTTACCACGGCCACTATTTTTATTATTACCACGACGGTTTGGTAATGGGCGTTCTGGTGTGATTTTTACAGGGACTTCAGCTGCATCATCTTTAGAAATTTGTTTAATTAACAACGCCACTAAATCTTCTGCTGTGTAGTCTTCTAATAAATCACTTGCTGCTAATTGATATTTTTCTAAGCCATTAGCTGCTAATAAATCTTTAATTTCAGTAATCGCTGCACCAATTTGTCCTTCTACTGCTTCTTTTTTAGAAGGTGGACGAAGTGGTGTCATACGTTTTTTCGTTAAGTCTTCAATAACATGTAAATAACCCATTTCATTAGGTGTAACAAAGGTTACTGACATACCTTCTTTGCCAGCACGACCTGTACGACCGATACGGTGAACATAACTTTCTGGATCTTGTGGAATATCATAGTTGTAAACATGACTCACACCAGAAATATCTAATCCACGAGCTGCGACGTCTGTTGCAACTAAGATATCTAATTCGCCATTTTTAAAGGCTTTTAAAATACTCATACGTTTGTGCTGTGGTAAGTCTCCATGGATACCTTCTGCTTTATAACCACGCATTTCAAGTCCACGAGCCAATTCATCGACGCGACGTTTTGTACGGCCAAAAACAATTGTCAACTCAGGTGATTGTACATCAAACAAACGAGTCATAATATCAAATTTCTCAAATTCTTTACAACGAACGTAATATTGATCAATTAGGTTAGCTGTCATTTCTTTTGCTTTGATACGAACATGTTCAGGGTCTTGCATGAATTTAACCCCAATACGTTTGATTGAATCTGGCATTGTTGCTGAGAATAATAATGTTTGGCGTTCTGCTGGAACTTTTGAGATGATGGCTTCGATATCATCTAAGAATCCCATATTTAACATTTCATCAGCTTCATCTAATACAAGAGTTTCCACTGTATCTAGTTTCAACGTACGACGATTAATATGGTCTAATAAACGGCCAGGAGTTCCCACAACAATATGTGGTTTGTTTTTTAACGCACGAATTTGTCGACCAATATCTGCCCCACCATAAACTGATTGAACTTTAACTTTTTTTTCTTTACCTAAACGGTATAATTCTTCTTGTGTTTGAATAGCTAATTCACGTGTTGGTGCAATAACTAATGCTTGTAACTCAGGTCTATTAGAGTCAATTTTATTTAACATTGGTAACCCAAAAGCGGCTGTTTTACCAGTACCAGTTTGAGCTTGACCAATAACATCTCTTCCTTCTAACGCTAATGGTATTGTCGCACTCTGTACAGGTGTTGCTTCCTCAAACCCAATATTTTCGATAGCTTGTAATAAACTTTTTTCTAACTGTAATTCACTAAATTTCAAATGATATCCTCCTAGTTTGTTGCTAAATCGACTGCTTTTCTTTTTATATAATGAAAAAAAATGAAAATAGGCATTCGTATAATACTATCACATTCTTAAATAATTAACAATAAAACCTTGCCTATTCATGGTTTTTTAATAAAAAATCAACAACTTCATTTAATCCCATTCCATTGCTTGCTTTCAGAAAAACCGTATCTTTTGATTGCAGTTGACTTGATAAATGTTTCATTAATTCTTTTTTTTCTGTTTTATGGTAAAAATGAAGAGAACCTTTTGGCATTCTATCATTTAACAGATTATAAAGAGCGTTCATTTGCTCGCCATACAAATAAACTTGATCAATATGATTTGGTGAAATATGCTCGGAGATACTTTCATGCATCTGGCTAGATAGTTCCCCTAATTCTAGCATGTCACCTAACACAATATATTTCTTGCCTTCTAATTCTAACGCAGAAAATGTGTCTAACACTAATTTCATTGCAGTTGGATTGGCATTGTATACATCACTTAAGATATCAATGCCGTCATTTGTTTTCAACCATTCTGTTCTATTTTTAGTTAAATCAAATGTTTCTAGCCCATTTTTCATTTTTGAAACAGGTATGCCAAAATGATTTCCAATCAATAAAGCAATCAAAGCATTTTTGACATTATAGCCACCCAAAACCGGAATTGAAAATACTTCACCTTCAAATAGATTAGTTTCAAACTGTGTATCAACTTTCGTTTCTGAAAGTATGGAAGCTGATAAAGTTGCTTGCGTATCTATCCCAAAACTTTCAACCTCTTGTGAGATATCCACTATCAATCGTTTTAACAATGGCTCATCATTTGGGATAATTAAAATGCCTTCTTTTTTAAGACCTGAAGTGATTTCCATTTTAGCTTCAGCAATGCCAGCTCGTGATCCTAAGTATTCGATATGAGATTCCCCAATCAATGTGATGGCTGCAATATCTGGTGTCGCAAGATTTGACAAGACTTCAATTTCACCTTTATGATCCATCCCCATCTCTAAAACTAACATCTCTGTATCTTCTGGCATGGATAAAATCGTGTAAGGCAAGCCAATATGATTATTATAATTACCTTGTGTTTTATATGTTTTAAATGCTTGTGATAACACAGCTGCCGTCATATCTTTTGTTGTTGTTTTCCCGTTACTCCCTGTAATTCCTATTACTTTAGGTGCACTTTTTTCTAAATAAAAACGAGATAATTTTTGTAAGGCAATTAATGTATCTTCGACTTTAATATACGCAATATCTTCAGATAACTCTTTTTCTGATAAAACTAAAGAAGCTCCGTTATCAATGGCTTGCGGAATAAAATCATGACCATCTCTTGCTCCTTTTAGTGGAACAAACAAGCTATTTTCTCGCACTTTTCGTGTATCAAACTCAACAGAGGAAATCGTTTGGTCATCTAAATGTTGAGCATAATTGATGCCTTCTACCGCCGCGACAATCTCTTTAATTAATAAGTTCATAGCTCTCCTTCTTTCTCTTATCAACAAAAAAAGCTGAACAAGCGTCCAACTCTACAACTGCTCAACTTCAATTTGTTGTTTTTTTTCAAAACGTAGTTTAGCTAATTGAATCAATTCTTCTAGCAAGTCACCATAATTTAATCCCATATTTTTCCATAGTAACGGATACATACTAAATGGTGTAAAACCTGGCATCGTATTCACTTCATTTAGGAATACCTCATTATTAGCTGTTAAAAAGAAGTCACAGCGACTCAATCCACTACCATCTAGTGTTTGGTACGCTTTTTTAGCATAATATTGTAATGTTTCTTGTAATTCAGCTGAAATATCTGCTGGAATTTGTAATTCCACTTTATTGTCCAAATATTTTGATTCGTATGTATAAAATGCCACATCTTTAACAATCTCTCCAGCTAAAGTTGTTCTGATTTCATCATTACCCAATACGGCAACTTCTAATTCGCGTGCTTCAATTCCTTGCTCCACAATGACACGTCGATCAAAACGGAATGCCTCATCTATTGCCTGAACTAATTCTTCACGAGATTCAGCTTTATTAATACCGACACTTGAACCCATGTTAGCTGGTTTAACAAACATTGGGTAAATCAAACTACCTTCACACTCTAACAAAATGTCTTCTTGGTGATCTTTATAGCCCGTTTTAGTTACTGCAACATATGGTAATTGAGGAATACCGACTTGCTGGAATAACTGTTTACCAATGATTTTATCCATAGCACATGCACTAGCCAAAACTCCCGCACCAACATACGGCATATTTAATACTTCAAATAATCCTTGAATCGTACCATCTTCTCCATTAGGACCATGTAATACTGGAAAAATAACCGCATTTCCTTCTTTTAAATCACTTGGTAAAATAGGTTGAGCATTGGCAATCGTTAAGTGTAGAGATTCTTTATTTAAAGGTGCCTCATGATACACAGGTCCCTTTAGCCAATTACCATCTTTCGTAATATAAACTAATTGAACTGAATAATAGTTATAATAAATTGCTTGTAAAATTGAAAAGGCCGATAGAATTGATACATCATGTTCAGCACTTTTACCACCATATACTAAAAAAATCTTCATGGTTGTCCTCCTAAATTTACTAGGACTTAATTATACTCCAGTTTTCAGCAAAATTCTATTCCTTATTTTTTATCTATATAAATAAAAGAAGCACTGCACTAAAACAATATCGGGTTATCTACCGTCTTAAAATACCATGACATCTTTTGATGTTGATAGATTAAAACACCTACTTTTTCTTCCAAAAATAATTGATTACTCTCAATTTTTCTAAGATTATCTTCAACAACATGTACGGGTATTTTATACTCCCCATTATCTAGACCAACTTGTGAAAACTCAAATACAGTCCCTTCTTGCATAATACTTTTTAACTCTTTTACTATATCGTATGGTAAAGGCGTTATATTAGTATAGCGTTTTGAGAATAGAGAGCGATTAGCATTTAATTGGTATAAAACTTTATCAGTAATTTTTTGAGATAAAGACTGATAAAATTCGTCTATATTTCGATAATATACTTTCATCACTTCTTGTTCTGTCTCAAAAAAAGCATAATTGTTTTGTAATTTATAAAAAAAAGGCGAACGCAATTGCATCTTCATATGGGATAAATACAATATTTCAGCAATTTCATTTGCTGTCAAACGTTTTAATGTATCATATTCTTCAAAATCTAACCATTTAATTTCTCGCCTTTTATTATAATTTAAATTGCTTAAATATCGATCAACATTTTCCTGGCCGCGTATTACCCTAAATCCAGTATGCGCTTCATACTCCCCCTCTAGCTCACTAGCATCTAGCAATAGTAAGTTTTTGGGACGATGAATAGTATAACGATCAAAGTCTTGATGGCTAAGTCCCTTTGTTAAAACCGAGTTACTAATACCATCTAAATGAACATATATATTTCGTCGCAACACCTTCACCTATCTTTCTTCTACTAGTAATTTCCATTAATACAACTATACCATTTTTCCTTAACAAAATGAACACATAAACCCTAGCAGTTTAATTACGTTTGTATTACAAATCTAGTGAGGTATTTAAAAAAACGGCATAATAACGTAATGTTGTTTTATCACCCTACTTTCTTTATTTTTAAAATTATTATGGTATGATAGTTGATAGAATTACATGAAAAAGGGGGCTAATATCATCTCTAACAAAAATGATTCATCACAAAAAAAACGTTCAACAAAACATCAAACCAAAAAAAAATCGATTGGGCAACGATTTAAACATTTCTTTTTTAATCTAATCATGATTATTCTTTTTTTAGTAGGGATTGCATTAATTTTTAATAACCAGATTAAAAATTATCTTGTAAAAGAAAATACGGCACAATATCAAGTCAATAAAATAACTCGAGATGATGTTGTTAAAAATGAACAAAAAGAAGCAACTTTTGATTTTGATCAAGTAGAATCGCTAGATTTCAATACTGTCACTAAATCACGTGGTCGTGATGTCGGAGATGTTGTGGGTGGTATTGCTATACCCAGTGTGGATTTAAATTTACCGATTCTAAAAGGGGTTTCTAATTACGTTATTTCTGTTGGAGCTGGAACGATGAAACCCGATCAGAAAATGGGGTTTGGAAACTATGCTTTAGCTAGTCATTATATGTATGATCCTACTTTGTTATTTGCTCCTTTAGTCCGAGTGGAACTTGGATCTTCTATTTATCTCACAGATTTAGAGTATATCTATGAATATAAAGTTACCATGAAAGAATATGTAGAACCAACAAGAGTAGATGTTATTGAAGATGTTCCTGAAAAACGTCAGGTTACTTTAGTCACTTGTGATACATCTGGTGAACACCGTCTTATTTTACAAGGTGAACTCGTAAAAAAAGTGAATGGAAAAAAAGCACCAAAGGATATGCGTGATGCTTTTGAATTAGCACAAAACAATTATTATTAATATAGTAAAAAGCATTGAACACAAGAATGTTTCTTATGTTCAATGCTTTTTAAATATTTGGTAAATAAAAATTTCGATTGTCCAATCCAAAAATACGTTCTGTATACTCCCCAGGATTTACTTGTTTTAATGATCCTAACATCATTTGCATTGATGCGTCTAAATTATCTAAATGATGCAATATTTCTGCTTCCATAATTTTAGGCCTAACAGGTGATCCATATTCCAACAAACCATGGTGTGCTAATACAACATGCTTAAGAACTAGTACTTCCTCATCTAGTTCTGAAATATTTAATTCTATACAAGCCTTTGTTATTTCTTCATCAATCATCACAATATGTCCTAATAAATTTCCTGCTAAGGTATACTCTGTTGCGACAGGACCTGATAGTTCATGTACTTTCCCCAAGTCATGCAACATAACACCTGCATATAACAAAGACGGATTTAGTTCTGTGTATTCTTGTGAGACAGATTTTGCTAAGCGTAACATGGTTAAAGTATGGAAAGCCAACCCTCCTGCAAACGCATGATGGTTTCGTTTTGCTGCTGGGTATTCAAAAAATTCTTTTTGATACTTACTAAGAATATGACGGACAATACGGTGCCATTTTGCTTGAGTAATATCTAGTAAGTAATCATTAAATTCCTGTTTCATCTCATCAATATCAATAGGTGCTTTTTCCATGTATAAAGACGGATCAACCGGTTCATCATTTTTAGCTAAACGCATATGAAGAATTTTGACTTGAGGCATATTTTGATACAGCTCACGTTTACCATTTAAGAACACAACTTTACCAGTTGTAAATAGCTCAATATCTTCTTCTGATGCTCCCCAGTACTTACCATCTATCGTGCCTGAATTATCTTGGAATGTAAACGCAATGAATTTTTTTCCATTTCTCGCTACTCGAACATCCGCTGTTTTTAATAAGACAAATGCTTCAAATGTTTCATCTACAGAAAGTTCCCTTAATTTTTTCATGCTGTTTCTTCCTCTCCAATAACCAAAACAGATTGATCTTTCATTTTAAAATATTCTCTCATTGCTTTATCAGATGTTAAACAAATAACTTGATTATCTTTTCCTAACATATCTAATAAATTAAATAAAGTTGCCTTACGTGAATCATCAAAATGGAGCCAGCCATCATCTATAACAATTGGTGAACCGTAATCCTCACTATGTAAATGAATAAAAGCTAGACGAAAAGCCATATATAATTGATCTTTTGTCCCAGTAGATAGTTGATCAATTGTCCAAGACTGTTGCGTTGTATCAACGACCCATAATCTACCATCTTCTATTAATACCTTATGATATTTTTTATTAGTTAATAGATTGAAATAACCTGTGACTGTACCAAGTAATGTTGGTAATTGTTGATCTGATAAGTATTGAAATAGCCGTTGAATCAACTCTTCAGAAAATCGTAACGTTAACCATTGCTCTGTCATTTCTTCAATTTTTGCTAATTGAGTGGCTCTTTCTTGTCTCAAATCATCTAATGAGCCATTTTTTTCCATTTGCTTCATATCATAATCAATTTGTTGCCATTCTATTTGATACATTCGTTGTTTATCTTTCAGTTCATCCTGAATTTCTTTTACCTTCATTACTTCGCGGTTGATTGAAAGTAATTTGTATTCTTTAGATAAATCGAACACGTGCTCTAACTGACGTTCTAATTCGCTTAAACGTTTAGCATTTTGATTTAGCTGTTCTTGATGATTTAACCATTCTTTAGCTATATCAATTGGCGTAGCCTCATGTTGATCAATTAATTGATTAACCAATTGTTGACTAGCCGCTTTTTGATGTCGAATAGAGGCTAGTTCACTTTGAATATTGCTTGTTTCACTACCTTCCAGACGATTAATTGCTTCTTTTTGTGCCTCAACAAATTGTTTGACTTCTTTAAAGCCATCACGAATATTTTTATCTTCTAAAGGAATCCACTCTTTAGCAAAAGAAAGTGATTGTTTATAAGAATCAATTGCTTTATCAATCGTTTCAAGCTGTTGTTGCATCTCTTGTTCATTTTTTTGAATGTCACGTAATTGACTAAAAACAGGTAATGTAGTTAACCACATTGAAACCGTCTCATCTGTAGAGAAGCCATATGCTGTCGCCCATTGTTCTTTTTGTTTTTTTACTAACGCATCCTGTTCTTCAAAATTAGCTAGTTCTTTTTCCAATTCATATAACTCGCCAGCTAGTTGATCCGCCTCGCCTAATTGTTGTTTATATAATGTTTTGGCTTCTTCTGGGGTCACAGATGACGACTTTGGTACCCTAGATGTATTCATAAAACCATAAATACCTAACCCCGCAAAAATAACGACAATCACATATAGCCATGATACACCTAACACAATTGCCAGTAGTAGCATCATAATAGCAATCGCTATTGAGAGCCCTGAAAACATTTTTATCGTAAATGAATCAAGAAATGGGCTATTATCTAGATGTTCCTCATTAATCGATGCAGATGAAGTATCTAATTGATTTTCTGATTCAGATAATTCATAATCTAGTTTTCGCTGACGAATGGATAATCGGCTTTGTTCATTGGATAATATCACTTGTTTCCGTAATAATTCTTCCTCAACTTCTGCCAATTCTTTTAATGATATTTCTTCCTGTTCTTCAATTACCACATCAAGTAATGCATCTGATAAACGATATTTTTCATATAATTCTTTTTTATTTGATGTATAGGCATCGAGTTGCTGTTGCATAACCTCTTGTCGCTCACTGATTGATTGAACACTCAATTGATCATCTAATAATTGTTCAAATAATTCTTGATTCTCAAGATAAAATTGAACAGCTGGAGTAATGTCTTTAATGATTTCACTTTGATTTTCTAATAGTTCAGTCTCTTTTTTTGTTAAAAAACGATATTCCTGTAATGCGTCTGACACACTCTTAATGGTTGTTTGTGAGGCAGCGTCTTTTTCTTTCTTTCCACCGGTCTCCCTGTTCAATGTTTGCCATTCGGTGTATAGAGGAAAATATTTTTGCTGATCTAGCAATGTCTTTTCTAAGGAATAGCTATCTTCCAACTCCTTACGTTCTTTTTCCAACAACTCTTCTAATTCTATTCGTCGATCCCATTTATTTTGGTAAGTTTGTTCTTGTTCTTCAACTAAACGAATACTCTGTTCCAAACGGTTGAATTCTTTTAATTGTTGATTTAATAACGGAATTCGTCCAGAAGGTTTATATATTTGTTGTCTATCTTTTAGAAAATCATTTGATATGGCAGTTAGTCGTTCACTTCCTGTTAAACCAACTGTCAACAGTAAACGTTGCAATCTAACTTCATTTAAATCATCTAAATCAACCAACTGTTCTTGCTGAAAGCTAAACACCTCATCAAAAATTTCACGTGTTAAAGGTGATAAAATAGTTGTTAGAAGTCTCTCGTCTCCTACTTGACCATCTTCTAAACGCACATATGCCTGCCCTTTATTTTTTTCTTTAAATCGCTCAACGTAAATTTCACCATGAACTGGGTGATCGATAATTAAATGCCCACCATATGTCGCTCCAGCTACTGGTGTAAAATCACGTGTCATATCACGTTTTTTAGGAAAACCAAATAAAATAGTCCGTATAAAATGATATAATGTGGATTTTCCTGATTCATTATCACCAAAAATGAGTTGATTATCTTCTTTTAAGTTAAATACTTGATTATTAAATTTTCCAAATCCATTAATGTATAATCGTCTTATTTTCATTGGCCTACTCCATTTTTAAAAATCATTTTGTCCTTCACTAATTGGCTACTTTCTTCTACAATACGTTCCATATCTTCTTCATCAAATACAATATTCGTTCCAATTACTGGTTGTTGCACAATATCCTTCGCAACATCATTAAATTCATTACGCTTCAAGAAATGTTGTGCTAAATCATCGACTAAACTTGAATCAAATCCCATAATAAGTTGATCTATCTCGATTGGCTCAATCATTATATCGACTAACCAAATATAATAAGAAGTTTTTCTTAATAATTGACGTTGAAGATAACCTAATATTTCTTCTTTATTTAAAAGTAGCTCACTTAGTCCTTCTTCAGAAGATGGACTCAATTTTACTACTAGTAAGGTTACCTCTTTTGTATATTTTGCTGCCATGATTTCTTTTTCAATTTTTGTTAGTTGATCTGATCGTATTATTTCTTTTAATGAGATATCTTGTTGCACCCATGCTGCTTTACTTACATCGATAAATTTTTGCGATACACTAGAGCCATTGACTTCAACCAGACTAACTCCCTTAGTCTGTCTCTCTTTTCGAGTATGTCCTTGAGGAGTTCCTGGATAAATAGTTAGTGGTTTATCTGTTAACACCTCTGTCTTATGAATATGCCCTAATGCCCAATAATCATATGTTGGTTTTAAATCAGATAAAAGAAACGGAGCATATTTTCCTTCTTGTGCTATCTCACCATGATAAAATCCAATGTGATAATCTGTTTCCATACTTCTACTTGGATAATCTAACGCTTTATTGCCTTTAATCCACTGATGTTCATAAGAAAAACCACTAATAGAAACACTTTGTCCATTTGTCATTTGTAGAACCTTTGTCGTAACTTCTTCAGTATCAAATAATATGACGTTTTGTGGCCATTCAAACCAGTAACGACTTTTCGTATAATAATCATGATTTCCAAAAGACATCACTACTTTGATTTGTTCTTTTTCTAGACGCCTAAATTGATCCATTACAAATTTTTGTGTATAGATAGACGATGTTGCTTGATGGAACGTATCTCCAACTATCAATAAGAAATCAACTGACTCCTTAATACAATTTTCTATAATGGTCTCAAACACTTTATAATTTATTTGTTGTATCTCTTTTTGAAATGTTACATCTTCTGTTGTAATACCAGAAAAAGGTTGATCGA
Organism: Vagococcus changpingensis; assembly: GCF_058211775.1. NCBI lineage: Bacteria > Bacillati > Bacillota > Bacilli > Lactobacillales > Enterococcaceae > Vagococcus > Vagococcus changpingensis. The sequence continues at coordinate 87,400 of NZ_JBYVZB010000004.1, forward strand.
TATGCAAATCTGCCATATGAATAAATTTCATGTGTCACACTCCTTTTAGCCATTCATAATGTTTAATCAGAATAAGTTCTATAAAAAATATAGGTGGTTAAGCTCTTTGCTTAACCACCCATTATTGTGTCGATTAATCTAACGTATATAAATCTTGAACTGGTTGCATAATGATGCGGTTTAAGTCATTAACAATCATGCTAAATGCTTGTTCTTTTTGCATTAAATCTTGAATTAATGCTTCACCTTGAACTTTTTCAGCCATTTCTTGTGCTTGCTTAGCATCTTCATCCGAAAATTCTTCACCTTGCATTTGTTTTTGTTGTAATGTCATTTGCAATTCTTGAAAAGCTTTGAATAATTCAAAAGCTTCTTCATTTTCTTTCACTGCGTCAAAAGCATCACTCAATGCTAAAAATTCATCCATTTGGCGAATTTCACGTTCAATTTGGTTAGCACTATCATAAATATTATTTGACATATATAAGCTCCTTTAAATAGAAATTTATTCTCCTAATATTGTAACATGTTTCAAAGAAAAAGCCTAATATTATTGAGTTACCTTACCCCAGATACCTTGCCAAACTTCACCCACTTTGTCTAATCCTTTTTTGATGCCGTCTCCTACAGTGTCTGCACCTTGTTTAATTTTTCCACCAACATCGTTTAGTTTGTCACCAATTCCATCTAATTTACCATCAGTCCTTGTATCATTTTCTTGATTATCGATATAATCCGTTGACTGTGTCACATCTTTCACTGGAAATGGTGTGTTTGGAGAAGCTCCTAATATACTTTGCATCTCTGTTCTGAAAATATTAGAAATATAACTACTGTCATTACCTGGCAAATAATGATCCGGCCCACTTTTATCAAAACCAATCCATGTTGCGACCACCACGTCAGGAGTATAACCAATCATCCATTGATCTTTCGACATACCATCTGCATTAATATTCTCAGTCGTTCCTGTTTTACCGGCTATTTGATAACCATACGGCTGAGCTGCAGCACCTGTTCCCGTACTATAAACCCCTTGAAGCATGCTAGTCATCTCTTCAGCTACTTCAGGCGTTGTCACGCGTGTAGATTTCGGCTTTTGATTTTCATAAATAATCACACCATGTGAATCCTCAATCTTGGTAATAAAATGTGTTTCGTTTCTAACTCCCTCATTAGCAAATACGGTGTATGCACTTGCCATATCAATTGGTCTAGCTCCTTTGGTTAGTCCACCTAACGCTAAACCGTAATATTTATCTTTTTCATCTAGTTTAACACCAAATTGTTCCACTTTTTTATACCCTCTATCAATGCCAATTTCATGCATTAACCAAACAGCAGGAGCATTTAAACTATGAATCAAGGCATTCGTCATAGATGTCTCACCACTATATGTATGCGAAAAATTATGTACATCATAATAAGGTAATTCTTCATCTTTTAACATATCATCTGGTTTATACCCTGCTTCTAATGCCGATGTATAAACAGATAAAGGCTTCATTGTTGATCCTGGTGATAAATAAGAGTTAGTCGCACGATTCCAGCCCCGATAAGTATACTCACCACGTCCCCCGACAATCCCCATCACACCACCAGAACTAGGATTAATCGCAACAGATGTCCCTTCTACAATTTCACCATCTGATGCTGCTGGTGGAAATAAACTATCATTAGCAAAGGTTTGATCCATTCCCTGTTGATACACTTGATCTAGTGCTGTGTATATTTTGTAACCACCACTTGAAATGTCAGCGTCAGTCAATTTCGTTTTATCAACCGCTTCAGAAATGACCGCGTCAAAATAATAAGGATATTTATAGGTATCTTTATCCGGGACATATGTATCTGTTAAATATATCGGTTCTTTCATCAGCCTATCTGCGGTTGCTTTATCTAATTTTCCATTATCCACCATCACAGATAAGACTGTATTACGTCTGTTTACAGCATAGTCCATATGATCAATCGGGTTATATAAACTAGGACCTTTCAAGGCGCCGACTAATACAGCTGCTTCATCAACAGTCAAATCTTTAGCATCTTTACCAAAATATTTTTTTGACGCGTCTTGAATTCCCCAAACCCCACTACCAAAGTAAGATTTATTCAAGTACATTTCCAATATTTCATCTTTTGAGTACTCTTTTTCAAGTTCGATTGCTAGAAAAAGTTCTTTTGCTTTACGAGTAAAATTTTGCTGTTGGTCTAAAAAGGCATTTTTAGCTAGCTGTTGTGTAATGGTACTACCGCCACCGCCACTATTATTTCGTCTAATGACCTTCCTAACAGCCGCTCTCATAATTCCTTTTACATCATATCCCTTATGTTTATAAAACCGACGATCTTCTGTTGAGATAAGTGCGTCTACTACATGAGGGGAAATATTATCTAGCGTTACAAATGTCCCACCATTTTTTCGAAGCTTACCTGCCTCATCTCCATCTTTATCATAAATCGTCGTTGATTGTTCCAAACCAGCTTTTAAGCCTGACACATTCATACTTTTAGCCAGGTAAAATAAATAAAGACTTGTGACTAAAATAACGGTTAATGTCACTAACAAAATAATTTTATTAATATGATATTTTTTCCATATTCTTTTTTGATGGATACGAAACGTTTGCCAGTGAGGCTGCAACCACGTACCAAACCTTATTAACCAGGATTTTATCACTTCAAAATACTTCTTAATATGCTCCATGATAACGTCCTTTCTATTAAATTTTATAAATTTAGTGTATCATATTATCAGAAATAACTAATACGTCTAAAGACTTATCTTCATAAGTCACTTTAATATACCATTTAAAAATTAAATTACTACATGTTATTTTTTAAAAAACGTTTAAATTAGAAAAAGGAGTCTACATATGCAACTTTCTATTACTCTACCTCCCTCAACAACTCAAATAACTGTTCGAGAACTCTTAGAAACAGAGTGGCTTATTCCTAGAAAAGTAAGACATTTTCTTAGAACGCGTAAAAATGTGTTAAAAAATAATGCTCCCGTCATGTTTCACGAAACTGTCGAGTCTGGAGATAAGATTACGTTAATCTTTGAAGAAGATGATTACACTATTCCTCATATTATTTCTGGTAATGCCAAGGCTATTAATGTGCTATGGGAAGATGACCATCTAATTATTGTGAATAAACCTCACGGACAAAAAACACATCCAAACCAACCAAAAGAAACCGATACATTATTAAATGACCTTACTGCTTACTTAAAGCCTAAAAATCAACTCCCATATGTTGTCCATCGATTAGATAAGGAAACCAGTGGAGCGATTGTATTTGCAAAAAATCCTGTTATATTACCAGTTTTAAGTAGATTACTTGAACAAAAAGAAATAAATAGGTATTATGAAGCAGAGGTAAGTGGTTTAATAAAAAAGACACACTTTACAATCAATCAACCTATCGGAAGGCATCGCCACGATCGTAGGAAACGAGTCATTGATTCCAAAAAAGGAGATAAAGCCACTACACATGTAACAGTCGTAGAGCGATTAAATAACAAAACGCGAATAGAATGTCAATTAGATACTGGTCGCACACATCAAATACGTGTTCATTTGGAAAGTATTCATCATCCAATTATCGGTGACCCACTATACAATCCAACGTCGCATGCAAAGAGACTTCAATTACATGCTAAATCTCTCCATCTCATTCATCCTTTTACTAAGGAAGAAATAAACGTACAAGCGACACCTTTTTTATTTGACTAATTACCTATTAAAGAAAGGACTGATGTTAATTGGCAAAGACACTTTATTTAATGAGGCACGGTCAAACACTGTTTAACCAACTTGGCAAGGTGCAAGGAGCTTGTGATTCACCATTAACCGATGAAGGGATTAGACAGGCAACTATCGCTAAAAAGTATTTTGATGACAACAATATCAACATCGATTCATTTTATTCTTCTACTCAAGAACGAGCATGCGACACGCTAGAAATCATCGCCGGACACACTGAATACACACGATTAAAAGGAATAAAAGAATGGAATTTTGGTTTATTTTAAGGCGAAAGTGAACGACTCAACCCTAAACGAAAAAAAGGTGACACCTCGTTTGGAGATTCATTTGTAGCCTATGGTGGCGAGTCGTCTAAAGACGTCCAACAACGAATGGTAGACACTCTAACAGATGTTATGACAAATGATCCTCAAGATACTGTGTTGGCTGTTAGCCATGGTGGTGCGATGTATTTGTTTATTCAAGCATGGTTAGAGTACGAAAAAGTAACATCCATCTCGTTTTCAAATTGTTGTATTTTAAAATTTGCCTTTGATAACGGAAAATTTGAATTTATAGAAGCAATTAACCACACATTTTAAAAAGACAGCACCTGTTTAGGTGACTGTCTTTTTGTTATTATTAATAAGCTTTTGCCCAATGCATCATGTACTTAGCGGGCTTACCGTTCCATAAATCTTTCAATCCTGTTAAATCATCTTGTTGATGATCAAAACTCCAGCAACGAGACGTAGCACCTGTTTGTTCTTTGATTAACTCTTCCACAGCTTCATCACCTGACCATGGTGCTAATACAAATCCGCCTTCTTCGATTAATCGATTAAACTCTTCTTTTGTTGTGGCAATACGCGTTTTTTCTTCTTGACGTTTTCGTGCTTTAGCTAACATGTCATGGTGAATGGCTTCTAATAATTCAGAGATAACGGTTGGCAATGTGTCATCAAACGGTACGGTTATTTTTTCTAGGGTATCTCGTCGAACGACAATAACTTGATTATTTTCAATATCTTTAGGTCCCATTTCAATACGAATAGGATAGCCTTTCATTTCAGCTTCACTAAATTTCCAGCCAGGTTGCTTGTCGCTATCGTCTACTTTAATCGTTGCCACATCTGATAACATACCTTTTAATTCATCTGCTTTATCTAAGACACCTTCTTTATGTTGGGCGATAGGGATGATGATAACCTGTATTGGAGCAATTCTTGGAGGTAAAACTAACCCACGATCGTCACTATGAACCATAATCATTCCACCAATAGTACGTGTTGTTAGCCCCCATGACGTTGTATAAACAAACTGCTCTTTTCCTTCCTTATCTGTGTAAGTGATGTCAAATGCTTTACCAAAATGATCTCCTAAATGATGAGAGGTATTAATTTGCAATGCTTTTCCATCATACATCAACGTTTCATTTGTATAGGTTTTTTCTGCTCCAGCAAATTTTTCACTTTCTGATTTAACACCTGTTACTACGGGGATAGCTAGAATATTTTCACAAACATCCACATACATATCAAGAATCATTAACGCTTCTTTCTCTGCTTCTTCATGACTCACATGACAAGTATGACCCTCTTGCCAAAAAAATTCTGTTGTGCGTAAAAACGGGCGAGTATTTTTTTCCCAACGCATGACATTCGCCCATTGATTATACAAGACTGGTAAATCACGATGAGAATGAATCACTGTTTTAAAATGCTCACAAAACAACACTTCTGACGTTGGACGAATCGCTAAGCGTTCACTTAACTTTGTTTCACCGCCCATTGTTACCCAAGCAACTTCTGGAGCAAATCCCTCAACATGCTCCGCTTCTTTTAATAATAAATGTTCTGGGACAAGTAGTGGCATCATCACATTTTGATGCCCTGTTTCCTTTAACCTGGCATCCACTACATCACGGATTTTTTCCCAAATTGCGGTTCCTGTTGGTCGGATAACCATTGATCCTTTTACGCTAGAGTAATCACACAGTTCCGACTTAAGGCAAACATCTGTATACCATTTTGCAAAATCATCCTCTCTACTTGTAATTTGTTTGACAAAGCCTTGTTTTTTAGCCATTTAATCTCTTCTCCTGTCTATTTTTATGTATAAAAAAAGACTCTACTTTGCAAGGACCAAAATAGGCGGTGCCACCTTGCTTTAAAGTAGAATCATACTTTACAACTTCATTAGTTGATAACGTTAACTAAACGATGCTTCTTGGTAGGTTCAAGGGGGCTTGATAGAGTCTTTCCACCACCCGACTCCTCTCTAAAATAAAACTCACCCTCTACTATTCCAAGACAATATCTGTATAACGTAAATCTAGCATCTACAATAATTTTTGTCAATCACAAAAATTCCTTAGAAGGACGATCTTTCTAAGGATAAATATTAGTTTCAAAACTAGAGTAACTCTCTAATAACTTATTATCAATAATCAAACTATTTTAGATTCTATGACAAAGTGAATAATTTTTAAGTCAATGCCATGACGATCCTTTCCCCATGGCTGATTTTTTCCAGTACTTTATGGATAATCAGACCGTTAATGTTTAACTTTTTGATCAAAATCTTTTTTAGCTTGTTAATTAATTGAAAGAAAAAAGATACTATCACTTTTAGACATACCTTGTCGTAATCTTGAATAAATCTCTTGCTCTATAAAACGATAATCCTTAATTTTTACAGTTTTTCATTTAATTAATAGCAAATAAAAATAAAAGACACGCGAACTTACCTACAAAGCACTGCTATTAACCTTTTTTGATTATTGAATGAAAAAACCGACTCATAAATTTTATGTTTATATGGTGTCTTTACCTTCAAATACATTTTTTTTAGGTAACTTATACTGAGTGATATCTTCACCATCAGCTATTAGTGCTTCTTTAAAATCTTCGATACTCAAATCAATTTTTCTAGATAAATCAAATACGATGTGTAGCATGTCGTGAAAATACATTGAATTTCCTTGTTCAAAATATTCTTTATATTCTTTAGAGGTATTAGAAAAACCTGTCTCCTTTTCAAATTTATGTGCTTCTTTCACATAAATATCAAAGTTTAATTTTGTATATTCAGCAAAATGATTAAAGATTTCTATAGCCAATGATAAATCATGATACCACATATCATAACTTTTTTTAGCCAATCCTCCTTTAGCTTCAATTAATCGAAATTTATCATCACGTATATATTGTGTAATTAACATTTCTATATTTAAACTAATACCTGTATAAGAAATATTTTCAAATTCAAACTGTTTTAAATCTGATAATTCTGCTAGTAAACTTTGCGGAGTAAACTGCCTATTTTCCAAACTTTTGTATACTTTTTTTTGTTCAAACATTTCTTCTCCTCCAATACCTTTATTTACTCTTATATTATAACTTAAACACAAAAAAAGACATACTGTTATATCATCTGTTAACAGGATATTTTTGAGCATTCTTTATCAGTTTTTTCTCAATGATATCATCTATGTTAAACCCTAGTTTATCTGCTAAAGTATAAGAATAAATTAATACGTCTGCTAATTCTTCTTCGAGACGCTCTGTTTGTTTCACTGCTTCTGAATTATCTAACCATTGAAATAATTCTAGTAACTCATTAGCTTCTAAAGAAATAGAAATAGCTAAATCCTTTTCCTTGCTTGCATGATTCCACCCACGTGCTTTTCTAAATTCATTGATTCTCTCTATCGATGTCAACCTTATCACACTTTCTATCATTTATTTCTATTATAACAAAAAACCCTACACATATTGGTAGGGGGCTACTCGAATTTTTATCGTTAATATTTAATTTTAATATGTCCATCTGGTTGTTTAATTAAATGAACATCACATATAAAAACTTTTTGTGGAGAAAAATATTGACTAGATAACACAACTGTCAATATATTCCATTTGTCGTTCTCTTTAATATCAAGATCTTTGATTCCATTTTCTATTTTTTCCTTTAATTCATCTAATACAATCGCTAGTTTACTTTCATCACTAAGTTTTTCTTCCACTGCTTTTAAAAACAAGTCATAATTTTCTTTTGAGATAAACAATGTATCTAAACCATTTATCATACTAATTCCTCCTTTTTTTCCTATCATACAATACTATACTACTAAAAAATGATAAAAAGTCGATTTATTTAAGAAATATTTTTATAAAAAAACACACAACATATAGCATATAATATGTTGTGTGTTTCAAATTATTTAATCTTAGCGATGAATATAAGTATATCCTGACGCACTAATTGTTTGGCTGTTTGGTCCAGTTGGTGAAGAAAATCCAGTACCACCTTGCGAAATTGTAATAGTATTATTTGAAGCATTGTAAGAATCAACATAAGCAACATGTCCATAAGAACCATCTGCTGTCCATTGTCCACCAACAGATTGACCTGCTGCAAATACTACTACCGCACCTGCTGCTGGGGTCGAATTAACAGTGTAACCATCTGCCGCAGCAGAAGCTCCCCATTGGCAACCGTTACCCCAATAAGTACCTACCCACGGAGCAACACTTTTCACGTACCAAGTACATTGCCCCACAGCATACATATTTCCTGACCCTGAATGATCTACTCCACTACCGTTAGAAGTTGTATTTCCACTAGGAGTTGAACTTGGTGTCTCATTTGATGATGTAGTTGTTTCACTTGATGACGTAGTTGTTTCAGTAGTTGGTTTTTCTACCGGTTTACTTTCTTGTACTGTTGAACTTGATTGTTCACTTGACGATGATGTACTATTCTGTGTTGTTGTCTCAGTTTTCTTCTCGTCTACTGTTTTTTCTGCTTTAACAGCTTTAACAGCTACAGGTTTTTCAGAAGCTTCTTGTTGCGCTTTTAACACTTTGATTTGTGCAGCTTTTGCTTCTTCTTTTTGTTTATTTAATTTAGCTTTATCGCCTTCAGCTGTTGCTTGTTCCGCTGCTAAAGTTGTTTTTAGTACATTTAATTCAGCTTGTTGTGAAGCTAATGAATCTTTTTGACTTTGTAATTCTTTTTGTGTTGAAGCCATTTCACTTATTTTTGCTTCATTTTCTTGAATATTTTCTTCAACTGATTGTTGATCTCTTTTTTGTTGTTTTACTAAATCGTTGTTTGCATTTACAATGGTACTCATTGCATGAACACGACTAATGGCATCTGATAATGAATCAGCTTCTAAAACAGCATTCACATAGTTTGTACTTTGTCCATTTGTTTGTGCATCACGTGCTTGTTTTTGGATTGATTTTTCACGTTTTGCAATTCTAACTTTTAATGTTGCAATCTCACTCTGTAATTTTTCAGTATCTTGGCTTAATTTAGCTTGTTTAGCTTCTAAAGATGAAACTTTTTCGTTCACAGAAGCTACTTTTGATTCCAAAGCATTAATTTCAGCTTGTGCTTTTTCTTGTTGACCTTTTAAAGCGTTAATTTTTTCATCTTGTTGTTTAATTTGAACATCCACAGAATCTGCTAATGCAATACTTGGACTAGCTACAGCTGTTAATGCAATAGAACATACCATAATCGTTGATAAAATATTCTTCTTCAATTTTCTTCCTCCGAATAACTTGTCTAAATTTATATAAAATGTGTTTAATTATTAATTTCTCTTTCCTTGACGACTCCGTTATTTTAACATAGTGATATGTCAAATAGATAAAGGAAATGTTACAAAAACATTTCATTCTACTTTCGTTATTCTGTTTTTAATCGATTTTCAGATTAATTGAAATGTATTGTTAATCAAAAAAAGAATGTATTTGTTATTTGAATAGCACTTTAATCGTCATAAAAAAGTCACTAGTTTATACTAGTGACTAAAGGAGTTGTTTTATTTACTTTGGAGGAGTAAATAAAATGAAAAAGTTTGTTAGGGTTGTTTTGTTGGTATGCTTATAGAGTAGATAATAAATATGATATTTCTTCTATTCAAATAAGAACTTTTTATAAATCCATCAAGTATTAATTAAAACGTTTAAAACGATCGACATTTTCCATATATTCTTTTTCTAGAGCAGGAGACTCAATGGATCCAATCACTAATTGGCCACGTAATTTCCAATTCTGTGGAATACCCCACTCATTTGATACGGATTCATCAATAATTGGATTGTAATGTTGTAAATTAGCCCCGATATTTTTTTCTGCAAGGGCTGTCCAAACATTGGATTGAGTTAGACCACTTGCCTGTTCCGACCAAATAGGAAAGTTTTCTGCATATAACGCAAATTGTTCTTGTAATCCTTTCACAATATCTGTGTCTTCAAAAAATAAAATGGTTGCTTTTCCATTAGCAAATCCTTTTAATTTTTCTTTTGTATTTTCAAATGCCTCTGGTGGTGTTAAAGGTTTTAATAACTCTTCAGTCATACTCCATAATTTTTCATGTGCACCATCAAATAAAAATACTACACGTTGACTTTGAGAATTAAAAGCAGTAGGAGATTCTCTGACAACTTCTGTTACTAATTCTACAATTTCATCATTAGATAGAGAGATATTTTTCCCAAGATTATATATTGAACGACGTTTTTTTAATAGTTCTACAAAATTTGACATGTGTTAATCAATCCTTTTTATTTATTTGATGTTTATACTATATCAGCTAACATTAAGTAAGTAAAATTATATGCTTACTTAATATAAGAAAAAACAGCCGAAATATTTCGACTGTTTGATTAAATTATTTTTTTGGATATAGTTTCATAAAGTAATGTTTTAACATTGGTGGAGCAATCAACGTTGTTAATATCACTGAAATAATAACTGTTGTGTAATATTCTTGTGATAGTAGGCCTGTTGCTAATCCTGTTGTTCCAATAATCAGGGCTACCTCACCTCGTGATACCATACCTGAACCCACAGCAAGCGATGCATGATTATCAAATCCTGTCATCTTCGCTCCTAAGAAGCCACCAAATAGTTTAGATAAAATAGCTATGATTGTACAAGCAACTAAGAATCCCATTTGACTTAGTACCCCATCAAACGAAATGCTTATACCTACACTGACATAGAAAAATGGTACAAATAAGGCATTCGCAATCGGATCAACTGTTTTTTCCACTTCATGTTGGAAAGACGTCTGAGAAATAAATAATCCTGCTAAAAAGGTTCCAATAATCCCAGCCATACCTAGCATTTCACCAAAATAAGCAAAGCCAAATGCTACAATTAACGCACCTGCTGTTACAGGAGCAGTGACTTTAAACTTTGAAAATAATGTTAGGAATTTAGGAACAATATAAACGCCTACAACAGATGCTACAACAAAGAATAGAACTTTTTTGAATAGTAACAATGGAACAGAAGAACTAGATGTATCTTCTCCCATAAAGGACATCACAAACGCTAACAACGTCACAACTAAAATGTCATCCACAACGGCTGCACCTAATATGGTTGTAGCTTCTCTTGTTTGCATCATGCCCATTTCTTTTAACACTTGAACGGTAATGCTCACACTAGTAGCAGAGAAAAGAACGCCTAAAAAGATTCCTTCATTGAAAGAAAACCCAAATAATTCTCCCATAGCAAAAGCACTAGCAAATGGTACTATGATACCTAATACCGCCACAGCAACTGATGGTTTCCAATTTTCTTTTAACTGATCTGCATCTGTTTCAAGTCCAGCTAAAAACATCAACAATAAAACCCCTATTTCTGAAAATTCTTGAAAAATAGCTGAGTCTTGTACTAATCCTAAAACTGCTGGTCCAATTAAAATACCAATCAGTAGTTTCCCCAAAACTGCTGGTTGACCAAGTCTAACAGATAAATGCCCAGCAACTTTAGTTGAAAATAATATTAAAACAATAGTAAACAATAATTCCATACGTCATCCCCTACTCTTTTTTTATACCTACACTAATAAATCTATCAAATTGTTGCATCTCTTGTAAAGATTTATCGTATTTTTTAATCCCAATATTATAAAAAAGTCCCTTTTAAAAAAGGGGCTTTTTATACTTAACCTTCATAATCTAAAATTGTTTGTAGATGACGACTGATTAGTCCATACGCTTGAATTTCTCCCCAAACTTCTTCGGTCATAACATATTTTCTTGATAACAATTTTGGGGCTTTAATATTTTCATCTAATTTTTTATAAAAGCGATCAAATTGTTTCATTTTGGGTTCAGCCCATTTTTTAAATTTAATGTCTTGCTTGTCAAGTTTTTTCCAACGTTCAGACAATAAATCAAGCTGACTTTCAAATGCTAAAAATTCTTTTTTACGAACTTTTTCTTTGCCTTCTTCATCCTCAGTATCACTTAATATGCTATCAACATCGTCCATAATCGTTTCATCATCATATCCTAAAATATCGTCATCATACTCATAGTCATACTCATCTTCATAGTCATACTCATCTTCATAGTCATAATCCTCTTCATAGTCATAATCCTCTTCATAGTCATACTCATCTTCATAGTCATACTCATCTTCATCATAACTATCCTCTTCATCTGTATAATGATAAGACTGGTTGAGAGTATCGTCCAAATCAATCTGTGATGATGCTTCCAAGTCACTTGATTCAACTGAACTATTTTCTTCTGTCACCATATCTACTGGGTCAAATACGGGAACGTCAGATGCCTTTGGAAGATCAATACTTGGTGTAACAGTTTCATTTTCCAACGAAATAGAAGAAAAATCAGAATTTTGCATATTCAATTTGGCATAATTTGATTGTTTTAGTTTAGCTAATTCTTTTTCTAAATCAAATACTCGACTAGCTGCCGTTCGATAATTAGACTCCAAACGAGTATAGTTATCTTGCCATTTAGCTTGCGTTAATTCTTGTGAATTCATTAACTGATTAACTAGTTCTTGTTGTTTTTCTAATCTTTGTGATAATCGCTTAATTTCTTCATTTTTAGAATAATTAAGATTTTCAAATTCTTTATCCTTTTGATCTAACTGATATTGATATTCTTGCACTGCTTGTTGATGTTCAAACGTTAGTTTCTTCATTTCTTGTTCTTTATGAGTCAACTCATCAGTTAATTGTTGAATAATCATTTGTCTTTCTTCAAGTAATCGATCTAGTTTATCTTGTTGATCTTGAAGACGTTCATTTTCTGAATGTAGCTGTTGTTCTCTTAGTTGCGATTCTTTTTGACTTAGATTATTTTCTTGTATAAGATTCGCTAATTCATCTTCCTTTTGTTTAAGTTTAAGAGTCGCTTCTCGTAATGATTCTTGTACTTGTTCTTCAAATTGTTGATTTTCAGTAATAACTAAGCGAAGTTCTTCATTTTCATATTGAGTTTGTTGGTATCTTTGCTTCCAAGACTCTACATCTTGTTCAAGTGATGAGTTTAGCTCGTTCACGTTATTTTTTAAATCTAATATTTCAGATTGCTTTATTTGTAGTTGTTGTCTGTAATCAATCTCGTTATCTTGATATGAGATTACTTTTTGTTTTAAGCTGTCATTTTCTTGACTCATTTGATTGATTTTTAATTCATACTCACGTTGTGCTGTTTTTAAATCCAATTCAAATGATTTAATGACTTGAGCATTTTCTGCAATTTTTTGTTCTAACTCATAAATTCTTTGTTGCTTTTCTAATAATCCATCATCTAAAAAATCTTGTGAATGATGATTTTTCGGTGTAGATGTTGATTGACTAATACTAGGTACTCTTGCTTGAGTGTTATCGTAATTATCATAGTCCATACTAGTAAAAGTACCATTAATTTGGGATGGTTGTTCTAAAATTCCTAATTGATCATATGCTTCTCTCATCGTCTCTTTGAAAATTCTTGGAGCGTTCGTTTTTATATTTCTAATTTGAGTATTAGAATATAATCTACTTGCATCAAACGTGACTAACAGTTCTATTCTTTCATGTGCAGTATAGTCTAAGAACACACGGTCAATAGGATATAATGAAAATATTTTTTCCCACTCAGCCATAAATAACGTTACTGCTTTTGTAATAATTGATTGTGATAATTTTTGTTTACGATTTGACCACTTTAATAATAATTGATTTTTCTTAGTCGTAATATTCTGAACAGGTAATAAGATAATACTTCGTTCAGTTGGTTTTTTCGTTTCATCTTGATATAATTGAACGTCTATAACAGACTCCTCTAACGGCATAATACTATGCTCCCTCCACTATTCATCTTACTCACTAACGTGTATCAGTATTAATTGGATACTCGTATTAATACTACCTTTTCTGTTGGTAATTGTAAAGTTGTTTTAGTATATTGAATCAATCAAAAATATATATTTTGTTTAATTTTTAATAAAAAAGACACTCCCATTAGTCAGGAGTGTCTTTTTTACTCGTAAACGTCCATTTGATAAAGTTGTTCAAATCGATTATTAGTCTCTAATAACTCCTTAGGGATACCTGACATATCAATGTTACCATCTTCAATAAAGACCACTTTATCAGCGTGATGGATGCCAACTAAGTGATGAGTAATCCAAATAACTGTTTTATTCTTTAATGCTACAAAGACAGTTTCTAACAACTGCTTTTCAGTTAATGGGTCTAATCCTATGGTTGGTTCATCAATAATAACAATAGGTACATCTTGTAATAAAATTCTTGCTAATGCAATACGCTGCTGTTCTCCACCAGAAAACCTTTTACCACCTTCTTCAACTAACGTATCCATTCCTTGGGGAAGACGTTCAACCACGCGTTTTAACCCTGCTGCTTCAATCGCTTCTAATACTTCCTCATCTGTCGCATCCAAATTACCTAGACGCACGTTATTTTTCAAACTTGTGTTAAATAAGTAAGGGTGTTGATTTAATACGCCAAAATAGTTTGCTTGTTGTCCTACTAATTCTTTTATATCTATGCCACCTACTAAAACTTTCCCAGTAGTTGGTACTAAATCACCCCGAATAATCTGAGTTAACGTTGTTTTTCCTGTTCCACTTTTTCCAAGTAACGCCACAACTTGTCCTTCTGGTATAGTCAGATTAAAATGGGATAATAACGCTCTTTTCCCTTGAGGATATTTAAAACTAACAGCTTCTAATTCAATTGTTGTATTAGTTAATGTCATCTCTTCTTTTACTTCATGCATTTCTTTCTTTTCAGGATTTGGTAACTTAGATAAACGTTGCACAGTGTCTTCATAGATTGGCAACTCTTTTACCGAATCACTTACTGGACTAAAAGCATCTAGCAATGGAAAAAAAGATAAAACAAAGGCTGCTATCCAATTTAAGGCTGCTTGATTACCTTGGCTAATAAAATAATTACCTGCCCATATAAATAAAACAACAGCTATGATACCAAAAATCAATTGCTTCATAATACCTTCTAAACGAGAGTAACGATTTAATTGGTAATCCTCTTTTCTAACGTTCGCTTCTGCTTCATTGTACTGTGTTAGAAATTCTTCATAACGTCCGCTATATTGCCAATCAGCAACACCTAATACTGCGTCTGTTAAATCATTATAGAGATCATGTTTTTTTGCTTTTTTACGATATACTCTAGCATTATTAACCAACACTGCTGCTAGTGGTAATACCACTAAAATCAATGCGAATAATAATAGCATTAACCCAGCAAATGGTAATGAGAAATAACCTAGTCCAATAATAATAAAAAGATACAAAATATACGACGTACAAATTGGGAAAATCGTTCTCAAATAGAGGTTTTGAATATGATTAATATCCTCTGATAATATACCCAATAAACTTCCTGACTGATAATTTTCTTTCGTGTTTGCCGCTTCAGTTTCAAGAGAACGATATAAACGAACACGTATATCAGAGGTCATTTTTAACACCCAATTGTGGCTCCCTAAACGCTCAATATATCGAAATGTTGGTCTTGCTATACCAAATGCACGTGTTAGCACAATTGGAACATAAACTAACAAAATATTTTCAGGTTTTGCAGCGGACTTACTGATTAAATAGCCTGAAGTAAACATTAACGCTGCTGCTGAAAAAAAGGTTAAAAAACCAAGAAATAAAACCAAAGCTAACAATTTTTTATATTTTTTAAAAAACGGTCTAACCCATTGATCTTTTTTAGTTAACAATAGATAATCCTGTTTCATTTCTATAACCCTCCTTTCAATTGATCCACAAAGTTTTGATAGGCACCATTTTTAGCTCGCAGTTCATGATAGGTTCCTTGTTCAACAATTTTTCCATCTTCCATTACTAAAATATAGTCCATCTCTCTCATCCAATGTAGACGATGTGTCGCAAAAAATACTAACTTATTTTCAAATAATGGCAATATCGTTTCTTTTAGTTCATACTCTGTTTCCACATCCAAATGGGCGGTAGGTTCATCAAATAATAAAATATTTCGCTCTTCATCTAATAAAGCTCTAGCAACAGCAATACGTTGATACTGCCCACCACTTAATAGGTGACCACCTTCACCAATCACTGTATCCCATCCTTCTGGTAATTCTTCTATGACATCAATTAGACCCGCTTGTTTCACTGCTTCAGCACATTCTTCAAAGCTAGCGTCAGGTCGGTAAAATGTAATATTTTCTTTTAATGAACCATGGAATATATAAGGGTCTTGCGGAATATAAAACAATTGATCTTGCCATGCTTTTTTGTGTAGATTTGTCATGGCAGACTGATTAATATGAATACTTGGCTCTGTCGCTTCTAAAAATCCGCCTAGTAGCTTAATCAACGTTGACTTACCAGATCCTGATAACCCAACAATTCCAATTTTCCCACTACCTTGCCAGTCAAAAGAAATATCCGTCAAGGTTGTTCCTTCTTGTGATTCATTATATTTTAACGACATATTTTTTAATGATAATTTATCTGATTCATTCCATGAACCTTTTAAGTCAATTGTTTCATCATTTGCTAATTCTTTTTGATCCAGTATTGAAAAAATAGATTTTAATGTATTTCCACCATCTAATGTCGCATGGTAGTCATTTGAAAAATCTCGTAATGGTAAAAAGAAATCTGGAGCTAATACTAATGTTGTTAAAGCAGGCCACAACTCAATTTGACCATTCATTAACTTAAAACCTAAAAATACAGCGACGATAGCAACTGATAATGTAGTAAAGAAATCCAACGCAAAGGTTGATAAGATGGCTATTTTCAACGTACTCATTGTTGCTTTTCGATAATCTTCGCTTATTTCATATACTTTTTTCTCATATTTTTTACTAAGCCCTAAAAAATAGAGTGTTTCAATTCCTCGCAGTGAGTCCAAAAAATGGTTGCTTAATAGTTGAAATCCCTCATATTGTCTATCTGCTTTTGCTCGTGCCGCATATCCTAAAATAATCATAAATAAGATGATAATTGGAAAGACAAGTAATAAAATGACACCAGAACGAATATCCTGCGTGAAAACAAACAATAAAATAAGCCAAGGAATCACCATCATATTCGTTAATTTCGGTAAAATTAACGTAATATAATTCTCCACTTGGTCAATGCCTTCAATCGTCATCGTGACCATATTTCCAGTTCCTTCTTTTTGAACAAAGTTAGGCCCTAAACGAAATATTTTCTGTAGCAATTGTTGTCGGACTTTTCTTGCTTCTTGATACGCATACTTATCAAGAGATTTATCTCGTACATACAACACTAACTGTCTACCAAAAAAACAAGAAAAAAACCAAATAAGCGACATCGTTTGCGATGCGACAGATTCTCCGTTCCATAACGCACTAATCCCTTTTGATAAAAAATAAGCCTGTCCGATAATTAATAAGGCTTGTAGGATTCCTAATCCTACAAGCCCAATTAAGACTGACCTAATTTTATCAATACGAAATAAATTCTTATCAATCAATTAGGTACAACTCCTTTTATCTATCAATTTTGACACGTTTTGTAAATTGTTTATATGCCCAAGCCACATAAAGTAACACAATTGGTAATAAGATAACTGTAACAATTGTCATTACTTTCAATGTATACGGTGTACTTGATGCATTTTCAATTAATAAACTAAATTGTGAGTCTTTGGCAATCATAACACGTGGGAATAATCCATTAAATAAGAATGCTACAATCCCAACGAAGACTAATCCAGTTGAAATAAATGATAATCCTTCTTTATCTTTATAAGTGCCATAAGCAGAAAGTGCGGCAAAAACAACAATTAAAACTAAAAGGACCAATGAAGATGTAAAACGTTCAGTAAAGAAATCTGTTTTCAAATAAGCTAAGATCGCAAAAACGACTAAACCAGCAAATAATACTGGGTATAATTTTTTTGCCATAGCCAATGAACGTTCACGGACATTTCCTTCTGTTTTAAGACGTAAGTAGTTTAAGCCATGTAAAAAGCTCACTAACGTCACGGCCACACCACCTACGATAGAAAATAAATTAATATAATCAGTAAAGGTGGCATTCATCACATTTTTAGTAGCATCTAGTGGAAGACCTATAACTAAGTCGACAAACATCATACCAAATAGAAATGGTACAATCACACTACCTAAAAATAATGCCCATTCCCAAGTATTACGCTCTTTTGCATTTTCAGAACTACTTCTAAATTTAAAAGATACACCACGAATAATTAAACCAACTAAAATAAATAGTAAAATTAAATAGAACCCACTAAATAAAGATGCATACCACTCTGGAAATGAAGCAAACATTGCACCTCCAGCAGTAATTAACCAAACCAGATTACTTTCCCAAACGGGCCCAATTGTTTCAATGACTTGATCACGTTCACGCTTGTTACGAGCAACTAGCTTAGTAGCCATTCCAACACCAAAGTCGAATCCTTCTAAGAAAAAGAATCCTGAAAATAGAACGCCGATTAAAATGAACCATAAAAATTGTAAATTACTCATTTACAGAACCCCCTTTGCAAATGGGTCAATACCATCTTTTTTCGCTTCAGATGGATTAACGTAGTAAGGTCCTTTTTTCACTGCACGTTTACAGAAAATAAACATCACATAACCTAATACACTGAATAATAAGAAGTAAACAATATTACTAATTAACAATGATGTTGCTGATACACCAGGAGACACACTATCTGCGATTGTAAATAGTCCATAAACAGTCCATGGTGAACGTCCTAATTCAGTCACTAACCAACCAAATGTATTAGAAATGAATGGGAAACTAATACCTGCTACAAATAGCCATAGCATCCATTTCAAACTTTGAATTTTATTTTTACGAAGGAGATATAATCCCACTATGGCCATCAATGCCATTAAAGAACCAAAACCAGCCATAAATCTGAATCCCCAGAAAAGAGTCTTAACTGGTAAATAGTAATCCATCTCTGAACCAAATTTGGCATCATATTCATCATGTAGTTCTTTATTGGCTTGATCCATCCCAATATATTTATCTTCCCCACCTAAAATAGTTAATAAATAAGGAACAGAAATTTCCCATTTTGTTTCTTTATCTTTCGTATCGATTGATGCAATAATGTTCCAAGGAGCTGGTGAAGAAGTATCTTCATAGATACCTTCCATTGCTGCAAATTTCATTGGTTGATCATTTGCAACAGCAATCATTTGTTGGTGTCCAGCAACAATGGTTAAAATTGAACCAACCAAACCAATAATTAAACCGATTTTCATTGATTTTTTGAAGAATTCCATGTCCTTATTTTTTAGCATTTTCCATGCTGATGAGCCAGCAATGACAAAACCACCTGTCACAATCGCTCCAAATAAGACGTGAGGGTATTCTACCCATAATTGATGATTTTTTAATAAACCAACAAAACTTGTTAATTCTGCACGATTTGTTGCTTCATTAATTGAATAGGCCACTGGATTTTGCATAAATGAGTTTGCCGCAAGAATCCATAACGCGGATAAAGCTGTTCCGATTGATACTAACCAAATAAATAATAAGTGCAGTTTCTCATTGAATTTGTCCCAACCAAACATCCATAGTCCAATAAACGTTGATTCCATAAAGAAAGCAAGTAATGCTTCAACTGCTAAAGGTGCTCCAAAAATATCCCCCATAAAACGAGAGTATTCAGACCAGTTCATTCCAAATTGAAACTCTTGGATAAGCCCTGTTACAACCCCTACAGCAAAACCTATTAAGAAAATATTTCCCCAAAATTTTGCCATATCTTTATAGATTTGTTCTTTTTTAACAACATACATTGTCTCCATTACCGCAACAGCGAATGCCATCCCGATAGACATTGGCACGAAAAAGAAATGGAAGACAGTTGTCATACCAAACTGGAATCGTGCCAAAAATTCGATATCCATAAATAATCCTCCTTATATATATCTATTTAACAAACCCATTATACCCGATAGGTCAAGTAGTTTCAAAACTTTTTCAACTCGTTATCAAGTAATAATAAATTTAAACAACGTTTTTTACACACATTATCTCATTGTGACAAATTCTTCTGCTCCTGTTGGATGTATGGCAACAGTTTGATCAAAATCAGCTTTAGTTGCACCCATTCTTACAGCAACTGCAAATCCCTGTAGCATCTCATCAACACCCAATCCAATACCGTGTAATCCAACAATTCTTTCTTCTTTTCCGACACACACAAGTTTCATCCAACATTTTTCGCGAACTTCAGTAATCGCAAACTGCATTGGTGTAAATCTAGACGTATATATTTTAACATCCTCACCATATTGTTCTCTAGCTTCTTTTTCTGTTAAACCAACTGTTCCAATCGCTGGATGTGAAAATACAACTGTTGGAACGGTATGATACTCTAAATATAAATTATCTTGATTATTAAATAAGCGTTCGGATAATCTTCGTCCTGCTGCAATTGCTACAGGTGTTAAATTAATTTTATCAATGACATCTCCAACAGCATAAATACCTTCTTGTGTGGTATTTTGATACTGGTCTACCTTTATTGCACCTTTATCCGTTAATTCAACATCTGTCACATCAAGGTTTAACCCATCCATATTTGGTACTCGACCGATTGCCCAGACAATTTCATCTACCTCGATTGATTTTCCGTTTTCAAAGGACAAAACATAACCAGAAGCTGTTTTTTCAACACTCTTTGGTACACTATTTGCATGTAAATTCATGCCACTTTTCTCATAACTTTCAGTTAATCCTTGAATTAATAAGTCATCGAATTCACGTAAAAATGTGTCACGTCTAAATGCCAAATGAGTCGTTGCACCTAAGCCATGTAATACGCCAGCGATTTCCACTGCGATATATCCAGCTCCAACTACTGCCACTCGTTTTGGTAGTTCTGTTAATTCAAAAAATCCATTTGAATCAATACCATATTCTGCTCCAGGAATATTCGGGCGAACAATTTTCCCACCTGTCGCAATTAAAATATGAGGAGCAGTAAATGTTTCTCCATTTACTTCGACCACCTTTTTTTCTTTAAATTTAGCGTAACCCTTAATATGAGTCACTCCATTACTTTCTAGCCCTTTTAAATACAAACCATTTAATCGTTTGATATACGTTTGGCGATTTTCTACCAAACGTGCCATATCAAATCCGTCAATTGTTATATCAAAACCATATTCATAGGCTTGATGATGCAGCATATCATTCATTTGAGATGCTGACCACATGACTTTTTTAGGAACACATCCAACATTGACACATGTCCCACCAAGCTCGTTTCCTTCTATTAATAGTACTTTAGCCCCATGCATCCCAGCTCTATTAGCAGAAGCTATTCCACCGCTACCTCCACCAATCACTATATAATCAAATGTTTTCATATACTTTCTCCCTTCTTACTTCTGTTTACGAATCATATCACCAGGTTTAACTGGTTGTGCGACTGGCATTTTGACAATCATCATAGCGTTTGGCGCTTTTTCAATTGACTCACCGTCTTCATTCCACATCTCTTTGATATCTTGTTCAAAGTGAGTAAATCCAGGTCCGTAAAATTCAATACGATCTTCGATTCTGAAATGATTTCGTTGTCGGATAGTAGCAATTTTAGTTTCGTCATCATATTCTAACACTTCACCAATGAACTTATACACTGGGATTTTCCGACGTTTTCCAAATAATTGTTCCTCATCTGTTGGAATATGATAATAAAAACCAGTTGCTAATTCTCGTTGTGCCACTTTCCACAGTTCATCAATCCACTCTTGTTTACACACATAATTTTCCGGATCAGCCATGTAGCTATCAACTGCTTTTTTATAGACATTAGATACCGTTGATACATAATGAATCGACTTCATGCGTCCTTCAATTTTTAGACTATCGACACCGTTTTTTACTAAATCAGGAATGTGTTCGATCATTGACATGTCCACCGCACTCATTGAAAACGGCTCACTCACTTCACCAGTGTCTGTTAATGAACGTCTTTCTTCACCAAATGGCATATCAAACAAATCATATTTCCAACGACATGATTGTGAACACCCACCACGGTTAGCATCTCTGTGACTCATATGATTTGATAAGGTACAACGACCTGAATAGGAAATACACATCGCACCATGAATAAAGGCTTCAATTTCAATATCCGTATTCTCACGAATTTTCGCTACCTCGTCCATTGAGACCTCACGACCTAACACCACTCGTTCTAGTCCTTCATTTTTCCAAAACTCTAATGTTTCAAAATTTGTCGCAGAAGATTGTGTCGACAAATGAACCGGTAAACCAGGTGCTTCGGTAATGCATACTTCAATTAATGCTGGGTCAGAGATGATTACCGCACTAATGCCAATATCTCGCAATTTTCTAAAAAACTCACCAGCTCCTTTGGCATCTCCTTCATGCGTCACCATGTTAGCTGCCACATAAACTTTTGCTCCTCGTTCTTTGGCAAACGCGACACCTTCTTCCATTTCTTCATAAGAAAAGTTCCCAGCACGACTTCTTAGGCCGTAAGCATTCCCACCAATATACACAGCATCTGCCCCGTAATGTATCGCAATTTTCAATTTTTCAAGCGTACCAGCTGGAGCCAGTACTTCTGGTCGTTTCAATGTATTTGTCATCTTTACTCTCTCCTATTTTATTTCCTCAGGATCTAAATAATAAAAGCCAGTATCCAAACTTCTTCCTTTTGGATGATGTTCCATAATCGTTTTTTGTAGCGATTTTGCCAAATCCTGTGCCCAAGTGTCTCCAATCAACGCTTTTTTAGCTGTAATAAAACTTGAAACAATACTCACAAAATCTTCCCCAGGAGTATACATACCATCTAATTTCCAATGTCTTAAACCAGCATCATATAATTCTTTTAATTCAAACATTAAGTCTACATCATTTGTGGCATAAATGTGTGTCCCATGCTTATCCTCGAAAATAGAATAATGCGTTTCTTCATCTTTAGGTTCAGATATAAACAACCCATCTTCTTTAGAAACATTGTCTTGTTGCTTCGTAAAATTAAAATAATTTGTAATCAATGGGCGTTTTGAGTGATGGATACACGTCGCACCATACACTAAAACTTCAGTAAAGACTTGCGTATCTTTGGCAATTTGTTGCAACTCCTCAAATGGAATTTCTCTAGCTAAAATTGCACCAGTTGCCCCACGTTTTGCCCAAAAGTTTACTTGCCTTGAACTAGTCACCATTGTTTCAGCATTATATACATAAGGTAGTTTATATCCATCTCGTTGTAAGACATAAATCACACCAGGATCGCCTACAATAATATCATCTACTCCAATTGATTCTAAAAAAACCAAATATTCAGGAATAAGCTCCATTTTATCTGGATGCATAATGGCACTTACTGCTACACGTGCTTTTTTTCCTTTGCTATGAGCTAATTGAACCAATTCAGTCATTTCTTCTCTTGTGAAATAATGCGGTAAACGTAACCCAAATTCTTCTTCTCCAAAACAAATTACATCAATATCCAATTCGACCAGTTGACGTGCCTGTTCTAATGAGTCCACTGTCGTACTTATCTCTATCATTCTAGACACTCCTATCCTTTATAAACACTTTTTATCCTAACATATTGCATAGATAAACCGCAATCTTTCACAAGGTAAAAGCGCTAGTTATTTAACTAACTAACGCTTGTTTGTTACACTTTTTCTACCTTTTTTACTTTTGTATTAATTTTCCCTTTTGATGCACCAAGAGTCACTATATCTCCTGTTTGAAGTTCACCTGACAAGAGTAATTCACTTAGTCTATCTTCGACTTCTTTTTGCAAAGCACGACGAATTGGACGAGCTCCGTATTCCGGATCAAACCCTTCACTACTGATAACATCAATAGCTGCTGAAGTTAATTTTAATGTAATATCTTGTTCTTTTAATCTCTCAACAACATCTTTAGACATGATTTTCACGATATCATGTAATTGTTGTTTATTTAATGAGTGGAATACGACCACTTCATCTACACGATTTAAAAATTCCGGTCTAAATGATTTTTTCAATTCTTCTAATATACGAGATTTCATCGCTTTATAATCTTTGGTTTCATCTGCTACACCAAATCCAACAGTCTTTTCATCTCGTAAAGAAGTAGCGCCGATATTTGATGTCATGATAATAATTGTATTTTTAAAATCTACTTTACGACCTTTGGCATCAGTTAAATGCCCATCATCTAGTACTTGCAACAACACATTAAACACATCAGGATGGGCTTTTTCTACCTCATCAAGTAATACAACAGAATATGGTTTTTGACGGATTCGCTCAGTCAATTGTCCTCCTTCATCATAACCAACATACCCTGGAGGGGAGCCGACTAAACGACTTGTACTATGTTTTTCCATAAATTCAGACATATCCACTCGAATCAAGGCATCTTCTGAACCAAACATCACTTCAGCAATTGTTTTAGCTAATTCTGTTTTTCCAACACCTGTTGGCCCTAAAAACATAAATGACCCAATTGGACGATTTGGACTCTTCAACCCACTTCTCGCACGTCGAATAGCACGTGAAACAGATTCTACAGCCTCTTCTTGGCCGATAACACGTTCATGCATAACCTTTTCTAAATCAAGTAATCGTTCACTCTCTTTTTTCTCTAACTGTGTTAAAGGAATACCAGTCCATTGAGAAATGACAGATTCAATATCTTCTTCGGTCAATTTTTGTGTATAACCAGCTGATTCTTTTTCTTGTTTTTCAACTAATTTTGCTAATTTTTTTAAGGCTTTCTTTTCTATCTCTCGAATTTCAACCACTTCGGCAAATTTTTGTGAGATAATCGCTTCTTCTTTTTCCTTATAGATATCAGCTAATACCCGTTGTTGTTTCACTATTGGAGATGGTTTTTCCGTTTGGTTCAAGCGTACTTTGGCAGCTGCCTCATCTATCAAATCAATAGCTTTATCAGGAAGCTGACGATCATTAATGTAACGAATAGATAATTTTACAGCTGCTTCAACAGCCTCTTGAGTTATGGTTACTTGATGATGTTCTTCATACTGAGATTTCAACCCTGTCAAAATATCAATGGTTTCTTCTTCAGTGGGTTCATCAACCATAATTTTAGCAAATCGGCGCTCTAACGCAGAATCTTTTTCAATATATTTTTGATATTCATCTAATGTTGTTGCCCCTATTGTTTGAAGTTCTCCACGTGCTAATGCAGGTTTTAAAATATTAGATGCATCAATCGCTCCTTCAGCACCACCAGCACCAATCAACGTATGTAATTCATCAATAAACAAAATAACTTCGCCATCATGGTAAATTTCATCCACCAATTTTTTCATGCGATCCTCAAATTCACCACGATACTTAGTCCCAGCAACTACTGCTCCCATATCAAGCATCATCACACGTTTATTTTGCATATCTTTTGGTACATTAGATTCGATAATCCGTTGCGCTAAACCTTCAGCAATAGCTGTTTTCCCAACACCAGGTTCTCCAACAAGTACCGGATTATTTTTAGTTCGACGACTTAAAATTTGTATCAATCGTTCAACTTCTATCTCGCGACCAACTAAAGGATCTAATCGTTTTTCTCTAGCACTCTGTGTCAAATCTCGTGCCAAAGAATCTAGTGTAGGAGTCCCTTCACCAACTGAATTCTTAATCGCTTTTCTATTTTTACCATTTTTATTATTGTCTGTAATACCAATTCTTCTCATTATATCTTTGCGTAACTTGGGAAGTTCCACTCCTAAATTTTTTAAAATTCTAGCAGATAATAATGTATCTTCTCTAACCAAAGCAAGTAAAATGTGTTCTGTTCCAATGCTTGGCGCCCCTAGTCGTTTAGCCTCTTCACCTGCGAAAGCTAACACATCCTTAGTTCGCGGAGAATAAGGAAGCAATTCGTTTTCTTTAGATTTATAACGTCCATATTGAACAATCTGTTCAACTTCCTCAAACAGATAAGTATCATCAATATCAAAATATCTCATTACTTTTCCACCAATACCTCTTGGTTCCTTCGCTAAAGCAAGTAACAAATCCTCTGTTCCAACTACATCATGTCTAAAATATTTAGCACTTTCTTGTGCAAGATTCAGAACTTCATTAGCCCTTTTAGTAAATAATTCACCCATACCTATCACTCCTATTCTTCATAAGTTAGTCGTTCTAATACATCAATCATCATGTTCGATCTCAATAATTTTTCTTCTTCCGAGCGACTAATACCAGTTAATTTAAACGCTGAATTAAGTAAATACTTTTCACGTACAGTTATTAGATTATTATCTTGCAGTTCATTTAAAATAGCAAATGCTTCACTGTCTGTCAAACCATTACTTATCATATCTGGAATTTCTTCACATATTCTGGTTTTATATTTTATCAATTTAACTTTTACAATACGAATATACCCACCACCACCACGTTTACTTTCTACCCGATAACCTTTTGGAACAGTAAACCTTGTGTTAATAACATAATTAATTTGTGATGGTACACAATTAAATTGATTAGCAATTTCAGCTCGTTTTATTTCAATAATATCCTCATTCTTCAATAGTTCTTTTAAATAATCTTCTATAATATCAGACATATTTTTATTTTGCATAAAAATCTCACCCTTCAAACGTAACATAAAACAATTGACTTATATTGACCTTTATTATACATAATATATCTAGATATTTATACTAATTAGCTTTGTATATACCAAAAGAGCTTTGAATGAAATCATTCAAAGCTCTTTTTACTAAATTATACCGGCGGCCGGGGTCGAACCGGCACGCCCTCAATGGGCACTGGATTTTGAGTCCAGCGCGTCTGCCAATTCCGCCACGCCGGCAAAACAAGAGGCGGTAACCGGATTTGAACCGATGATAAAGGTTTTGCAGACCTCTGCCTTACCACTTGGCTATACCGCCTTTAAAAAACTGGGCTAGCTGGATTCGAACCAACGAATGACGGAGTCAAAGTCCGTTGCCTTACCGCTTGGCTATAGCCCAATAATAAAAAGGCGACTGATGGGAATCGAACCCACGAATGCCGGAGCCACAATCCGGTGCGTTAACCACTTCGCCACAGTCGCCATATTATTAACAGGGGTAGTAGGAATCGAACCCACGCTGACGGTTTTGGAGACCGTAGTTCTACCGCTAAACTATACCCCTTTAAATATGGAGGGGGGCAGATTCGAACTGCCGAACCCGAAGGAGCGGATTTACAGTCCGCCGCGTTTAGCCACTTCGCTACCCCTCCAAATGGCGCAAGACAGAATCGAACTGCCGACACACGGAGCTTCAATCCGTTGCTCTACCAACTGAGCTACTGCGCCAATAACGGTTCCGACGGGAATCGAACCCGCGATCTCCTGCGTGACAGGCAGGCATGTTAACCCCTACACCACGGAACCTAATTATGGTTTCTATTATATTTTATGACCCGTACGGGAATCGAACCCGTGTTACCGCCGTGAAAGGGCGGTGTCTTAACCGCTTGACCAACGGGCCAGTATCATAATTTCTTTTAGTATACGGAGAGTAAGGGATTCGAACCCTTGAGACAGTTATTACCGCCTACATGATTTCCAATCATGCTCCTTCGGCCAACTCGGACAACTCTCCTGAGTTTTACCTTAATTAAAAGAACTCCGGCAGTAGGACTCGAACCTACGACATCATGATTAACAGTCATGCGCTACTACCAACTGAGCTATGCCGGATAATAATATAAGCACGGCAACGTCCTACTCTCACAAAGGGAAACCCTTCACTACCCTCGGCGCTAAGAAACTTAACTTCTGTGTTCGGCATGGTTACAGGTGTATCCTTCTTGCCATCGTCACCGCACTTATATGTTTTTTATTGAGTGATGATTCACTCAAAACTGGATGTTAAGTTAGTATCAATATAATGGTCC
>NZ_JBYVZB010000005.1:0-95421 GCF_058211775.1 Vagococcus changpingensis
TAGTATTTGAGCCAGATGCTCCAATGGCTCCTGACAATGGGCTAGTATTTGAGCCAGATGCTCCAATGGCTCCTGACAATGGGCTTGTTTTTGAGCCAGATGCTCCAATGGCTCCTGACAATGGGCTTGTTTTTGAGCCAGATGCTCCAATGGCTCCTGACAATGGGCTTGTTTTTGAGCCAGATGCTCCAATGGCTCCTGACAATGGGCTAGTATTTGAATCAGATGCTCCAATGGCTCCTGACAATGGGCTAGTATTTGAATCAGATGCTCCAATGGCTCCTGACAATGGGCTTGTTTTTGAACCAGATGCTCCAATGGCTCCTGACAATGGGCTTGTTTTTGAACCAGATGCTCCGATGGCTCCTGACAATGGTCTAATGGAAGACCCAACTGCTCCTGGTATTGATTTAATTGTAAAACCAAGCACACCAGAAAATGAATTGGTATCATCTATTGTCAACAAACCTATAGTTTCTGAAGCAATCCAAACAATTGTGGTTCCAACAGCTACGACTACTTCATCGAAAGCTTCTGAATTACCACAAACGAGTGAAACAACGTCAAAAATGACTACATCTTTAATCGGCTTAGGTCTTTTAGGTTCGTCTGCTATTATTATTAGACGTCGTTCAATTAATGTAAGATAGATACATACATTAAAAGAGGCTGAGCCAAAAACCTTACCAAAAAGCAATCCCATGAAGTCAGTTTATTAAAAACTGACTTCATGGGATTACTTCTTTTGTTTGTTTAGTCATTTTCATTTAAAAAATTACTTTTGAGTCAGAATCTTTTTTAATAACTTTTATTTATATAATCCCCATACCTACAAACATACCTAAAATAAATGAGATAACCCATAGACTCCAAACACCTAAACTAAACTTATGAAACTGTTTCTTTGCTTTTTCAGAACCTTTTTTATACACAGCAATTGCCCAAATTAAATGAAAGCCCATCAAAACAAGTGCCGCACCACCAGTAATTTGGTGTAAACCAAAAGTTGATTCTGCATTTTCAGAAGCAATTTGATTCATCAAAGCTGTTCCTGTCGAGTCAAATATAAGCCCTCCAACAAAAAATAAAATATGTTTTAATTGGATAGTCCCCGTTCTTCTTTCACCAAATACTCCTATACTGTAAGATATTAAAGCAATAATCATAGCTATACTAGCTAAAATCAACTCTTTACTCATTATATTTCCCCTCTCGTAAATTGTTTGACCGGTGACACTTTGTCATTATAAAACTATGATAAGTGACAAAGTGTCACTAGTCAAACAAAAATATAAAATTAGGTGGTTTTCACATTTAATTTTAACTTTTTATTTCAATTATTTCTCTAATTGTTTATAGTAATCCGTTAATATTTCCTTATATGCTTTTAATACTTTTTGTATACTGTTTCCTGTTTCCATTCTCTTTATTTATTTTTTCTATTTTGAGATACTTTAGAAACTATTCATCAGATATTCTACTTGTTTGTTTTCTTGATTTACTGATAAATCCAAAATGTCAATGTATTTTCATCTTAGAGAATTTAATGTCTCTGGATTCTCAGAGAAAGTTTCTCCTGATAGACTTTAAAAGATTTCCATAACCAAGGACAATCTATCAATTAATAAATACATTTTAAGTATCTCTTCAATTAAGGCTAACAAAAACACTGGATACTTTTTTACCATTAGTCGTAAATTGTTTTCTGTCGTCTCTATATCTGATAAACCAACACCAACTATCATATCATTATTTTTATTATTGTTGACTAACACTGTTCTTCCACAAATTCGTCTACCTTTTTCCCTATACATGTACTGCTAACAAAACCAATCCTCATCATAAACAACAGCTCTATTTTAGTAATTCTTTTTTAATACTATTTAATTATGACAGCCACGTACTATGAAATATCTGTTTTTTTTAACATCTTTTAATATAATAAAAAATTCAAATGAAAGCCTTTCATTTGAATTTTTTAAGTGTTTTGATATATACTTAAGATACATCAATAGAAATAGGAGGAATTTAATATGACTGATACAGGTAAAGTTGACAAAGCGGTAGGTAAAGTTGAAGAAACTACAGGTGACATTACAAATAATGACAAGTTAAAAAATAAAGGTCTTTTAAAACAAGCTGAAGGCAAAGTAAAAGAAGTATCCTCTGAAATTAAAGAAAAAACAGAAGAAATAGTTGATGATGTTAAAGACAAATTTAAAGAACATGACGATAAAAAATAATTAATATAAAAGGGAAATCTTAGTGATAAGATTTCCCTTTTATATTTTTACACAAATCATTAATTATCAAATAACATCATTTTACATTTATAGTGTTTTTTTATACAATAATAATATACATATTCAATCTATTTATATGTTTTAAAAATAAAAAAAGGAGCGAATATAATGAAAATTATTATGGGAGCAGATCCTTCTGGTTTAGCGTTAAAAAATGAAGTAAAAAAACATTTATTGAACAAAGGACTTGAAATAACTGATATTACTGAGGATGATGATCAAGCATACTACTCTGTTGGTTTCGAAGTTGGAAAAGCGATAGCTAATAAAAAATACGATCGAGGTTTCATTTTTTGTGGTACTGGTATGGGCGTAAATATTGTAGCAAATAAGTTTAATGGTGTTTATTCTGCTTTATGCGAAAGTATTAAAACAGCAACCTTGTCTAGAAAAATAAATAATGCTAACGTGTTAGCAATGGGTGGCTTGATTATCACACCTTATTTAGCAAAAGAAATGGCAGATGCTTTCTTAGAAACAGACTTTTCTTATGGTTTTTCTGAAGGATCTCCTGAATATTTACAATCTTCATACAAAACTATACAAAATCTTGAACCAACTATTTTAAAAGAAAATAATTCTCTTTAACGTGTCAAATAAGATTACTTTTAAACTTATCCTAATAACTTTGTTTATTTGGATAAGTTTTATTATTTTCTGTAAAGTAATTTTCATTGGCGAACAAAAAAAGATTGGTGTTTATTTTAAGTTATCCACAAATATTTTATTCACAAAAAAACATTTATTTTTCAACGCTTATAAAAGTTATGCACAGTGTCCACAGACTTATCCACAATTTTTGTGTTAAATTTACACACGAACACTTAATTTCACTTAATTTACCTAAAATTGAAATTCTAATCCATCAACCTATATAAAGATAAAATGTGTCTATTAAAAAGTTATCCATACTTATCCACGGGAAATATGGACAAGTTATGTTTAAATTAGTAAGAGCAACATATCAATAGCATATCCAAAAAAATTTGTTATAATAAAAGCTAGTTTATTAACAAATATTTCGTTAATAATATATTAATAAAAGAAAAGAGGGAATCACATGCTTGCATTAAGAAATATCAAAAAATATTACACTGTTGGTGGTACGACAACAAAAGCACTCGATGGTGTCTCTGTATCGTTTAGGCGACAAGAATTTGTTGCAATATTAGGAGCAAGTGGTTCTGGTAAAACGACTTTACTCAATGTCATTGGTGGGCTAGATAATTACGATTCAGGTGATATGATTATCGATGGAAAATCCACAAAAGATTTTAAAGATAGTGATTGGGATGCTTATCGAAATAATTCAATAGGCTTTGTCTTCCAAAGTTATAATTTAATCAGTCATTTAGGAATTATCGAAAATGTCGAATTGGGGATGACTCTTAGTGGTGTATCAAAAGAAGAAAAAAGAAAACATGCAACAGCTGCCTTAGAAAGAGTGGGGCTTTCTGGTCATATGCATAAAAAACCCAATCAATTATCAGGTGGACAAATGCAACGTGTCGCGATTGCTCGAGCGCTTGCAAACAATCCAGATATTTTACTATGTGATGAGCCAACAGGAGCGTTAGATACAGAAACTAGTTTACAAATCATGAAGCTTATCAAGGAACTTTCTAAAGAAATATTAGTCATCATGGTCACACATAATCCTGAACTTGCTTATGACTATGCTGATCGTATTATCGAGTTTTCTGATGGAAAAATAAAAAATGATTCAAATCCCTATACTGAAGAAATATATGATACTAAATTTAAACTAAAACGAACTAAAATGAATTTTTTCACTGCGTTAAAATTATCCTTTAATAACTTACGTACAAAAAAGGGGAGAACATTACTAACTGCTTTTGCTTCAAGTATTGGAATCATTAGTATTGGAATTGTTTTGTCCCTATCTAATGGATTTCAAAAGCAAATTGATAAAACGCAAACAGAAACACTGGCCAAATTTCCTATTACCATTTCACAAATTACAACCGATCAAACTATCAATCAAAAAAATGCTTTAGGTAGTGATAAAGGCTCTTATTCTAATAAAAAAGAGATTACTCCTAAACAAAGTGAACAAGATAAAGCGCAACATATTAACCATATAGATCAAAAGTATATTGATTATATTAAAAAGATTAATCCATCACTAACAAATAATATAGGTTATTCTAGAACCGTTGCCATGAATATTTTAGGTGACGTTAATGGAGACATTAAACCTATCAGCTTTTCTAACGCCACACCAAACAGTGGTGGTTCTATGGAATCTGCTATGTCCTCAATGACAGGTATAGGAATTTCATCTTTTCCAACCAAACTTAACAATGACTCTAAAGACTTTTTAAAAGAAAATTATAATGTTATTGCAGGAGAATATCCAACCTCTGCAACAGATATTGTATTAATTGTTGATAGACAAAATGCAACCAATATCAATGCTTTGAAAAATATTGGATTAAATGTTAAAGAAAATGAACCACTCCCATTTGGTGACATTGTTGGAAAAGAATTTAAATTAATTTCTAACAATACATATTATCAAAAAATTCCGACTGGTAATTTTATTCCAAATACTGATTATCAAAAAATGTACGACAATACTAGTAACACTACTATTCACGTAAGCGGAATTTTACGTGTTAAATCTTCCTCTAGTATGAATTTACTCTCACCAGGATTTGCCTATAGTAATGAACTAACAGCTAAAATTGTAGATGAAAATGAGCAATCAGACATTGTCAAAGCACAACGAGATAGTAACAAAAACGTGATGAATAATGAATCTCTTGATGCTCAAGCTAAAGATAATCTACTTGCTTATCTTGGTGGTACTAATATTCCATCTAGTATTTTAATTTATCCAAATAACTTTAGTGACAAAGAACAAATTTTAGCGTATCTAGATAAATACAATAAAGGTAAAGATAAAGAAGACCGGATTTTATACACTGATTTAGCTGGAACTATGACACAACTAACTGGTGGTTTGATGGATGCGATCACTTACGTTTTAATTGCCTTTGCGGGAATTTCCCTTGTTACTAGTATGATTATGATTGGTATCATCACTTATACATCTGTTCTTGAGAGAACAAAAGAAATTGGTGTCTTAAAGGCTTTAGGGGCTAGAAAAAAAGATATCACGCGTGTATTTGATGCTGAAACCTGTATTTTAGGTATCGCCTCTGGTTCACTAGGTGTTCTCATTGCTTACGCTTCTACGTTCCCTATCAATAATTTATTATATAAATTAACTGACTTAAAAAATGTGGCACAATTAAATCCAAAACATGCGTTGATTTTAGTCATTATTTCAACCATTTTAACCATGCTTGGTGGGCATATCCCAGCAAAAATCGCAGCGAAAAAAGATGCTGCTATTGCCTTAAGAGCAGATTAATGAATCAATACTAAAAGAGTCCTTTCATTAAGGGACTCTTTTTTATGTTATAGTTTCTCTAAAAAAGTTATTTATAAAAAAGAAAAAATAATTATTACTATATTCTTGATATTCTACATAAACAAGCTAACTTTTGGACGCTAAATAGTATGGCAGATATTAATAAGGCTATTAATCTTGGATCCGATTCTTATTTTACAAACTATACAGCAAAATCTATTGAACTCGAAAAAAAAAGCACATGCTTCTTTCATTAAAATAAAATCCCATCAGTTCAATCATGAACTGATGGGATTTTATTTATTATTTAATTAAACGATAAATCGCATCAGCGTAAATCACTGTTGCATTAATTAAATCATCAACTGAAATAAATTCATTTTTTTGGTGCATTGTATCGATACTATCTGGGAACATGGCGCCATAAGCAACGCCACGTTCTAATAAACGACCAAATGTTCCACCACCGATAACTTGTTCATGACCTTTAAGACCAGTATGGTCTTCGTAAACATCTAATAAAGTTTTCACCAATGGATCTTCTGGTGATACATAGTGAGGACCTTTTCCACCAGGTTTTTGAATCACTTTAGCTGATGTATTGGCTGTTTTTTCAGAAATGCGATCAAAAATCATCTCTTCAGTTAACCCTTTAGGATAACGGAAGTTCAATGTGATTATGTTGTCATCTCTTGAAGAATCAAATTTGAACACACCAGCATTCATTGTTAAATCTCCCATAACATCATCAACATGATTCACACCAAAGTTTTTACCTTCAGTATCAGTATGGACATAATCTGCAATCGTTGTTAGGTAATCTTTTGCTGAACCTGAAAAATCATAGAAGCTTAAGAAGTTTGCTAAATAAGTTCCGGCATTAATTCCTTTACTTGGCATTGCTCCATGAGCTGCTTTACCATGAACAGTCAATGTTGCAGTTGAACCAACCACTTCAATATCACCTGTTACAGGTGCAGTTGTTAAATATTCTTCAAATTCTTTTTCAAATGCATTAATATCACCTGAAATCTCAACAACAGCAGTTGCTATTTCTGGTACCATGTTATCACGCATACCTGAATCAAATTTAACTAATGTTAAGTTCCCTTCATTTTTACCAGGATACTCAATTAAAATGGTTGTATTTCCTTTTTCACCATTGATGATAGGAAATTCTGCATCTGGTGAGAAACCAAAATCTGGTGTCTCTTCCACTTCTAAGTAGTGGTCCATACATTTCCATTCACTTTCCTCATCTGTTCCAATAATGACACGTGTTTTTTTGGAAACTGGTAATCCTAACTCTTTGATAATTTTTAAGGCATAGTAAGCAGCCATTGTAGGCCCTTTATCATCACTAGCACCACGCGCATAAATACGTCCATCTTTTTCTACTGGTTCAAAGGGATCTGTATCCCAACCTGGTCCAACTGGTACCACATCAACGTGACCAAATACCCCTAATGTTTCATCGCCTTCACCAAATTCAATGTGACCTGCAATGTTATCAACATTTTTAGTCAAGAAACCATCACGTTCTCCTAATTCTAAAAATTTTAATAACGCTGCTTTTGGTCCAGGACCAACTGGTGCATCTTCTGTCGCTAAATCATCTTCTCTAACACTAGGAATACTTAGTAGCGTAAATAAATCTTTCATTAAGTCTTCGCGACGAGCTTCGACTTCTTTTCTCCAATCGATTGTCATACAAAAATACCTCCTGTTGATTTTATCTTACTTTATCATATCATTTTTTTAATGTTTTAGATAATATAATTTAGGATTTAAGCGAGTTTATTCGTTATTTTTTAACAATTTCAGCTCATTTTCAGTTAATGGACGATACTTTCCTCTAAGTAACTCTGTATCTAATATCAGATTAGCCATTTCAAGCCTTTCAAGCTCTATTACTTTTTTTCCAACAGCACCTACCATACGTTTGACTTGATGATATTTTCCTTCCATAATTTCTAATTGAATGATACTTTGTTCTTTTTTCTCATCAACAGATAAAATGGTTAACTTAGCTGGCAAACACTCATCCCCATCTAATCGAATTACTCCCTTAGAAAAAACATCGATATCTTCATCTGTCATTTTTCCTTGAACTAATGCTTGATACAATTTAGGCACTTTCTTTTTAGGAGACAATAATTCATGTGCTAATGCCCCATCATTCGTCAATAATAACAGCCCCGTTGTATCTTTATCTAGTCGTCCCACTGGAAATAATCCCTTTTTATAATCATCTACTTTGACTAAATCAATCACTGTTCGAGAGGATGCGTCCTCTGTCGCAGAAATAACTCCTTTTGGTTTATTCAACATGTAATAAACATATTTTTCGTATAAAACGGGTTGGCCATCGACGCAGACCTCATCCTCATTTTCATTAACTGAAAATTTAGCATCTCTTACCATCGTTTGATTGACCGTCACTCGCTTTTTCTTCAGTAACTCTTTTACTTCTTTCCGACTACCAAATCCTGTATGACTTAAAAACTTATCTAAACGCATCTATTTCTTCTCCTAATGCAAGAAAGAACACCTAAATAGATGTTCTTCCTGTTTATTTTATTCTAAATTTCCGACGATATTTTCGTGCTTTGGGGCCAAGTAATTGATCTGCTAATCTTACGCGTAGTACTAACCAGCCATAACTGATAATACCAAACACCACACATATCATAATAATAATAAAGGCTTGAAATTTTCTATCAGGATTTAATATCGTGTATAGGCCACTTCTGACAAGCCAAGTAACAAATGACATGATTGCACCTAAGATCATGATTAGTAAGATTCTTTTGGCTGTAATTGATAAATCAAACTTGGTAATTCGGTAAATCGAACGCGTCATAAACATTGCAGCTACACCTAAACCAATAGCTGTCGCAATGAGTGGTCCATATGTTTCAAACATACGAATCATTGGGTATTGTAGAACTAATTTTATTACTAGTCCCATACCTAATAACAAGATAGCTTCTCGATTTTGATACAATCCTTGTAATGTTGTTGAAATCAGAATAAAGTATCCCATTACAAGACCAACTAAACTAGCTTCAATCAGCACACTCACGCCCAGTGTTTCTGGTATATAAAATAAAGCGTACATTGGTCTTGCTAAAACAATCATTCCTAATGTCGCTGGTACCATGATGAAAAGTAGCAGCTGAATGTTATCACTAATTAACTTAGCTAATTCAGTTTTTTCATTTTTGGTATAAGCTGCTGTCACAAGGGGCAAACTTGTCATAGCCATACCTGTAGCCAAAGACACCGTAATCATAACCAATTTATCAGGGTTTGCACTAAAAATACTAAACAAAGCTTGCAATTGTTTCGGTGAATAATTTGTAAAACTTGCCATCATTCTTTCAAATGTGTATTGGTCAACCAACTTAAACAAGGTAATGGCAGAACCCACGATAATAAACGGAATTGCTTGTTTAATCATCTCTTTAATCAAAAGATTTTCAGATATTTCTACCTCATTATTACTATTGTCAACCAAGTAATTCATACGTGATTTTTGTTTACTATAAAACCAAATTAATGCAGCAAATGCACCAAGCATTCCAATAAACGCAGCAAAGGTTGATTGGATAACAGCATCAACATAATCACCTGTCGTCACTTTCATAATAATAAACGTCATCAGAAGCATATAAAATACTCGGGCAATCTGTTCAATAATTTGTGATACCGCAGAAGGCATCATATTTTGATTCCCTTGAAAATACCCACGAATGACACTCATCATTGGAAAAATCAAGATAGCTGAACTTAAAGCTCGCATCACTGGAATTAAATCAGCGTTTCCATCCGCCAAAATTGGTGCAAACAAATACATAACTCCCGAACAGGCAACGCCAAACACACCCATTATTACCATCGTCCGTCTAAATAACCGTCGGCTAATACCATACTCATTTAACGAATTATAGTGTGAAATTTGTTTTGCAATCGCACCTGGAATACCAGCTGTTGCGATCATTAAAAACAAGGCGTAAATGTTATACCCTTTATTAAATAAGGCGTTTGCTATATTAGCATCCGTGCCCATCCATGCATACCATGGGATGACATACGCTGCACCTAGTAATCTAGAAAAAACATTTCCTATTGTCATCCATAAAGAGCCACGAACCATTTTTTCCTTTGCATTCAACTCTTTTTCAGTCTCCTCAAAAGAAGTGTTTTGATTTGGCATGATTCTAACCAACTTTCTTCATTATACTGCTCTAATTGTATCGACAATTGTACGTTTATGCAAACACTTTTAATGGATTTAAACGTATTCTTAACTTTAATTAGCCACAATATTAACTAATTTATTTGGTACAACAATCACTTTACGAATCGTTTTTCCATCAAGTTGACCTTTCACCGCATTATTTTCCATAGCGATCGTTTCTAACTCCTCTTTGGATAGATCACGAGCAACTACTTCTTTCCCACGAACTTTTCCATTTACTTGGAAAATTACTTCAATTGTGTCTTCAACTAAGGCTGATTCATCATAAGTTGGCCAAGCGACATAACTGATAGATCCTTCATTTCCCATTCTTTCCCATAATTCTTCTGAGAGGAATGGGGCAACAGGCGCTAATAATTGTAAGAAACCATTCATATACTCAACAGGTAATGCTTCTGCTTTATAAGCTTCATTTACAAATGTCATTAATTGAGAAATCGCTGTATTAAAATGTAGGTTCGTATAATCTTCTGTCACTTTTTTCACTGTTTGATGATACACTTTTGTCAATGCTTCGTCATTGTGTTTCGTGATACGATCGCGTAAGACAAAGTTTTCGTCGATAAACAAACGCCATACACGGTCTAAGAATTTACGGCTTCCTTCTAACCCTTTTTCGCTCCATGCAATTGAGCCATCAAGTGGTCCCATAAACATTTCGTATAAACGCAAGGTATCTGCACCATATTGCTCTACGATATCATCAGGGTTAACCACATTTCCTTTTGATTTCGACATTTTTTCATTGTTTTCACCTAAAATCATGCCTTGATTATATAATGTTTGGAATGGTTCTTTTGTTTCCACTACTCCAATATCATATAAGAATTTATGCCAGAAACGAGCATATAGTAAATGAAGTACTGCATGTTCTGCTCCACCTAAATAAACGTCAACAGGCATCCATTCTTTTAGTTTTTCTGGATCTGCTAGTTGTTCGTCATTATGTGGGTCAATAAAACGCAAGTAGTACCATGAGCTACCTGCCCATTGTGGCATAGTATTCGTTTCACGGCGACCTTTCATGCCAGTTTTTTCATCTACAACATTAATCCACTCCGTCATATTAGCTAATGGCGATTCACCTGTTCCACTAGGTTTAATATCATTTGATTTCGGCAATACTAATGGCAACTCCTCTTCAGGAACAGCTGTCATCGTACCATCTTCCCAATGAATAATTGGAATAGGTTCACCCCAATAACGTTGGCGAGAGAATAACCAGTCACGCAAACGATAACTTGTTTTTTGTTCACCGATGCCTTCTTTTTCCAACCACTTAATCATTGTTTCAATACCATCTTCTTTATTCATACCATCTAAGAAGTCTGAATTAATATGGTCGCCATCTCCTGTGTAGGCTTCACTTGACACATCTCCACCAGCTACAACAGGAACAATGTCTAAATCAAATGTTTTCGCAAATTCATAATCACGTTCGTCATGAGCTGGAACGGCCATGATCGCCCCTGTTCCATAAGTTGATAGCACATAATCTGCAATCCAAATAGGGATTTCTTTACCATTCACTGGGTTTACTGCATAAGCCCCAGTAAAGACACCTGTTTTTTCTTTTGATAACTCAGTACGATCTAAATCTGTTTTCTTTTCAGTTTCTTTGATATAAGCATCCACTGCATCTTTTTGTTCTGGTGTCACAATTTCTTGAACCAGTGGAAGCTCAGGTGCCATAACAGCATAAGTTGCACCAAATAATGTATCAGGACGCGTTGTAAATACTGTGAATTGTTTGTCTGTTCCTTTAATGTCAAAATTAACATTCGCTCCTTCAGAACGACCAATCCAATGACGTTGCATCTCTTTAATACTCTCTGGCCAATCAATCAACTCTAAATCATCAATTAAACGATCCGCATAAGCCGTAATACGTAACATCCATTGTTTCATTGGAACACGATATACAGGATGATCGCCACGCTCTGATTTTCCATCAATGACTTCTTCATTAGCCAATACGGTTCCTAAAGCTGGACACCAGTTAACCGGTACTTCCGCTTCATAGGCTAGCCCTTTTTCAAACATTTTAGTAAAAATCCATTGCGTCCATTTGTAGTATGAAGGGTCTGTGGTATTAATTTCACGATTCCAATCAAAACTAAAGCCTAATGCATCAAATTGACGTTTAAAGGTTTGAATATTTTTTTCAGTAAATTCAGCTGGGTCATTTCCTGTGTCCAA
This sequence comes from Vagococcus changpingensis, assembly GCF_058211775.1. Taxonomy (NCBI): domain Bacteria; kingdom Bacillati; phylum Bacillota; class Bacilli; order Lactobacillales; family Enterococcaceae; genus Vagococcus; species Vagococcus changpingensis. The sequence goes on from NZ_JBYVZB010000005.1 coordinate 12,167, forward strand.
AGCATATTGTTCAGCAGGTAACCCAAACGCATCCCACCCCATTGGATGTAGCACGTTAAATCCTTGCGCTCGTTTCATGCGAGATAATACATCTGTTGAGGTATACCCTTTTGGATGCCCTACATGTAACCCCTGTCCTGAAGGGTAAGGAAACATATCTAGTGCATAAAAATTTGGTTTATCTGTTTCTTCACCTGTTTTAAATATCTGATTTTTTTTCCAATAGTTACGCCATTTCTCTTCGATTTGTAGATGATTATATGCCATGAATTTTCCTCCTAAAATTTTATGTAAAAAAACGTCCTATAAAAACACTCTCGTGTTTTTATAGGACGTTGACTGACGTGGTACCACCTAAATTTGTGCCTAGCTATACTAGAACACCTCTAATCCATGTTAACGAAAATAGATTTTCCGACAAGTAACTCTTTCTTAAGACAAGTTCAAATAGTCCATTTGCATGTTTCCACCAACCACATACTCTCTTAAAAACTTTCTATTTTACTACTTCTTACCTACTTGTTTTTATATTATTACGTTAATCATATCAAATGAATGTTACTTTGACAACTAGCTTACTCGTAAGATTTGATTTGCGTAAATAATGTTCGTTGATAAGTTATTCCAATCTTTAATTTGAGACACGCTCACATTATATTTTTGTGATAACAGCCATAGTGATTCACCTGGCATCACAGTATGTCGTATGTTTTTTGATGTTACAACACTTGTCATTCTTGGTAACGTTAAAACTTGACCAACATAAATGAAATCACTCGTTAAATTATTTGCCTGCTTCAACGCTTGAACAGTTGTTTTATTGTTTAAAGCTATTCGGTAAAGTGTGTCGCCACTTTTGACTTGATAATTTGATACATTATTATTTGTTGATGTTGTTATAGATGTTGATGCATTTTTTTTAGTTCCTTGACCAATTTTTAGAGTTTGACCAATGTAGATTAAATCACTCGTCAAATTATTCCATTTTTTAATATCATTGATTGATACATTGTATCTCAAACCAATCCCATACAATGTATCTCCACTTTTAACTGTGTGGGTTGCTTGAGTAACAGATTGCTGTGTCGTATTTGTTGACGAATTTGATGACGTCACAGTCTGAGTCTGTTTCGTTATTTTTAAAGATTGACCAACATAAATTGTATCACTCGTTAAATTATTTAGTGATTTAATTTCTTGTACACTTAGCCCATATTTTAATCCAAGACCATACAATGTATCCCCACTCTTAACCGTATACTTAGATGACGAATTGCCACTACCACCGTTAGAAGTATTTGGTTTAGACTGGTTATTAGAACCCGTACTTGGTTTATTGGAACTATTTGAGATGTTTGATTGACTTCCACTAACTGTCAATTGTTGCCCAATATGAATCATATCACTTGTTAACCCATTTAATCTTTTAAGCTCTTGAACTGTCATACCATGATTTAGCGCGATTCTATAAAGTGTATCCCCGCTCTTAACCGTATACTTAGATGACGAATTACTACTACCACTATTAGAAGTATTTGGTTTAGATTGATTATTAGAACCCGTACTTGGTTTATTAGAATTACTTGATGTATTTGATTGACTTCCACTAACTGTCAATTGTTGGCCAACACGAATCATATCACTTGTTAACCCATTTAATCTTTTAAGCTCTTGAACTGTCATACCATGATTTAACGCGATTCTATAAAGTGTATCCCCACTTTTGACCGTATAGGTTCCTGAATTACCCGTTGAAGAACCTGATCCATTATTTCCAGGTGAAGAACCAGGTGCTGTCACAGTTGGCGTTGTCACAGGACCACTATAATTTGCGTCATCATACTGCGTTAAATTATATGTCACAATTAAATTATTTAATTTAGTATTATACATAGGATCAGTTGCATATTTACCGGTTAACCATTTCGTCGCATCTACATAAGAACGCGTATTCGATTTCCAAGCTCCAGCGTAAAAATATACTCCTGGAGAGAACGATGTTGTTTTTAATACTCTTGCATTATCTTCTAGAGATTCGCGATAAGAGGGATATTTTCTAAACGCATCATTAATAGTGACATACTGTCCACCATAAAATTCTTGAGTTGCCATTGTAACAGATTGACCATTGTAAGTGCCTTTAATTCCAAATAAGTTATGATTTGGTGGCAATGATAGTGTACTTGATCCATAACCACTTTCTAAAATAGCCTGAGCAATCATTACAGAGGCATATAAATCGTTTGCGGCTGCGACGCTTTGAGCGTGAGATGCGATACTATCAATAAAGGCTGCTTGCGGTGTTGCTGCCCTTAAAGTCGCCACTTTTGGAGTTGGCATAACAAAGTTTGCGGCTTTCACTACTTCTTTTGGCTCGTCTTTTGCTTCGTATTTTACTTCATCTTTTACTTCATCTTTTGCTTCATCTTCTACTTCATCTTTTGCTTCATCTTTTGCTTCCTCTTTTACTTCGCCTTTTTTTATGACTTGAGTTGATTCTTTTGTATCGGACGAATCTGTTTGAGCAGAATCAGTACCCTGTGCATGTTCAACTGACTGATTAGTCTCAAGCTGATTTTGTGAGTCTTTGCTTAAAGAGCTATCTTCCAATTTATCTGATAAATTATCACTTACATCAGTCACACTTTCGACTGGTACTTCCTCTTTTTTGGAATTAGCGATGACTTTAATAGACTTTGTCATTACGCTTTTCCCAATAGACATGGCCACTGTCTGATCTGATAAATCAGCTTTTTTAAAATCTACAGAGATAGAGATGATGGCCTTAGTAAACTGTTTTTCTGTAAAAATTAAATGTAATTGATTCATATCATGATTTACTTCATAATGACCAATAATTCTTCCGGTTTCATCTTTAATAGCTACATCAGCATTCGTCATATTTATAATAGTATTAGCTGACACTTGAACAAAAGTGTCCAGTTGTTCTGGCTGATGAGATTCTAAAGTGAGTGTTAAATCAAGTGGCGAGGCATTTTCTGTCCACTCATTGTTTCCATTTAGAGATGATACTGTCCATGACGATGCCTCATCTAGTTCATTCTTACTAGACAACTCATCTTGCGTGGTGGATGTATCATGATTTACATTTTCTGAAGCAAGAGCCGTGATACCTGGCAAAATGGTTGTAGAGGTTAACAAGACTGTTCCAAATAGCGATGCGTGACGAATCATTGGCTGGTTTACAAGTAATTTATTTTTTTTCATTCTAGATTTTTTCTCCTATTTTTTATTTAATTGTTCTAAAAACACTAATTTATTATTTTATACAGGAAAAGCACATTAAACGTGTATTAATTATTTGTTAATACAATTTATCTATCACTACTATTAAATCATCAAAAAAAATTATTAGCAAGAAAAGTCACTAATTTTTTTAACGTAATATTTTTAATATAACTTAGCGTGTTTTTATAAATCCTTATAACAGACACTCATACTTTAGGCCGATTTTTATCTCTCCATCTTGTTATAGATAGGGTTTGACGGTATATTGAATTTAGTTATAATTAAAGAAGGAGATACGTATGAATAAAGAGCATTTTTTTATAGAGTTAAAGCTCTATTTAAATCAATTATCTAAAGAAGAACAACAAACCATTATTAATACTTATGAACGCATATTTGATGCAAAAACTGCTCAAGGGTTATCCGAATATGAAATCACACAAATACTTCCATCACCAAAACATATTGCTCAGTCAGTTCTAGAAGAGTTAGGTTTATCCTTTAATAATCAGCCAACTTATAATGATGATTGGGTCGAAATCACACACGATATACCTTATCCGTTTCACACATCTAATCAATATACCCAATCTGATTCTAAAGCTACACGCCTTTTTCAATTACTTGGTTTAGGTATATTAAATTTATTTTTTATGTTTTGGATTATCTTATTAATTACTATATTGTTAGTCAGCGGATGGATTGTAATTGTTAGTTTTATAGGTAGTCCTCTTGCTAGTCTATTCTTATTAGGAACTGCGGTGACTACCTATGCTTGGCTCCAATTTTTCATTACATTGATTTTATTTGGAATTGGACTCCTAGGCTTTATTATTATGAAACCAATTACTAAAGGGGCTGTTAAGCTATTCTTGATTTACCATAAATGGTGTTGGTCTATCTTAAAAGGAGGAACATACTCATGAAAAAGCGAACTTTTTTCGCCATCATTATTGCCATCCTCTTTATTATCATAGGAGGTGCAGGAACAGCTTTTACACAAAGACAACTTATCAACGAACGCGACCAGAATGCTATTAATAAAAAAATTCCAACGAAGGAGAATAAAACGCTAAATATTAATTTCAACTCACCTACATTCGTCACTATCACAAAATCAGATGATAATAACATCTATATGAATAAACAAGGAGTTGATTTTAAATTAGACAAAAAAAAACAAGTTGATTGCACGTTTACCGAAGAAAAAGACCTCTCCGCTTTAACCATTAATAATCCAACAGTAAGTAGTGAAAAACGTTACCCATTTTCAATTATTAATTTTAATAATTATACAGATGATACCGTCTACTTACGAATTCCACAACATTATGAATCTATCAATATAAATGGAAAAAATATAAATGTGTCTATGTCTGATCTCTCTGTAGATAAAATAAATTTTGATATTTCAAATGGAAGTATCTTTGTACAAAATATTCGCTCAAATGACATCTCACAAATAAAAAATGACGTTGATTTTACAATCCAAGACTCTAAAATCTTAGATACACTAACAGCTACATCTAAACAATATGATATTAACGTGATTAATACAACGGCAAAACATATGGTACTATCAACTGAAATGGGGGATATCTTCACAGGAAATACAAAAGGAGACATGGACATCTCATCTAAAGATGGTGATGTATCAATCAACCATACAACTGGTAAAACTAACATCACAACAAACCATGGTGATATTCTATTTCACGATAATGCCATTGATTTTGATACAACGCTCACTTCTAGCAATGGAGATATTAAAATTGAAACAGATAAATCTTCCATTCAAAACAATCGGATAGAATTCGAAGCCACTCTGGGAGATATTTCAATTTTTAATAAAAATTTATCTTCTGATAGAAAATATAAAACAAATAAAGGAAAAATAAGTCTTCAAGCCTCTACTAAAAATGGAGAAATTGACGTAGATGAGCTAGATAGTGAAGATACACATTATGGTTACGACTAAACCATGGTATAATTAACAGGCTTTGTTATTTCATTAATAAAGTCTGTTTTTTATTTTAGGAGGTATTTTATGAAAACATCGAAATTATATTGGTCCTACGCGGCAAGTATTTGCTTACTACTCTTTGCTGTTCTTGCTTATTTTGTCGTATCAAATGAATCCGTCTTATATGGGATTGACCACCCTGTCCAACAATTAATTCGCGGCTCCATTACACCTGAGAAAACGATTGTCTTTAAATATTTTACCAAATTTGGTAACACCGTAACGATTGCTTTGTTATTTATTATTAGCTTTTCAATCTTATATTTTAAAGTAAAAGATAAAATTGCTAGTTACTGGTTAGCCGTAAATACTGTTCTTATTTCAGGTATTGGAAATATTAGTTTAAAATATCTATTCAATCGCCCACGTCCAGCTGTCGAGCATTTAGTAGCTGCAAAGCACTCCAGTTTTCCAAGTGGACATGCTATGGGAAGCATGCTATTTTACGGAACACTTATCTTTTTAGCCTATAAATACATCAATAATAAAGCGATGAGGCTATTGATTCAAATGACACTAGGAGTTGTTATTTTACTCATTGGAATAAGTCGAGTTTACTTAGGTGTTCATTACCCAACTGATATTTTAGGTGGATTCTTATTAGGTGGCTGTTGGTTAACCTTTAGTTACCCATACTTTAAAAAATATGATTTTATCCAACGATTTGAAGGGAAACGATAAACGTGTTTACATATAAAAAAGGAGACTCAAAACGTTATTACACTTGGAATACTGCTCTTAGAGAAGTATTTAATGAAAAAGTCTTTAAAGTTCCAATTGATGGTGGCTTTGATTGCCCAAACAGAGATGGTACAGTCGCTCGAGGCGGCTGTACCTTTTGTAGTGTATCAGGTTCTGGTGATATGATTATCGCACCAAGTGATCCTTTACCTGTACAATTTCGTAAAGAAGTCGACCAAATGCATCATAAATGGCCTAATACTACACAATATATCGTGTATTTTCAAAACTTTACCAATACTCATGCTTCTCTTGATATCTTAAAACATCGCTTTGAACAAGTGATCAATGAAGATGGGGTCGTTGGTTTATCTATTGGGACTCGTCCTGATTGTTTACCTGATGATGTAGTAGACTATTTAGCCGAATTAAATAAACGATTATATTTATGGGTAGAACTTGGTTTACAGACAACCTTTGAAGAAACAAGTCAATGTATCAACCGAGCACATGATTACAAAACCTACTTAGATGGTGTTGAAAAACTTCGTAAACATGGTATTAATGTCTGCACTCATCTAATCAATGGGTTACCAGGTGAAACATATGACATGATGATGGAAAACGTCAAGCGAACTGTTTTAGATTCAGATATTCAAGGAATTAAGCTACATCTTCTTCATTTGATGTCAAATACAAAGATGGAGAAAGATTATCTTTCAGGGCGCCTGAAACTATTAACACAAGAAGAATACACCACATTAACCTGTGACCAACTAGAAATCATCCCACCTGAAATTATTATTCATCGTTTAACCGGAGACGCTCCAAGAGAAGCGATTATTGGACCAATGTGGAGTCTTAAAAAATGGGAAGTCTTAAATGGGATTGATAAAGAATTGGAAAAAAGACAAACCTATCAAGGAATCTATAATGTTAGACATGGAGGAAAAAAAAATGCTTAAAACAGCACTTCATTTTAGTCACCAGCTTTTAACTGAATGTATTATCCTAGGTGATACAGTAATTGATGCGACAATGGGAAATGGACATGATACTCTATTTTTAAGCAAATTAGTTGGCTATACTGGACATGTTTATGCCTTTGATATTCAAGACAAAGCAATAGAACGTACTCAAAAAAAGATAACAGCACAATCTATTCAAAATACAACGTTAATTAAAGATGGCCACGAGTATGCAGTCAATCACTTACCAAAAAATACTAACATTAAAGCTGCTATCTTTAACCTAGGTTACCTACCTCGTGGAGATAAACACATTACAACAACCAGTGATACAACAATAACTGCGATTAATCAGTTACTATCAATTTTAGAAGAAGGTGGTCGACTAATTCTTGTCCTCTATTCTGGTCACGAAGAAGGAATGGCTGAAAAATCAGACGTTTTAACCTTTGCTCAAACACTCCCACAGGATATGTACTCTGTTTTAACCTATCAATTTATCAATCAACAAAATAATCCCCCTTCTGTACTATGTATCGAAAAAAAGAGAGCCTAACAATTAAGGCTCTTTTTTTTTTTTACGAATATCATCACAAACAGTCTATTGTAAGTTATAATGAATAATACGATTTATGAAGGAGTATCCTATAACCATGCAACAAAAAATTAGTCAATTTATGAGTCGGTTTTCATTAAGAGCCATTATTATATTTATCGTACTTCTAACAACACTTATTTCGCTAGTACTGTCTTCTTTATATATTGAACACTATGTTGTTAAAAATGAATACAAACATGCCAAGGATAAAATGTCGACCATTGCCAAGGTATTTGCTACAGATGAACAAGTAAAAGATGCTTTAATTCAAGATAAAACATCCAAAGACATCCAAACTCTTTCATTAGAAGTTGCGGCTATCAGTAATATGGATTTTATTGTTGTATTAGACAAAGAACTCATTCGATTATCTCATCCAAACCCTGACGTTATTGGACAACCCTTTTCTGACTTGGATGATGCTAGAAAAACACTTAACGGAGAATCTCATTTTTCTCAAAAAAAAGGAGTACTAGGAGATGGAATTCGTTTTTTTGTTCCAGTTAAAGATGATAATAATCACATTATAGGTGTTATCTGTGCTGGGATTACACTTAATACGTTACAAGGTGAGATTAATAACTTACAAGCTAAAATAACCCTTATTTTATTGATTGGGTTATTTGTCGGAATAATAGGTGCTATCATCAGTAGTACTGCCATAAAACGTATTCTGCTTGGATTAGAACCACAAGATATTTCTAAATTGGTTCAAGAAAAACAATGGATTAATGATGAAATCAATGAAGGTATCATTGCCATTAATAAAGATCAAGAAATTACTCTTATAAACCAAGCTGCTTTTAATCTATTAACTTCTATTGATCCATCATTTAGACTGATTGAAAATGAGGTGATTGATCCGCGATTATATACTATCTTTTTTAAAGAATGCTTCACTCTGCAACACAAACAAACTGATCAAGAATTACTACTAAACACCACAACTCTTATTGCAACCATTTCGCCTATTATGGTTCATGATACTTTTAATGGATCAGTAATCACTTTTAGAGATCAATCAGAGATGAGTCAACTGATCCACACACTAAGTGGAAGCCAACAATATATTGATGCTCTAAGAGCACAAACACACGAGTTTATGAATAAGACTCATGTTATCATGGGACTCATTGAACAGAAAAAATATGATTTAGTCCAAGATTACATTCAACAAATTAGTCATGACTACCAAAAGGAAGTTGGCCATGTTACTGATATCATTAAATCTCCTGCTATTGCTGGTTTTATTCTTGGAAAAATCAATGAAGCAAAAGAACAAAACGTTAATTTAACATTAGACCCTTCATCTTTTTTACCTGACTTAACCATCGATGATACTGTACACCATACTATTCAAATATTAGGTAATTTATTGGATAACGCCATTGATGCGACTAAAGAAGAAATAATTAAAAACGTTAATCTCCTAATAACCTATGAAATGGAAGGAAGTATCCTAATTATTGAAGTGATAGATAGTGGTTGTGGTATTCAACATACTGATGTTGAAAAACTCTTTCAAAAAGGATTCTCTACTAAAGGGATAGGAAGAGGATATGGTCTCCATGCCATTTATCGCATCGTCAATGAACATGGTGGTTTAATTGATATCACTAATAATGATGATATTGGTGCGACGGTCTACATAGAATTACCATTAATAGAATAAGGAGGAACCCATGAACGTTCTAATTATTGAAGATGATCCAATGGTAGCAAAATTAAATGAAGACTTTTTAAAAACTATCCCAACTATAAACATTGTAGGGAATTATCGAACAACACAAGATGCTAAGAAACTCTTACAAGAAAAAAGAGTAGAGGTTATTTTATTAGATAATTACCTACCCAATGAAACAGGGATTGAATTTTTAGCTGAATTACGCAAAGAAAATAATCAAGTTCCAGTCATTCTTATTACCGCAGCCAATGATATTGAAACCATTCAACAAGCTCTAGCACTTGGGGTAATAGACTACTTAGTCAAACCTTTTACCGCAGAACGCTTTTTATCATCCATACAAAAAGTTATGAACCAAAAAAAATTATTCAGTCAACTTAAATACGCTAATCAACAAAATATTGATGTCCTATTCAACGAGCACTCGACTAATAGCACATCTGCTAATTTTTCTTTAAGTAATGATTTACCTAAAGGCCTAGCAAAACTAACAATGGAAAAAGTATTAGAAAAAATCAATGAAGAAACTACTTCTTTTTCAACTGAAGAACTAGCAAAAAAAATTGGAATATCTCGTATTTCGACTAAAAAATATTTAACCTTTTTAGTTGAATCAAATTACTTAACAGAGGATATTGTGTACCAAGAAGTTGGGCGACCCATTATACGTTATAAAAGAACATAAGTTAACCCCCTCCAATCGTTATTGGAGGGGGTATTTTTTATAAAACACTATTAGCTGTTTTTCCAGATTCTAATACTGAATGGAAGTTCTCAAAGCTTGTTTCAATCATGTTTGTTAAAGCCTCATCTGTATTTGACCCTACATGAGGAGTAACCAATACTCTAGGGTAGAGAGAAATTAACTCTTCAACTGTTGGATCAGGTAAAGGTTGATCCTCACCAAATTGTTTAAAGAATAAATCTTTCTCATTAGCAAATACATCTGTTCCAAATCCTTCTAAATGATTTGTCTTTAACGCTTCTAAAATGGCTTGGTTATCTTGTAATTCTCCACGAGCTGTATTAATTAGGATAGCTCCTTTTTTCATTTTACTAATAAATTCGGCATTAATCATTTGATCGTTTTCACCAGGAATATATGGTACATGAATGCTAACAATATCAGATTGTGCTAATAAATCGTTTAAATCTGTATAGGTTAAAATCTCTTTTGCTGCATCATTTTCATAAATATCATATCCTAATACTGTCGCACCTAATCCGGCAAATAACTTCGCTTCTGTCAAACCAATTTTTCCAGTCCCAATAATTCCCACTTTACAATTTCTAATTTCTTTACTGAACATGGTATTATCAACAATAAAGTTTTTATGGCTTGTTCTCATGGTCATATAAGAAGTATGTCTTAACAACATCATAGCTAAAGTCAATGACAATTCAGCAATAGCATTAGGAGAGTATGATGGTACTCTTGCCACTTCCATGTGATAATCTCTTGCTGCATCTAAGTCAATATGATTAAAACCAACTGTACGTGTAAAGACATATTTCACACCATGTTCTGACATTTTCTCAATGTTTTCTCTATCAGCCACACAATTTCCTCGTAATAAGACTGCATCATGATTATAAGCTGTTTCAATATTATCATGTGTTAATAATTCTTCAATCAATGTTAAGTCATAGTTATATTTGTTTAAATCATTAAAGTACGCTACCTCATTTGGTCGTACACCGTAACAAGCTATTTTGAATGTCATCTCTATCTCTCTTCTTTCTTAATCATGTTTTATGTTAAAAAATACCCATTTTACTAATCATTTCTAGCACTACAATCCATATTGGCGTCATGACAACAGCTAATACTGTTGAAATAAGAGAAGCATTTGAAGCTAGAAGTGGTTTCTTATCAAAACTAATCGCATAAGCAGCCGCTACTGTCGCTGTTGGTGCAGCCATCATGATGACGATAGTTGCTAATGCTTCGTAACTTACTGGTAAAATGTGAGTCATAGTTAAAATCGCTAATAATACAATGTTTATAACTGGTACAACAATTACCTTCATTGCACTGTAGTACCAAGATGTTTTATCTGAAGCTGCATCTTTAAAGCTTACTTCACCTAAAGTAGCCCCGATTGATAACCAAGCAAGTGGTGAAGCTAATCCAGCTAAATAAGTCATTGGTTTAAATAACCAAACTGCTGTTTGATCAATACGTAAGAATGCCACTTGATTCACAACACCTTCTGCATTGGTCACACTAACTTGTGGTAAGTATCCTTGGAAAATCCAAATGAATAAACCAGCAAACGTTGCAATAACAATTGGATTTAAAAACATTGTTTTTATATTTTTAAGCTCCATTTTTAATCCACTCATTTTAATGTAGCCATATGAGTATAAGAAAATTCGGTAACCTATATTAAAGATTGAAGAAAACATCACACCAATTGGTCCGTAAATAGCACTAACGATTGGTGTACCAAAAAATGTAGTTGATCCAAAAATAGTTAATACGCGTAGAGTATCTTGTTTGTCGCCTTTATATTTCATAAATAATGGCTTAGAAACGAAAATTAAAATAATATAAATGACAATACCCCAAATTAACACGTTCATTCCTTGTTTTAGTGTTTCACTTTTAATATCTTGCATAAATGCGTTAAATGCCAAGGCTGGTAGAGCTACACTTAAAACAACTTTTGATAAAATTTTTCCTACTTCTGACGAGAAAATACCTTTCTTGCGACAAAAGAATCCTAATAAAATAATAAATACTGTTGATGTTATCGCACTGATAATATTCATATCAGTCATGGTAGTTTTTATGACTTCTCCTATGTTCATATATAAATCCTCCATTAATCATTGTGTGTTATATCACAAAAGGTTGCATGCTCCTTTGCTTTACATACATATCTTAACGGCTATTTGTGAAAAAGTTAACAATTTGTAATTAATGATACTTTTGTAACTTATGTAAGTAAACAGAACCTAACATAGAATATGTTAGGTTCTTAAAATAGCTTATTTCACACTATTCTCCATATACTCATCTACTAAACGATCAAAAGTTGAGTCATTGTCTCCAATAATTTCAACTGTATAATCATTCACTTGTTCTTTTGTATGAACAATAATTATGATATACAGTAACACATCTTGGGCTTCCTCACTATCTTCTCGATGAATAGCTTCAATTAATAAGTAAGTATGACCATCTCTTGCTTCAACTACATCACCAATTTCTGTAGCTCTGTTTAAATGACTTAATTTTTTGACATCTTTTGGGATATACAACCAATCAATGGTTCAACTATAAAAATTTTTTTATATCATTATCTAATTGCTCAATTAAGTAAGCTACACCAATATTATGTCTCGGAATATATTTTCCACTTTTCTCAAGTTAGTGTTTAATTTATTACAAAATAATGGTGTTTATGTGTACAAAAAACCATTTATTTTTTAATTATTTTGAATTTATTCGTATTTTGTTTACAAAAAAATTTTATTTAACTACGAAAATGAATTCTATAAACAAATCGTTTTGAAAAAAATTATAGGAGTGATTAACATGACCATATCAAAAGCCGAAACATTTAAAGATATCACTATCCATTTAAAAAACTAAAAGAAGATTTACTAGTCATTCTTGAAAAAGATAGCACCATTATGGAGTCACTAGAATCTGATCAGTATGCTGGAATTTACCAAGATGCCCAATCTTTAGTCAAACAGCTAAAAGAAGAATTCAAAAAACATTCTGAACAATTTTCTAGTAAAGAACTAAACTTTGCTGAAACGATTGAACGTAATATCGTAAATATTGGTCATCATTTACATGACATTAATACCAATATTTCTTATGATAAGCGAAAAAAATTAACCGAAGATGCCTATCTTAATGTTACAAAAGCTCTAGAAGCTGTGGAATTAATGTAAAAAATACCCACATCGTTTAATTAACGATGTGGGTATTTTTAACTGACTCTTTTTCTTGAAAATAATTTAAAACATATGATGCAATCACCAAAAGTAAGCCAATAAAAAAAACAGTATGGATACTATTATATAAAATATCACGTAAACCACCAATCAACTCTGTTGGTAATCCTGATGCAGTATGTGGATTGATTAGCTCATTCATCATATCTTTTGTTGCTCCTGGAACCATACTACTTTCTAGCTGTGTATCCATCGTCTTATTTAATGCTAAACCAAAAATTGAAATCATAATGGTTTGTCCAATTGTTCGAGATAACGTAAAAAATGATGTGGCAACACCTGTAAATTGCTTAGAAACAGAGGTTTGAGCTAAAACAGTTAATAAGGTCATCGTCATCCCAAATCCTATCCCCATAATTCCAGAGAAAACCAAGAAGAGTCCATACGGTGTTCCTTTATCAACTAATGTTAAGAAAACAGAACCAATTAATATTGGCAACATACTAATGATAATGGCTAAACGATGATGCCATTTTTTCATCGCTCGTCCCCCAGCAAATGAGCCGAACATCCAGATAACTGACATAGGAGCTAACACAATTCCTCCTAGTGCAGCAGATTTCCCAACAACTCCTTGCATCCACATCGGAATGTACACTTCAACACCCATTAAGAATCCACTAATTAATGCCGCAATTAAATTAACCAACACAAAGGTGCGATTTTTGAAAAGGTCAAGAGAAATAACTGGATCTTGTGCTTTTTTTTCTGTTCTGACAAACAATACTAAACTTAGAATAAAAATTGCAAAAGCAATAACGGTAATTAAGTTAAAGCCATCATTAATTTTTTGAACACCATACAATAATGACAGTAACATAGTTATCATATAGAAACTTCCCATGTAGTCAATTGGACTTTTCTCAACTTCACGTTTTTCTTCAATCAAGTAAATCCATACTAATATCATTAACATAATACCGATTGGTACATTGATTAAGAAAATCCAATGCCAACTCAGAGCATCCACTATAAATCCTCCCGCAAGTGGCCCCACAATACTAGCTATCCCCCAAGCCGCACTATTTAATCCTAAAACACCGGCTCGTTTATCAACTGGATAAATATCCGCAATAATGGTTAAAGATACTGGAACAATAGAACCTGCCCCAATTCCTTGAATCGCTCGAAAAATAATTAATTGCATCATATTTTGACTCATTCCTGATAAAGCAGAACCAACAATAAAAATAAAGACTCCAATCAAATAAATCGGTTTTCTCCCAATTTTATCTGCTAATTTACCATAAATCGGTGTCATCATAGCATTGGTTAATAGATAAATGGAAAAAACCCAATTCATAATACTAATGCCTTTTAATGACCCAACAATCGTTGGCATAGCGGTTGATACAATGGTCCCTTCCACTGCTGTCATAAAAGTAGCGATAAATACGCAAGCAGTGATAATTTTAACATTTGTTTCTCTTTTTTGTTGCATGGTTTCCTCCTCAAAATAATAATCCTTATCAGCCAAAGTACTTGCCAAATAAGGATTATTGTTATTTTTTATTTTGCTAAAAATTGTTTTAATTCATCCACTTTATCTGTTTTTTCCCAGGTAAAGTCTTCATCATCACGTCCAAAATGACCGTATGCAGCTGTTTTTTGGTAGATGGGACGTCTTAAGTCCAACATGTTTATAATACCAGTTGGTGATAGATTAAACAAGGATCTCACAGCAGCAATCAGTTCTGATTCTTTGTAATCGCTTGTTCCAAATGTTTCAATCGAAATCGAAACAGGTTGAGCTACCCCAATGGCATAAGCAAGTTGAACTTCACATTTTGTCGCTAAACCTGCTGCGACGATATTTTTTGCAATATATCTGGCAGCATAACTTGCTGAACGGTCAACTTTTGTCGCATCTTTTCCAGAAAATGCTCCACCACCGTGGCGAGCGTATCCTCCATAGGTATCAACAATAATTTTTCGACCTGTTAAACCAGAATCTCCCTGAGGTCCACCTATAACAAAGCGACCAGTTGGATTAATATAGTATTTTGTTTTATCATCAAGTAATTCACTTGGAATCACTTCTTTTATGACTAACTCGGTAACATCTTTTTGAATTTGTTCCAATGTTGTGTCTTCATCATGTTGTGTACTCACAACAATCGCATCAACACGTAATGGATTGCCTTCTTCATCATATTCAACCGTCACCTGAGATTTAGCATCTGGACGTAAATAAGATAGTGTATCATTTTTTCTTAATTCTGATAATTTTTGTGTGATTCTATGACTTAGAGCAATTGGTAAAGGCATTAATTCTGGTGTTTCATCAATAGCAAATCCAAACATTAATCCTTGGTCTCCGGCACCTAAATCTTCTTCACTAGTTGAGGTTGCACGTGTTTCAAGTGACGCATCAACTCCTTGTGCAATATCTGGTGATTGCTCATCAATGGCAACCATGACGGCACATGTATCTCCGTCAAAACCATATTTTGCACGTGTATACCCAATGCTTTTTATTGTATCCCTCACTACTTTTTGAATATCAACATAAGCACTTGTGGTAATTTCTCCAAATACTAAGACCAATCCTGTTGTAACACTTGTTTCGCAAGCTACTCGAGCCATTGGGTCCTTTTCTAGTATCGCATCTAATATCGCATCACTTATTTGGTCTGCTACTTTGTCAGGATGTCCTTCCGATACAGACTCTGACGTGAATAATTTTCTTTCTTTCATCATTCATTCCCCCTAAATATAGTCGGTTACAAGGCATCTTTACACGAGATGTAAATCCTATCGGGAATCTTGCAACATAAGTCAGTATATCAGATTTTTCACTTTTTACCTACATAATTTAACCGATAATCTTGACCTTTTTATATTATTGCCATAAAGTGTTATTATCAATAACATACAAGGAGATATATTTTGCAACCAAAACCTACTTTGTGGAAAAATATTCCACTAACCTTTCTTATTGCCATTTTACAAACAACTATTTCCCTTATACCTGGCATTTTATTTTTGAAAAATAGTAGCCATGGTGCCTTAATTTTAAACTATATGATTCTTTATTTATTACTGAGTGATTTTTTTCAACTCATTGGGAAAAATACTTATAAAAAAGGACGTTCCATGCCTATTGCCATCTATGGATTAAAACTTATCATCAGTGCTGTATTGATTTACTTGATTATTCAACAAACAGCGATTCAATTTGGAATAATTTTATTAGCCTATGAACTCTTTCAAATAATGATTTTTTCAAAACAGTTTTACTATGTTGACTCACTTTTTTATTCGTTTACCAATGCTTTCTTTAAAGGAATTGTATTTAATCAACTGCTGACCATTAGCTACCCTTTTGATTATGATTTTGAATTAATAAAACCATTTGTCTTTTCATTTTTTATTGTGTTATTTTTAACGATTTTTACTCAAGGAATGTATTCATATCTATCAAGACAGCCTATATTTCTTCTCCTTGGTTTACTGTCTCTAATAGGAACTTATTATTTAGTAGTGCAACATTATATGTCTCAACAACTTGATACGTGGAAATTAATATCTTTTATTGTTGCCACAATAATTTCATTCTTTCTTTTTATGAAAACAAAAAAAGCTAAAAAGAAAGAGTTTATCCTCAATCTTTTTGCTTTAGCTAGTTTAATTATTTACTATATCCAATAAAAAACGAGTAAGACACTACCTCTTACTCGTTTTTTCATTTAATTTTCTTTAATTAATGTTTCTAGACCAACAATCATCATGTCATTAAATGTCGTTTGACGTTCTTCTGATGTGGTTTCTTCACCAGTAATCATGTGATCACTCACTGTCATCAAAGCAAGAGCTTGGACGTTGTATTTAGCTGCTAAATAGTAAAGTACTGCTGCTTCCATCTCAACACCTAACACACCATATTCACCTAATTTAAAGACGTCTGAATTATCATCTGAGTAAAACGTATCATTTGATAATACATTTCCAACATGAATATTAAATCCTTTTTCTTTAGCAATATCATACGCTGTCGTTAATAAATCAAAATCAGCAATTTGCGGGAAATCAAAAGTCGGAAAATCTTTACGAATAATCGCAGAATTGGTTGCTGCCGCTTGAGCTAACACTAAATCTCTCACATGTACATCGTTACGAATCGCACCACATGTTCCTACACGCAATAATTTTTTCACATCATACTCGCGAATTAATTCATTCGCATAGATAGCTGCTGAAGGCATTCCCATACCAGTTCCTTGAACGGATACTTTATGGCCTTTATACGTTCCAGTATATCCTAACATCCCACGAACTTCATTGTAACACTTAGGATCTTCTAAAAATGTTTCGGCGATATATTTCGCTCTTAATGGATCTCCTGGAAGTAATATTTTATCTGCAATTTCTCCCTGTTTTGCTCCAATATGTACGCTCATTCTTCAGTCTCCTTTAAATTAAAGTTTTTCTAGTGTACGTTTCACTAGTTCTTTAAAATCAGCTTTCACTCGTTCTGTTGTTTCAACTACTTCTTCATGATTTAAGTTAGCTTGCATACCTGCAGCCAAATTTGTCACACATGTAATACCTAATACTTTCATTGACATGTGGTTAGCTACAATCACTTCAGGGACAGTTGACATACCAACAGCATCCGCACCCATCACACGTGCCATACGTACTTCTGCTGGTGTTTCATAAGTTGGACCAGAGAATCCCATATAAACACCTTTTTGTAAGTGAATAGATAGTTCTTGTGCTACTTTTTTCGTTACTTCACCATATGCTTTGTTATAAGCTTCTGACATATCAGGGAAACGTGGACCTAAATCTTCTTCGTTTAACCCCATTAAAGGATTTTCACCGGTAAAGTTAATTTGATCAGTAATTAACATCAAATCACCCGGTGAAAAACTTGTATTTACGCCACCAGCTGCATTTGTTACGATTAATGAATCTGCTCCTAAAGCTTTCATCACTCTCACTGGGAATGTGACAGTCTGCATTGAATGACCTTCATAATAATGGAAGCGTCCTTGCATTGCTAGAACTTTTTTACCAGATAATGTTCCGTAAACAAGTTGTCCTGCATGACCTACCACTGTTGATACAGGAAAATGCGGAATGTCTTCATAAGGAATAACTACGCGATCGGTAATCTCGTCAGCAAGTTCTCCTAATCCTGATCCTAGGATAAGACCAAAATCAACGGCTCCTACCCCTTTTTCTTTAATATATTGTGATGTTGCTGCTAATTTTTCGCTTAATGACATGTTATAGTCTCCCTTATTTCAATAATTCTAAAAAGCTTTTTCCGTTTTCAGTTGGTTTAACATCAAAGTTATCTGCAATTGTCGCAGAGATATCTGCATAGTATCCTTGTGGCAATTGACCATGACCTTTCATTTTTTTGCTGTAAGCAAGTAATGGTACATACTCGCGAGTATGATCTGTTCCTGGGAATGTTGGATCATTTCCATGGTCTGCTGTAATTAATAATAAATCATCTTCTTGCATATTAGCATAAATCTCTGGTAAACGGGCATCAAAGTCTTCTAATGCTTTAGCATAACCTGGTGTATCTCTTCTGTGTCCAAATAACGCATCAAAGTCAACCAAGTTAGTAAAACTTACTCCTTCAAAATCTTGTTTCATTACGTCTAATAATTTATCCACGCCATCCATATTTGAAGCCGTACGGATTGCTTCTGTCATTCCTTGACCGTTAAAGATATCGTTGATTTTACCAACTGCGATAACATCTTTTCCAGCATCTTTTAATTCATTTAAAACCGTACGACCAAATGGATCAAGGGCATAGTCATGACGGTTAGCTGTACGTTTAAAGTTACCAGGTTCACCTAAGTAAGGTCTCGCGATAATACGACCAATCATGTAAGGATCATCTTTCGTGATTTCACGAGTGTACTCACAAATTTTGTATAATTCTTCTAATGGAATCACATCTTCATGAGCAGCAATTTGTAACACAGGGTCAGCTGATGTGTAGATAATTAAGTCCCCTGTTTTCATTTGTTCTTCACCAAAATCTTCAATAACTTGTGTGCCACTATATGGTTTATTAGCACCCATAATAATGCCACGACCAGAAAATTCAGTGATTTTGTCTAATAAATCTTGAGGGAAACCTTCAGGGAATACTCTAAAAGGTGTTTGAATGTTTAATCCAGCAATTTCCCAATGACCAGTCATTGTGTCTTTACCAACAGATACTTCTTCTAGTTTAGTCGCATAGCCTTTATGATCTTCAATCGCTTTGACACCTTTTAAAGGTTCAATTGTTCCAAGACCTAATTCTTCCATATTAGGAACATGTAACCCATGCTCAGCTATATGACCTAGTGTGTGACTTCCAACATCGCCAAATTTTTCAGCGTCAGGAGCTTCACCAATTCCAACAGAATCTAGTACTACTAAATGAATTCTTTTAAACATTACCATTCCTTCTTCCAAGTCATTTTTATATTTTAAAACCTTCCTCTGTTTAGAGGAGCTAGAGGAAGGAGTTAATTACTATTTAGATTTAATATATGTTTTACCGCCTGCTTTAGGTCCTGTTGCTTTACCTAAGAACAATACTAACACAATAATCGTTAACGCGTATGGGGCACTTTGTAGGTATACTTTTGGAATACTTGAAATAAGTGGAATGCTGTCTCCTACAATACTCAAGTTTTGAGCAAATCCAAAGAATAGAGCTGCTCCCATTGCACCAAGTGGGTTCCATTTACCAAAGATCATCGCAGCCATTGAGATGAAACCTTGACCGGATATAGTTGTTACAGCAAAACGTCCAGCAATGGTTTGAGCAAATACTGCTCCACCAATACCACCTAAAAAGCCAGAAATTAATACACCTGAATATTTCATACCATAAACATTAATCCCTAAAGTATCAGCTGCTTGAGGGTTTTCACCTACTGAGCGTAATCTCAAGCCAAAGCGTGTTTTATAAATGACAAACCACGCAAGGACTGACACTAAAATAGCTAAGAAAGCTGGTGCTGATGTTTTTTCAAATAATAATGGCCCAATCACTGGAATCTTACTTAACCCAGGAACTTCCCAATAACCAAATGTTTGTGGCACTTGGTCTGTTTGACCTTTACCATATAACACTTTAACTAAGAAAATACTTAAAGCTGGTGCCATCAAGTTGATAACAGTACCACTAATAATATGATCGGCACGCAAGTTAATTGTTGCTACAGCATGAAGTAATGAGAAAATCATTCCGACAATTCCACCAACTAATAAAGCAATCCATGGTGTCCAAACGCCAAAAACTCCGGCATACGTAATGTTAAACACAACTGAGCTGAATGCACCCATCACCATGATACCTTCTAACCCAACGTTAACAATCCCTCCACGTTCTGAAAATGTTCCGCCTAATGCTGTAAAAACAAGAGGTGTTGAATAAACAAGTGTTTGCGTAATAATAGACGCAACTGTTGACATAGTATCTGCTGCCATCACGCTTTACCTCCTTCAACTTTGCTAGCTTTTGGTTCTTTTTTTGTTTCAAGTTTTGTTAAAATCAATTTGATTAAGTAGCTAATACCAACAAAGAAGATGATAGAAGCAATAACAACATCAACCAATTCAGTTGGTACACCAGCCAATATTGGCATACCTTGTCCACCTAATTTTAGGATACTAAACAATAAAGAGGATAGTAAAATACCGATGGATGATCCTCCACCAAGTAATGAGACTGCCATACCATCAAATCCAATACTTAATGAGTTACCTTGAACAAAGAAGTTACCAAATGTTCCTAATCCATACACAACGCCACCCATACCAGCTAATGCTCCTGATATGACCATTGATAACACAATAATACGTTTACTACTCATCCCTGCATATTCTGATGCAAATGGGTTTAAACCAACAGCTGTAATTTCATAACCTAATGTGGTTTTCTTCATTAAAAACCAAATCAAGATTAAGAAAATAAAAGCAAAGATAATACCTAAATTCAAACGAGAGCCATTACTAATTGAGGTTAAAAACTCTGTTCTAAGAGACACATTTTCCCCAATCAATTTAGTAGTTCCTTTAGTTGAAATAAATTTCTCTGGAATAACATTATTAACGATATGTGTACTTGTATAAAGCAAAATGTAGTTCATCATGATTGTAACAATGACTTCACTTGTTCCAAAATAAGCTCTTAATAAACCAGGTATCGCCGCTGTTAAAGCTCCAGCAATCACCCCTGCTAAAATAGCTGCAGTTAAGGCAACTAATCTTGGCGAGTCTCCCATTGAAAGTCCAACCCAGATACTTGCTACCCAACCAGCCAACGCCTGACCTGAAAGCCCGATATTAAAGAATCCAGCAGCACTTGCCACAGAAAATCCTAAAGCCGTAAAAATTAAAGGCCCAGCTGTTACAAAAATTTCTCCAATACTTTTTGGTGATTGGAATGCTGTTGTCAACATGGCTTGATACCCTTGAACTGGGTTATAACCAAATAGCAACATAATAATAGCACCTAATACAAATCCCATAATAACCGATAAAATAGGAACCAAGATTCCATTCATCTTACTAAATTTAAAATTACTCATTAGTTACACCTACCTCTGTCCCTAATTCTCGTCGTGCTTCTTCCAATGTGTATCCAGCCATTAATAATCCTAACTCGTTTTCTGTTGTTTCTTTTGGATCAACAATCCCGACGATTTGGCCTGCATGGATAACAGCAATTCGGTCCGACACATTTAATATTTCTTCTAATTCAAAACTGACTACTAAAACAGCATTGCCTTTATCACGGTGATTAATCAAACGTTTATGAATGTACTCAATCGCTCCAACGTCTAACCCACGAGTTGGCTGAGAAACAATTAGTAACTCAGGATCTCTATCCATTTCACGAGCGATAATCGCTTTTTGTTGATTACCACCTGAAAGTGACTTAGCTTGTGCATGTTCACTTGTTGTACGAACATCATACTCTTCGATTAATTTTCTCGCATAAGAATCCATGTAGTTATAATTCAGTACACCATTCTTACTAAACGGTTCGTGATAATAAGTTTGTAAGGCAATATTTTCAGATAATGTCATGTCTAGAACAAGACCATATTTATGTCTGTCTTCAGGAACATGTCCTACACTTGATTCAGTGATTTGACGAGGTTTTAAATTCGTTATGTCCTTATCACGTAACATCACTTTACCAGATTCAATTTTCTTAAGACCTGTAATAGCTTGGATTAATTCTGTTTGACCATTCCCATCAATACCAGCAATCCCAACAACTTCTCCAGCTCGAACATCTAAATCTAATCCTTTAATTGCTTCAAGTCCACGATTATCTTTTACATGTAAATCTTTAACCGATAAAATGACTTCTTTAGGATTTGATGGTTCTTTTTCTGTCTTAAATGATACCGAACGACCGACCATTAAATCAGCTAATTGTTGTGAACTAACATCCTTTACGTTCACTGTTTCAATACTCTTACCACGACGAATTACCGTACATCTATCCGCCACTTTTTTAATTTCATCTAACTTGTGCGTAATAATAATGATTGATTTACCTTCTTTTACTAATTCCTTCATGGTCATAATCAACTCATCAATTTCTTGAGGTGTTAATACCGCTGTTGGCTCATCAAAAATTAAAATATTCGCGCCACGATACAATGTTTTTAAAATCTCAACACGTTGTTGCATTCCAACTGAAATATCACTGATTAAGGCATCTGGATTAACTTCCATACCGTATTGTTCTGAGATTCGTTTTAAATCTTCCACTGATTTTTTCTTATCCAGCACACCAGATTTTGTTGGTTCATCACCTAAAATAATGTTTTCAGTTACCGTAAAAGCATCTACCAACATAAAATGCTGATGGACCATCCCGATTCCTAAACGTTTGGCATCAGTTGGATTAGCAATCGTTACTGGTTGACCATCCATATAGATTTGTCCACTAGTCGGCTGTAGTAATCCTGATAATACATTCATCAAGGTTGATTTTCCTGCACCATTTTCACCCAATAACGCATGAATTTCGCCTTTTCTAATTTGGAGATTGATGTTGTCATTTGCTTTGAAATCACCAAATTGTTTTGTGATATTCCGCATTTCTATGACATAGTTTTCCTCATTCATGACTTCACACCTCTTTATCATTATCACACTTCAAAGTTTAGACTTTGAAGGAAAGAGAAAACTTACTTTTCCCATTCCTTTAAAGCCTAAAAGAAAAACTTTATGGAAAAGTTATTCAGTTTATTTTGAACGTTTCCCATAAAGTTTTCTATCAACAACTTTTCAACAATTTTTATTTTTTAGCTGGTTTTTCTGGAACTTCTACTTTTCCATCAATAACTTCTTTACGAGCTTTTTCTACTGCATCAATTGCTTTTTGATCTAAATGCCCTTTAGATAAATCAACTCCGCCTTCTTTAAGACCATAAACTAATACGTCTCCACCAGGGAATTCACCTTTTTGAGCTTTTTCAGTTACGTCTTTAACAGCAGTTCCCACACCTTTAATACTTGATGTTAAGGTGAAGTTTTCTTCTTTACCATCTTTGTCTTTGTAGTTACCATCTTCTTCTTGATCTCTATCTACACCAATCACCCAAACACGTTTGTCTGCTGATTGTTTTTCATTTAAGTCTTTAGCTTCTTGGAAGACTCCTGCACCAGTACCACCTGAAGCATGGTAAATAATATCCACACCGTTTTGGTACATATTGGCAGCTAAAGCTTTACCTTTAGCAGGGTCACCAAATGATGCTGCATATTGAACGTCTACTTTAATTTTTTTATCTAATTCTTTTGCTCCATCTTCAACACCTTTAACAAATCCTGCTTCAAAACGGTCAATAACTGCCCCTTCTTCTCCTCCAACAAATCCAACTTTATCTGTTTTAGTAGAATACGCTGCTGCAATCCCTGCCAAGTAAGCTGCTTCATTATCCTTAAATGTTAAAGATACCACATTATCTTTTCCCTCAATAACTGAGTCTACGATACCAAATTGTGTGTCTTTATTTTGATCTGCTGCTGCTGAAATAGCATCTGTTAATAAGTACCCAATCCCAAAAATAGTTTCAAATTTACTTGCGACAGCTTGATCAATATTTGTTGTATATTGAGAGGCATCTGTTGATTGGAAGTAATCATAACCATTAGCACCTTTTTCAAGTTTGTTAGCTTCTCCCCACTCTTTCAAACCTTCCCAAGCACCTTGGTTAAACGATTTATCATCCACACCACCAACGTCAGTTACAATTGCTGCTGTATGAACTGTTTGATCTGGTTTTTCACCTGAAGTTGTTTTTCCACCAACGTTACCACCTGCTTTATTTCCCCCACAAGCTGTTAACGTC
This sequence comes from Vagococcus changpingensis, assembly GCF_058211775.1. NCBI lineage: Bacteria > Bacillati > Bacillota > Bacilli > Lactobacillales > Enterococcaceae > Vagococcus > Vagococcus changpingensis. The sequence continues at coordinate 36,693 of NZ_JBYVZB010000005.1, forward strand.
ACTGCTAATCCCATAACTAATAGTCCTGCACCAATTTTTGTTGATTTTTTCATTTTTGAAAAACCTCCGCTTATAATTTTTAGTTGATAGTTATTTTTCTACTTCGACAAATGAATAAGGAAGTAGCTCTTGCATTGTTGTTTCTTTTGTATCACCATTTAAATTACATAATGTAATTGGCATATCTGGCTTACAAAATTCGACTAAAACTTGTCTACATGCCCCACAAGGAGAAATTGGTTCTTTCGTATTACCAATAACCACTAAATGCTCAAATTCTTTTTCACCTTCTGAGATAGCTTTAAAAATGGCTGTTCTTTCTGCACAGTTTGTTAACCCAAATGATGCATTTTCAATATTGCATCCTTCATACACTTTTCCTGACTTAGTCACAAGAGCAGCGCCTACAGGAAATTCAGAATAAGGAACATATGCTTGATGATACGCATGTGTTGCATGGTCAATCCAATTTTTGTTTACTGTCATAATATATCTCCTATCTTTATTACCTACGAACATCAACCCAAAGACTTTATCAGCTTATTTTGATATCGCCCGCCCCCTCTTTTTGATAAGAAACATCTCTTTTACCAACCTATCATAACTATACCAATTCTGTTATATTTAATTACTTAATCTGACTTCTCATTTGAAAACTCTTACTTTGTTAACATTACTTAATAGACGAGTAAAGTTATAAATCACTGTTATTTTATAATAAATTAGGTAAAAAAGACTTTAATCATTTATATTACTTCTAAAATTAAAGATACTATTTTTAAGAGAATTTATCAATATTCATTAGAATAATATGAACATTTTTTTATCAATATTTTTTATTATTCGGTTATAATTTTATGAATTAAGATAGGTTCTTCTCCTACCTCTCCAATCTCAATACTGTCATAAATAACTTTTAAGACATCTTCTACATTTTCTCGATTTGATTGAATAGTTACTAAAGATTCTCCTTCAAAAACTGTTTCGCCTACTTTTCTATTTAAAATCAACCCAACTGCATAGTCTATGCTTTCTTCTTTTGTTCTTCTACCGGCTCCTAAAAGCATCGCTGCAACACCAATTTTGTCTGCAACTATTTTAGAAACAACACCCGTTTTTTTAGCTGGAACTTCTATAATATAGTTTGCTCGTGGTAATTTTTCAGGAAAATCAACAACAGAATCATCTCCACCTTGATTACGGATCATTTCTTTAAATTTATCCGCAGCCGCGCCACTTGTTATGCTGTTTTCTAATAATTGTCGTGCTTCTTCTAAAGTAGACGCTTTTTCTGCTAGAACAACCATTTGACTTCCAAGTGTATAGACCATTTCCATTAAATCTTCTGGTCCCTCACCTTTTAATGCATCAATTGCTTCTTTTATCTCATTAGCATTCCCAATCGCATTTCCCAAAGGTTGTGACATATCAGAAATAATTGCCATTGTTTGTCGATTAGCTAAATGACCAATTCTTACCATTGTATGGGCAAGTCTTTCCGCATCTTCTAAACTCTTCATGAATGCACCATCACCAGTGGTCACATCTAAAACGATTGCATCCGCTCCAGAAGCAATCTTTTTACTCATGATAGAACTAGCAATTAGTGGAATAGAGTCCACCGTTGCTGTCACATCTCGTAATGCATAAATCTTTTTATCTGCTGGGGCTAAATCACCTGATTGACCAGTGACTGCTACATTACTTTCATTTACAAATTTTATAAATTCATCATTTTCTAATTCTACTTTAAACCCAGGAATCGCTTCTAATTTATCAATTGTACCACCTGTGTGACCTAATCCTCGACCACTCATTTTAGCTACTTTTGCTCCAACCGATGCCACCAAAGGAGCTAATACTAATGTTGTTGTGTCTCCTACTCCACCAGTTGAATGTTTGTCTACTTTTATACCATGAATTGCTGATAAATCAATCATATCTCCTGACTTACTCATTGCTGTAGTCATCCATGTAATTTCCTCATCTGTCATATCATTAAAATATATTGCCATTAAAAGAGCACTCATTTGATAATCCGTTACATCACCTGTAGTATAGGTATTAATAATAAATTCAATCTCATCTTTTGATAAAGCTAAACCGTCTCGTTTCTTCTTTATTAAATCTACCATTCTCATTATGTGTTCCTCAATTCCCATTAAGTAAACCGATTTACTATAACTAATTTACTTGAGTAAATCGGTTTACTCATTGTAATATTAAACTAATAGCGCTTACAATTAAATTTTAACACGTTTTCATGTTTTGTCAATAGATGTTGTGCTACCTCGTTCAACAAACGTGGTTTCGAACGTTTTGTTAGGAATACTTTCATTAGGGTGCTCAATTTCTTGCAATAAATATTGGGCGGCTGTATAACCAATATCAAAAGCCGGTTGTTTTACTGTCGTTAATGGTGGATTTAAAAAAGCTGAGAGTTCTAAGTCATCAAATCCTACCACCGATAAATCTTTTGGAATAGATATACCTAATTCATAGGCTGCTCTGTAAGCTCCCACTGCCATTTGATCATTTCCACAACATAATGCCGTGATAAATTGTTTTTCAAGTAATGCTTTAGCTGCAAAGTATCCACCCTCTATCGTTACAGGACCGTCTGCAATAAAGTCAGGATTATATTCAATATTATTATCTTTTAGACATTGATAATACGCATCAAATCGCTCTGTCATTTCATAATAACCAGATTCATTTGTCAACATACCAATTCTATTATGTCCATTATCAATCAAATGTTGAATAGCTTGATAAACACCACTATATTCTTTTACTAACAGATTTCCCTCTGTTCTCGTATTAAGCCCCCTATCAATTAAAATATATGGACTTCCTTTTAAATCACTCTCTAACTTTAACGAATTTGGACTTGCTAATAAGATACCAGCAACAGATCTATTTTGTAACTGTTTTATATAATCTTTTTCTTTCCTTGCTGAATGTCTTGAATTACATAATAAAATCATATAATCTTTTTTATTAAAATATGCTTCAACACCTTCAATCACCTTTGAGAAAAATAAATCTGTCACATCTGGAACAATCATCCCAACTGTTTTCGATTCTCTATGAATCATATTTTTAGCAAAATAATCCGGTATGTAATCGTATTCATCAACCGCTTTCAAAACTCTTAGACGCGTTTCCTCACTAAATCGCTGTCCTTTGTTATTTAATATTTGAGAAACAGTCGTAGTAGAAACACCAGTGATAGCAGCAATTTCTTTAATGGTTATTTTCATGTATTTCACCTCAATTTATCGACACTTTTATCATATCAAAGTAAATCATAAATAAATAGTGAAAATAATAAAAATATATAAAAAAAGGAATAGTCAGTATACTATTCCTTTAAAAGTAAATTCAATCAATTAATTTGTTCCCTTATTTGGTTCAATTGATTCATCAATTGATCTTTTAATTTGCCATTGTCTAATTTATCGACACTTTTTTTTACTTTTTTTAAGGTTTCCATATCCAAATTATCTTTTAACTTTTTTGGGGACCCCTCTTCATATAAATCTCTCATTGCACTCATTGCGTCTCGGACTTTTTTACCTTCAACAATGTCAGAACTATTAACATTATATGAAGTTGACGGTTCTTTTGTTATAGTTTTACTTATCTTTGATTTAGCATAAAATACACTAAATACTATGAATAAGAGAATAATAATAATTTTTATAATTTTCTTTTTTTTAGAAGTAGTTTCTTGTAACCGTCTTTCTCTTCTCATCCCCATGCAATTAACAACCTTATTAAATTATTTTCTTCTAAAGAACATGAAAGCTGATGCTAAAGCTGATGAAATTCCGCCAATCACTAATCCCATATTCATTTTTTCATTTGTTTGTGGTAAAGTTTTTTCATTATTCTTCACCTCATTTTTTTCTATTGTTTTTGTTGCCACTTTTTTAGAAGAGTCTTTTACTCCGTCATCTTTTTTAGAAGAATCTTTTACTTCGCCATCTTTTTTAGAAGAGTCTTTTACTCCGTCATCTTTTTTAGAAGAATCTTTTACTTCGTCATCTTTTTTAGAAGAATCTTTTACTTCGTCATCTTTTTTAGAAGAATCTTTTACTTCGTCATCTTTTTTAGAAGAGTCTTTTAATGCATCATTAGCTTCATTTTCCCATGCATCTTTGTGTGCATCTTCTGTAGTTTTTCCTTCTTCTGCTGTTGGTGTATTCCAATCTTCACTTGGTGTTGATGGTTTTGTTGCTTCTTCCCATGCATCTTTGTGTGCGTCTTCTGCAGATTTTCCTTCTTCTGCTGTTGGTGTATTCCAATCTTCACTTGGTGTTGATGGTTTTGTTGCTTCTTCCCATGCATCTTTGTGTGCGTCTTCTGCAGATTTTCCTTCTTCTGCTGTTGGTGTATTCCAATCTTCACTTGGTGTTGATGGTTTTGTTGCTTCTTCCCATGCATCTTTGTGTGCGTCTTCTGCAGATTTTCCTTCTTCTGCTGTTGGTGTATCCCAATCTTCACTTACTGGTTTATCATTATTTTTTTCTGCTAAAAACCCTAGATCTTGTAATGCCTTAATCGTTTTAGCACCAGTAATTTTATCAGTTAACCCTAAACCGTCTAGATAATCAATTTCACCATTATTAACTTTATCTTGTAATTCTTTAAATGCTTGGTTTTTGGCATTTTCTAAATTAGCCATTTCTTCCCATGCATCTCCATGCGCATCTTCTTCAGCTTTTCCTGCTTTAGCAGATTCAGTATTCCAATCTTTTTTAGCTGCATCTTCTTTAGCTACTTGTTCCCATGCATCTTGTCCTGCAGCTTCAGAAGCTTTTCCTTCCTTAGCAGATTCAGTATTCCAATCTTTTTTAGCTGCATCTTCTTTAGCTGCTTGTTCCCATGCATCTTGTCCTGCAGCTTCAGAAACTTTTCCTTCCTTAGCAGATTCAGTATTCCAATCTTTTTTAGCTGCATCTTCTTTAGCTGCTTGTTCCCATGCATCTTGTCCTGCAGCTTCAGAAGCTTTTCCTTCCTTAGCAGATTCAGTATTCCAATCTTTTTTAGCTGCATCTTCTTTAGCTGCTTGTTCCCATGCATCTTGTCCTGCAGCTTCAGAAGCTTTTCCTTCCTTAGCAGATTCAGTATTCCAATCTTTTTTAGCTGCTTGTTCCGATGGATCAACAGTGACAGCATTTGTAATTATCGGAGCCATTGCGGTCCCTGCTAGTAACGCTAATGTTGCTGTTGTTAATTTAACTTTTTTCATGTGATTAATCTCTCCTAATTTTTTCTTATATATTATAATAATACACTAGTATTATATCACTTTATAACTAAAGTTCAATATTTTGTGTTATTTATAGTTATTTTTTATCTTTTTTAAAATAAAAAACGATAGTTTATTAAATAAAAACAGTTTTTTTATGCTTTATATTTATTTATTGTATATTATTGTTTTATTATTTGCTTATTATTTGTTTATTATTTGTTTATTATCTTATGGTGATATAAAAAAAGAGCAACAGATTCATGATTAATAACACTAAGTTTAAATATTATTAAGTAATCTAATAGTATTCAAAATTACTGATAGATTATAAAATCATCAACTAATTTCTTGATATTTTTTCTATAACAGACTTATTTTAAGTCTACAGACTAAAAAAGCATTTTATAATCGCTTTACTTCCATGTAAAACCACTATAAAATGCTTTTAATCTATTTTCTTAATAATAACCCCAGCAGTAAACCAATCATCTGCGATCCATTAAACAATACTAAATTCTTGATTGCCACAGAAAAAGTGGTTGCTTTTTCTTGTTTTTGGTTGAATAATGACACATTCTTTTTAATTATAGGAAAGGTTAATAACACAACTAACATACTCCAGTGGTAAATTCCAACTAAAACACTTAGTATAATCAAAATATAGCAACCATACATCAACAAATCAAACAGATACACACCTTGTTTTCTACCTATATAAAAGGGCAATGTGTAACGATGATTTAAAATATCTTGATCTAAATCACATAAATTATTGGCTAGCATAATATTAGCTATAGTAAACATCATAGGAATAGATGCCCATACACTGACGATTAACTCCTTAATATTGCCTGATAACATGAACTGACCATTAGCAAAATTAAGTGATAAAAATCCTGTATCATATATGTTTAAATACAATGTGATAAAAAATATCCCAAATCCCATTGTGACACCACTAAATAGCTCTCCCAGTGGCATTCTTGATAGCGGGACTGGTCCAAAGGTGTAAAAGATACCAATCAAAAAACATAGTCCACCCATAGGCAATAGTAACAAACTAGTCCGAACTACAAGCCACAACCCAATAATACTTGAGAAAGTAATCATCGCAATAATCATATTTCGAACTTTTGACACTCCCAACCCAGCTTTTCCGATAATATTAGTTGATTGTTGATAGCTATCATCTTTTGCTTTTAAATAATCCATTAAATTATTGATGGCCGTTGTTGCCATATCAAATACAAACATTCCGATAAAAAACAAACACATATTAAACCAATTAACTTGACCAAAATAGTATAAAGAAAATAGCAATCCAATAAAATAAGGAAAAACACTCGCTAATTTTGTGCGAATTTCCACCAATTCAAAAAATATTGACATAAACAACCCTCTCCTTTTTTAAATCTATTTCAACTCTTTAATATCTTTTACTTTATAAGGAGAGTCTTCATTTAATTTGAAATTACCTTGTAATCCCTTGCTAATATAAATATCATCTTCTTTTGTAATAAAGATGGCATCCACTCCATCTAAACTATCAACATAGTCCATTCCTTCTTTAACACCTTTAGAAAAAACTGCTGTTGACAGAGCATCCCCTGCAATAGAAGTATCTGAAACAATCGTCACACCTGCAATATCATTATCAAATGGATAACCTGTTTTTGAGTTAAACAAATGATGATATACATCATCTCCAACTTTTAAATAACGTTCATAAATTCCGGATGTGACAAGTGATTTGTTTTTTTCCTCAACAGTTCCGACAACGGTATTTCTCGCTTCGTTAGGATCTTGAATACCGACTTTCCAGTTGCCAGATTCGCTTTTAGGGTTATCACCTAACACATAGACATTGCCACCTAAATCGACAATAGCACTTGTCACGCCATTTTCTTTTAAAACATCGACTACTTCGTCTGTAATATACCCTTTAGCAATGGCTCCTAAATCTAAGCTCATCCCTTTTTCTTCTAAATAAACGGTTTGTTCTTTATCATTTAGTATAACCTTTTTATAATCAACTTTTTTCAATTCTTGATTGATTTCACTTTGTTCTGGCTTTCTCGCATCATCAAATCCAATATGCCAAAGTTGAGTAATTGGCCCAATAGCTAAATCAAACCCACCATTAGAATCTTTTGTATAATTTAAAGCTGACTTAATCAACTCATACACATCCGAGCTGACCTTTACTGGTTTTATACCAGCTTGTTCATTGATGTCATCCACTTCTGATCCTTTTTCATTAACCGTAATTTCTCTATCTAATACACCAATGCGATCAAATGCTTTTTTTAAGACATCTTCTTTACCTTTGTTATATATTTTTACTTGTACATAAGTTCCCATTAAAAATTGTCTTTCAGAATAGGGTTCTTTAACGAGTTTTTCTTGTTTGGTATCAGTACTTTTTTCTGTTTTTTTATCTGAACAACCTGCCACTAAGAGACTGGTCAATGCTAAGAATAAAATACTCGTAGTTAATTTTCTTTTCATATCTATTTTCCTCACCATAAGTTATTAAAAATAAAAATAGTGGCAAACTTAATAGCTTGCCACTCATTATTTTAACAAAACTCAACCTTATTTTTCTACTTGATTATCAATTTCAATTGTTTTAGTATCACCTTTTTCAGCTGCTTCAATTAACTGTTTTGCATATTCTTTGAAACTATCTGTTGAGTGAGTTGCCCCAGTAATTGTATCAATATCTGAAGGGTTTTGTTTTTCTAATAATGCTTTGTTTAACTCAGGAATGTATTTTTTTGGTGACGTTTTTGTCACTTCTTCCATTTTTTTGTTGTATTCAGCATCGTCAACTTTTGATTTCCCTGCTTCATTTACATTATCATAGTTAGATTCAGTAATTTTGCCATCTTTTACCACAATAGTAAATACAACACGGTAACCATTGTTATAATTTTTTTCTTCTAATTTATATTCTCCATCTTTTAATTCACCAATTGTCATTGATGATTCTTCTGTTGATGATGAATCTTTAGCTACAACTGAACTTGATGCTTCTGTACTTGATGAAGCAGCTGTATCATCTTTTTTATCCCCACCACAAGCTGCTAATAATACTGTTGTTAAAGCTAACATTGTAACACCTGATACTAATTTTTTAATTTTCATATGAATAACCCGCCTTTTTATATTCTTTGTGAACTTCTAATCACTTGTCATTTTATAACATAGTAACTTAAATAGCAATGCCATTTAACAACTTTATTCATTTTTTCACATTTTTCACATTTTTCTAATCTTACTCTTAATTCCCTCTATTTTCAATAAAATCAAATATTTGTTAGACTTTTATTTTGAAAAACTGTATAATTGTAAGTAATTGTGTAAAGTTTTTCACGTAATTATTATTTGCTATTGTTCTACACAATTCACAAAATATGTTACATAAATAAAGGAGAGTATTTTATGACAAAAACTGAAATAGTAGTTGTCGGAGCAGGTTATTCTGGGATAGCTGCCACAAAGATGTTATCAAAAAAATTGAAAAAAAATCCAGATGCTCATATCACATTGATTGATCGTCATTCCTATCAAACAATGATGACAGAATTACATGAGGTTGCCGGAGGACGTGTTGAACCTGAAGCAATCCAATATGATCTACAACGCTTATTTTGTAAACGTAAAAATGTAAGTATTGTAACAGATACTGTCACAACGATTGATAAAGAGAAAAAAGTGGTGAAAACACAACAAGGTTCTTATTCTTTTGACTACCTAGTATTAGGTATGGGGGGAGAACCTAATGACTTTGGTACACCTGGTGTGAAAGAACACGGGTTTACATTATGGTCAATGGATGATGCCATTAAAATCAGAGAACACATCGAGCGTACCGTTGCTTTAGCGGCAGTTGAACCTGATGAAGCCAAACGTAACGCCATGTTGAATTTTGTTGTTTGTGGTTCTGGATTTACCGGTATCGAGATGGTCGGTGAATTAATCGACTGGAAAGATAGATTAGCTAAAAACAACAAAATTAAACCAGAAGACATTAACTTAATGGTTGTCGAAGCAGCACCAACGATTTTAAACATGCTAGATCGTAATGATGCGGCTAAAGCTGAAAAATATCTAACAAAAAAAGGCGTTAGCATCTTAAAAGATATGCCAATCGTTGAAGTAAACCACGATCACATCGTGTTAAAATCTGGTGAAAAAATTCCAACACACACATTAATTTGGACTGCTGGTGTCAAGGCAAACAGTGACGCTGAAAAATTTGATATGCCTGCTGCTCGTGCTAATCGTTTGCTTTCAAACGAATACATGCAAGCAAAAGGATTTGAAGATAAAGGAATTTATGTGGTTGGAGATTTAGTTTACTTTGAAGAATCTGACAAAGAAAACCGTCCAACACCACAAATCGTTCAAGCTGCTGAACAAACAGGTCTGTGTGCAGCAAAAAATATTTTAGCTACTATCAACGGCACTGAAAAACAAGCTTATAAAGGAAAATATGATGGCTTCATGGTATCCATTGGTTCTAAGTATGCTGTTGCATGTGTCTTTGATAAATTCCATTTAAGTGGATTCTTTGCAATGTTGATGAAACATATTATTAACTTAAGATACTTCTTTGATATTCGCTCAGGCTATTATATGTTCCAATATATTATGCATGAATTTTTCCGAATTAAAGATGAACGAAATGTTTTCAGAGGGCATACGTCACGTAATAGTAATGTGTTATGGTCTGTTCCATTACGCGTATTCTACGGATGTGTTTGGTTAGTTGAAGCCATGAAAAAAGTCATTGGTAATGGTAAAGTATTACAACCAAGTACGTGGTTTGGTGATGGCTCATGGTTCACCAACACTGTTGCGTTTCCGTTTGAATGGTTACAACCGGCTGATGCAACATCAGGTGCTTCTCAAGCCGCTGATGCTGCTGCAACTACTGCTACTGCTGATCCAACGTTTGGATTAAGTTATGCCTTTGGTGAAGAACCAATGCTTGTCTTTAAATCAATGCCTGACTGGTTTGGCTCTATTATGAAATCCATGATGCCAAATACTGAAGTTGCTTTATTTATGCAAAAATTTATGACATTATTTGAAGTGGCTCTAGCTCTTGCGATTATCGTTGGATTATTTACTTGGTTAGCAAATGCAACCACTATTGTTTTAGTTATAATGTTTTGTTTATCAGGAATGTTCTACTGGGTAAATATTTGGTTCTTATTCGTAGCATTCGCCTTAATGAATGGTTCAGGACGTGCCTTTGGATTAGACAAATGGGTTATACCATGGATCCAACGTAAATTAGGTAATTGGTGGTATGGAGATGTAAAATCTCGATACGGAGAAAAATCATAAACCTAAAATACGTCATAAGAAAGTTCTAGAAATTATTTTCTAGAACTTTCTTTTTATTCAAAGTATTGCACAATGAATAAATTGATAGTATTCTCACTATGATAGGAGAATAATCATGTCCAAAAATAAAAAAATTATCTATATTGCGTTACTTGTTGCTCAAGGTGTTATCATAGGACTACTTGAAAATATGATCCCCTTCCCTTTTGCCTTTGCTCCAGGAGCAAAATTAGGATTAGCTAATTTAATCACCATCATTGCGATTTTTACGATGCCTATGAAAGATAGTTTCACATTAGTGGTTTTAAGACTATTTCTAACCACACTACTCGGAGGAACAGTTTCCACTTTAATGTATAGTGCTGCCGGTGCTTTTCTAAGTTATTTTGGAATGATCTTCCTAAAACAACTAGGGCCAAAACGTATTAGCACTATTGGGATTAGTGCATGTGGTGGATTTTTACATAATGTAGGACAATTAATTGTGGCAAGTTGGATTGCTAAATCATGGACGGTCATGTTATACCTCCCCATTCTGTCATGGATTGGGATTTTAGCTGGAATTGCCATTGGTATTGCTGCAAATTATTTAATGCTACATGTTAAAACACTTCAAGAATTTCAATTAGCTTATGATAAACACACTCTAAAATAAGGAGACTATTGATGGAACCTCATGCTATGTGGACGTCATATCCGTCCTTAAAAAAAGATTTACAAAAAACACTTAATCTCATTTCAGATTCTATCTCACTACCTAATAAAGAAGTCGAAGAGGCTATATTAGCTATTTTTCATTCTGGCGGTAAATTATTACGTCCTGCGTATCTACTATTATTTGCTGAATTTGGTACAAAAATAGATAAAAAGAAAACCATCGCTCTATCTGCTGCAATAGAAACCTTACATACGGCTACTCTTATTCATGATGATATTGTCGACGTAGCTGATACAAGACGTGGCACAGCAACAATAAATTCAACCTTTAGCACGGATGTTGCAGTTTATTCTGGGGATTACCTTTTTATTATTTGTTTTAAATTATTAATTCAATATCAAAGTTCTCTAAAAAGTATTGAACTCAATACAACTAGTATGGAAAAAGTACTACTTGGTGAATTAGGACAAATGAGTGAACGATATAATATGAATGTCACAATTGATGATTATTTGGCCAATATTACAGGTAAAACAGCTGAACTATTTGCCTTAAGTTGTTTTGTCGGTTGTTATGAAAACGGTGGTGGAAAAAAACTGTCAAATAAATGCCGTGAAATTGGTAAAGACATCGGTTTAGCCTTTCAAATTGTGGATGATATTTTAGATTATTCACAAAATGAAGAAACACTTGGTAAGCCTGTTTTAGAAGATGTTCGTCAAGGTGTTTACAGCTTACCTCTGATATGTAGCATTGCTGAGCACCCGCTTCTTTTTGAACCAATATTAAGTAAAAAAGAAAACATGACGCAAGAGGATGCAAAACGGATCCATGAGTTAGTCATTGAATGTCATGGTGTTGAGAAGGCCTATGACTTAGCTTCTCACTATACTAACAGAGCACTAGCCACTATCCAATCATTACCAAATAATCAACAACAGACCAAAGAAACCATCTACGAAATCACGAAATCTATTTTACAACGAACGTTTTAAACCTTAATCTAGCAACAGATTAAGGTTCTTTTTATTCATATGGTTGCACCAAGTGTTTAAACCCGATATAATCGGGGAGATACGATAGACATTACAACAACACTAATAACGAAAAAGTGAGGGATTTATTTTGATTACTGTTTCAGATGTAAGTTTACAATTCCCGGATAGAAAACTATTCGACGATGTAAATATAAAATTCACACCAGGAAATTGTTATGGATTAATTGGTGCAAACGGTGCTGGAAAGTCAACTTTCTTAAAGATACTTTCAAATGAAATTGAGCCATCAACTGGTTATGTTGCACTAGGACCAGATGAACGATTAGCAACACTTAAACAAAATCATTTTGACTACGAAGATGAAACGGTTATAGACACTGTTATTATGGGACATAAACGTCTATATGAAGTCATGCAAGAAAAAAATGCTATCTATATGAAAGAAGATTTTTCTGATGAAGATGGGATTAAAGCAGCTGAACTTGAAGGGGAATTTGCGGAATTAAATGGTTGGGAAGCTGAACCTGAAGCTGCTAGCTTACTCCAAGGATTAAATATTACAGAAGACTTACATAATCTAAAAATGTCAGAATTAACAGCTGGACAAAAAGTGAAAGTGTTACTTGCTCAAGCTTTATTTGGCCAACCCGATGTATTACTACTAGATGAGCCAACAAATGGTCTTGATAGAGAGTCTATCGCATGGTTAGAAGAATTTTTAATCAACTTTGACAATACTGTTATTACGGTTTCCCATGACCGCCACTTTCTAAATAAAGTATGTACACATATGGCTGATTTAGATTTCGGAAAAATTAAGCTATACGTTGGGAACTATGATTTCTGGTTAGAGTCTAGTCAGTTAGCTGCTAGACTTCAAGCTGACCAAAATGCGAAAAAAGAAGAAAAAGTCAAAGAATTACAAGCCTTTATCGCAAGATTTAGTGCCAATGCCTCTAAATCTAAACAAGCGACCTCTCGTAAAAAAATGTTAGATAAAATTGAACTAGATGATATCCAACCATCATCACGTCGTTACCCATTTGTAGGATTTAATCCAGAACGTGAAATTGGCAATGACTTATTGCAAGTTGAAAATGTGTCAAAAACAATTGATGGGAAGAAAATTCTAGACAATATCTCATTCACATTAAGAAAAGATGATAAAGTAGCCTTTATTGCAAAAGATGATATCGCAACGACTGTTCTTTTCAAAATTATTATGGGGGAAATGGAGCCAGATACTGGTTCTGTTCGTTGGGGTGTCACAACATCTCAAGCTTACCTGCCTAAGGATACAACAGAAGAATTCAACAATGATATGACTATCGTTGATTGGTTACGCCAATATGCGTCAAAAGAAGAAAATGATAATACATTTTTACGCAGTTTCTTAGGACGTATGCTTTTCTCAGGTGAAGACGTATTAAAACCTGTTAATGTGTTATCTGGGGGAGAAAAAGTACGTTGTATGCTTTCTAAATTAATGCTTTCTAAATCAAATGTACTAGTGTTAGATGATCCTACAAATCATTTGGACTTAGAATCAATCACAGCACTAAATGATGGCTTAATTTCCTTTAGTGGGTCCATTTTATTTGCTTCTCATGACCATCAATTTATCCAAACAACTGCAAATCGTATCATTGCTGTTTCTGATCAAGGAGTAATTGATCGTGCTGAGACCACGTATGATGAGTTTTTAGAAAATCCTACTGTGAAAGAACAATTAAAAAAGATATTCAAATAAAAAAATGAGTTATGCTTTTGCATAACTCATTTTTTTAATCATATAAACTAAGGATTAACTCACCATTCACCCATTCACCTAAGTAAACATTTTGAACTTCAGCTTCTTGTTTATTTAATTCATTAAATAACCAAGATTCATCTCGTTCAATCATTTCTAATACCTCCTGATTAATGTATCCATTCGTAATTATAGGGTATTTAACATTTTCTTCGCCATATAAAATAATAGTCAGCTGACCATTCTGTTCTTGGATTGCACGTTTTACCGAACGTGTTTCATAAACATTAGAGGTTCTTAGTTTAAACATTAAATCTGTAGCAGAAATGCCATGTTTTGTACACTCATCAACTAATACTTTACCATTTTTAATTAATGTTGTAGGATAACCATCTATCATTTTCTTCACAAGAGCGACATTTTCCTTAAGGTACTTAAATAACGTCACCAAAAATGTCCACATCACCAACACTAAAAAATATTGTAAGATTGATATTTGTGCATTATAGATCATCCCACCTATAATACCCCCTAAAACAAAGTTCTGTAATTGATCAAGAGGAGAGGTTGGTGCTAAATTAGCTTTTCCTAATAAATTCATTTGAAAAATTAACGTAATAATCCCAATAGCTAGTTTTATTCCTATATCCAAATATTCCTTCATGTCATCACTTCCCCGTTACTTTTATTGATTCATCATTTACTAATACTGTATCTTCTAACTTAAATGTCGTAAAATCACTATTAAAATTCACTTGATAATATTTATTATTGATTTTTAATACCATTTCATCTTTTAAATACTTATAATTAACACTAATTGTCTCAGGATCAACTAATTTCTTTTTACTAACAGCATCTAAAAAGAATAACATTTGAGAATAGTTCCCTTTTTCAGCTTTCCCCTTTTGATAATCATTTGTTTGTATTCCAATTAAAAAAACTAGTAATAAAGACAATAAAATAATTAAATCACGATATTTTAATCGACTTTTATTTTTAGACCGTCTTAAAATAAGCAATAGTACTATCAATAAAATTAATATAACTAATAAATATTGATAAATATGGCTATTACTAGACTGATTAACAAAATAATTATAGGTAAAAAACTCCATTTAGCCCAACTCCCTAATTAATGATAATAATATTTATTATACTATCTTTATTAACTGATAAACACATGTAATATATATATAAAAGACGATTTAAATCGCAACATTTAAATCGTCTCATCTTTATTTAGTATGAATAATAGTGACTAATTTCCCCTTAATGTCGTCACGATGAATGAGACCATAATACCTACTATCATTGCTATATGGTCTATTGTCACCTAATAATAAATACTCATCACGAGGTATACTATTAAGCTCTCCAAAAGCACTCAACGTAAACGAATCAGTATATAATTGATTATTATCATGTTTATAAACTGATTTATTAATAAGAAAAGGTTCTTCAAGTGAACTACCATTAACATATAATACATCATCAGAATAAGATATAAATTCTTCTGGTAATCCTATTATACGTAAAAATATCAACTGACTATTTATTTGACATAATACTATATCAAAACGTTGTAATCTCATCTTTTTTTTTACTAATACCACATCTTTTTTTTTTAGTGTAGGAGCCATTCGATTATCCGATACAATTGAAACTCTATAAAATAACTGAGAAAAGCATAGTAAAGATATAACAGTAATCAAAACAGATAGGAATAAACGCCGATAAGACAGTCGTGTTATATACTTTTTTATCATATACTTCAACCCTTACACTTATTTTTTATGTATTCTACTTTCATCAATATTAAAATAATTAAAAACAGCTTTTTGATTTTCTTTGACTATATTTAAATTTTGAATACATTCATTTGATAACTCTTCATTTCCATAAAGTTGTTGTATAATGGGAACTGTATTCATTCCGACTTCTGATAAACTTTTATAATATTTATTTAATAATCGCTGACCATCTACAGATAACATATCACTAGGCGTTTCAGTCATGTAAGAAGCCATTCGATTAGAGTTATCAGTTATCTTTTTAGTTACCTCTTCTTTTTTACCTTCAGATTTTTTTGCTTGAGCTACACTTTTTTCATAATTATCTACTAAAAAATAACCCGACATTACTATTTCTAAATCTTTCGAAAATAAGTGTTTTTCAACATAATTTTTAGTCAAAAAGTATCCACTCATTACGATAACAGATATAAAAAACAGAACTAACGCTCTTTTTAAATAACGAGCTTGATTTTTTGATAATTGACGTAATTGTTTTCGATATTTTTTTTTATGACGCTTTTTTTTATTAAGAGATAATATCTTTTTTTTATTGATGAAGTAAATTATTGTATTAAGTAATGAAAAAGCTAGAAACACAATAGAAAGAGAAATCAAACAAATAAACAATATTTCAATTATATTCATTATTCAATACTCCTATTTACTCTTTTTTTTATTTTTTTTACGTGATAAATTTCTAGATTTCTTTTTATTATTTATTTTTGTTAAAATAAAATAAATAATAATAACTAAGAGAATCACTGATAAAGTAATTATAATAATGAGTTTCCAATTAATTTTTCGTTCCTCGTATAAACCAACATCTCGTTCATTATATTTATCTGCTTCATCTTTTGAAATCTTAAAATCCTCTTTCCAATGCTCTATAATACCTTTATCTCCTTTTACCGTAATATTAGCAGTATAATTTCCTGGCTCCATCTTCTCTCCTTGCATGCTTACAGGAAAGTTAATTAATGAATTAGGAGCCATTCTCATATTATTTTTTCTTGTTTGATATAAAACAGTATCCTTCCCTTTTTTCGAAATGCTAACTTCTACTGACATATCATTGAAGAAAGTCGCACTAATGTTAGAATAATTAATAAATATAGTATTTTTTGCATTTAACTGTTCTGGGTAAATATTACGGAATTCTAATTTAGGTAAAACTTCGTTTTTGTTAACCTGTAACACCACTGGTGCTACATAACGATATCTATTTTTAATTTGCGTTCCTTCCACTTTTTCATTTTTATCATCTTTAGTACTTCGTATCATAGAAATACCACCGACTATTTGACCGTCAAAATCACTATCTGGCATCACTATATCGAATTTGACTTCTTTTGTTTCACCAGGTTTCAATAATACTTGATTAGGACCAGTCACAATTTTTTCAAATGGAAATTTTAAAGAATCATCGTTTTTGATATCATTTGGCGTGTATTCAATCACACCATTTTTATTCGTTTTTGCACCTGTAATGCTAATATCAACATTAACATCTTCAGAAGAAGGATTGACTAAATTAAGAGTAAAAGATGACTTTTGATTAGGTTTCATTAAGAGGTCTAGATAACCTTTATCTGATAGTTGATTATCTGGATAATTAATACTGAATGAAAAACCAGCTGTTCCTATATTATCTTCTGCGATACTTATCGTTTTACCAAAACCAAAAATACAAAAAATAATAATAAATAATAACCATATGCTGCTAATTTTATTTTTTTTCATAAAAATAACCTTTCTATCAATGTATTTTATTAACACAAAATAGGTTGATAAAATATATCAACCTATTTTGCACAATATTAAGTTTTATGTCTAATAATTAAGGTTGGCCATCTGTTAAAGTCCAAGTAATCTCTGCTAGATAGTTTCCTTTTTTCATATTAGTAGCTGTTCTAGAAGGAACTTTTAACGCAATAGATTTATCTTCTGTTTCTTTTTGAGCTGTACCTTTAACTGTGTATTTGTCATCGTAATCTTTAGTTTGTCCATATTCAACAGATAAGATACCTTTAGCTGGTGCTTTTCCAGAAGGTAAGTTAACAACTTGTTGAGCTGTACCTGAATCTTGAACTAATTCCATAGTAGAAGTTAAATCTAATCCATCAACCCCACCAGTAATATTTGCACCATCTTCATGAGTTAAAATTCCATTAGTATAGTTTATAGAAGCATTATCTAAAGTACCTAGTGGAGTTTTTCCATCTTTATCATATAATGTAAATTGTTTAGTTAATTGAGCAGTTAAAGTATAACCAGTTTGTTCTGAGCGGATATCACCAAATTGAACATAGTTACCAACTGTTTTATTAGTACCAGTAGGAGTTAATGCTCCCGTTGTTGGATCTTGAGTAGCACCCAATACTTTCGCTGGTGCTGCATATTTTTGAATATTATTTGAACTAATATTAATAGTTCCAAATTTCAAGTTTGATGCACCTAAAAGAGTCAACGCTCCACCATCTGGATTACCTGGTGTAAATCCACCATTACCTGGATCCTTTGGATCAACATCCGGAATCACTGGATCTGTTGGTTTTTCAGGGTCTTTATCATTTCCTCCATCACCTGGTTTATCTGGATCTGTTGGTTTGATAGAACCTTCATCGACCGTTACTGAACCAGATGACTTAACTGTGTCTGCAGTTGCAGCACTAACACTAACCGCACTACTTAATAGTAAAGTTGATAATAAAATTGTTCCTAAAACCTTGTTTTTCATTATATATTCCTCCATTTATATTTATCTATTAAGGCAATTTGGCAATAGTCCAAATTATCTCCGTATTATATTCCTTTGGTAAAATAGTTGTCTTATCCGGAATGGATAGTGAAATAGCTCTATTTCCAAAGTCTGGTTTATTCCATTCGGGGTTGATAAGCGGTTGATTATTACTATCAATCAAGGGATACAATGTTGATTTTTGTCCATCTTTATTATTTTGTGATGCACCAAATTCAACTGTCCAGACGCCCCACCCTTTATTTTTTTCTGCTTGAGCGACAATAGCTGATTCACCGGGTACTAAAGATAAAGTTTCTCTAGTTACTTGCGGCATAATTTCTTCTGTTTTATGACTAGCATTCGCCCATGCATGATCAAATGATAATACAGCTCCAGAAAGTTCCTGTCCATCAGCAGTTTTAAATTGGTTTTTTTGCTCCATCATCAAAGTCCATCCTGTACTTTCACTTCGGACATCTGTAAGTTGAATATAACTTCCCCTAGGCTCAGTACCTTGCTTAAAAAATTGTGCTTTAGCATTAACTTCCTTATGATTACCAATTCTAACGCGTCCAAAATCTAAATTAGAAACAAAATCTAAACGCAGACTACCTTTAGGTTGT
Source organism: Vagococcus changpingensis (assembly GCF_058211775.1). Classification (NCBI taxonomy): domain Bacteria; kingdom Bacillati; phylum Bacillota; class Bacilli; order Lactobacillales; family Enterococcaceae; genus Vagococcus; species Vagococcus changpingensis. The sequence goes on from NZ_JBYVZB010000005.1 coordinate 55,876, forward strand.
TTAGATGGTTGATTGGGATCAACCTCCGTTGGTGGATTTTCAGGATCAACTGGTGGCGTAATTCCATTATCGATAACTTCTGTACTAGCATTTGGATTAACCGTCTGTGATACTGCTAAAACAGTATTACCTGATAATAAAATACTAGATATCAATATAATAAATAAATAGAATCCATGATTCAGTAATTGTCGATATATCATACTACTCTCACTCTCCATTTGGTTCTATACATAATAACAACTCCTAATATTAGTATTAAACCAATAGCTGTAGGAAAATAAGAGCAATAATCACTCGTTTGAGGTAGGAGTCCTTTTGTTGCTTTTTTATTACTTACAGGATACTGATTAGAATTAGATCGTGTCGGATGGTTATCCTTATTTGATGTTGAAGAACTCGTTTCAACATCTTCATAAAAAATTATCCTACCATGCGTTACTTCAGAATCGGTATCAGGTTCAGCAGCTAAAAAGGATATAGATGAACAAAAACTCATAACATAAACAAGACTAAAAACTAAAAATACATGTTTTATAACGTGTTTCATTCCGTCACCCCTTCCACTAGCTTCATGGTTCCTCACCTGGCATTAAGTCCCATTCCATTTCACTCGTGTAATGACCTAATTTTTTAACCTGTCCAGGCTCAATAATCAAACCTAAACCTGTATCATATTTTTTCCAGTCATCACTTAAGGTATAATCTCCCCCTGCTTTACTATGATATGCTGTCATTGCATCTGAGGTGACATTAAAGCTATCGGAAGAACTTAACCTATACTCCATAATATTAGGTAACTCTGTTCCATCATTCGTAAAAGATTTAACCATTTTTAATTTTAAATTCCAACCAGTTGACTTATTTGAACGATTATCAACAATTTTTAAAGGTGGCTGTTCATCTAAATTTTTAGCTTGTCTTATATGTACATTATCAACTGAAGTTTTGATTTCACCATAATCAAACAATCTAGGAGCTGATTCAATCAATAAATTTCCTTTTAATTTATAAGTTACACTCATCTTTACACTGTTTAATAATAAATTAGTTTCATCATTTGGTCTTTCGATAATAGTATACCCACCATTAGTGGTATATTTGTCTAATACGGATGTTACTTCTTTGATAGCTGTTAAATCAACTGCTTGATTAATCAAATAGTCATTTAATTCTACTTTATCAATCAATTCATCTGCTTCATTTACAATGTTAACAGTTAATCGACTTTTAGCTTCTTTAACAACTAATGTTGCATCTACATCTGTTGTGACACCCAGTTTTGATGTTAAACGAATAGGAACTTTTAATTTTGTACCAGGCATCAATTTTGTAGTATCTGGTAATTTATCCTTATTGACATAATCTGCCTTGATAGGAGTATCTTTCGCTATATTATTGGTATCAATAGATGTTTGATACCCTTCTTCTAATAGTTCAGAAGCATCAGGGTATTGACTTAAAATACTTTTTCCATACTCTAATGGCACATTTTGTTTTGCTTCACCTGTTGGCATTCCTTCATAGTTAGTCTTAGCAATTGATCGATCATCGACTTTATATGAATATTGTTTCGTATCAATATTATTACTTGCATAGTGTGTATACGTCATTACTGCAGTTGTCGCTAAGTCAAAATGCATATATCCATTAAATTTATCATCTTCTTTAATAAGATAACCATTATTTGATAAGTTAAATGACTCATTAGGTGTAGCCACTACTGAAATTTTATATTGTCCGTTATTAAATTCTGCGCTTTTAGTATCGTTAAAAGTTACAGTCGCTTTCTCTTTATTTTCAGGATTCAATGTAACCGTATATGAAATATTATTATCCACTTCTTCACTGTTTTCAGCAACGTTATATACCTTTATCTGTGATGGGTCTATGTTATAGCCATCTGGAGCTGTCGTCTCTATGGATAATTTATCAGTTCTCTTATCTATACTATTATTTCCTACACCAAAAATAATATCATAATAGACATCTCTATAATTTTCTTGATCATGAGTCGCATTATTTACTCTACCTATAACTGTTTGGATACTTGGTGCCACCCGAGGTATAGCTTGCCTTAAATAATCTAATCCCATAGTCTGATCATTCATACTAAGACGAAATTTTAAAGTATTCGTTCGTTCGAATAAGCCTGTAAACGATGTTTCATATTTGCTCATTGTAGGTTCAGAGTTAGAAAACTGTAATATATTATTATAAAGATAGTTATACTCAATATTATTCGTATATTTATTTGGATAAGCATTATAATTTGAATAAGTATAATACTTAGACAAATCATTTAGTGGACTATACACCTCTAAAGTTTTTAGTTTATTTAAATTTGACACATTCCATAAACCAACAATTTCTATTTTTTCTTTAGTTAACGAATCATAAAATTCATAATGATAGTCAATATAATCTTTACCTGATGTAAAAGGATATCTGGGTATTATTTTATTTGGTATATTGGTATGTTTATTACCTAACCCAGATCCTATTGACATAAATATATCTCCCCATTCAGCTTTTGTATCCACTGAAGGAATATAATATTTCGAACCACTCAGATGTTGTTCAGAAGGATCAACAGCAAAAAAACGAAACACGCTACCTGGAATATCTAGATACAACTCATCTATTACCCATTTCACATCAACAGATCGACCTTGGTAAAACCCTACGTTAGATACATATACTGACTGTTCTTCGGATTTTCCAGACTGAAAATAATAAATTTGAGACTTACTTCCAGGAAAAGCTTCGTTATAAGGTCTATTTTCTATTTGTGGATTTCTCCCTGAAAACACTGTATTTCCTTTTGGTCTATATGTTGTTTTCGTATTCTCATCTTTCCCATTTATTAATTGCATTGAGAAATTATACTTACCATTAATCTCCACTGATCTTTCTAAACCTGGCCTCACTAATGTAACGTTAGGATTATCAACCAATTTATTCACAGCTAGTACTCTATAATCAGTTACAAATAAAAATAATAAACAAGTCAATAAAAATAATACTATTTTATTCTTTTTCATTAACCCCCACCTCTTACTTGATATAACTAATTTCACAAACAACCACTTTACAATTATAACACATTTTTAAAAAAAATAAACAGATTACTATTGTTTATATCAAATTTAACAACAATTATTATAAAAAGATAGTTTAATTGTATCTTTAATACATTTAAAGTTTTTTATTATAATTTAATTAAAAAAAGTAGACAAAATAACTATATATGATGCATTTTTTATATAATCATTAGATATATGTTAAATAAATTTAATACATAATTAAAAATACTTAAAACAAATAAAAATAATCAAAACTGTTATAGTTAATAATTTTTTATCTGTTCCACATTATATGTAAATTTTTATTCATAATAGCCACAAAGTCATATAAACTTATATAAAACTATGGACAAGTGTTGAATAATTTCAATACTTTGTCTTTTTTTATTGTCTAGCTCAATTTTACAATTGGCGTATCTAAAAAAAACAAACCAATCACTCTTAATGAGTAACTAGTTTGTCCATAGTCTAGATAATCTTATAAGTTTATGTTACTTTATTAAACCAAATGAAAATACTGCCAATGCTCCATATCCTGTATGACTAGCAATGGTTGGTCCCATCGGTTTTACAGAAATACTTTTTACCGATACTTTATCTTGTAAAATAGCTTTTAATTTTTCACCAGATTCCTTATCTCCAGCATAGGCAATTAAAATATCTTGTTCAGATTCTTGCTCAATGGTTTCTTTGGTTAATTCAGCTATTTTTTCTAATGAATGTTTGCGTCCACGTACTTTTCCAATATTAATTAATTTTCCTTCAGCATTCATACAGATAATTGGTTTCACTTTGATCATACTACCAATCATCGCAGACGTTTTGGATATCCTACCTCCACGCTCTAGATGTTTTAAATCATCAACTGTAACCCATGAATGTAATCTTGGTATCATTTCGTTTAACCATAATACGACATCTTCAAGTGTTTTTTCTTGTCTCCTAAGATTTAAGACATTCCTTACAAGTAGTCCTTCTCCCAAACATGCCGCTAAGGAATCAATAATCGTAATCGGTAGTTTACCATGCTCTTCTTCTAACATAGATAAAGCTGTCATCGCATTATTATATGAGCCACTTAAACCTGATGAAAAACAAACATATAGCAAGGGTTGGTTCTGGCCGACATAATCTTTAAAAATATCTAAGTAATTCCCAATATTAATTTGTGACGTACTAGGTGTTGCTCCATTTTTAAGTTCTGTCATAAACCAATTGTAATCAAAAGTTTCCTGAAAGTCATCAATATATTCTTTGTTGTCTAATTGAATCGTCATACTAATTTTTTTAATGCCTGGTTCCTCTAATTCATCATGTGTCAAATCACAACAGGAATCTACCAACAAATCAAATTTATAAGTCATTTTTATTTTCTCCCTATCATTGGTTTAACTTTATTATATAATAAAAAAATAGAGAGTTCGATAACTCTCTATTTTTTTATATTTATTGGGTATTTAAATTTGTTCCCAAACATTTTCTAAAATATTTGTTTGTGTTCTATCAGGACCAACAGAAAATGTTGAAATTCTAACATCTACTAACTCAGAAACACGTTTAACATAATTTCTAGCATTTTCTGGTAATTCTTCTAATGTTTTACAACCAGTAATATCTTCCGTCCACCCTGGTAATTCTTCATAAATTGGTTTACATCTCGATAATTCTTTCAAACTTGCTGGGTAATGAGTGATTTCTTTTCCATCTAACTCATAAGCCACACAAATTTTAATGACAGGTAAACCTGTTAAAACATCGATTGAATTTAATGATAGGTTAGTGATACCTGATACACGTCTAGAGTGTCTCATCACAACACTATCAAACCAACCAACACGTCTTGGTCGACCAGTTGTTGTACCATATTCACGACCAACTTCTCTAATTTGATGACCTGTTTCATCAAATAGTTCAGTTGGGAATGGTCCATCACCTACACGAGAGGTATAAGCTTTACAAACACCCACCACTTTATCAATTTTGGAAGGTCCTACACCTGTTCCAATTGTCACGCCTCCAGCTAATGGATTTGATGAGGTAACAAATGGATAAGTACCTTGATCAATATCCAACATAACACCTTGAGCTCCTTCAAATAGTACATGTTTTCCATTATCTAAGGCTTCATTTAAGATAACTGATGTATCAGTTACATATTCTTTAATTAATTGACCATACTCATAGTATTCTTCAAACACTTCTTCAAATGAAATAGGGTCTACTTCATAGATTTTAGTAAATAATTTATTTTTTTCTTCTAAATTTATTTTTAATCGTTCTTCAAAAATCTCTTTATCTAATAAATCAGCTATTCTAATACCCACACGAGCTGCTTTATCCATATAAGCAGGTCCAATCCCTTTAATCGTTGTTCCGATTTTTTGATCACCTTTAGCATCTTCTTGTAACTGATCTAAAAGAATATGATAAGGCAAAATAACATGTGCTCTATCTGAAATTCTTAAATTAGTAGTTGGAATATTATGTTCTTTTAAATAGTTTAATTCTTTAATTAATGATTTTGGATTAACGACTACACCATTTCCAATCACGCTTATTTTATCTTGATAAAAAATACCTGATGGAATTAAATGAAGTTTATAGGTTGTTCCATCAAATTGAATAGTGTGTCCTGCATTATCTCCACCCTGGTATCTTGCAATAATTTCTGCATTTTCGCTTAAAAAATCAGTGATTTTTCCTTTACCTTCGTCTCCCCACTGAGTTCCTACTACTACAACTGATGACATACGAACACTCCGTTCTTCTCTTTTATTCATTACCTAACTATATTATCAAAAAAAAGAATCTAACACAACTAAATCAGAACATTAAAATAAAAAAAACATATTTTTATCAAAAATTACGAATATTAAAATTCTTCTCTTGGGGAAATAGAAGTAAATTTATTATATTCTTTAATAAACATCAATTCTACCGTTCCTCTTGCACCACTTCTATTTTTTTCTATAATAACTTCAATAATATTATTAGACTCTTGTACTGGTTCATCATCATCTTCTTCACTATCACGTTGATAATAATCATCACGATATAAAAAGGCGACAATATCTGCATCTTGCTCAATAGAACCTGATTCACGAATATCACTTAATACTGGTCTTTTATCTTGCCTTTGTTCCACTCCACGAGATAGCTGTGATAAGGCAATAACTGGCACTTTCAATTCCTTAGCAAGTTTCTTTAATTGACGTGAAATTTCCGATACTTCTTGTTGTCTGTTCTCTCGTCCTGTTCCTTCAATTAATTGTAAATAATCAATTAAGATAAGGCCCAAATCACCTTGTTCTTGAGCTAATTTTCGACATTTCGCCCGAATTTCAGATATTTTAATACCAGGCGTATCATCTATAAAAATATTAGCCCTTGATAAACTTCCCATTGCGACAATTAAACTGTTCCATTCTTCGTCAGTCAACTGACCTGTTTTTAAATGACTTGCTTCTATTGAGCCTTCTGAACATAACATACGATTAACTAATGACTCTGCACTCATTTCTAAACTAAAAATAGCGACTGATTCATCCGTTTTTGTTCCTACATTTTGTGCGATATTTAAAGCAAAGGCTGTTTTCCCCACAGCCGGACGTGCTGCTAATATGATGAGCTCTTCTGACTGGAGACCGGCTGTCATTTTATCAAGAGCATGATATCCTGTTGGCAATCCAGTTATATCATCACCTTGTTGTGATAATTGTTCTATTTGAGCAATAGAATCACTCAACACATCAGAAATCGCTAAAAAGCCACTTCTATTTCTTTTTTCAGAGACTTCTAAAATTTGACGTTCTGCTTCATCTAATATAAATTCAACATCTTCATCTTGTTCAAAGCCTTTTGTTACGATATCTGTTGCCGTTTGTATCAAACGACGCAACAACGATTTTTGTTCCACAATTTTGGCATAGTGTCCCACATTGGCTGCTGTTGGAACGTTTGTTGTTAACTCAGATAAGTAACTAATACCACCAACATCTTCTAGTAATTGCTTTTGTTCCAACTCTGTTTTCATCGTAATGACATCAATTGCTTCATTACGATTATTTAAATCTAACATAGTTTGGAAAAGTAACTGATGTGAACGTCGATAAAAATCAGCTGAATCAATATATTCCATTGCCTCAATCAAAGCATCTGCATTTAAAAAGACAGAACCTAAAACTGCTTGTTCTGCCTCGATACTTTGAGGTGGCACTCTATCTTGTTGAATAAGTTCCATAGATTAAATCCTCAATTTTCCGGTTACTCAACCACTACATGTACACGTAGTTTGGCTACCACTTCTTTATGTAATTTAACTGGAACAGTTGTATAGCCTAATGCTTTAATTGGTTGTTCCATTTCAATTTTGCGTTTATCTACTTTTATTTTGTGTTGCTTTTGAAGTCCATCTGCTATTTGTTTAGAAGGAATTGAACCAAATAAACGTCCATCTTCTCCTGCTTTTGATTTTATAACAACTTCAAAACCTTCAGTTTCAAATGTTTTTTTTAATTTTTTAGCTTCTTCTAATACTTCTGCATCTTCTTTAGCTTTGGCTTTTTCTTTTCCTTTAAGTTCACTTAAATTTTGAGCTGTTGCTTCTTTAGCCAATCCTTTTTTAATTAAAAAGTTTTGAGCATATCCTACTGCAACATCTTTCACTTCACCTTTTTTTCCTTTTCCTTTTACATCTTCTAAAAAGATAACTTTCATCTATATTCACTCTCCTAACGATTCTAGTTACACACTCTTTTTATTTTAACATAATTTATAGTATTTCTAAACTATTCTTCATTGTTTCACGTGAAACAAAAAGAGACATTCAAATGAATGTCTCTGGATTTTATTAGTCTTCACTAACGAATGGTAATAATCCCATAATTCTTGCACGTTTAATTGCAATCGTTAATTTACGTTGATGTTTAGCACAAGTTCCTGTTACACGACGAGGTAAAATTTTACCGCGTTCTGAAACAAAACGAGATAATAATTCAACATCTTTGTAATCGATATGATCAATATGGTTAGCTGTAAAGTAACATACTTTACGACGACGGCGTCCGCCTCTTCTTTGTTGAGCTGCCATTATATGCCCTCCTCTATATTAGAATGGTAAATCGTCATCCGAAATATCTATCGATGATGAGTTTCCAAAAGGATTACTATTATCACGATCGAAGTTCGGCATGTCATTACTTGAAGATTGGCCAAATGATGATTGTGTATTTTGGTTATCTTGAGAAAAATTATTAAATCCGCTAGTTTGCTGTTGTCTTTGACTCGATGCATTCTTAGATTCTAATAATTGGAAGTTCTCACAAACCACTTCAGTTACATACACTCTTTGTCCCTGTTGATTCTCGTAGTTTCTAGTTTGAATACGTCCAACTACTCCCAATAGAGTTCCTTTTTTAGCATAATTTGCTAAGGTTTCAGCTGGTTTTCTCCAAATCACACAATTAATAAAGTCTGCTTCTCGTTCCCCACTTTGATTCGTAAAGTTACGATTAACAGCTAAGTTAAAAGTCGCTACGGCAGAACCATTTGACGTATATCTCAAATCTGGGTCTCGAGTAAGTCTACCTACCAATACAACATTGTTAATCATTGGTTAATCTCCTTTCGTTATAAATGTTTCACGTGAAACATTATTACTTTTCTTCTTTAACAATCATGTGACGTAAAATGTCATCATTGATTTTTGCTAAACGATCAAATTCATTGATTGCTGCAGCATCTGTAGAAGAAACTTTAACGATATGGTAGATTCCTTCACGGAAATTTTGGATTTCGTAAGCTAAACGACGTTTTTCCCATTGTTTAGATTCCAAAACTTCTGCTCCGTTATCTTTCAAGATTGAATCGAAACGATTTACTAGAGCATTTTTTGCTTCCTCATCAATGTTAGGACGAATTATATACATGATTTCATAATTTGATACCTGACTCATTGATTTTCACCTCCTTATGGACTAAAGGTTCCTTAATTATAAGGAACAAGGAGAGTAAACTTTCATTTACTCACAGTAATAAATTATACTATTTTTTATATCGTATTGCAACATAAATTTATAATACCTTTATTTTAATCGACCATTTACTAATGATATATTTCTTCAAATTATTTAATATCAAAAGTTTCTACAAATTTCCCTTACTGTTTGTTACTAAACCTAGTAAATAGATAGTTATCTAGAATATCTCCTTAATTAAATTTTTTATAAAACAATAACTCAAAATAGTTGCCTACTTTGAGTTAATTATCATTTTATTATTCAAAATTCTTTTCTTGTTCATCCGCTGTTATTTTAACATCGATTTCCTCTGACACAATAGTATCTTCTATTTCATCTTCATCAACATCAATAGTTGCCATAGTTGATACCAAAGCATCTTCTTCTAAACGAATTAAACGGACACCTTGGGTTGAACGACCTGTCTGAGAAACAGAATTCAGCTCAAAACGGATGATGACACCTTTATTAGTGACTAACATAATGTCTTCTTCACCACTAACCGTTGTTAATCCAACTAAATGACCATTTTTCTCAGTAATATTAACGGTTTTAATCCCTTTACCACCACGGCCCTTGATTGGATATTCTTTAGCATGTGTTCTCTTACCATACCCATTTTCAGTAATAACTAATACTTCCATGTCTGGTTTTAAAATATCCATGCCAATGACATAATCATTTTCTCTTAAACGAATACCACGAACACCTGCTGCACTACGTCCCATTGAACGCACTGCTTCTGCTTTAAAGGTTACAGAATACCCTAGATTTGTCCCAATAATAATCGTATCATCATCATCTGTTAATGCTACATTAATCAGTGAATCACCATCTTTTAAACCAATAGCTTTTAAGCCATTGGTGCGAATATTCGAAAATTCTTTAACAGACGTACGTTTTACTGTTCCTAATTTCGTTGTAAAGAATAAATACTGATTAGAATCAGCTTTTCCTTCCACATTAATAATAGCTTCAATATTTTCTGAAGAATCAATACCTAATAGATTGATGACTGGAATCCCCTTAGCTGTACGACCGTACTCAGGGATTTCATATCCTTTTGCACGATATACTTTACCTGTATCTGTAAAGAATAATAACGTATCATGTGTTGAACAAGATAATAAATTCTCAACAAAGTCATCATCATGAACGCCCATTCCTTGAACACCACGTCCGCCACGATTTTGGGTACGGAACTCCGTACTTGGTAATCGTTTAATGTAACCATTATGAGTTAACGTAATAACCACATCTTCTTCTTCAATTAAATCTTCATCTTCTAGACTTAATACTTCTCCAACGAGTAATTCGGTCCGTCTTTCGTCCCCATATTTACGTTGAACTTCATCCAGTTCTTCAGAGATAATATTGAGTACTCTATGATGATTAGCTAATATGTCTTTCAAATCAGCAATTAATACTAATAAATCTTGGTATTCCGCTTCGATTTTTTCACGTTCTAAACCAGTTAAACGACGTAGACGCATATCTAAAATTGCTTGTGATTGTCTATCGGATAGATCAAATTGTTCCATCAAAGTTGCTTTTGCCACGTCATCAGAATCAGATGCACGAATAATTTTAATAATTTCATCAATGTGATCTAATGCTATTCTCAAGCCTTCTAATATGTGCGCACGAGCTTCTGCTTTTTGTTTATCAAATTCTGTGCGGCGAACAATAACTTCTTCTTGATGTTCCAAATAATACTCTAGAATTGGTTTTAATCCTAAAACTTTTGGTACACCTTTAACAATGGCTAGCATATTAAAGCCAAAACTTGTTTGTAATGACGTTAATTTATATAAATTATTCAACACAACTGATGCGCTTGTATCACGACGAATCTCGATGACAATACGCATCCCTTCGCGTGAGGATTCATCTCTTAAGTCAGTAATCCCCTCAATACGTTTTTCACGGTGCAACTCAGCAATACGTTCAACCAGTTTTGCTTTATTCACCATATATGGGATTTCAGTGACAATAATGCGTTCACGACCATTTGATTTTTCTTCAATATCGACTTTCGCACGAACAATAATTGATCCTTTACCCGTTTCATAAGCTTTACGAATACCCGTTTTCCCCATGACAAGTCCACCAGTCGGAAAGTCAGGTCCAGGTAGTGCCTCCATCAATTCATTTGTTGTCACATCTTTATTTTCCATCAATAGTTTTAACGCATCAATGACTTCTGACAAATTGTGTGGTGGTATATTCGTTGCCATACCTACTGCAATCCCTGTTGTCCCGTTAACTAGAAGATTAGGAAATCGTGCAGGTAATACTTCTGGCTCTCTTTCTGTTTCATCATAATTCTTTTGGAAATTAACGGTATTTTTATTGATATCACGTAACATTTCAACCGCAATTTTACTCATACGAGCTTCCGTATAACGCATTGCGGCAGCTCCATCACCATCGACAGAACCAAAGTTACCATGCCCATCAACTAACATGTTACGGTAACTAAACGGTTGAGCCATACGCACCATAGATTCATAAATCGCACTATCACCATGAGGATGGTATTTACCCATAACATCCCCAACGATACGTGCTGATTTTTTATGTGCCTTATCAGGTGTCACACCCATTTCATTCATCCCATATAAAATACGGCGATGAACAGGTTTTAGCCCATCTCTTACGTCTGGTAACGCACGAGACACAATAACACTCATGGCATAATCAATAAAGGATTCTTCCATTTCTTGTGTCAAATTAACATCTTGAATATTTTCTCTGATTTCTTCAGACATGAACGTTTCTCCCTTACTTAAATATCTAAATTCTTAACATAATGTGCATTGGCCTCAATAAATTCACGACGAGGTTCTACTCTATCTCCCATCAACATATCAAACACTGCATCTGCTTTAGCAGCATCTTCAACTGTTACACGTAACATTGTACGTTTTGTTGGATCCATTGTTGTATCCCATAATTGATGATCATCCATCTCGCCTAAACCTTTATAACGTTGAATACTTGGTTTTGGTGTCGCTGGCAAATCTGCAACTGCTTGTGCTAACCTCTCATCAGCATCTTTTCCTGGTTGAATATATGTAATCTTTTTCCCTTGTTTTACCCCATACAATGGCGGCTGAGCAATGTAAACATACCCTGCTTCAACAATTGGACGCATATAACGATAAAATAGCGTTAATAAAAGAGTTCTAATATGTGCCCCATCAACGTCGGCATCGGTCATGATAATTAATTTATGATAACGTGCTTTTGATACATCAAAATCGCCACCAAACCCTGTTCCCATTGCTGTAAATAGTGAACGAATTTCTGCATTGGCTAATATTTTTTCCATGCTTGCTTTTTCGACGTTTAAGATTTTCCCACGAATAGGTAAAATGGCTTGATAATTACGGTCACGACCAGTTTTTGCTGAGCCTCCCGCAGAATCCCCTTCGACAATATATAATTCACTTTTCTCAGGATCACGACTTGAACAATCTGCTAACTTACCAGGTAAACTACTAATTTCAAGAGCTCCCTTACGTCGTGTTACTTCACGTGCTCTTTTAGCTGCCAAACGAGCTTTAGATGCTAAAATCCCTTTTTCAACGACACGTTTTGCTACATCAGGGTTTTCTAATAAAAATTTATTAAAAGCTTCTGAGAATAATCGATCTGTAACTGTTCTTACTTCAGAGTTACCTAATTTTGTTTTTGTTTGTCCTTCAAATTGTGGTTCTGGATGTTTGATAGAGATAACAGCTGTCATTCCTTCACGTACATCATCTCCACTTAAATTTTCGTCATTTTCTTTTAATAATTTTTGACGTTTTGCATAATCATTAATCACACGTGTTAAAGCAGTTCTAAAACCAAACTCATGTGTTCCCCCCTCATAGGTATGGATATTATTAGCAAAACTCAACAAATTAGTATGGTAATCGTCAGTGTACTGGATTGCTACTTCAACACTAATATCTTGTTGTTCACCTTCTGTATAAATTGGATCTGGAAAAAGAACTGTTTTCCCAGCATTTAAATACTCAACATAACTCTTAATCCCACCATCGTAGTGGTAAGATTCTTCTTTTTCAGGACTCACACGTTTATCAGTAATACTAATACGTAATCCTCGATTTAAGAAAGCTAATTCACGAATACGTGTTGCTAATTTATCATATTCAAAAACGGTTGTTTCTTTAAAAATTTCAGCATCTGGTTTAAAGTTAACAACTGTTCCGCGATGGTCTGTTTCACCAATTACTTCTAAGTCATCTATGACTTTTCCACGCTTAAATTCTTGATGATGAATTTTCCCATCAACATGAACCTTAACATTAAGTGATTCAGATAACGCGTTTACAACGGATGAACCTACACCATGTAAACCACCTGAGACTTTATAACCCCCACCGCCAAATTTTCCTCCAGCGTGTAATACTGTAAAGACGGTTTCAACAGCTGGTCGTCCCGTTTTTTCTTGAATCCCTACTGGAATACCACGTCCATTATCTTTTACTGTGATACTATTATCTTCTTCAATCGTCACGTTAATCTCAGTACAAAAACCAGCCAACGCCTCATCAATTGAATTGTCAACAATTTCCCATACTAAATGGTGTAAACCTTGTGGTCCTGTGGACCCAATATACATACCAGGTCGTTTTCTAACAGCCTCAAGTCCTTCTAATACTTGAATTTGGCTGGCATCATATGATGAAGCTTGCCCTCCATTTATTTGTTTATCCGTCAACGTCTTCACTCGTCCTTTCTACTTTTCCATTTGTTACATAAAATATTTCGGGATTTATTTTTAATTTATCATTTAAATGCACGATACTGGTTGTCGTCAAAAACGTTTGAAGTTTATTATCAATAAATTCCATTAACTGTACTTGTCTTTCGTCATCCAGTTCGCTAAGAACATCATCAAGAAGTAAAATAGGATATTCCCCAATCTCCTCATTAATTAGCTCAATTTCTGCTAATTTAACGCTTAAAGCTGCTGTTCTCTGTTGTCCTTGCGAGCCATACGTTTGAACATTTTGTCCATTTACCATAAAAACCAAATCATCTCTATGAGGTCCTACACTTGTTGTAAATTGTGATAGATCTCTCTCCTCATGTTTTTTAAACTCTTTCATTAATAAATAATATAACTCTTCTTGCGTTTGTTCTGAACCTAATTGAAAGGAAGTTTTATAGGAAATACGTAATTCTTCTTTTCCGTAAGAGATGTTATCATGAATACTATTTGCCCATTTTTCAAGTAAGTTAACAAAATACAAACGTGACAAGAGAACAAAACTTCCTTCTTGTGCTAATTGCTCATTTAATACTTCTAAATAAAGAGGATCATATGATTTATTAAAAGCTGTTTTTTTTAAATATTGGTTTCGTTGTTTAAGCACTGTTTGATAATTGCTTAGGTGATATAAATAGTGTGAGTTGATTTGGCCAATTTCCATGTCTAGAAATTTTCGACGATGTTGTGGTGACCCTTTAACTAAAGATAAATCTTCTGGAGCAAATAAAATAACATTCAAATAACCTATATATTGACTTAATTTAATTTGTTCTAAACCATTTACTTTTGTTTTTTTCCCTTTATTAGAAACAATCATTGTTAAATCAATATCACTATTCTTTTTACTTATTTGACCTTCAATTCTAGCAAACTCTTGATTCCATTGAATTAATTCTTTTTCATGATTGCTTCGGTGACTTTTTGTTAACGATAAAACATAAATACTTTCTAATAAATTAGTTTTTCCTTGGGCATTATCACCAACAAATACATTCAATTTTGGTGAAAAATTTAAAGTAAGTTGATTGTAATTTCGATAATTCGTTAATTCTATTTGATTAAGTTGCATAATTATTTAGCATCCGATGCGTTTGTTTCCATAAAAAAAGTACCTAACTCAGGTATTTCAATCATCATGTCTTTATATAATTTTCTACCGCGACGATTTTCAGGTTCTCCATTAACAAATACAGCATGTTCCTGTAAATACCATTTGGCCATTCCACCGCTAGAAATAACATCAACTTCTTTTAAAAATTGACCAAGAGTCATATATTCTGTTTTTAATATAAATGTTTTTTTCACAAATTTTCACCTTCTCTGTTTCAATTTACCATTGCTATTATTATACCCTTTTTAAGTCTTAAAAACAAATTTTCTTTGCTAAAATCGTTTTTTACGCAATATTATAATGAATCGATACTTTTTTCATTTTTTATACTAAACCTCTTAGAACGTAAAATAAGAGATAATTTAAATTTTTTTGTAAATAATTAAAAAGGAATGATTGATTTTTTCTCAACCCTTCCTTTGTTTTCATGATTAATTTAATAGTTTTTCAATATCTGGTACCATTTTTTCAGGTTTGTCTGTTGGTGAAAATCGTTTAACGACTTCCCCTTTTTGATTAATTAAGAATTTAGTGAAATTCCATTTAATTTTGTCACCTAGTACTCCAGGTGCTTCGTTCATCAAATAGCTAAAAATAGGATTAGCAGCTTTACCATTCACCTTAGATAATTGATGCATAGGAAATGTCACTCCATAAGTCATTCGACATGCTTGGCTAGCTTCTTCACTTGTTTTTACTTCCTGATGAAACTGATTAGATGGAAATCCTAATATTACTAACCCTTTATCCTTATAGGTTTGATAAATAGTCTCCAATTCCTTAAATTGTGGTGCTAGTCCGCATTTAGTTGCAGTATTGACAATAATCATTACTTTCCCTTTATATTTTTCCAAAAAGTAAGACTCTCCATTATCTAACGTCGCTTCGTAACCATAAATTGTCACGCTATTTTCCTCCCCGTTGTGTAGTAATAGCTTAATTAAACTACATTATCTAATTTTTTTCAGGAATGACACACCATAATGAATACAAAATAAAAAAGCACTCACCTTTTTAATGAGTGCTAAAAACCTCCTAATTGGTTCTAACTGGTGTTATTAGTTGAATAAATTCAATATCACCATCTTTAGGTTGGAGTGTGAATGGACGAATCGGTGAAATAAAACGAATTGTCACATCGATATCTCCAAACGATTTTAATGATGCTTTCATATAGTCAGGATTAAAAGAGATTGTTATAGGATCACCTGTAACTTCGATATAAGTTAATTTTTCCTCTACATTACCAATTTCAGGTGAATTTCCATAAATAATCACTTGTTCAGCATCAATTGCTAACTTGACAATATTATTACGGCCCTCATGAGATAGTAATGACGCTCGATCAATCGCTGATAATAAACTAGAGACATTAAAACTAATTTCAGTATTAAAATTCGTCGGGATTAAACGATTAGTATCAGGATAATTTCCTTCTAATAACCTAGAGTAAAAATTCATTGTTTCTGTTCTAAATAAAATTTGATTTTCCATAATAGAAATATCAACTTGCTCTTCTTCATCTTTAAATGAACGTGATAATTCTTGTAAGCTTTTTCCAGGTATCACGACATCAAAAGTTTGATTGACATTGTCTAGTTCCATTTTACGTTGACTTAAACGATGACTATCTGTTGCAACTGCTAATAAATTATTATCATTTAGAGTCATATGTACCCCTGTAAGTATTGGTCTACTTTCTTGTGATGATACAGCAAAAACAGTTTCACTGATTAATTTATTTAATACCCTTGCAGGTAATTTGAAGTTGGTTTGATCCTCAATAATTGGTAACTGAGGATAACTATCAGCATTTAATCCATTAACATTAAATAAAGCTTTTCCTGATGTAATAATAACTTGATTATTCTCAATTAACTCTAAAGTTAATGTTTGTTCAGGCAATTTTTTTATAATTTCATTAAAGAAACGTGCTTGAATAACTATTGATCCAGTGGATTCAATTAGCATACTGGCTTTATCATTATCAACACTTAAAAAAGTTTCAATAGAAATATCAGCGTTACTACCTGTAAGAGTTAAGCCAACATCTGTGATACTTAATTTTACCCCTGTCAATATAGGAATAGTTGTTTTACCGGAAATAGCACGTTGAACTGTAGTTAATTCATTTAAAAATGCTGCGCGATTTAACGTTATTTTCATTAGTTAGTCTCCTTTTAATTAATATATATAAAGTAGTAGTAGTAGTAGGTGCTGTTGATTCTGTGTATAAGTATTTTCTGTTTATAACTGATAAGGATTTTTTCTTGTTAATAACATGTGGAAAACTCGAGGTTGTTTTTTTTGTTTTCCACAATTAGGAAAGTAATGTTTGTTTAATGTCATTTACTTCTTTTTGTATGGTAACATCTTTTTCGACTAATTGTTGAATTTTTTCATGAGCATGTATAACAGTGGTGTGGTCTTTACCACCAAATTCTGCACCAATTTTTGGTAGGGAATTATCTGTTAGTTCTCTTGAGAGATACATTGCTATTTGTCTTGGTACAACTATTGTTTTGACACGTTTTTTTCCCTTTAAATCTTTTAATTGCAAATGATAATATTTACAAACTTCTTCTTGAATGTTTAAAATGGATAATTCACTTTTTTCTTTAATTGGTTTTAAACTTTTTAAAGCATCGGCAGCTAAACTAGTTGTAATATCTTGCCCTTTCATTGTAGAAAAAGCTTGCACGCGGACAAGAGCACCTTCAAGTTCACGTATATTTGATTCAATTTGTCCAGCAATATATGATAATGTATCATCAGGAATTTCCAAACCTTCAGCATCAGCTTTTTTTCGTAATATGGCAATTCGTGTCTCTAAATCAGGAGGAGTGATATCTACTGATAATCCCCAAGCAAATCTTGAAACAAGTCGTTCTTGTAATTTCGGAATCTCATTTGGTAATCGATCGCTGGTTAAGACAATTTGATGCCCTTCATTATAAAGAGTATTGAATGTATGGAAAAATTCTTCTTGTGTTCCCTCTTTGTCAGCAAAAAATTGAATGTCATCAACTAATAATAAATCGACGTTTCGATACTCTTGTCTAAAATCTTCGGATTTATTATTTTTAATCGAATTAATGTAGTCATTTGCGAAGGATTCACTTGTGACATATTTTATTTTAGCATCCACATTATTTGAAAGCATTTGATGTCCAATTGCATGCATCAAGTGTGTTTTTCCTAGACCAACGCCACCGTAGAAAAATAAAGGATTATATGTCGCCCCTGGATCTTCTGATACCACTAATGCCGCAGCATGAGCCATTTGATTACCTTTACCAATAACAAATGTATCAAATGTGTATTTTGAATTAAGTAAAGCTTTCTTGCTATTTTTTCTTACGATATTTGGTAGTTCAGTTGGAGCTTCTTTTTTTGATTCATTTATTTGTGGTTCATCATCTTGAATAATAAAAATAGGCGTAATTTCTTCACCTGTTAATTCGAAACCTGTTTCTACAATTTTTGCAGCTAAGTTTTTTTCCCAGTAGTTTTTGTGTAAATCTGATGGTAGCTCAATTGTTAATATATTATTTTGCAAAGTTATTGGTTTTGCAGGATCAATCCAAGCGCTAAAACTTGGAGGAGTTAGTGTTTTTCTATAGTTTTCAACAAGTTCTTTCCAGATAAAATTAAAATCGGGCATAGTTACCCCCCTAACTTATATAGTCTTTTATATTCTATCACTTTAAAAACAAGTTTTCCACTGAATATTTTACTTGTGGATATTTTATTTTCATCTCTTAATAAAAGTTATCAACAAGTTTAAAAAAATGTGAATATTTTTTATAATCAGTTTAGTTATCAACAAGTTTTACACAAATACAAGAGTTGTTTTTTTAAAGTTTAAAAGAGTTTTTAACAATATTTTTTTAGAATGTTAATAACTTTTTTACAAGTTGTTATATTGTTGATAACTAGTATTAAAGTTATGGATAAAAAATGTGATGTGTCTAATTTTTAACAGGAATGTGAATAAAAAAAGACATTGTGGATAACTATATAATGAGAAAGATTTTAAATAAAGTTGACAAAATGACTATTTTATTTGTATAATGTCATAGTCTGTCTAATGTGATTATTTAGAAAGCATATTAGTTTATAGGAGGTGTATGAGAATGAAAAGAACATATCAACCAAAAAAACGTAAACGTCAAAAAGTTCATGGTTTCCGAAAACGTATGAGTACTAAAAACGGTCGCCGTGTATTAGCAAGTAGACGTCGTAAAGGAAGAAAAGTATTAGCGGCATAAATCACTGACTCTACGAATCAGTGATTTTTTTTTATAATAAATTAAAAAAAAAGCGATCTTTATGCTATGATAAGAGTGATTTAATATGAAAAAAGCGTATCGAATTAAAAAAGAAAAAGAGTTTCAACAAATTATTGAGAATAAGCAATCTTTTGCAAATAGAAATTTTATAGTGTATGTCTATGAGTCACCTGAAAACGTTCATTTCCGTGTAGGGTTATCTGTTGGCAAAAAAGTAGGAAATGCTGTTATGCGTAATCGGGTGAAACGATTAATGAGAACATCCTTGTATGATATGAAGGAGATGGTTCAATCGAATTACAATATTGTATTAATTGCAAGACCTCAAGTCATTAATTTATCTTTAGATGAAGTAAAGAAAAATATTCAGCATGTGTTTAAATTAGCTAATTTAATGAAATAAGAGAGGGTTAGTCAGTGAAAAATAAGAAAAAATGGCTATTTATTCTGTCCATGTTTGTTCTTGTCTTTATTTTGACAGGATGTGGTACAGGTGAAATCAATCAAAGTAGTACTGGTTTATGGGATCGATATATTGTTTATTATTTTGGTCAAGCGATAAAAGCGTTATCTTTTGGGCATCCTGGTATTGGGATTATTCTATTTACGATTATTGTTAGGATTATTTTATTACCTTTAATGCATTACCAGACAAAAAGCATGCGTAAAACGCAAGAATTACAACCAAAATTAAAAGAATTACAAGAAAAGTATGCTTCAAAAGATTCTGAAACGGTTAGAAAATTACAAGAAGAGCAGCAACGTTTATACAGCGATGCAGGAGTTAATCCGTTATCAGGCTGTTTACCATTAGTTGTACAACTTCCAATTATGATGGCGTTGTGGCAAGCAATTTCTCGTATTCCAGCATTAACGGAGGGAACATTTTTATGGTTAGAGTTAGGTAAACCTGATCCAACGTTTATTTTACCAATACTTGCCGCAATCTTTACGTTTATTAGTACGAGATTAACAACAATGAGTCAGTCAAACGTTCAAGGCACGATGAAAGCAATGAATTATGTGATGCCTGTTATGATCTTATTTATGGGTATTAAATTGGCTAGTGGATTATCCTTATATTGGGTAATATCAAATGCATTCCAAGTAATTCAAACATTATTGATTAATAATCCATTTAAAATTAGACGTGAACAAGAAGCAGAAGAACAACGAAAAAAAGAATTAGAAAAAGCACTGCGTAAAGCAAATGCTCCAAAAAAACGAAAAAAATAAATTGAGGGGGTTCGTATCATGCCAACATTTACGGGAGAAACTGTTGATCAAGCTATAAAAAAAGGTTTGGCTTCACTTGGTATAAATCGTGCCGATGCGGCTATCTCCATTATAGAAGAGGGTAAAAAAGGATTTCTAGGAATTGGTAAAAAAGAAGCGATTGTTTCTATTAACGCCAAAGAAAAAGAGGAAGAAATTCAAGTAACGACAGAAATTATCGAAGAACCAGAAATAGAATCTGAAGTCATGATAGAATATCAAGAGCCAGTTAAAGTAGAAATAAAAGAAACTCCAGTTGAATCACAAGATATATCACTTGATGAGGCTATTACGAAGTTATCGGTGTATTTAACAGATATAACGACGGCTTTAGGAGCACCAGCAATGACAAGAGTACAACGTAATGATAATCATGTAGTGTTACATTTAGACACAGACAAAAAAGGTTTGTTGATTGGTAAACATGGAAAAGTATTAAACGCTATTCAGTATCTATCACAGGTTTATATTCATCGTTTAGTGAAAAATCGATTAACTGTTATAGTGAATGTTGGAGATTACCGTGAAAGACGAGAAGCAATCATTAAACGATTAGCTAATCAAGCAGTTCATAAGGTAAGAGATACTACTCAACCTGTATTTTTGGAGCCAATGCCTGCGTTTGAACGAAAGCAAGTTCATTCGATTTTATCAAATGAAAAGGACATTAAAACGCACTCTGAAGGTAACGAACCTCATCGTTATTTAGTTGTTGAATTAAAAAAATAACTCTATTGAGTCATACATCCCTTGTATGACTTCTTTTTTTATTATCATATCCATTGTCAATAGCTATAAAAGTATGCTATTATTTCTATGATTATAAATAAGATAGCAGTCAAAGTGCTTATCTACTTTTTTATTTATGCTTACGGGATAAATAAAGAGGTGGAGTGGGCACTTTTTTATATGTATTTTTTAAGAAAGGAAGGTAAAAAATGAATATTACAAAAGAGTTTGATACGATTGTAGCGATATCAACACCACCGGGTGAGGGAGCTATTAGTATTGTTCGTTTAAGTGGAGATGATGCCATAACAATTGCGCAAAGCGTGACAAACTATAAAGAAAAGGATTTGACCAAAGTAGAGACGCATACGATTCACTATGGACATATCAAGGATCCAAAAACAAATCAAGTGATTGATGAAGTGATGTATTCTGTGATGTTAGAGCCCAAAACCTTTACACGAGAAAACATAGTGGAGATAAACTGTCATGGTGGGATGGTTGTAGCTAATCAAGTGTTACAGTTGTTATTAAGACAGGGGGCAAGGTTAGCTGAACCAGGAGAATTTACCAAGCGAGCGTTTTTAAATGGTCGTATGGATTTATCTCAAGCAGAAGCCGTGATGGATTTAATACAAGCCAAAACAAGTGAATCAATGGACTTAGCTTTAGGTCAACTTGATGGACGATTATCACAATTAATTCATTCATTAAGACAAAAATTATTAGTAGCGTTAGCACAAGTAGAGGTAAACATAGATTACCCGGAGTATGATGATGTAGAAGAAATGACTACGAAACTTATGAAGGAAAAAGCGTTAGAGGTGAAAGAAGATATTTCGCATTTGTTAGAAACAGCAACACAAGGAAAGATTTTACGCGAAGGATTAGCAACTGCTATTATTGGGCGTCCAAACGTAGGAAAATCAAGTCTATTAAATGATTTATTGCGTGAAGACAAAGCCATTGTAACAGATGTAGAAGGAACAACAAGAGACGTTATAGAGGAGTTTGTTAATGTACGTGGTGTGCCGTTAAAATTAATTGATACGGCAGGTATTCGTGAAACAGAAGATATTGTTGAAAAAATAGGGGTAGAACGAAGTCGGAAAGCATTATCTGAAGCAGATTTAGTGTTACTTGTGTTAAATCAAAGCGAATCTATTACAGATATGGATCGTGAGCTAATCTCTTTAACAAAAGATATGCAACGTATTGTATTACTGAACAAAAATGATTTACCAAATAAATTAGATAAAGATGAGTTACAAAATATATTAGGGGAAACACCATTCTTACCGATATCAGTTTTAGAGGGTAGAGGTATTGATTTATTAGAACAGTTAATAAAAGACACATTCTTTGCTTCTAATACGTCTGAAAAAGATGCAACATATATTTCTAACACAAGACATGTGTCATTGTTAGAACAAGCTGATATGGCTCTTGATGAGGTATTAAAAGGAATCGAATCAGAGATGCCTGTAGATTTATTACAAATTGATATGACAAGAGCTTGGGACTTATTAGGAGAAATTATGGGTGAAAATGTTCAAGATGAATTAATTACCCAGTTATTTAGTCAGTTCTGTTTAGGAAAATAAGGAGATTAACATTAATGGAAACTATTGAAATGAGAGATTATGATATCATTGTTGTTGGTGGTGGACATGCAGGTTCAGAAGCTTCTTTAGCTGCAGCAAGAATGGGCATGAGTACACTACTTGTGACATTAAATTTAGATATGATTGGGTTTATGCCTTGTAACCCATCAATAGGGGGACCAGCTAAAGGTGTAGTGGTTCGTGAAATTGATGCACTAGGTGGAGAAATGGGTCGTAATATTGATAAAACCTATATTCAAATGCGTATGTTGAATACTGGTAAAGGACCAGCTGTAAGAGCCCTACGAGCACAAGCAGATAAACATGCGTATCAATCAGAATTAAAGCATACATTAGAAAAAGAAGATAATTTAGTTGTTAAGCAAGGTATCGTAGAAAAATTATTAGTTAAAGATGATGTATGTTATGGTGTGGAGCTAAGTACGGGTACACAATATACAAGTAAAGCAGTTATCATTACAGCAGGAACTGCTTTGCGTGGTGAAATTATTATTGGTGAATTGAAATATTCTTCTGGCCCAAATAACTCATTGCCCTCAATTGGATTAGCAAATAACTTAAAAGAAATTGGATTAGAGATAGAACGATTTAAAACAGGAACGCCACCACGAGTAAAATCAAGTACGATTGATTACTCTGTAACAGAAGAACAACCAGGGGATAAACAACCTAATCATTTTAGTTTTGAAAGCACAGATGATCAGTACCGTACCGATCAATTACCTTGTTGGTTAACTTATACAAACTTAGACACGCATACGGTAATTCGTGACAATTTACATCGTGCCCCAATGTTTACAGGGATTGTTGAAGGTGTAGGGGCAAGATATTGTCCGTCGATTGAAGATAAAATCGTTCGCTTTAGTGATAAACCTCGCCACCAAATATTTTTAGAACCAGAAGGAGAACATACTGAAGAAGTCTATGTTCAAGGTCTGTCAACTTCATTACCAGAAGATGTCCAAAAAGAGATGGTTCAAAGCATTGAAGGATTGGAAAAAGCGAAAATTATGCGTAGTGGTTATGCGATTGAGTATGATGTCGTTGTGCCTCATCAATTACGTCCAACACTTGAAACAATGAAGATTTCAGGTCTTTATACAGCAGGACAAACTAATGGAACATCAGGGTATGAAGAAGCCGCTTGTCAAGGATTAATGGCAGGAATAAATGCTGCTTTAAAAATACAAGGCAAAGAACCATTTATTTTAAAAAGAAGCGATGCGTACATCGGAGTGTTAATCGACGATTTGGTAACGAAAGGAACGAATGAACCTTATCGACTGCTAACATCTCGTGCAGAGTATCGTTTACTATTACGTCATGATAATGCAGATTTACGTCTAACAGAGATGGGACATGACATTGGGTTAGTAGATGACTCAAGATATGAACAATATCAAGAGAAAAAAATGATGGTGGAAAATGAATTAGAAAGATTAGGAAAAATTCGTTTGAAACCAACCAAAGATATTCAATCATTTTTAGAAGAAAAAGAATTGGCTCCGCTAAAAGATGGGATTTTAGCTCGCGATTTTCTAAAACGCCCTGAAATTACTTATCATGATTTGAGTCAATTTATCCCAAAACCAGAAAAACCATTACCTCGTTATGTGATTGAACAAGTAGAAATTCAAGTGAAGTATGAAGGATATATAAAAAAAGCAAAAGATAAAGTTGAAAAATTAAAGCGTATGGAAGCAAAACGTATCCCAGAAAATATTGATTATAAAGCAATAAACAGCTTGGCAACAGAAGCAGTTCAAAAATTAGAAAAAATCCGCCCAGAAACAATTGCTCAAGCAAGTCGAATAAGTGGAGTTAATCCTTCAGATATAAGCATTTTGATGGTTTATATCGAACAAGGGAAAATAGCAAAGATAGATAGTGAAAAGGCCTAATATTAGGCCTTTTCTTTTTATATAAATACTTAAGGATTTAAGTGAAGTTTTGGTATAATTAAGAAGAGGTGACTATTATGGCATATTTGACAATAGGTATGGCTATATTAGCAATATTGATTAGTAGTGTGTCGATTTTTTTGACGTATCAAATGCAGCGAACAATACAAAGCAAACAAATAAAGCAAGATAGAGAACTAGTAAAAATGTTAGCAAAACAAGATAGTTTTATTTTTATGACACAAAAGCAGTACGAAAAAGAGTATCATTTGTTTTGAAATTTATTTGATTTATTGCAACAAACGATAGATAGGACAAGAAGTATCAAAGGAAGCTTACAGTTGTTGAAAGAAAATAGTGAATTAACGTTAGAAGAAACGTATGTTAAATTGATTCAAGAAGGAGTAGTCAAAAGTAGTGAATCTCTTAATGAGTTAGATAATTAGTTGAATCAATATGAACCATTTATCCAAGAAAAGCTATTTAATGAATTTCAGCAAATAATTAAAGACTTACGTGAATTTCAGCAACGACATTTTAATTATTTTAGCTACGAATCGGTAACGAATGAAACAATTGAAGACTTTTTAAATGATACATTATCTAGTATAAATGCAAGTGAAACAATTCGCGAAAATATAGTTTTTTTTACGCAAGTATTTTGAAAATAGTCGTGTAAATTAAAATGTTCCACGTGAAACATTTTATAAATAAAAAAAAGTAAACTTATTCGTTATTTAGGGTTGCTTTTTTATTAAAACTGACGTATTAAGCATTGAACTTTTAAGATGGATACGATAAAGTGGACATATCCGTGAAACACTGATTGTTTCACATGAAGGAGAATAAAAATGACACCAGAAGAGTTTAAAAAGAATTTGAAAAAACATGGTATCGTGTTGAGTGATAAACAAATGAATCAGTTTGAATTGTATTTTAAACGCCTTGTTGAATGGAACGAAAAAATAAACCTAACCGCAATTGTAGACAAAAAAGAAGTGTATTTAAAACACTTTTACGACTCATTAACGTTAGCGTTTGAACGAGATATGACAAAAGAGGAAGTAACTTTGTGTGATGTGGGATCGGGTGCAGGGTTTCCAAGTATTCCTTTGAAAATTGTTTTCCCTAATATCACTATTTCGATTGTTGATTCGTTGAATAAACGTATTAAATTTTTAACGGAATTAACAACAGAATTGGGATTAGATAATGTCAATTTGTATCATTCAAGAGCGGAAGATTTCGGACAAAATAAATTATATCGAGAGTCTTTTGACTTGGTGACAGCTCGAGCGGTTGCACGATTAAATGTGTTGGCAGAGTTGTGTTTACCTTTAGTTAAACAAGATGGACAATTTTTAGCAATGAAAGCAGCTAAGAGTGAAGAAGAATTATTAGAAGCTAAAAAAGCAATAGCAACACTTGGTGGTAAAGTTGTATCAGAACATGAGGTTAGTTTACCTATAACACAAGATGAACGCTTTATTATTGAAATAGATAAAAAGAAAGTTACACCAAATAAATATCCTCGTAAAGCAGGATTACCAAATAAAAAACCATTAGTATAAAAATGAAGGTGCCTGATAAATCATTAGACACAATGAGTAAGAAACGGAGGGACCTATTATGGCTAGAATTATTTCTGTAGCAAACCAAAAAGGCGGAGTTGGTAAAACGACTACTACAGTCAATCTTGGTGCGTGTTTAGCGTACGAAGGAAAAAAAGTATTATTAGTAGATATGGATGCACAAGGAAATGCGACAAGTGGTATAGGCATACGTAAAGCGGATGTATCTCAAGATATTTATGATGTCTTAGTTAATGAAGTTCCCATCATTGAAGTCATTCAAAAAACGAATAGAGAAGGAATGGATATCGCACCAGCGACGATTCAACTATCTGGAGCAGAGATTGAGTTAACATCTATGATGGCAAGAGAATCACGATTAAAACTCGCTCTAAAAGAAGTGGAAGCTAAATATGATTATATATTAATCGATTGTCCACCATCGTTAGGCCATTTAACAATCAATTCATTTACATCGAGTGATTCCATTTTAATTCCTGTTCAGTGTGAATATTATGCACTAGAAGGATTGAGTCAATTATTAAATACGATACGTTTAGTACAAAAACACTTTAATCCGGATTTACGTATAGAAGGTGTGTTGTTGACGATGTATGACGCTAGGACTAATTTAGGTTCAGAAGTAGTAGAAGAAGTTCGAACTTATTTTAGAGAGCGAGTATATGATACTATTATTCCAAGAAATGTAAGACTGTCTGAAGCACCCAGTCATGGTAAAGCGATTATTGATTATGATCCAAAATCTAGAGGTGCAGAAGTGTATCAAGCATTAGCAAAGGAAGTGATGAATCGTGAACAAGTCGAATAAAGGATTAGGGCGAGGGATTGACGCATTATTCCAAGATTTATCGACAATTGAAGAAGTAGATATTCAGTCAGAGGCTGTTCAAGATATTCCGTTAGCAGAATTAAGACCTAATCCTTATCAACCACGTAAAACATTTGATGAAAAGGCTCTAGAGGAGTTAGCTTCATCTATTAAACAATCAGGTGTGTTTCAACCAATCATTGTGAGACAATCTTCTGTAAAAGGTTATGAAATTATTGCGGGTGAACGTCGTTTTAGAGCATCTAAATTGGCAGGAAAAGAAACAATACCAGCAATTATTCGTGAGTTTGATGAAGAGCGTATGATGCAGATTGCTGTATTAGAAAACTTACAGCGAGAAGATTTAAATCCTCTTGAAGAAGCAGAAGCATATGAGATGTTGATGAAAAATTTAGATTTAACACAGGTAGAACTGTCTGAAAAATTAGGTAAGAGTCGTCCATATATCGCAAATTA
Organism: Vagococcus changpingensis; assembly: GCF_058211775.1. Taxonomy (NCBI): domain Bacteria; kingdom Bacillati; phylum Bacillota; class Bacilli; order Lactobacillales; family Enterococcaceae; genus Vagococcus; species Vagococcus changpingensis. Next base: position 83,578 of record NZ_JBYVZB010000005.1, read on the forward strand.
TCTACGTTTATTAGCATTACCAAAAGTAGTAAAAGATTTAGTACAAAAAGAGTCGCTTTCAATGGGACAAGCAAGAACATTACTTGGATTGAAGAAAAAAGAAGATATTTTAGTCGTAGCAAATCGAGCCATTAAAGAAGGACTCACCGTCCGACAATTAGAGCAGATGGTCACTCAGATGAATGATATGCCTAAAAAAGAGCTTGTTAAAAAGAAAGAGCAACAACCGAAGCCTTATTATATCATTGAAAGTGAAGAACGATTAATGGATAAATTTGGTACAAGTGTTCATATCCAAGAAAAAGAAGGCAAGGGAAAAATAGAAATCGAATATCTTTCTTCTTCAGATTTGACACGTATTTTAGATTTATTAAATATTGAATTTGATTAATTGTACTTATAAAAATAGGATAAATGAGTATGAATCTGATAAAATTATGTTAAGATATATCACGTAGAAAATGAATCAAGGAGGGACGTTTAGTATGTACGATTTAGGCGATATAGTCGAAATGAAAAAACCACATGCGTGTCAAACAAACCGTTGGGAGATTATTCGTATGGGAATGGATATCAAAATTAGATGCTTAAACTGTCAGCATATTGTGATGATGCCCCGACGTGAATTTGATAAGAAGATGAAAAAGGTATTAGTGAAAAAAGAAGATTAATTTAAAGATTAAAAAGAAAGAGTGGAAAATAACTATGTCATTAACGGCAGGAATTGTTGGATTGCCAAACGTTGGAAAATCAACTTTATTTAATGCAATAACAAAAGCAGGTGCAGAAGCTGCCAATTATCCTTTTGCAACAATCGATCCAAATGTAGGAATGGTAGAAGTGCCAGATTATCGATTAGAAGAATTAACAAAATTAGTTAAACCGAAAAAAACAGTCCCAGCGACCTTTGAATTTACAGATATTGCGGGAATTGTTCGTGGAGCTAGTAAGGGCGAGGGACTTGGAAATAAGTTTTTAAGTCATATTCGACAAGTAGATGCAATTTGTCATGTTGTTCGTTGTTTTGATGATGATAATATCACTCACGTTGAAGGGCGTGTGGATCCATTAGCAGATATTGATACCATTAATTTAGAACTTGTGTTAGCAGATTTAGAGTCAGTTGATAAACGTTTTGCACGTGTATCAAAAATTGCTAAAACAAAAGACAAGGAAGCAGTCGCAGAATTAGCAGTATTAGAAAAAATTAAGCCTGTTTTAGAAGAAGGAAAATCAGCTAGATCGATTGCATTCACTGATGAAGAATTACCTATTGTAAAAGGATTATTTTTATTAACAACAAAACCTGTATTGTATGTTGCAAACGTAGCGGAAGATGAAATAGCAGATACAGAAAACAATGATTACGTAAAAAAAGTAAAAGAATTTGCAGCAACTGAAAATGCTGAAGTCATTACTGTATGTGCTAGAGCAGAAGAAGAAATAGCAGAGCTTGATGAAGATGATAAAAAAGATTTCCTTGAAGCATTAGGTATTGAAGAATCTGGTTTAGATAAATTAATTCGTGCAGCATATCATTTACTAGGGCTAGCTACTTATTTTACGGCTGGTGAGCAAGAAGTACGTGCTTGGACATTTAAAGTGGGAATGAAAGCACCAGAATGTGCGGGTATTATTCATACTGATTTTGAACGAGGATTTATTCGCGCGGAAACAGTTTCTTACACTGATTTAAAAGAATATGGAAGCATGCATGCAGCTAAAGAAGCTGGTCGTGTGCGTTTAGAAGGAAAGGATTATGTTGTTCAAGATGGTGATGTAATGCTCTTCCGTTTTAATGTTTAATGGAAAGAATAGGTGACAACAATGACTGAGTTAACAAATGAAGAGTTACAACAAAAAGTCTCAGAAAATCGTGAATTAGAAAAACAATTAACAAAAAAAAATAATCAATTTATGTTTGATTTAAATAAATTATTAGATGATGGTGTAGTGATTGATGAACGTCAAAAAATAGAAGTCTTTAACACCATGTTAAAAGCATTAGTTGAAGGACAAAAAACAGGAGTAACCGCTAAACAATTATATGGGACACCGACGGAAGCTGTTGTGTTTGTTACCACAAAACCAGCAACGCCAACGAAAACTAATTTTGCTTCGATGTGGTTAGATAATAGTTTATTATTGTTTACATTTTTAGCTGTTATGACGGGTGTATTAACGATGATTTCTAAAACACCGCAACCGACACAAGGCATATTAAGTATCACGATTGGTGCGATGTCAGGTGGTCTATCATTTTACTTAATCTATCGTTATATTTATATATACGATATGCCAGGAGCTGATAGAAGTAAACGACCTGGTGTATGGAAGACAGGTGGGATTATGGCATTATGCTTTATCCCGTGGTTAATGATTTTTTCATTATCTGCGTTTATCCCACATGCAATCAATCCATCACTTGACCCAGTTTTAACGCTTATTTTAGGTGTGGTAGCATTTGGTATCCGTTACTTATTAAAGAAAAAATACAATATTCAAGGAAGTATGTTCTTACGTCCTTAAAAATAAGAAGACCAAACATTTTTTAAAGAAAATTTGTTTGGTTTTTCGTTTATATAAGATTGACGAATAACAGATTATTTGGTAAGTTTGTTAATAAAACAAAATTAAAGGAGTGCGAATTTCTAATGTCAAATTGGGAAACTAAATTTTCAAAAAAAGGGTATACATTTGATGATGTTCTATTAATTCCAGCAGAAAGTCATGTATTGCCAAACGATGTCGATTTAAGTGTTGAATTATCATCTAAGATTAAGTTGAATATTCCAATTATGAGTGCCAGTATGGATACTGTGACAGACAGTAAAATGGCTATTGCTATGGCTAGACAAGGTGGTCTAGGTGTTATCCATAAAAATATGAGTGTGGAACAACAAAAAGATGAAGTACGCAAAGTAAAACGTTCTGAAAGTGGTGTGATTATCGATCCATTCTTTTTAACTCCAGAACATAAAGTAAGTGATGCAGAACATTTAATGGCTAAATATCGTATTAGTGGTGTACCTATTGTTGATACATTAGAAAATAGAATATTAGTTGGTATTTTAACAAACCGTGATTTACGTTTTGTGACTGACTATAATTTAATGATTAAAGATGTTATGACAAAAGAAGGTCTCGTAACAGCTCCAGTTGGAACATCTTTAAAAGATGCAGAAAAAATCCTTCAGCAACATAAAATAGAAAAACTACCTATCGTAGATGCTAAAGGTCGATTAAGTGGTTTAATTACGATTAAAGATATTGAAAAAGTGATTGAATTTCCTAATGCCGCAAAAGACGAGCATGGACGTTTATTAGTTGCTGCGGCTGTTGGGGTAACGAGTGATACATTTGAGCGTGCGGGTGCTTTAATTGAGGCAGGCGTTGATGCGTTAGTTATTGATACCGCCCATGGACATAGTGCGGGTGTTATTCGTAAAATTAAAGAAATTCGTGATGCCTTTCCAGATGTGACATTAATTGCAGGAAACGTTGCGACTGCTGAAGCAACACGTGCATTATATGACGTTGGGGTGGATGTTGTAAAAGTCGGAATTGGCCCTGGTTCAATCTGTACAACACGTGTTGTGGCGGGTGTTGGTGTCCCACAATTAACAGCTATTTATGATGCAGCAGGTGTCGCTCGTGAATATGGTCGTACAATCATCGCTGATGGTGGTATTAAGTACTCTGGAGATATTGTTAAAGCACTAGCAGCTGGTGGGTATGTTGTTATGTTAGGCTCAATGTTAGCTGGAACAGATGAATCCCCTGGTGAATTTGAAATTTTCCAAGGTCGTCGTTTTAAAACATACCGTGGAATGGGTTCTTTAGGAGCTATGGAAAAAGGTTCAAGTGACCGTTATTTCCAAAGTTCTGTTAATGAAGCAAACAAATTAGTTCCCGAAGGTATTGAAGGTCGTGTAGCGTACAAAGGTAGTGTACAAGATATTATCTTCCAATTACTAGGAGGGTTACGTGCTGGAATGGGTTATGTTGGAGCTGGAAACTTAAAAGAGTTAAGAGACAACGCACAATTTGTTGAAATGAGTGGCGCTGGTCTAAGAGAATCTCATCCTCATGATGTTCAAATTACTAAAGAAGCACCAAACTATTCAATTTCATAAAATGGATTAAAAGAGGTCGGGATTTTCCTGCCTCTTTTTTTAGAAAGAAGGAATTATATTTAAGGAAAGTTGGAATTATTGGATTAGGGTATGTTGAATCAGATATTGCTTATACCTTATATACAAAAGGTCAAATAGATGGATTAGTGTTAATTGATAAAAACAAAGAAAAGTAATGGTAGAATATTTAAAACTCACAGATAGCTTGATGATGAACAGATGTAAAAACCACTATTTTATTATATGAGTATCGCCATTATCTCACAAGTTGTTTCTAGTGGGTTTAAAGGAATATTCTTAGTCATTACTAATCCTTGCGATGTGATTACAACCCTTGTTTACCAAGAAAGTAGTTTTCCAACATATCGAGTGATTGGGACCGGTATGAGTTTAGATACTAATCGTATGAAACGTATTGTTGGGGAAAAATTAGGTGTTTCTGGTCAATCTATCAATGGTGATGTGTTAGGTGAACATAGGGAAAGTCAGTTTGTCACATGGACTACAGTGGTGGTAGGCACACAAAAATTATTAGACATTGTGTCGTTATCAGAAGATGAATTGGAAAAAATGAAAGAAAGAGGCTAATCGTTTTGGGGGATAGGAAATCTCAACGTAAAAATTGGACAAGTTATGGAATATCTTCAACTACATCCAGGTGATTCAGTCTATTTTAAAAGATGAAAAAAAGATTTATCCTTTGTTGATTTATCAAGAAAAAGATAATATTCATATAGGTTATCCCGCAGTTTTAGGTAAAGGATGTATTGTTAAAGCACTATCTTTAGACTTAACGAAAAAAGAAGACTTATTATTTAAACAATTTGTTGAGCAAGTAACACAATATCTGGAACAATAAAAAATTCCTCCGTTGAATTCATTTAAAATGAAACTAAACGGAGGAGCTTTTTTATTATTTTGTAATTTTAGTCATTCCGCCCATGTAAGGAACAAGAGCTTCAGGTATTGTTACACTGCCATCTTCATTTTGATAATTTTCTAAAATAGCTGCAACGGTACGACCAACAGCCAAACCAGAACCGTTTAAAGTATGAACATATTGTACTTTTTCTTCTTCATCTCTGTAACGAATTTTTGCACGTCTAGCTTGGAAGTCTTCACAATTAGAACAAGAGCTGATTTCACGATAGGTTTCTTGAGCTGGAATCCAAACTTCGATATCATATGTTTTCGCAGCTGAGAATCCCATGTCACCAGTACATAATACAATGACACGATATGGTAAGTTTAATTTTTGTAGAATGGCTTCAGCATTATTGGTCATTTTTTCTAATTCTTCATAAGATGTTTCGGGTTTACTAAATTTAACCATCTCTACTTTATTAAATTGATGTAATCGAATTAATCCACGTGTATCTCTCCCGGCACTTCCAGCTTCAGAACGAAAGGCTGGACTTAAAGCAGTAAAGTAAACAGGTAGGGCATCATTATCTAAAATCTCGTCACGATAATAGTTTGTTAATGGAACTTCTGCTGTCGGGATTAATGTATAGTTTGAATTTTCTAGTTGGAAAACATCTTCTTTAAATTTAGGAAATTGTCCTGTACCAAACATAGATTTGTCATTCACGATATATGGTGGCATCATTTCTGTATAACCATGTTCATAGATATGAGTATCTAGCATTAAGTTATATACCGCGCGTTCTAATCTAGCCCCAGCACCTTTATAGAAAAGGAAACGGCTACCAGATACTTTAGCACCACGTTCAAAATCAAGAATATCTAATTCTTCCGCTACTTCCCAATGAGGTTTTGGCTCAAAATCAAATTGTCTAGGAGTACCCCATTTTCTTAATTCAATATTTTCTTCTTCATCTTCCCCAACAGGAATACCTTCAGCAGGAAGGTTAGGAAGTGTATGAGCAATATATTCTAACTTTTCATCAATTGCATTGATGTTTTCATCTAAAACTTTGATATCCTCTCCGACTTGTTTCATTTCTTGAATTTTATCATCAGCATTTTGTTTTTCTCTTTTTAATTTTGCAATGTCTTGAGACACATCGTTACGATGTTTTTTAAGTGTTTCAACTTTTACTAAATTGTCACGACGCTCTTGATCTAAACGGATAAATTCATCAATTTTTTCTCCATCTACTCCACGAGTCATGAGTTTTTCCTTAACTAATTCAGTATTCTGACGTATAAATTTTAAATCTAACATGATATTTCCTCCTTAAATTTTTAAAATAAAAAAATCTCTCACTCCAGAAAATCAATTGATTTTCTGGGGCGAGAGATTGAATTCGCGGTACCACCCAAATTTTAGACAATAGATATTGTCTCTAAGTAAGTATGTTAACGGATTGCTTTTCCCGTTCTAGCTTAGTGCATAGAGTTCGCTAGAAATGCTTTGAAAGTGGATTCTTTATCTGTTGTTATTAGCTCACACCAACCGCTAACTCTCTTAAAACAAGCAATATAAATACTAGTCTTTCACAATTTGTTTATTTAGCAAAATTATAGCTAGTTTTGGTATCTATGTCAACTAATCTTTGATTTTCATATTCTTTTCCCATTTGTCAGCTTTTATATTAATGATATTGTTTAGCTCACCTATAGAACTATCTTCTAATTGAAAATATAGGGAAAGAGCCACAAGTAAAGTATCCGCACACTCTTCCTTCAAATCATCTAACGTACCACATTTGTATTGACTTCCACTGGATTTTTTATATTTTAAAATGGCTTCAGCTACTTCTCCAGTTTCTTCTGATAATTTTAAACCCATTTCTTCAAGAGATTTTGGTTCTTTTTTTGCTAAATTAATTAAACGTATTAAATCCATTGATATGAATCTCCTTTATTGATTGAAGGTGACATTTTGAGAAATGATATCATAAAATTCTTTTGTTGCGATGGTATTCGATTTATTGGTTAAGTATTGATTACTGAAATAAATAACCATGTCACTGGCATCATTATTAAAAATAACAGTGGGTTCATAGCCCCTAAAAATACCGTGTCCCCAGAAAATGGTCGGTCCGTTTTCATCGAGTACTTTTCTGTAAAGACCGGATTTATAATAAGTTGTACCGTAAGGTGAGTCTTTTAACCACATAGATTTAACTACATTTAAATCTCCAAATTTACCATCCATAGTAGCTTGGACGACAGTTGCAAAATCTTTCGGTGAAACAAACATGTTTCCAGTACCTAGTTCTCTAACATAAGCATAATTAGGAATATCTTTTTTTCTTAGTGTTCCATTTTCTTCATATACAGGGACAAGATGAGTGTTATCTGATAAATCGGTATAAAAACCTGTTTGCTTTAAATTAAGAGGTTCTGTTACTGCCTTCTTAAAATATTCTTCATATGTTTGTCCAGTTATTTTTTGAATAATCATAGCAAGCAAATTAAAATTAACCGGAGAGTAGTCCCATTTATTTGAATTTTGATGTGTCGTATTTTTTAAGACATATTCCTCCCATTCAGTTTGTTCGTTTATGGAAGTAGGGATTTTACTAGAATCTAATTTCAGTCCGGAAGTCATTGATAGAAGAGAATCTATCGTAATTTGATTACTTCCAGGTATTTCTGGATAAAATTTATCTAAAGTAGTATCTAATGTCAATTTTTTTTCAGAGATTAAAGTTGAGATAAGTAATGCAGTATAAAATTTTTGAATAGAGGCAATCATGTAGGTACTATCTTGAGCTTTCCATGATACATCTTTGGCATAGCCAAATGAATTATACATAACTACTTGATTATCTTTAATGGCTAACAGCGTCCCAGAGAGTTCTCTTGAGGCGATATTTTGCTCTAAGGCTTGTTTTAATGGTTGATATAGTAAAGGAGTCGATGCTGTCTGAGCAAAATTTGTCCTAGGAATAAAATCTCCTTCTGTATTTCTATCAGATGACTGTGTTGTCGTTTGACTTGATTCTTTTGTTTCGGAAGATATAATTGTTTGCGTGGTTGTTTTATTACTCTTTATGATAGCCGTTAGCTCATCAGGATAGATAACCAATAGAGTAATTAATATACTAATACTTATGAGGACACCAATGATAAAGAATAATAAGCCAATCCACTTCTGTTTTCTTTTAAGTTTGTCATATGCGATACGTGATTTTTTCATAAATTATTCTCCAATTTCCGTTTCTAATAATTAGTAATATAAAAAACAGCATTAGTGTATGCTGTTTTTCAAAGAACGCCATACTCTTACAAAAATATTTGCTTTTTGTACGTCTGTTTTTGTGATCACTTTACCGGTGGCATCATGTTTGTCTGTGTCGCTTAGATAACCTAATTTATCTGCACTATCTGATACAATTTGTTGGCCTACTACTTCATTTTTTTTAAGAGGAGCAGAGACTGCATCTTTAGTTGAAGCAAAAACTTGTTTTAATTCAGTCGTCTCTTTATTGACCCATAATGAAATAGGTTCAGCTAAGGTTAGTGCAACTGATTCAGACTTTCCATTTGGTACATCGAGGTTGTTCACAACGGCGCTATCGCCTTTTTTAACAATAGTTTTATATTCCCAATTCGTATTAACATAATTGAGTAAGTTTTTCGTGACTTCAAATCGATCATATTCTTCGTCTACATTCATTACAACCGTAATAATACGGTGCCCATTTTGTATGGTTGAACCAATAAAGCAAGCTCCAGCATTTGGGGTTGTCCCTGTTTTTAATCCATCGACACCTTCAGTATAGTAATACAAATCCGGTAACATTAAATTAGATGACCAGAAAGTTTCTTCATTATCAGTTCCTTGAAATAATGTGTAGTGAGATTGTTTCGTAATATCTAATACTTCAGGATAATCAGAAATGAGATGTCGAGCTACGATTACCATGTCTTTTGCTGATAAAATATTACTATCTTCGGGTTTAGAGTTTGGGTAACGATCTACTGTTAAAAGATCTTGTGTATCTAAACCAGAGGCAGAAATAAATACGCCATCAGTGATACCCCAATCCTTAATATGTTGATTCATACTATCAACAAAAGCTTGCTCACTACCCGAAACCAGTCTAGCAAGTGCAGTTGTTGAAACGTTTGAAGAAGAAATGAGCATGGCTTTTACATTATCATCAACTGTATAAGTTAATTCTTTTTTGATTGGAATATTAGATAAATCTGGGTCTTCAGTTAGTTTGATTAAAGCATCATCAAAAGGCACTTTATCATTCCAGTTTATTTTTTTTGTATCAATTGCTTCATATACTAAGTATGCTGATAATAACTTGGACATTGAAGCAATAGGAAGAGGGGCTTCACTATTTTTTTCATATAAAATTTTTCCCGTATCAAAATCAACAGCGATTGCAGCTTTTGCAGGAACATCAAAACTGTTTTGTTCAGCAACAACTGATACAGGAAGAATGAATAAAAAAGATAACAGTAGAAAAAATAGAGCACGTTTTTTTTTTAGTAATGTCATAAACAATCTCCTAATATTTAACTGAAATTAATTTAACAAATTAACCAATAGAAAACAATAGATTTTATTAAAGAGCACAAAAAAATCAAGAATGACTAGTTGTTTCTAATGGTAAATGTATGGTAAATGATGTCCAGTTATTATTTGATGTAGCATAAATATAGCCACCATGCAGTGCTACAATACTTTGAGCGATAGCCAACCCAAGTCCAGTTCCTCCTGTTTGTTGAGATCTCGATTCTTCTACTCGGTAAAAACGATCGAATAAATGATCTAAAGATTCTTGGGGTATAGATTTACCATCATTTTTAACGACGATAATCGCCTCATTACCAATTTTTTCTGATGTGATGATAATCTGTGTCCCATTCACACCGTATTTGAGTGCATTAGACAGAAGATTATCAAAAACACGTACTAGTTTTTCAGTATCACCCTTCATCATTAAGGTATCTTCTTGTGGTAAAAAATCAATGACACGATCCTTTTTGGATGCTTCTAATTCGTAATCAACTGTTAGTTGGCCAATGAGTTGGTTCATATCAAAAGTCATAGCATTTAGTGGAACATTTGATTGTCTCACTTTGGTGTATTCAAATAAATCATCAACCAATACTTTCATTTGTCTAGATTTTAAATAAGCAGTATGTGTGTATTTCAATAAATCTTCTTTATTATTGTATTTTCCTTCTTCAATTAGGCCAAGGTATCCGATAATTGATGTGAGCGGTGTTCTAATATCATGGCTAACGTTAGTAATTAATTCATCTTTTGACTGTTCGATACGACGCTCTTCCTCTAGGGCTTCCACTGTACTATCTACCAAAGCATTTATACTTGTAATAAGCCTACCTAAATCCCCTTTTAATTCAAATGGAATACGGTGATCGTAATGCCCGTTTGATATATAGTGTAGTTCACTAATAATATGTTGTTGTTGCATCTGCTTATAACGCCTAATTAATCGCCAATATAATACAATAATATCTGCAACTATCATCATAAAAATTAAAGGGCGCTGCCAAAACATGGGCGGACGAGGATCATAAAATATATTGTATTGAATGTGCCACAGAAATTGATCGATGGGTAACGATGTATTCACAATTTGATCAATTAAGATAAATAAGGCTAAATTAAGAAGAATAAGCAAGATGACAGTAATAATCCCCTCAATAATTAACTCACTGGTTTCTTTTGAGGTAAGTTTAATACGTGTCTTTTTTTCATCACCCTTCAATTTTGTATCCTACCCCCCAAACTGTTTGAATAACTTTTTCTCCATTAGTCGCTTCTTCAATTTTGTCACGTAAATGACTTACATGAACCATAACAGTTTTAGCAGAAACTAAACTTTCCTGTTGCCAAACTCTCTCGAAAATTTCTTCAGCGCTAAAGACACGGTTCGGATGACTTGCAAGTAAGTAAAGAATACCAAATTCTAAAGCAGTTAATTGAATTTTTATTCCTTTCTCAGTCTCAACTTCGTGAGAATCTTTTTTTATAATAAGTGGACCCACTTCTAATAAGTCTGGTATATCTGTTTGAACTTGCATGTTAGTTCGTCTTAATAGTGATTTTACACGAGCCATAATTTCTAGAGGATTAAAAGGTTTTGTAACATAATCATCAGCTCCAGTAATTAAACCTTGAATTTTATCCATATCAGTTGTTTTAGCAGTTAACATAATGATGGGGATTTGTGAGTCTTTTCTTAATTCTTTTACGACCTCTAATCCATCCATTTTTGGCATCATGATGTCTAATATAAGTAAGTCTATATCAGGGTTTGTAATAATTTTGCTAAGAGCTTCCTTTCCATCATAGGCCTGTATAACATCATAACCTTCATTCTTTATATAGATACTTAATAGTTCCACAATTTCTTTATCATCATCTGCTACTAGAATTTTCATGTTATTTCCTCCTAATATATTAAATATATTATTATTGTACCAAATAATTTGAAATAAAAAATTGTTTAAAAATATGTTTACTTTTTTTTAAATAAGTAGTATATTAATTTCATTGTTATTTATATTAATAACTCAAACAAAAAAGATAAAAAAATGTTGACGATTATGTATCGACATGTTATTATCATTAAGTTGCATCGGTAACAGAAAATCATTATGAAAATAATTTTAAAAAAATGTTGACAAGTTATTATAAACTTGTTATGATATAAAAGTTGTTACGACAACAAAGTTTAGACCTTTGAAAACTGAACAAAGTAAGACGAACCAAATGTGTAGGGCGTTTCTACTATGTAGAAACAAA
>NZ_JBYVZB010000006.1:0-72588 GCF_058211775.1 Vagococcus changpingensis
CTTTTTCTAAAGGTCGATCGGTTTTAACAGTAAACGTACCATCTTCCGCTACGGTTCCTTTTCCAATCACCTTATTATCTTTATCCTTGATTGTGAGCTCATCGCCACCAACCCCTTTGCCGGATACCTTTTGATCTCCTTCTGTTGGTTGGTTGACGGTTGGTTTATGGGCGTCTTTATCGAATGGTTTTTCTGCCACCGTTGTGGTCCCTGGGGTCCCTTCTTTGCCATCGGTCGTTGGGGTCACCGTTAATTCTTCCCCTTTTTCTAAAGGTCGATCGGTTTTAACAGTAAACGTACCATCTTCCGCTACGGTTCCTTTTCCAATCACCTTATTATCTTTATCCTTGATTGTGAGCTCATCGCCACCAACCCCTTTGCCGGATACTACTTGCTCTCCTTCTGTTGGTTGGTTGACGGTTGGTTTATGGGCGTCTTTATCGAATGGTTTTTCTGCCACCGTTGTGGTCCCTGGGGTCCCTTCTTTGCCATCGGTCGTTGGAGTCACCGTTAATTCTTCCCCTTTTTCTAAAGGTCGATCGGTTTTAACAGTAAACGTACCATCTTCCGCTACGGTTCCTTTTCCAATCACCTTATTATCTTTATCCTTGATTGTGAGCTCATCGCCACCAACCCCTTTGCCGGATACTACTTGCTCTCCTTCTGTTGGTTGGTTGACGGTTGGTTTATGGGCATCTTTATCGAATGGTTTTTCTGCCACCGTTGTGGTCCCTGGGGTCCCTTCTTTGCCATCGGTCGTTGGGGTCACCGTTAATTCTTCCCCTTTTTCTAAAGGTCGATCGGTTTTAACAGTAAACGTGCCATCTTCCGCTACGGTTCCTTTTCCAATCACTTTATTGTCTTTATCCTTGATCGTGATCTTATCGCCACCAACCCCTTTGCCGGATACCTTTTGCTCTCCTTCTGTTGGTTGGTTGACCGTTGGTTTATGGGCGTCTTTATCGAATGGTTTTTCTGCCACCGTTGTAGTCCCCGGGGTCCCTTCTTTGCCATCGGTCGTTGGGATAACGGTTAATTCTTCCCCTTTTTCTAACGGTCGATCGGTTTTAACAGTAAACGTGCCATCTTCCGCTACGGTTCCTTTTCCAATCACCTTATTGTCTTTATCCTTGATTGTTAGCTCATCGCCACCAACCCCTTTGCCGGATACTACTTGCTCTCCTTCTGTTGGTTGGTTGACGGTCGGTTTATGGGCGTCTTTATCGAATGGTTTTTCTCTCTCTACTGAAACTGCTTTAATTTTAGCGACACCTTCCGTAATTTGGCTCAGAACGTCTTTTCCAGTAGCATCAAAAGTACTCTTTCTATATTGTGACAATAAACTATCAACTTCTTTTAAAGCTTTTTCTTTTGCACCTTTTTTAGCATCGGTAACTGCATTTATTTCTGCCTTTTTAGATTTGGCCTCATCTTCAAATTGTTTAAACCCTGAATCTTGATTTTTAAAATCTTCGCTAGCTTGCTCTAATTTTGCTCCTATTGTACTATTATATAAACTAGTTACATCAGACAAGCTATCAAAGTCAGTTACTTCACTTAAAGATTTCATATCGTCTATATAAGCTTTGTCTACAATAGATATAGACTTTTCAAAAGTTTTATTTTTTTCTTCTTCCGTAAAGTTACTTAACATCATTATGCCTTTTCTATTGCTCTCAACATCCTGCTTAGAAAAAAGAAAAATAATATTTCTATTTGGATTAATGACTAGGGAAGTTCCATCAATAAAATGGATAACCGTATTACCGTCTGCAAAAGCTCTTTCATTGCCAAATGCCTCATTCCCTGAGAAATCAACTCTTAACATAACAGTAGGTTGCCCTAAAATATTAGTTTCGCCTATTATTTTTGCCTTAGAATTGGTCTTAGTACTATTTTTTCCATTATTTAATTGGAACTCGATATAATCTACATCAGAAGCTTCTTTACCCTTAATTTCATAGAGTAGGTTTAAATAAGAATTACTACCATCTGTCTGTGCTGTAGATCCTGATTCAACTCTCAATATTGGTGGATAATATTGTTGTTTATAGTTTACTACAGTATCTGCATGAACAGTAATAGAAGATAATCCTGACAGAGTGTTTACATTACTAGAAATTGACTCTAAACCAATCATCGTCGTGATAATTGCTGCATAAACCCATACTTTTTTTACTTTCCTCCTTTTATATCTATGTATTTTATCTTGAGGTTTAGCATTTAAAAAGTTCACTATCTTCTTCTTTTGTTTATCATTCATAAATTAACACTCCCTATTTATATATTTTTTCACTGTGCTGATTAGTTTAATATTAATACAAAAAAGCAGCAGTTTTTTATCTATATTTGCTTTTTTATAACTTAAACAACACAATATGAAGCGCAATACATACTTTTTAACAATAAATAACCTTATAGCCATCATATTGTAGATATATATATATTTATGCCATTCGTTTTATATAAATGATACAATTTAAGTTCTAAAAAGTAAAGAATAAAGACCTAATTCCAAAAATGCACTTTTTTATTATTTTACGTCTGATAAATATACAAAATTTGATTATACATTATATGGGTTTTACGGACTTCGTTTATTATAAGAAAATAGAGTTAAGTAGCGTACCCACAAAAGTTAAGCTGTATATTTTTGACATGGATAAAAAACTCACCTACCTTTATTTTTTTACATTTCCATTTGTCAAATTAATCTAGGCAAAATATCATTGTCTACATAACTTAAAAATACTTCCAATGGTGTTTATAGTTTAATAATTTTCTAGGAATATTATTTCTTTTAGATGCGATAGATTGGATAAAAGATTCCTCAACTTCGTTGAAATCAATTTGATTAAGTAATCTATCTTTGCGTAATAACCTATTATATTGTTCATTTAAACCTCCTTGTTAGGATGTTCTTGGATCAGCAAAATAACTATCAATATCATTTCGATTGCTGATTGATTTCCAATTAGAAAATTCTTTACCACAATCGAATGTGATTGATTGAAATAGATGGCATGGTGGCTGTTTAAGCCAATTATTTAAACTATTTTCGATATCTATTTCTCGTATAATTATTGGTTTTAACGTAATAATCACTTTTGATAGTCTTTCAACGAGTGTGATAACATCAGTTTTATGGGCTTTCAAAAAAAGAGGTTGACTCAAAAGTCACTTTTTTATGAAAATTACTAAACTAAGGAAACAGAAATACCATGAAGTCATCGTTCTAACAAACTTATTTCATGGAATTTTTCTATTTTAAGACTTTTGGGTCCAGCCACTTTATTATTAGAGAGTTGATAGTCCTTATTACGTTGATAGATAGTTATTTAAAGGCTTGTTTGCCTCTTTTTTCTTTATAACCATTCGCTTTCCTTTTACCTTTCATAGGTAATGCAGTCAACTCAAACAGACCTTGCTTAAATAATCTATAAAGAGTACTGATAGAACATGAATTAGAAAACTCAGCACGACCAATAATGACATCTGGAGTCCATCCTTGAACAACCTTCTTTTGTTAGACGGTCTTAACAATAAAATTAAAGTCATTAAACGTGTGATCTATGGCTATCGAAACTTTCTACTATTCAAACGACCTATCTTTTTGATTCAAGATCAAGTTTTTCAGGTTAAATAAAAAAGCGAGAGAATTTCTTCCCTCACTTCAATTAATTCTATTTCATTTTTAAGACTTTTTTATCAACATTATTGTCCATCAACACGATTTGACATAGAGCCTATTTTCTTTGGTTGGAAATACAATTTAAGTATATCACAAACGTTTTTTTAGTTGTCTATCTTAATTTTTAAATCGACGTTTTAAAAAGTAAAGCAGTATAATTATCAAAATAGTTACTAACCCTATTATAGAGAATATATAATTATACGATTCACCAGTTTTTGGTAATATTTTACTAAGAAGGCTTTTATCTGAATGGTTTGTTGATGATCGTGTAATATTATGAGAATTAGTAATAATAATATTACCTTTGTTAGTATCATCTATGGTCATTGTATAACCATCTATTTTATCAATTTCTTTTACTGTATAAATAACATCAGTACCATTTTGCTTTAACGCTAAATCGTTCCATGTTGTTGTCCACTTGTTGGAATCATTTAATTCTACTGGTTTTCCTGACTTAATGCCATTTGCGTACAATTGAACAGAAATTTTATTCGGTCTTAATCCATCTTGGTTATTGCCATCATTCCATGCCTTTGTTACAGATACGCTAGTTTTTCCAGGAGTATAAGTATTGATAATATCCGTACCAGAAATTTCAGTTGAATAATCAGGAATAGTATTTTCTGTAATAGAATACACAATTTCTTTACCATCATTGAATTTATCTAAATCGGTAAAATTATAACTCCAATTATCTTTCTTTGATACTTCTTTGGAATCAACGATTTTGCCATCCGCTAAGAGGTTAACGGTAATAGAGTCTGGGCGTTTTCCTTCTCGATTATTGTCATCGTTCCATATCTTCCTGCCGCTAATAGCTGTTTTTTCAGGTGAATAAGTATTAGTTATATTATAACCATCAATAGATGTTGTATATCCATTAACGGGTTCTTCAATAACTGTATAAGTAATCTTTTTCCCATCTTTATATACAGGTAATCCGGTAAAACGATACTCCCAATTAGTCGTTTCATCGACTATTTTTTTAGCTTCAGGTTCTTTTTCATTTCCATTAGCAATTAAATAAACAGTAATAGATTTAGGTCGCTTTCCATCTTTATTGTTAGCATCATTCCACGTTTTGATACCTTTAATATCAGTCACTTCTGAAGTATAATGGTTAACTAAATTTGTTCCATTAATAGTAGTTTCATAATGAGGGATTGGTTCTTCTTGAATAGTATATTTTATTTCTTGTCCGTTTTTATATTTATCTAAATTATCAAATTCGTATGACCAAACACCAGACTTATCAGGTGTTACCTCTTGTTGCTTTATACGCTCACCATCTGCATAAAGATACACAATAATTGATTTAGGACGTTTCCCATCGTTATTGTTATCATCATCCCACGTTTTAGTTCCTGATATTTTTGTTTTATCTACAGCATGAGTATTTAATAAATTTATGTCATTTACTGTTAGATTGTATCCAGGTACAGGAATTTCCTTAATAGTATACTCTATTTCTTTCCCATTACTATTTTTAGGTAGATCTGTAAATGTGTATACCCAATTGGTTTCTTCTGTAACTATTTGACGATCAACTTCAACGCCATTTGCATATAAAATAGCTGTAATTTTATTTGGCCGAATGCCGTCTTGATTATCTTGGTCATGCCATAATTTTGATCCAGTAACTGTTGTTGTTTCTGGAGTATGTGTGTTTGTTATATTCACTCCATCAATCTTTGTTTCATATCCCTCTACTGGTATTTCCTGTACAGTATAGTTAATTTTTTTCCCTTGTGAATAGACAGGCAGATCATTAAATTCATATAACCAATTATCTGATGCCGTCACAATTTTTCGAGCTGTTTCAACGCCATTTGCGTATAAAATGATTGTAATTTTATCCGGTCGAATACCATCTTGATCATTGCCATCATTCCAAGTCTTTTCACCTTGAATCTTTGTTAATTCAACATCATGCTTATTTGTAATAATAATATTTCCATGATCAGCATCATCAACAGTTGTTGTATAACCTGGTATATTTTTGGAACCATTCACTTCTTCAACTGTATATTTAATTTTTTCTCCACTATCCATTAAAGGTAAATCCGGCCATGTTGTTGACCAGTTATTCTTTTCATCTAACAATACAACAGAACCTACCTCTACCTTACCTTTTTCAGTTTGTTTATAAAGTTGAACTTCAATACTACTTGGTCGAATGTTATCTTGATTATTATTGTCATCCCACATCTTAGCGACTGAAACGCTCGTTTTTCCTGGAGTATAAGAATTTGTAATCGTTGTGCCATTCACTTCAGTTGAATAGTCAGGAACGGTATCTTCTGCAATGCTATAAACTATTTTCTTTCCATTCGCATATACAGGTAAATTTGTAAATTCATAAGTCCAATGACCTTCTGAATTAGGTGTTACAATTTTTTCATCTATTTCCTCACCATCTGCTAATAAATTAACAGTCACTGAATTAGGGCGCTTATTATCCTGATTATTCTGATCATCCCAAACTTTTTCACCGGATATTTCAGTCACTTCTGGACTATAAGAATTCGTAATGGTAGTAGATAATTGATCTCTATCTGTTGTGATAGATGAACTATAAGGATCTATTTCTCCTAACTCTTTCACACTATACTCGATTTTTTTCCCATTCGTAATAGCATCTAATTCATTCCATGTATATTGCCAATTATTATTAGTATTTAATGTTATGGGATCTCCTAATTTTTGATTATTAGCATATAACTGGACAGTTATCTCTTTTGGTCTTTTACCATCTTGATTATTCTGATCATCCCATTTTTTGTAGACAGAATAATGTGTTTGATCGACGATGTCAATTGATTTTTCAGTCGATAGTACTTTACTAAATTTATACCCACCCAATACTGGTTGTTTATTATTTCTATTGTCATAATGAGTAGTAAATGCTTTATCTGAAGTAACTGTTGCACTTGCTGATACTATAAGTTTTGATTGTGATTCTTGCAAAAGATTTTTAGGTACTTGTATATATATTTTATTATTTGATTGCGGTGTTATAGTAACGTCCTTAGTCACATCACGTTTTTGACTCTTATCTTCGATTGACACTGTATACTTGATATCTTTAACATCGAACGATTCAGTTGATCCTGACTTTACAATAGTAGTTGAAAAAATATATGTATCATCATCTTCACTTTCTTTAGATAATTCTGTTGCTTCATATTGAATATTATTAATAACATTTAACGAATCGGTATACGTTGGATTATAAAAATTTTTATTTTTATTTGCTTCGTTAATTAATGCAATAACCTCAGGATTATTTTTAATTACATTACGACTCATCGGAAATTGTGTAGGATTAGTAAAATGCCAAATTGCTAATTGTGTATAGACATACTTATTGTAAAAATTAGCCTTATTAAAGCTATCTATAGGACTTTTTCCACCACTTTTATTTGGTGTGTTTTTATTCCATTTAAGGTTTTCAATATTATTATAAAAATTTGACGATAACCAATTAATTTCTGGTATTAATTGTTTACTAGGTTCTAACGTATTTAATTCTCCATCAGTTGGATTATATTTGCGTTCGTCTAAACAAAAGTACATATTATTTTCCTTATCTCCAATAATAGAAATATTAAAAACATCATTAGCACTGTTCAATTTAACAATATCTTCCTTAATTTGATATCCATAGACTAGGTAAACACGATCATCAATATGTTTATTTTGATTAGGTAATATCCCCGTGATTTCTGAATTCGATGATGCCCATACCAAATCAGTTTTAATAACTAGGCAAATAGAAAAACAAATTAGCATCATAATAAAATATAGTTTTTTCAATTTTTTCTCCTTTAACATATTTATTTAAATTTTCATTTTAGTTTAAATTATACCGTAAAAAATACTTTGTAACAATATTTTTAAGATAGTGTCAATAACTTTATTGCTAGGCAGTGATAGTGTTCTAAGTAACCCGAAAAACAAAAATCATTTATGATGTACTCAAATTGTCTTTCTAACAAAAGAAAACAAGGAGAGTAATCACAAATGATTTTTTTTAGTTATTTTGCTTAATTTTACAATCAACATAATTTGTTTACATTTAATTCAAATTTTTTTCAATAGTATTTTTTGCCTCTAACATGTTATCAATCACATAATTTCTAAATTCTTCATTTACTCTAAATTTCGGCATACTAACACTAAATGCTCCTTCAATCCGTCCTTGTTTAGTCATTATAGGCATAGCAATACAATAACAATCTTCTTCCATTTCCTCATCATCATAGGCAATATTCGTTTCTTTTATTTTCTGTAATTCTTTCTTCATCAAAAATTTATTAGTAATAGTATTTTCTGTATAAGCCTGTAGCGGAACTGTTTTAAAGTAGTGATCTAATTCTTCATCATTATATGCCGATAAAAATACTTTTCCCATTCCTGTCGAATAAAGAGGTTTTCTTGCTCCAACCTTAGATGACATATAAATCGACTTTTCCTTAGGTTCTAGTTTATCGATATAGATCAATTCATTATTATTTGACATCCCTAAATGAATTGTTTCATCTACTTCTAACTGAAGTTTTTCTAAACTGGGCTCAGCTATGTTTTTTAACATCGAATTACTTGAATATACTTGACTATATTTTACTATGCTAGGACCTAAATAATATGTTTTACTTTTTTCATTTCGTGTTACATATCCAATCAGTATTAATGTATCTAATATTTTTAACGCGGTAGATGTTGTCAGCCCTGATAATTCTGCAACCTCTTTCAGTGTAACATCGCCTGTTGTTTCTGCTAAGCAATCTAATATTTTAGCCGCTTTAATCAATACTGTTCCATATGGTTTCAATTGATTGTCTTTCACGCTTTCACCTCATTATTTCCTAATAAGAAACGGAATGTTCTTATTAGGAAATTGTACCATAGATTAGTAAAAATAGGTAGTATCCTCTTAACCTGCTCACTTTTCAAGCCAACTAGCTAGTAGGTTAATGTATTTATCTCGTTCTTCTACAAACGGCATATGTCGACTGTGTTGAAATAACTCCCAGGTTGCGTTTGGAATTTCATCATACATTGTTTTGGCAAGTACAGGGGTACACAAGTCATTCGCCCCACTAATAATTAAGGCAGGCACCTTAATCTGATGCAATTGAGCGGTATAATCAAATGTTTTTAATGTTCCCATAGGAAAGAATTCATTTGGTCCCCACGCATACAGATAAGCTTGCTCTCCTCTGGTTTTTTGACGTCTAAGAGGTTCCGGAGATGTTTTAGTTGGCATATCACCTGCATGTCGTTGCATAAATAGGTCATTTGCTTTTAAATACTCTGGTTTTGAGAAATCATTGTTTGCTTCAGCATATGCTATAGCCTCTTGCTCTTTTTCATCCATTAATTTGATTAAACGATGTTGCTCTTGTTTCCATAATTCCGCAGACGATAAGGTACTCGATAAAATAATACTGTCTACACCACTAGGTTTTTTGTCACACATATATTTAAGAAGCAACATCCCTCCCCATGACTGCCCAAGGATATGTACTCTCTCTAGACCTAAATATTCTCTTAATGTAATCAACTCATCTAGCCATGTTTTAGCTGTCCATAGCTCTGGTTTATTAGGAATAGATGACAAACCACACCCTAATTGATCATACATGATTAGTTGCCGCCCATCCTCTGCCAGTTCATCCAATAATTCAAAATAATTGTGTGTCGACCCTGGTCCTCCATGTAACAACAATAAAGGGGTTTTTTCAGATACTTCTCCGACAATGCGATAATATGTTTGATAATGTAAAAATGGCATGTATCCTTCGGTAACCTTCATTTTCTCTCCTACTTTCTCATGACTATTTATAAAGTATCATATCATTTACACACAATGAAACCTACCTCTTCATGTTAAAAGGTAGGTTCATATTTATTTTCTGATGAAAATTATTCTAGATAAGTGATTAAAAAATACAACATCTTTTTTATTAATCCAATCTCTTACAATAATAAATAAAAAACTCGCCCACACAAAATATACGATAAGTGAATACAATAGTTGGAATAGAATCATATAGATATTCTCTGAATAAAAATCATAAATACTTTGCCCCAAACGACTGACAAGTGACGGAGTAAAAATAAGAATAAAACGATAGATAAGCGACGTGATGGGTTTCTTTTCTGGCAAGCGTATTGTGAGTTTGATTATTTTCCCTCCTACAGTTGTCCCTTTCATCATAAAAGGCAGAACTACCATGAAAAGAAAACTTATCACTAATTTTATTGAATACATATCACTTTCTCGAAAAATAAACGTTGATAACAGCGAGCCAATCATTTGAGAAACAGCCAATGTTAGTAGGACTTCAACTAGTTGAGACCCATAGGATGCAATATGATCGGATGTGTAACTATCATCTTGTTTATGTAGTTGATCTCGACTCGGAACAAAGAATAATAATATTGGCGCAACAAAAAAGCCAATCATTCCTCCTAAAGTATTCATCATCAAATCATCCACATCAAATAAACGATATGGGTACTCATAGTATCCAAATAAAGCCGTTAACTGTGATACCTCAAAAAATAATGTCGTACTAAATATAATCGGTAATGCGACGCACCATTTGTTCGCTTTCTTAAAAAAGAAACGTAAATACACCCCTAAAGGCAATAGTAACATGATATTAAAAATAACTTGTAAAAACGTAAAAGACTTCACTAACTTGATATATGTCCTAGGATTGCCTGCTTCAAATCCTGGTATGGTTGTAAAATCCTTTAAAAAATTAAAAGGTTTTAACTGAGTATACACATGATGCTTAAATTCTATATCGTGTCGATTTTTAGGTAGTGGCAAGCTCACTAGAAAAAAAGCGGTCAAACAATAATAGATAAAACTAAAAAATACTAAGTTACGCCAAAAGTTAAAATAACCATATTTTCGGTATTGATAAATCGTCCACGGAGCAGTCCCAATAAATGATATTACAGCAAAACAAATAATTGCCGTTGATAAGGGGACAGCGTATGATGGCATAATATTCCCTTCTTTCTAAAATTATAAATTTTTCTTTTACCTTCCATTAATCACTTTATATAAATCAACCATTTCTTTGGCTAAATCAGTAAAGGATATACTCGTCATCAAATGGTCTTGACTATGTACAGTAAGAAGTGTTACCTCTATTGGATCTCCTTGAGCTTCTTTAGTTAGCATCTCCGTTTGAGATTGATGCGCCCTTATCAAAGATTCTTTCGCCTCATTTAAACTTACTTCTGCTGCTGAAAAATCGTTTGCCTTTGCTGCCTGAATTGCTTCCATCGCATGACTTTTAGCATCTCCACTATGCATAATGAGTCCCATAACCATTTGCATATTTTTCTCATCCATCACACATCACCCATCCTTATGTCTATAGTCATTCATCGCTCAAAAAAGGTATACATAACGCTGACCTAATTTTAGTTCACTTTCTTAGGATTTGTCAATAAAATAAAAGGTTCATAAATGGGCTGGCTTAACCTCTTAGACAGTCATTATACTGTTATTTTTTAGTTGTATCATTTGGTGTTGTAGATGAACTTGATCCGGTTGTTGTATCAAGACTTTCGTTGATTACTGCCGTGGTTTGAGTGATGACTTTACTTCCTAATTGTTTATTAAATTCATTCATGGTTTCATTTGAAACAAACGTCTGTTTAATTGGCATGCCCATTTGATATAAAATGTCTGTTGGAATATTGGATAATGCGTTTTTGGGGTTAGTCAAAGTCGTCAATTTCTCATGTAAATGGGGCCTTTATCTACCTAATCATAACGTTTAGAAGCTTGATAAATACCAAACGCAAGTAGTAATACAATCATGAGTTTCCTAATTCATGTTCTATCCGTACTCATTCTAGATTCTTTAAGTAAGGCCTGTTTGACTTGATCGCATTTCCTATGAAAGTTAAAAGGAAAGCGAATGGTTATAAAGTAAAAAGAGGCAAACAAGCCTTTAAAAGAACTATCCATCAACGTCATAAGGATTATCGACTCTTTAATAATAAACTTGGCCACCCTCAAGGTGACACAATTGTTGGAAAAGACCATAAAAGTACTGCTGTCATACTCGTTGAAAGACGATCAAAAGTGATTATTACGTTAAAATCAATAGGTAGAAGAGCAATAGATATCGAAAATAGTTTAAATAATTGGTTTAAACAGCTTCCGCGCCATCTATTTAAATCAATCACATTTGATTTTGGTAAAGAATTTTCTAATTGGAATTCAATTAGTAATTCGAATGATATTGGTATTTATTTTGCTGATCCTGAAATGTCATAGAAAAATAGATAATTTTGTGATAATTCAAAGTTTTCAATGTTGTATTGTTTTTCTATTGGTAATCGGATCACATTCACACATGAAAATATTCAGCAGAGTCCACTATGACGCTGATTCGTTACTTGGTGAGTATCCACCTCAATTGAAAAGTTAAAATTATTAACGTCAATTGATTGGATATTTTCTGCTGCTTTAAACAAGCCACTAGTTGTCGCAGCTGTTTGGGCAACTTGATTTCCTCAGTTTGAATTGAAAGCTTTCTTCATTTCATTGAGTCGTTCACTAGTAAGTGGTCTAGACATATAAAACATTCCATTCCTAAATTTATCATTTTATTGATACACTTATATATCACTCCGTTTGTATGTATATCTCTCGTTGTTTTTGGGAATCTCACACAACTTTTTATGGTGTGTTAACTAAATTTTTGTACAAAATAATAACTGCTTACCTAAAAAGATAAACAGTTATTTCGTTATTATTTATTTGTTATTTGGGTACTATCTTTTGCCATCTCTTTTTGTACATCAGTTAACCAGCTAGCTTTTTTCTTGTTATAGATGATTAAAGGGATACTAAATAGAATACCGACAAAGATTAAAACAAAGATTAAGTTTTCAATCGTATTACTCATAAAGGTTAACGTTAAAGCAAACACGATAGTTACCATCAGTAAACCAGCAAAGAAGAATCCAAGACCATTTCCTTTTTTACCTACACGGAAAGGGTGTTCTGTATCAGGTGATTTTCTTCTCATCGCAATAAATCCTAAAGCCATTAATGTATAAGCTAGACAATAGATCATTGTGCCACTATTTGTGATAATAACGAATACTTTGTTAATTCCAGGGATGACAACGTATGCTCCTGACAAAATAGTAATCGCAATCGCTTGAACAAATAGTAAGGTATTTGATGAGTTAAATTTATTTGTTTTCCAGAATTTGAATTTTTCTGGGAAGTCTCCTTCTCTTGCACTTGCAGTGATTGTTTTTTGAGCACTGATAAACCATGTGGACATATTAGTCAACACACTCACAATAGAAAGTAAGCAGAAGATTTGGACAACAAAATATGGTAATCCTAAACGATCAGCAAACAATTGTAATGGCTGAGCACCATTGTTTAATTGGATTTTACCTGCTGGGATAACATTTGCTACTAAAAATGAGTTAACCAATGAGAACAACGCTAATAAAATAAGGGATGTAATAACACCTTTAGCATATTGTTGAGATGGTTTTTTCAGACGAGTAATAAACACAGAAGACATCTCTATTCCTAAGAAAATAAAGATAATCCCACTAAAGTACATTCCAGAACCACTTGTGAACGATTTAGGAACTAATTTTGACCATGAAAAGGTTCCTAATATACTATCTGGGTTTAAACCAATTTTTACAAAGGTAAACACACCAAGTATAAATAGCATCACAACAGGAATATACAAACCTAACCAAATACCAAATTTACCATTTACTTTTGCCATGTCGAATTTTAAATTCAACAGTGTCATACACCAAACTAATCCTAAAATAACCGCCAATGTAAACATCGAATTCTCGATTAAACTTTCTTTCTTCAGTAACAACGCAACCATTGGTGCAAACCCAGTTCCTACTACAACCATAGAAGGAAACATCGCTGCCCAAATGAGCCAAGAGGTCACAAATCCCCACTTAGGTCCCAGGGTGTTTTTAACCCACAACTCTGGACCACCTTGACCAGGAAATGTTGTCCCAAACTCTCCAGACATTAAAGCAATTGGTAAAGCAAACCCAATCACGGCAATACCCATGAATAAAAACATGTTCCATCCTGTTGCCGTCAATGTTGAATAATACGGACCTGCTACAAGAGAGAATGTTAACCCAATAAATGTTGCTAATGTTATTTTTGATAAAGCACCTTTTTTACTTGCAGTGTTATTTCCTTGTGCATTAGTTGCTACCGGTTTAACACTTGAAGCAGCAGATGCCTTACTACCACTTTTGTTTTCCATAATACGTTCTCCTCACTTATTTTTATACGTCTTTGGTTATATCAAAGGTGAGTTTAGATAGGCCTAACCCTTTCTTAACCAATTCACCGATATGAGTCATGGTTAAATGATTCATTTCTTCTATATTTTGTTTGTTTTGTTTTGTTAAAAAGTCTGTTACATCTCCAGATTGCATGGCTTTGTACGCACGATCTGTTTCCAATACCATGTGATTTGCCAGTTGTCTAGCGGCACTTAGGTAATCAAAATTAACTGTTTTTAATACGTCATAATCACGCTCTACTAAAACAGCGAGTGTACGGTGCATCCAGTAAGCTTGAGTGATATCATAAGTCATACTTGTATTGTTGTATGATGGTGCTGTGTCGTTACTATTTGCGTAGAAAGGCACATACGGATTGAAGGCGGTTGGACCACTATTAATCCAAGTAATCGCTGCAATCTCTTCTGGTACATCATTTCTGATTTCTAAAATATGCGACTGTGATGTACGATTCATTGAAATCGGTCTAAATAATTTTCTAGATGCATCATCTGACGCGTTAAATGGATCATAAATTGTTTCATCATAGTGTGAACTTAATACAGCCCCTACATCTTCATAACTCAATTTACGATTTGGTTTAAACACAAATGGCATGTCACTACTTCTTGGGTCTTCTACTTTATGCCCCAAATAATTTTGTCCGTACCATACACGTGGTGTGTTGTATTCTCTATCTTCTTTTGAACTTGTACCAAAAATATGACGGAAGTTAAATCCTTCATAATCTGGGTTCAAATGATAGGTTTCGACAAATTCTCGTAATCCTTCTGAATACATAAAGTTTTCTGGGTCATTGAAATCAACTTCTTCAATGATTGATTGATTGGCAATCACCGCACAACAGTCATCTGGTACGCGTTGTGCGATCCAATGATGGCCACATGGTATTTCCATGTACCATATTTCGTCTTTATCACTAAAGATAACGCCGTTTCCTTCATGAGAACCATATTCTTCAATGAGTTTTCCTAAATAAGTCACTCCTTCTCTAGCAGAAGAAATATAAGGTAATACCACACTAACTAAAGAATCTTCACCAAGTCCATCTGTTAAAGGATCAATAGCCAAAACTTTTGTGTTGCTGAAAATACTTTCAGTTGCACTCATTGCCACATTTTTTGAGTTGATACCAGACTCACCAAAAATACCGTATTTTTTATATTGAATGTAAGGCACCATCTGGTATCTAAGTGATTTCTTAGGGTAGTTTTCTTTAAAATGTGTTAAGTATGATTTGTAAACACCTTCAGTCACATCATTTTCAGGAACCACAATAAACTTTACTGGTTCAATAACGATTTCTGCGTCACAGTTTCTAGCGATGAGCGTTGCTCCATTCATCGTTGCCTTTTTTCCTACTACGACAGTTGTACACATAAATATTCCCTCTTCCTTCATTTCCATAGTTTTAATGAGAAAAGGATAATCGCTGGGATTATCCTTTCAACGGCTTACTAAACGTCTTTAGTAATATCAAAAGTCAGTTTAGATAATCCCAAACCTCTTTGAACTAAATCACCAATATGTTTCATAGCTAAAGCATTCATTTTGTCAATATTTTTATTGTTTTGTTCTGTTAGGAATTCTTCAACGTTTGATACGTTTCCTTCTTTAAAAGCCTTGTCTGTTTCCAACACAAGATGTTTGGCTAGCGTTTTTGCAGATGTTAAGTAGTCAAAGTTCACTGAAGATAATTTATTGTAATCACGTTCTACCAACACAGCTAATGTGCGATACATCCAGTATGCTTGGTTAATATCATAGCTATCTGTTGTATCACGGTAGCTTTTTGGTGTATCTAAACTATTAGCGAAGAATGGTACATATGGGTTAAAGGCTGTCGGAGCACTATTTAACCAAATAATTGCAGCGATTTCTTCAGGTACGTTGTTTCTGATTTCTAAAATATGAGATTCAGCCGTACGGTTCATAGAGATTGGTCTAAATACATTGCGATCGACATCACTCTCAGAATTAAATGGATCATAGATTGTTTCATCAAAGTGTGAACTTAGTACAGCAGCCACATCATTAACTGTCAGTAAACGATTTGGTTTAAAGACAAACGGCATATCGCTACTTCTAGGATCTTCTACTTTATGACCTAAATAGTTTTGACCATACCACACACGGGCAGTATTATATTGTCTGTCTTCTTTTGTACTTGTTCCAAAAATATGGCGGAAATTAAATCCTTCATAATCTGGGTTTAATTGATACTCATCAACAAATTCACGAATTCCTTCAGAATACATAAAGTTTTCTGGGTCGTTAAAATTAATTTCTTCAATGATTGATTGGTTGGCAATCACAGCGCAGCAATCATCTGGCACGCGTTGAGCAACCCAATGATGACCACATGGGATTTCCATATACCACACTTCATCTTTATCACTAAAAATGACACCATTTCCTTCATGGGAACCATGTTCTTTAATCAGTTGACCTAAATAAGTCACACCATCTCTTGCTGATTCAATATATGGTAAGACCATATTAAGTAATGAATCTTCACCTAAACCAGCTGGAGTTAATGGGTCAATGGCTAAAACATCTGTATTTGAGAAAATACTTTCTGTTGAGCTCATGGCCACATTTTTTGAGTTAATTCCAGCTTCACCAAAAATACCAAGTTTACTTTCATCCAAAAATGGCACCATTGTATATTTCAATGATTTGTTTGGGTATTTCTCAGTAAATTTCGTCATATTACTTTTATAGATACCACTCACATGAGCATCTTCAGCAACGGTAATAAAACGAACGGGTTGGATAGGTTCTTCAGAGTCACAGTTTCTAGCAATCAATGTTGATCCTGTTCTAGAGGCTTTTTTTCCCACAACAACGGTTGTACACATACTATTTCCTTCTTTCTATTAATAAACGCTTAGGCAATTGGATTCATAGGATTCCAAAATGGTAATTCGACAGGTTCTGTTACTAAGGCTTGTTTTAAATTTTCTGTTAGATAGTCTTTTTTCACAACGACTTCAAAGACAAATTCATCCATCCATTTGTCATCCATCACACAGTAACCTTGGTCACCGATTTTTTCTCCCCAACTATTTTCTACTTTCCATTTAGTTGGCATATCATCCACAAGGTTTACACCACCAATTACCATAGCATGTGTTGGTAAGCTTTCTTTGTAGTTAAAACGATCGCCTTTTGTCATTGAAAAATCCATGTTGAATAATTCTTCAAATTTATATAAATCATGAGACATGATCCCTTTTTGACGATCAAAATGTTTTAACACATCACAACCAAACCAAACTGGTTCACCAGCTTTTAGTTGTTTGATTGTGGCTTGTTTTAGCTCATCCATTTCAATGTTTAAATAACGGTTTGGTGTGCCACCTACCATGTTTCCTGATAAAGCCACTTCGTAAACTTTACCAAAAGGCATGTTTTCAGCTGGAACGTTGATTAATCCAACATAGTCCGTTACATCAATATCAATGTAGTCAGTGTAAAGTTGTTGAGGTGTTAACCCATGGTAAGAAGTGTATTTTTTGTCTTTATCTCTGAATGTAAAGTCAATTGTTTTTGGTGGTGTCCCTAAAGCAATTGATAATAGTCGGTAAACTTCAGATAAACTTTTTTCAATGTAATCATTGATGGTGGATTCTGTCGCATTATCTTTGACAAGTTGTCTTAACTCAACAGCGTCACGTCGTAATTTGCGATTTAACATCGTATTTAATTCAGCTGATGTAACACTACAGCTAGAGTCGTTCATTTCATAAATTGGTACGACACCATATTTTTCTACTAATGAGATGATTAAGTTCCAATCGCCACCATCTTGTTGCGGTGAGTTGATTAAAAATTGAACGTCGCGACTAGAAATAGGTTCATTCGCTGTATTAAGAATATTTTGATAGAAGTAATTCGCTTTTTCTAATTTGTCATAGAAGAATAAGTAGTTTTGTGATAATTCAAAGTTTTCAATGTTGTATTGTTTTTCTAATTGGAAACGAATGACATTTAAACAAGCAAACATCCAACAGCGGCCACTTTGATTTTGATTAGTCACTTTATGTGAGTCAATATCAATCGAAAAGTTAAAATTCGCATCATCAATTGCACGAATATTTTCAGATGCTTTAAAAATACCGTTTGTTGTAGCTGCTGTTTGGGCGATTTCATTTGCTCTGTCACCTGTAAAAAGTTCTTGCATATGATTAATTTGATCAAAAGTTAATTCGTTTGTCATAATAAAACACTCCATTCAGTTAATTTATTTTGTTGATGCATGAGTTGGTGCACTTTGAGTAGTGGTTGCTACTTTGTCAGCCAATTTAGTTGTTGCTTGAGCGACTTTACCTTTTGGTGCTTGTGGTGCAGATGGTGAGTCTGGTTTATTTTTGATACTTGTGTAATACATGATCAACCCAACGACAAATACACCGATGATTAGTAATAAAACATCTAATCTAAAATTAGTTAATAAATACATTGAGATAACCAACGCAATAATTGGAATGGTATCTCCTCCCTTTAAAGAGAACCCATTATTTGGAAATTGTTTTGTATGTTTAAATTTAATCACGGCTAAAATTGATGGAACATATTGGATAAATGATGCTAACACAATGGCCGCTACTAAGAAAATATAACTAAATGATACTAAGAAAATACTGATAATCATCGTAATAATGACCGCAATATAAGGTGCATCATTTTTATTTCTTTTACCAAAAGCTGAAGGTAAAAGGTTATGTTCTGTTGATAAAGATGCAGCTAAAACTGGTGTGTTAAATGATACGGCAAAAGCCACGCCAAAAATGGAAATAATCATACCAATGACAATCAGTACATATGCCCAATGACCAATAGAAGCGTTTAGTGCTTGAGCAATAGGAATATCAAATTTTGCAATATTTGGTCCTAAGATACCAATCGCTATTGCTTGTACTAACACATAAATAATAGTCACACTAGACATAACGGCGATTAATGCTTTTGGAATATTTTTTTCTGGGTTGTTCATTTGTCCAGCTGCTACTGGGATAAATGAAAATCCAGTGAACATGTAAAATACGACACTAAAGGCTTGACCAAAGTGACCAAAGAAGCTACCTGTTGTTTTAACACTTTCAGGAACAATAGGGGTAAAATGTGCTGTTTTAATAAAGAACACACCGACAACAAGGAAAAATACCAAAGTAGCAATTTTAATAATTGAAGACACGCTGTTGATTTTTTTAACAATACTTGTACCAAAAAGATTGATAATACTTAATAGAACTATCATACCAATTGGAAAAGCATATTTTGCAATTGGATTATCTAACACGGGATACATGCTTTTTAATGTTCGATGTAAGGCAACAGATTCTGCTGTAAATGTCAGACATCCTAAAAACCACGAAAATAAGCCAATTTGAAACCCAGTAAATTTACCAAATGCGTTATACGAATAAAGCCATGCTGCTCCTGATCCAGAAAATCGACTTGATAAATCCGCATAACATAATGCAACCATACTCACTGTTAATGCTGCAGTAAGAAGAACCAGAATACTCATTACCCCAATATTTTTATAAATTTGTTGCGGTAATAAGAACGCTCCTGACCCGACAATTGCATTGATACCTAAAAAATAAATTGATGTAAACGTCAACTTTTTATTAGGCGTTGCTGTTTTCGCACTCATGACATATCATCTCTCCTCTTCATCCATTTCTCATGAATTCGTTTTTAATATTGCTTGTGAGTAAATCATAACTCTTTTTTTTTTTTAAAACAATCTTTGATACATTAACAACAAAATAATCATATTAAATATTATTTTTAGATAAATTCAATACCTTTATGAATTAAAAGTAAATTATTTATGGATTATCTTTTATTTATTTGTAATCAGTTAGTGAATGTTACGTTCTAAATAAGAATAGAATGCTTATTTTTTTTGCCTTACTCATTCTTTATTCATCATTTCATCATATATATTTTTTTCGTCAAAAAAATAACTAACTTATTTCAATGTTTTGTATAAAAAGGCTTTTTATATACTAATCTCAGTATCATTAGATAATTAATTCATCATAACTTTATAAACTACTCATTTTATTGCAAATAAATAGAAAAAAATGAGGCTGGCCCAAAAGTAATTTATTAAGTAAAAATCACCAAACTAATAAAACAGAAATCCCATGAAATCAATATTTTAATAAATTGATTTCACGGGATTTTTTCTATTTTAAGACTTCTGGGTCAGCCTCATACCTATAATTTTATCACTTCATTAGTTTTAGCCAATGAGGTTGTATCTATGCGATACCATCATAATTAGTCGATTATATCGTTCTTTCTTTATAGATTATAAAATAACCGAAATAGGGTGTTGATTATAATTAAAAAATATTCTCACCTTTAATGAACTGTCTTATGTCCTACTATTTCTCAGATGTCAATCTTTCAATAAACTTTACTTTCACATTTGCAGGTTTAAGTGTATGATATGTACAGAAAAAACTAAAGGAGGGGTAAAATGAGTGAACCTCATAATAATCATGAACCTCACAAACTAATGGCCCATACAAATGGACGCTCTTTAGAAGAAATAAATGGATCAGTTGAGGTGCCTGTAGGAAAAGGATTTTGGCGAACATTACTCGCCTATTCAGGACCTGGAGCGTTAGTTGCTGTTGGGTATATGGATCCAGGTAATTGGTCAACATCCATTACAGGTGGACAAAATTTTCAGTATCTATTGATGTCTGTCATTTTGATGTCTAGTTTAGTTGCTATGCTCTTGCAATACATGGCTGCTAAGTTAGGGATTGTCACCCAAATGGATTTAGCCCAAGCGATTCGTGCTAGAACAAGTAAAAGACTGGGAATTGTCTTATGGATTTTAACTGAGTTAGCTATTATGGCCACTGATATTGCTGAAGTTATTGGAGCCGCAATTGCCTTGTATTTACTGTTTGGTATTCCACTGCTCTATGCCGTACTTATTACTGTATTTGATGTTTTGCTATTATTGCTTTTAACAAAAATAGGGTTTAGAAAAATTGAAGCGTTAGTTGTCTGCCTAATTTTTGTCATTCTTTTTGTTTTTATTTATCAAATTGCCTTATCAAACCCATCATGGGGAGCTGTTTTTGAAGGCTTAATTCCTACTAAGGACACCTTTGCTGACTCACCAAGAATCGGAGGACAAACACCTTTAACTGGTGCACTAGGAATTATTGGGGCAACGGTTATGCCACATAATTTATATCTGCATTCAGCGGTATCTCAAACAAGAAAAATTGACCATTCTGATGAAAATCATGTCGCTGAAGCCGTTCGTTTTTCGACTTGGGATTCAAATATTCAATTGACTATGGCATTTTTTGTCAATGCCTTACTGTTAATTATGGGGGTTGCGGTATTCAAATCAGGAACGGTTAAAGACCCGTCATTCTTTGGTTTATATGAAGCGTTGTCAGACCCTAATACTTTAAGTAACGGACTTCTTGTCTCTGTTGCCAAATCTGGTGTCTTATCCACTCTTTTTGCTGTCGCACTTTTAGCATCAGGACAAAACTCTACAATTACAGGAACGTTGACTGGACAAGTCATCATGGAAGGATTTATTCATATGAAGCTTCCAACTTGGTTAAGACGTCTAGTGACACGTTTAATTTCAGTCATTCCCGTTATTATCTGTGTCATGATGACAAGCAAAAAAGGGACATTAGAAGAACACGAAGCACTTAATAATTTAATGAATAATTCTCAAGTCTTTTTAGCATTTGCTTTGCCTTTTTCAATGATTCCATTACTCATGATGACTAACAGTGAAGCTGAAATGGGACATCGCTTTAAAAATAATTGGCTCGTCAAATTTTTTGGTTGGATTTCAGTTATTGCATTAACCTATCTAAATTTAACTGGACTGCCAGGACAAATGGAAGCTTTCTTTGGAGATGAACCATCAGCTAATGAATTAACCTTCGCTCATGGTATTGCTTATACACTTATTATTGGTGTCTTACTGCTTCTTGCATGGACCATATGGGATTTATATAAAGGAAATAAACGAATTATCGAACAATCCCAAAAAAAGATTTAATAAATACCAATTAATTTAAAAGAGATCTCTTCCAAGTCATAAATAAAAACCCCTCAGAATGTATTTTCCACACATTCTGAGGGGTACTTTTTTAACCGTTTAATACTGCTCCACCATTAACATGTAAACATTGACCACTCATGTAACTACTATCTTGGTTTGAAGCTAAAAAGACAAAACTAGGTGCTACCTCATAAGCTTCACCACAACGTTTCATCGGTGTATCTAACCCAAATTTTTCATGAGTCATGCCCTTCATTGTAGCGGGGATAAGTGGTGTCCAAATTGGACCTGGCGCTACGCAATTTACACGGATTTTTTTCTTAATAAACTCTTCACGCACTGATAATGAACGAGTATATCCTACAACAGCACTTTTAGTTGTTGAATAAGTCAATAAATAAGGATGTCCACGATAAGCATTGACAGACGCGTTATTTATAATAGCTGCTCCTTCATTGAAATATGGGAAAAGGTATTTTGTAAAATACATAAAACTATAAATATTTGTCGCAAATTCACGTTGAACTTCGGCTTCCGTAATATCAACGATACTATCACGTTCATGCTGTTCAGCAACATTATTAACTAGTATATCAATTGATTTAAACTTATCGATAAAGTAATCAACGGCTTCTTTTACAACATGTTCATACCCAACGTCTCCCTTGTAAAGATAAACAGTTGCACCTAATTCTTCTGCACGTTGTTTTACTTGTAACGCATCAGCATCATTTTCATGATAGACAATTCCAATATCTGCCCCTTCATGTGCATACGCTATAACAACAGCTGCTCCGATTCCACTATCTCCACCTGTGACAATCGCTTTTTTTCCTTTTAACTTATTCGCTGACAAGTAATTAGGATTTTCAACCAACACTTCTGTTGACATGAATTCATTACTGTCTTTTTGATGATAATCTTCTTTAGGTGTTCTTAATTTATGTTCCAATGATATCTCTCCTTTTCTAAACTAACGTTAGTAAAAAATACACTCATTGTTTTAATATAACTACAATTTGAATACTATCATAAAAAAAGTATTTTTGTTAAATGATAAATATCAAAAAAACAAATAATATATAAATATTACACTTAAAAACTGATTAACTGGCAATAATTTCGTGTAAGACATATAATTCCCAATCAGAAATACTAATGCGATAAAAATCTTCAATAGAGGATAGTAAGTCTTTTATATTCCCATAAAAATAGTTATCATTTATTTTTAACTGCGATAAATCTGTTGGCACAGGATAATCAACTGACCCTAAAATCGTACGTTCAATCATCAATGCTAAATGCATCGTCAAATTAAATTTAATTTTGACGTTAAATTTAATGCCAAAACGTCGCTCACATTTTTCGATGATTAGCTCTACTTGTTTAATAATGATTTCCGGATTTAAGAAATTTAATTTTTCAGATAGACCTTCTTTTGAGAAGAAATAAATACATTTATTCGTCAAATCGGTCATGTATTTTTCGTGAATGGTATTACGAAACGTATATTTCATGGCTTGATGTTCAGTATCTTCATCTAAAATATCCAATAAATTAACGGAAGACACAGCTGTTTTATTATCTAGATAAGACGTTGTAATAATGAGTTCTGTTGTATCAAGATAACCTTTATCTGAGTTTTCACGATCTAAAATATCGAGTAATTCATTAAAATGCATCACAATGATTTTTATTTCTGGATTAATAAACGGTTCGAATAATTTCTTCAGTTTTTTGGCAATATCATAACCCAAAATACTTGAAATAATAACATTGCGGTCATTTGAAAATCCCTCAAAATACTGAATATCTGTGATAAATTTTTGTTTAATATTTTTTGTGATGTCATAAAAGGTATGATGATTCAGTAGTTGTTGACCAATTTCCAGTGCAAATGACGTCGTAAGATTATTAACAACCAATAATTCTCCCATAATCTCTGGTTTTAAACTCTTATAAAAATGAACCAATGAGCCCATATCTACCAACATAATGACCCCTTCAGAAGTATCTCGCTCAGAAAGCCACGACTTCACTTCTAATACAATGTCTTTAATGGAGGCATCAAGTGGCATGTTAATTGCGTCAAACACATAATTGCCACATAATTGATTGGACACCGCTTGTATACTACTTGCTGTCGTATCACCATGAGCAACAAGTAAGGCATGATAAGCAATTTCTTCTTTTATAGACCCTATTAAAAATAAACTCAACAAAAAACGTGCTTCTTTTTTATATTCAACGGGTAGTTTAGACGTAATTTTTTTAGCAAAAAGTGCCGTACGTGGATAGTCCATACTAATCATTTGTTTTATTGGTTGATGATCAAACTTGATACAATCTTTTAGTAATAGGTATGTAGTTAGTTTTTCAAGATAAGGTGTCACACTATCTACTTTACCCATTATTTGTTTAGTATTAGCAAGTATTTTTTCTCTAATTTGTTTTAAAACATAGGTTTCTCCACCAAAATCATCTTTGAATAGCGGAAAACCCAGTAGCGTTTCTCGTAACTCTAATACATCACTCGTGGAATGTAGTAGCACATTTAGTTTTTCTACCCTCTCTGTTGACACATCCACTAGTTGATTAAGTGGTTCATCATAAATCACTTTCACCACATCATCATGATTATCCCCTATGTAAAGTACGTCTTGATCCTCTTGATAATGAAGTGCATCAGCACAATATAACTTGACCTTATTGGCTAATTGTCCAATATTCCCTGACATTTTTTCATGTAAAAAGTGATCAAAAATCAAACGATCAATCACCATGTCCTTTTTCAACAATTTGGCTTCTTTTAAAAATAAAACTCTTAAAATCGTCTCTCGCTCTTGTAATGGCCGTAGATGATAGTCTGCTAACTCCAATACAGCTGAGATACGACGTAAGAAAGTTGGTAATAATACCTCTTTAGGATCTTCTGTTGTCGCAAAAATCAAGCGAACGTTAGCTGTTTCTATTTTATCTTCCTCCCCAATTAAGCGAAACTGACCTGAATCCATAAACTGAAATAATTTTTCTTGATTTTCATATGACAAACGATGGACTTCATCTAAAAATAAAATACCGTTGTCTGCTTTACTAAGTAACCCTTTTTTATCTTTGTCAGCACCTGTATAAGCCCCTTTTTTATGACCAAATAAGGTGGAAGACAACAATTCAGGATTATTCGCGTAATCCGCACAGTTAAATACCACGATATTATCTGAGCAATTCGCCTGTTGTTGATTAAGGTAATCAAAAATCAAGTGTGCTAAATAAGTTTTCCCTACCCCACTATTTCCATGAATTAAAACAGGTAGCCCTTTTGGTGGATAAGACATCGCAGCTTTACAGATTTTTATCATAGATTTGGCACTACCTTTACTGCCAATAAATTGTTCGAACACATCTTGTGACGTATGGTACTCGTGACTAGTTAGTCGCCAAACGATTGGATATGTTTCACTTTTAATAACCTCTTTATCTTTGGCCAACTCATTTAAATATAAACTCGTGACTGAGCGACTTAACCCAATTTTTTTAGCTAATTCAGTTGTCGTAATCCCACCTTGTTCTTCTCCTATACCTTGAAGCAAATGTCTTCTAGTCGACTCCTTCATTCTACCAATCCTCCTACATACTAAAAAACGCATGGCACGTATTGCCCATGCGTTTCACTCTTACATACCGATAACATAACGACACACAACTACTTTGCTTGTTAAATTTTAGCATAGTTTACCTGATTAATGTGTCATGATTTATTACCAAAACCCTATGTATTGTGTAATAAATTGATTAACAAATACCAAGTAACCCTAAAATAATTCCAAGAATCATAATGCCAAACATCACAACATTGATATTTACTTTTTTACGTAATAACCAGAACGTAATCAATGTCACAGTTAATGGCACAATCCCTACAAATAGTTGATCTAAGTAATCTTGAATTTTAATTGGATCAGAACCACTGACTGTTACTTCTAAAATCGTTTTGAATTTTACAGTTGAAGCAGTCATACTTCCCATCATCAGTAACCCAACCATACTAGATGCTTTAGTTAGTATTTTCATACCGCCACTTTCATATAGTTTTTGAATGAAGTTGGCCCCAACAGAATAACCTGTATAAAGAGCATAATAATGAATAATAAAAGCCGGAATATTGTAAAGGGCTAAGAAAACGATGGCTCCCATAACTGATCCAGTACTGGCAATTGAAATCCCAATACTTGCAGCAATGACACGTAAAATACCCCAAAAGAATGAATCTCCGATACCTGATAAAGGTCCCATCAATGATGCTTTAACAGCAGTGATTGAGCTTGCATCAAAATTCTCATCTTCACTATTTTGTTTTTCCATTGAAGTCACAAGACCCATAATAAAGTTATTAATATGCATGGTAGCATTAAACCACGTTGTATGACGGACAATCGCGTCTGCTCGTTCTTCCTCTGTTTTGTAGTAACGATTGATGACTGGAAGTAAAGTATAGATAACGCCTAACGCATGGTATTGTGTCGCTCCTGTACGACTGGCATTCATTGTCCATGAACGCCAAAAGACTGAGCGCATCATTTTTTTATCTTCAACTGACATATCTTGTTTTAGTTTCATGCGAAAAAGTCCTCCTCTTCTTCTTCTTTACTCATTTCACCACTGGCAACTTTTCCTTGTGTAGTTGGTAAATTCATCATTTGTACATCACGTTGAACCATCATCACACAAATCACAATTCCAACAGCCGCCACCGCAACAGCTGGTAATTTCAAGTAAGCTGTTAAAATAAACCCTAATAAGTAAAAGACAGATAATTTATTGTCCCAAAGCAATTTCATCAACATCGCAAACCCAACAGCTGGTAATAAGCCACCTGCCGCACTCAAACCATTCATCACATTTTGAGGAATGTTGTTTACCATAACGGCAACAGGTTCACTTCCAAGTAGGACCCCAACAAATGAAATCGCGGCAATAATAAAGTAATAGAAAATCCATGTCCCATAATGTAGTGCCACAATTTTTCGTTGATTATTTTCACGTGCAACACGATCCAGCATTGGGGCAAAAATATTCATCAAAACATTTTTCAAGAACATCACCACAAACGCTGCTAACATCCCAATTGGAATGGCTAGTGTAATTGCCGCTTTTTGTTCAACGTTTGCAATAATCGCGAATGTTGTCGCAAGGGTTGTTGCTGTCACTGGTTCGGCAGAAATCACGCCACCAATATTCACATTTCCCATAAACACGGCTTCAAGTGCTGCTCCCATCAAAACACCTGTTTTTAAATCTCCCATCAATAGCCCTGTTACCAGTCCAACAACTAACGGACGTTCCAACATACTTTGACCTGTTAAATAGTTACCAGCAAAACAGATAAACACACTAAGTCCTGCCATAAGTGCATGCATTAACATTTTTTATCCCCCTTAGACATTTTTCAATGCTTTTTTCAATTCTAATTTTGGATTAGTCGGTAAAACTTGATTGTAGCTATCCACCTGTTCTAACTCTGATAATTCTTTGGCAGCCGTTAATTCATCTGGATTAAGTAACACGCTTGGAAAAATCGTTGTTTTGTCTTTTGGATCTGATTTATCAAAACGACCCGCATTTGCTACGTTCACTGTTTCTACAGCATCGACGTGTTGTGCAATTTTATTCGCATCAGACACACAGTTCACAATCACAAACATGCGTTTATCTTTCCCGCGAGGGTCATTAAATAATTCAATCGCATCATCTACTGAACGAACTAACAACTTCATCCCATTTGGTACAGCCATTTTTAATGTCATTTGCATCACTTGATTTTTTGCCGCCTCATCATTTGCTACTACTAAAAGTGGGGCATTTAATTCTTTTGTCCATACAACTGCTACCTGTCCATGGATTAATCGGTCATCTACTCTAATTTGTGTAATCATCTTTTCTCCTCCTAAAAAATATCGTCCTCTTCTTCTATTGTGGTTGAAACCAGTTGAACCTGTGATTCTTGAATTGCAGCTAATACCTCTTCTTTTGACAACATGCCAGTATTTTCATGGAACATAATGGATAAAATAATAGCTAAATTTGAATTTGATACCAACATGATATTGTCTTTCCCTGACGTCATAATTTCTGCTGCGATTTTTTGATTCACACTTCCACCATATAAATCTGTGAATACAATTCCCTGACTATCTTCACTAACCTCTTGAATAAATTGTTGAACTTCCGGTGTGTAATCATCATCCGTGACATAAGCATCTATTACTTGGACGTTGTCTCCACTACCTGTTAAGATGTTCAACGAGTTTTGTAACCCACTAGCAAATTTGCCATGTGTGGCAATTAAATAACTTCTCTCCATTCTTTTCACCTCTTCACTTTTATATAAGCAAGTATGATGCCAACTTTCAAAACAATAGAATGCGGTTACAAAAGGCTTTTAGGTAAATTATACTGTTTAAACACTTTTCTTTTTTCCTAAACAACCTAAACACTTAAAAAAGACACTGTTTCTTAAAGTTAAGAAACACTGTCTTTTAATGATTATTTAATTATCTTTTTGAAAAAAGGTATCCAATAAGGCACGTACTTCATCTGTTGATTTGGTATTCATCAAACTAACACGTAAATCACTGGCTCCTGGAAAGCCTTTAACATAAATTTTAAAGAATCGATGCAAACCAACAATGGAACGTGGCACTTGTTTAGCATACTCATCTTGTAAGTCTAATTGAAGTCTCAATAGCCCTAATAAGTCTTCTGTTGAATGATTTTTAGGTTCTTTCTCAAAGGCATAGGGATTTTT
Organism: Vagococcus changpingensis; assembly: GCF_058211775.1. Classification (NCBI taxonomy): domain Bacteria; kingdom Bacillati; phylum Bacillota; class Bacilli; order Lactobacillales; family Enterococcaceae; genus Vagococcus; species Vagococcus changpingensis. The sequence goes on from NZ_JBYVZB010000006.1 coordinate 28,939, forward strand.
GAATATCCCTCTTCCTATCATGACACCATCCACACCATATTTTTCGACTAACTCAAGCCCCATCTGTCGATCAAGCACATCACCATTAATGGTAATGAGTGTATCAGGAGCAATCTCATCTCTTAATGCTAATATTTCTGGAATTAATTCCCACTTAGCAGGTACTTTACTCATTTCATCCCGTGTTCTTAAATGAATCGACAAGTTAGCGATGTCTTGTTTTAAAATATGTGCCAACCAATCAATCATCTCATCTTGCGAATGATACCCTATACGTGTTTTCACACTAACTGGTAGTCCACCTTCTTTTGCTGCGGCGATTAATTCAGCTGCTACATCTGGACGTAAAATTAATCCACTGCCTTTCCCTCGTGTGGCCACATTAGGAACCGGACATCCCATATTAATATCAATGCCTTTAAATCCCATCTCTTTTAATTCTTTACTCATCTGTCTAAAATATTCTGGATTATCTCCCCAGATATGTGCCACAATAGGTTGCTCGTCTTCTTCAAAGACTAATCTCCCTTGAACACTTTCTTTACCATCCGGATGACAAAAACTATCCGAGTTAGTAAATTCGGTAAAAAATACATCTGGTGCTCCTGCCTTTTTCACCACATGACGAAATACCACATCCGTCACATCTTCCATCGGAGCTAAAATAAAAAATGGCTTTGGTAAATCTTGCCAAAAATTGGTTGTCATATCAGTTTCTCCGTTCTAAATCCTTTTACTAAGTCACTTGGTATTATACTAATAATGATAGAAAGACGCAAAGCAGAAAACTCCCTTCCGAATTTACACTAGATAAATACACCATAAGTCTGATATATATATTTCAACCTATCATCTATCATAAAATTAATAAAACAACAACATTAATTTAGTTAACGTATATTCCTGATTTAAAAAAATGAAAGTAATAGCTCTTATCATTATACTGAAACACACCTACCTAAATAAAATTTTAATAATAAAAAACCATCTACCTAATATAACTTAGTTAGATGGTTTAAAGTGCGTATACTATTTTTTCATATCATATAATCGTGCATGTTTGACATCTTCAATTGTTTGTGTTCCTGCTAATTGCATCACACGTTTTAAGTCTGTTTCAAAGTATTCTAAAACAGATTTAACACCTTTCCATCCACCTAAAGCCAAACCAAATAATACTGGACGACCTAGAGCAATGATATCTGCTCCACTTGCTAGTGCTTTAAAGATATGCTCTCCACGACGAACACCACTATCAAATACGATTGGCACACGTCCTGCTACAGCTTCTGAAATGTCAGCTAACACTTCAAACGAGCCTGGCGCATTATCTAATTGACGTCCACCGTGATTTGATACCCAAATACCTGCTGCTCCAGCACCAATTGCTAATACAGCATCTTCTGGTGTTTGCACTCCTTTAACAAATACTGGTAAACCAGAGTACTCCGCAATAAACTTCACATCGGCTGGTTCAATTTTTTGTTTTGATTGAGCGTAAATGTTATTTAGTGACATGTTTTCTCCAGAACCTGTTAAGTAACGAGAAACAATTGGCATACCAAATGGGTAAACAAATTTATTTTCTAAGTCACGTTCACGGTTACCACTCAATGTTGCATCTGCTGTTAAAATAATGGCTGTTGCACCATCTGCTTTTGCTTCATCTAGGATGTTTTTATTCATCTCTTCGTCTTTACTCATATAGATTTGGAACCAACGTGTATTACCATTTAAACCAGCATCAATTTCTTCAAACGTCGCACCAGAATAAGCGCTAATTGACATAATGGTTCCACCGAATTCTGAAATTCCTTTAGCTGTTCCTGCTTCTTTTGTTGCATGAGCTAATCCGTGAGCTGCAATCGGAGCCATAATAAATGGTACTTTCAAGTCATGTTCGAAAATTTTTGTTGAGGTATCTGGGTGTTCGACGCCAGCTAATACACGAGGTAAAATCCCTTTACTTAACCATGCTTCGTCATTACGTTGTAGCGTAAATTCTTTTCCTGAACCACCTGAAATATAGTCAAATCCACCTTTAGGAACGACTTTACTTGCTGCTTCTTCTAATCTATATGTACTAATTACGTCGATTTCTTGCTCAATTGTTGGTGCGTTATATGTTTGTTGTTCTGTCATGTTTTTTCATCCTTTTTAAACGTTTTTTTAAGTGTTGTTTTCTAATTAAAATAAAATATTGGTGACTGGTACAGTAAATGGTGCTAATGCTACGACCGTTAACCCTGTTACCACGATTGAAAGGCCAGACATTGCGCCTTGAACCTCTCCCAGTTCAATTGCTTTTGCTGTTCCCATAGCATGAGATGAGCTACCTAGTGCGACGCCTTGAGCCACTGGATCTGTGATGTTAAACCATTTAAAAATCGTTGGTCCCATCATGGCTCCAATAACCCCTGTAAATACTACTACCGCAACCGTTAATGAGACAATACCTCCTAATGAATCCGATACACCCACAGCAATCGCTGTCGTAATAGATTTTGGTATCAATGTTGCGCCCATCTCTCGTTCAAATCCAAATAACAAACTAAACGCATAAATCATCATAGTGTGAAAAATAACACCGCTAAAAATCCCGGTTAAAATCGCTGGATAATATTTTTTCAAATACACGAAATTTTGTTCTAACTTAATGGCTAACGCCACTGTTGCTGGTGTGACAAAGAGGCTTAAAAACTGTCCACCTTTTTTATAAGTATCTAGTGGAATATCCATAAAAACGAGTATTAAAATAAGCGTGACAATCGCAAATACTAATGGTGTAAATAAGGGATTCTTTGGCCATTTCTCTTTTAATTGTCCTGCTAATAAATACAAGCCTACTGTCAAGCTAATCCATAAAAACGGACTTTCTAACACATTAGATAACATCAACTTCCACCTCAATTTCTTCAAGAGAATCTGTTGTATTTGTTTGCGCTTTCAATTCTTTGGACTTAATAGCTTGGACAATGCGTCCAACAACCCCCATCATTAACATGGTGGTAATCGCCATAATAACAAGTAATTGCCACCATGTATTGGCTAGCACGCCAAAGTTTGACATCAACCCAACACCGGCAGGGACAAAAAAGATTCCCATATTATTTGTTAACCATGTTCCCACTTCATTGACTTGATCCATCTTAATCCATTTGAAATGAAGAGCACAGAATAATAGCACCATACCAATCACACTTCCGGGAATTGCGATTAATTGGGATAGTAAAGCAGATATCACTTCACCTATTAATGAAAATAAAAAAATCCAAAAAAGTTGTTTAATTTGCTTCATAAAAATCAACTCTCTTTCGTTTTGTAAACGTTTTATTAAGACTAATATAGCATGAGAACCATTCTTTGGATAATATTTTTTGCTTATGGTATTATAACTATTACTTATGTAAATAGCGTTTATATACATTTTACTTATGAGTGTTTTTTCACAATGTTTGAAAGGGGTTTCTCATGAATTTAAAAGATTTATTATACTTTAATCACTTAGCTCATACACTTAGCTTCACAGCAACAGCCGAACACTTTTACGTTTCTCAGCCATCTATTTCAATGGCTATAAAACGATTAGAAAACGAACTAGATACCGTTCTAATTGATAGAAAAAGAATTCACAAGAAGCTTAGTTTGACTGAAACCGGTGACATTTTATATCGTTATTCTCATCAAATTTTAAAGTCAGTTGAACAAGCTGAAGAAGAGATTCATGATTTTAAACATCAAATCGTCTATTTTGGTTTCTTACCAACAATCGGTGGATATTTTATGTCCCACCTTTTACCTCATTTAGAGAAATTTTCTTCCTCAATGAAATTTATTGAAGAAGAAAGTTCCGACACGATGTTAGAACTAGTTAAAACTGGTAAGGTTCCTATTGCGATTATTGGGAGTGACGAACCAACATTCAACGATAACTCACTCATCCAAATTCCTTTAAAACAAGAAGACATGGCTTTATGGGTTTCAAAAAGTAACCCTCTTTCTACCAAAAAAAAAATCTCCCCTACAAGTTGTAAGGAAGATGTGTTTATTTCACTTGAGAAAGGCTACATGCATCACCGTATTTTTGATGACTGGGTTCGCTCTCACCATTTAAATTCTATTCAGACGATTTACACAAAAGAAATTCAAACAGCACTTTCTATAACTAGCTCTACAAACATGATAGCCTTTTTAAGTGATATTTTAGTACGAGATCACTCAGGATTAGTTAAAGTTGAAATTGATCAACCCCCACAAATCTACATAAGTCTTATAGTAAATAAACACATTCATCAATCTAATACATTTCAGACAACATTCAATCAAAAAATTATTGATTTAACACAAGAATTTGGAAAGCCTTTTAAAGTGGAGTAACTACTATTCTTAAATAAACCGTATTCTTACAAGTATAATAACACTCACAATAGGGCTCATACCATCAATGACAACCCAATTCATAAAAATCGTATGGTGGATCAAACCCATGCGATTTTTATTATTTATCAATGACTAAATATTCGCCCTAATATATCCAAACTATACAATTCATCATCCATATTGGCTATACTAGGTAAATGTGCCCAACGTTCAAACCCATTTTTAAAAAATAATTTTTGACTGGCTTCATTATGATGAAATACATATGCCATGACAGTTGTGACTTCACAGTTCTCTAATTGTGAAAATACCCAATCTAATGCTTGCTGTCCTAATCCTTGTCCTTGATAGTTTTCATCTATATACAAGCTAATTTCAGCCGTCGATTTAAATGCCGGCCTTCCATAAAAATCTTCCAAGGCTACCCAACCTACGATATTATTTTCTATTTTCATCACCCATATTGGACGTGTCGTCTGATTATATGACTCAAACCAAATGATTTTCGATTCCACAGTTACAGGAGATGTATCAGCTGTTGAAATACGTGTTGATACAGCTTGATTGTATATATCTATAATTTTTGGTAACTCTTCGTGTACGGCATATGAAAATGTTACACCCATAAATAACCTCCTTCTATTACTTGTTTATTATGTCTTTAACAACTTCCGCAAAAGCCATATCAGCATTAAACGGTGGTAGATAAATAAACTCCTTACCACCATTTTCTAAAAAGTATCCTTTATTTTCTTCTTCTAATTCTTCTATCGTTTCCAAACAATCTACCACAAACCCTGGTGCGACAACTAGTACATTTTCTATCCCTTGATTTGGTAAATCTTTTAACGTCACATCTGTTGCTGGTGTTAGCCATTCATTTGGTCCAAATTTTGATTGATAAGTCTGAATAAACGACACATCACCCCCAACTTTTTCTTTGATTTTTTGCGTCGTTATCTCACACTCTTTGGGATAAGTATCCCCATCTGATACATATGAAACTGGAATACCATGATAAGATAACACGACTGCATCAACCTTATGATGCAACAAGCTTTCTTTGATTTTTTCAGCATAATAGGAAATATATAACTCATTATCAAAATAAGAGCGAATAAATCGCATCGTGATAATCTTGTCCGTCCCAATAAAATATCGCATTACATTATCAAAAACGGATCCCACTGTTGTACCAGAATATTGTGGATACATTGGTATAATCGTTAAATCTTCTACTCCTTTTTGAAGCAAACTATCTAATGCTTGCTCGATTGTTGGCTCACTATAAGACATCCCTATCTCTACTTCCCAATCAGGAAATAACTTAGACACATTATCCCGTTGAGCCAATGTATAATTTAATAACGGAAATCCTTCGTTCGTCCAGATGGATTGATATAACTCAGCCGATTTTTTAGGTCGCGTATTTAAAATAATTCCTTGTAAAACAGGTTGCCATATTAGTGGATGCGTCTTAATAACTCGTTTATCCGATAAAAATACCCGTAAGTATTTTTTTACTTCCTGTGGTGTTGCTTCTTTTGGTGTCCCCAAATTAATTAACAAAATCCCTCTCTTTTTCATTCTCATTCCTCCTAATTAATGGTTAATAGTCTAACATACCTTCGTTTTATTCACACAATTTTTATCATTATTCATACACATCGAAACCAAAATGTCTTATGTGTTGTTTTAACAACTCAATATATGTTTGCGCCACTTGACTTAACTCAATTTTTTTATGGCGTAAATACCCTAACGTCATCGTTTCATCCACATCAAGTGGAATCGCTACTATCTTTTCATCATTTAGCTCACTACTGATGATTCCGGAACTAATCGTATATCCATTCAACCCAATCATTAGATTAAAAATCGTTGCCCGGTCACTAATTTGAATATGCTTTTTATGTGGGAGTGTACTAAGTATCTCTTCAGAAAAATAAAATGAGTTTGTTTCTCCTTGTTCATAGGATAAATAGGGATATTCTTCCAAATCTTCTAAAGATAATCGCGATTTTTTAGTTAATGGATTATCACGTCCAACAAACACATGGGGTTTGGCATCAAAAAGTGGCACAAACATCAAATCTTTTTCTGAAATCAATCGCTTTAACACTGTCTTATTAAAGTCATTCAAATAAATCACACCTAGCTCACTACGAAATGTCTGAACATCATTTAGTGCATTTTCCGTAATGGTCTCTCGTAAAGTAAAGTGATATTCATCTTTACCGACTTCTTTTACCAATTCGACAAACGCGTGTACAACAAACGCATAGTGTTGTGCAGATACACTAAATGTTCTCTTACGGGCTGTATCTTGTTTAAACCGTCCATTCAACAAATTCACTTGGTCAAGCACCATACGAGAATAATTCATAAACTCTCGCCCTTCACTCGTTAAGGTAATCCCCAGCTTACTACGGTAAAACAATTGAATATTATACTCTTTTTCTAGTTCTTTCATCGCTTGTGATAAGCTTGGTTGACTGATAAACAACTGCTTAGCAGCTTCATTAATAGAACCTGTTTCCGCTATTTTTTCTAAGTATTCTAACTGTTGGATGCGCATAGCGACCTCCTTATGTTATAGTTTTTACCTATTATATCACTAAATTATTCTATATTATCTATTTTTCTTTAATCTTGCTACAATACTTTCAACACTTAAAAAACGGAGGGATTATTTATGACACGATCAAAATTTCAATTAGTTGGATCATTACTAAGACCAAAAGAATTATTAGCATACAAAGAACAAATCGAGGCGCGTGACGATATTACCTATCCTTTTTATGAAGACTTTGCTGGTTATCAAGAAGTTGAAACAAAAGCCATTAAAGAAGTCGTAAAAGAGCAGATTGAACATGGGATTGATATTGTGACTGATGGAGAGTTTTCAAAAGCATTATGGCATCTTGATTTCTTATGGGGATTAGGTGGTGTCGAACGTTTTATCACTGATCACGGTTATGCGTTTAAAGACCATGACGGCGCTCATTTTGAAACACGTAAAGATATCGGAATTCGTATCACTGCTCCTTTAAGCGGTAAAAACCACAACTTCCTTAAAATTTTTAAAGAAGTAAAAGAAGACGCTAGTAATACTCAAGCAAAATTAACTGTATGGGGAGCGGCTCATGCCTTTACAGAATTAACAGTATTTAATGGATTATATGGTGATGGACAAGTTTATAAAACACAAGACGATTTGAAAACAGGTTTGATTAATGCTTACAAAGAATTTCTAACAGAGTTTAAAGAAATTGGTGGTGAAATTGTCCAATTTGATGATTGTTTATGGACACTATTCTCGTCAGATAACCAAGATAGTTTCTTCGCTGAAGGAAATGAAAGTTTAGAAGATTTAGCTGATACGTTTATTGCCATTAACAATGAAGTGGCTGATTTTGGTCATTCATTAGGACTGAAAGTTTGGACACATAACTGTCGTGGAAATTATCAAAGTCGTCATGCTGCAGGTGGTAGTTACCAAACGATTGCGAAAAAATTCTTAGGTGAACAACATTATGACCGTTTCTTCTTAGAGTGGGATGATGAACGTGCAGGAGATATTTCAGCATTGGAAGTATTAAAAGACAAACAAGATGTAGAGGTTGTACTAGGTTTGCTATCAAGTAAAACAGCTACGTTAGATGATGAAACAAGAACCTATCAATTACTCGAAAAAGCGAGTCAAATTTTACCAAAAGAAAGATTACTATTATCACATCAATGTGGATTTGCGTCATGTGATTGCGGAAATGAATTAACCCAAGACCAACAATGGGCAAAAATCGACCAAGGACAAAAAATCGCGAAATACTTTTGGTCAGATAGCTATGTGAATCAGTATAATTAATCAGAAAAACTCCATGAAACAGTAATATAGGTTTCATGGAGTTATTTTTTTATAAATCTTTCTTATGCTCAACTTTTGTTTTTTCGGTACTCTTAATGATTAACTCTTGATTTAACTGTTTGTATCGATTTAGAGTATAATCAGAAAAACCTTTTGTTTGTTCGTTTAAGTAGTCTGGTAACTTTTCAGGATTTTCTTTGATGATTTTTTCAGCTTCTTTATCTGTCTTTTTCATCTCTTGTGTCAAATGGTTTCTAACTTCTTTTCTCACAGGTAACACTTGATCATTTTTAAATTCTGCATAATAAGGAACTGTCAAAACATTCGTCATACGATAATTCCAGTAAGCTGATTCTGTATCTGGCTTATCGGTTCCCATTTGATATTCTTTAGGTGTTTGCGTGATTCCTGAATAAAACGGTACATAAGAACTCGTATCAGGCACACCCATTGCTAACCAGTGAATCCCGCTAATTTCCTCTGGCACATCGTTTCTAACTTGTAAGATATGCGACTCCATTGTTCTCGGTACGTTGATTGGTCGAAACTCTTCTGGTTTGCTTCCTGTATAGGTATCATTCTTAGTATTATTAAAATGATTTCTTAAAACAAATCCTACTTTTGCCACAGAAACTTTGTCATCTGGCTTTTTGAATAAATCAAAACTATCATTTTTCAAATCTAATTTTTTTGATTCAGATGGCGTTAAAATTTGCTGTCCTATTAATGTACGTGGAATATTGTATTGAGCATCAGACTCTTTGTCTGCAAACACATCACGAATCGACACATCTTCTACTTTATCCGCTAGTTTATTCTTTTTAATAAAGTCTTTCAACCCTTCTGAATACATCACATTATCTTTGTCATCCCAATCAATTTTTTGAATGGACAATGTATTGGCTATCACTGCATATTGATCATCTGGAACACGTACTGCCACCCACTCATGACCAGTCAATAATTCCATATACCAAATATCGTTTTTATCTGAGAAAATAATTCCATTTGTCTCGGCAGAACCTTTCTCTTTTACAATATTCCCCAAGTATTCAACACCATGCTTAGCCGATGTTATATAAGGTAATACAACAGTCACAAGAGAATCTTCCGCTATACCGTCTTTTACATGAGGATCAATTTTTAAAACTTTTTCTTTTGTTGTTGCTGATTCAGTAGCACTCATTGTAATATTTTTACTATTGATACCTGCTGACTCATACAATCCTTCAGAATCATCCCACTCCGGCGTTGCTGTGTACTTCATTTGCTCTTTAGGTAATGTCATTTTAAAGCCATTGCCTTTAGAAACGTACTCTCTTTCATTTGAATTTTCAGGACGAACGTAAAAATGTTTAGCCCAAGCAGTCCCCATGTCTTCATTTCTTGCTATCAATGTCGATCCATCAACTGATGCATCTTTACCAACTAACACCGTTGTACACGCTTGCACAGAGGTTGGTATACTTAACGCTAGTGCCACAAAACCTATAACTCCTGTTGCCTTTTTTATCATTTTCATTCTCCTCTCAGTTGCCATCATAGTAGCACCTAAAGAAAGCGTATACAACGAAATAAAGATGAGTTTAATTATACTTTCACAATATTAACTATAAATTTCATGTTCTTTTAATAGTAAAAAGAATTACCGAATAAACGCTGGTAAAGTCGCATTTATAATGACTATAAGCATTGGATTTTATAGTAAAAAAGACATCGTTTCAAATGGCGATGTCTTTTGGCTATTTACCTTTGAGTATTAAGTTTATACTTATAATTTATATTATTAAATTAATAGTAAAAAAATTTTCTAAATTCATACTTTAATTCTAAAACACTTCATAATCATAATATATTCATCTCTAGTCAGATGAACGCTAACTGTCTTAATCAAACCCAAGATAAATTTTCTTAGCTACATTCTTTTCTTTTTTAAACTCGTTAACAAGTTCTAAACAAAAAATATTTTCAAAATCATCTGTAAAAATGACTACTTTATTTAAAAATAACTTTTTCAAATTTACCAAATGGAATCTATAGAAAATAGACAGATACTTTTTTTAATCTTGCATATATCCCATTATGCTTGAATCTCATTACCACCACCAAATGGATTCCATTTATTGATAATAAGCTAGTCCGAATCTATAACTTTGTATTATACTATTCAAAGCAAACAAAACCATGTTCAACAAAAAAACACCCTCCAAAAACGGAGAGTGTTTTGATATTCTGTATAAAAACGAATTAACGTTTTGAAAAATATAGTTTTACTTTTCATCCATTTCAAACATCAATAAATCCCTTTGTATCAATATTCTTAAAATATTAAAAATGATAGAAATGGACCAAAAAGGACTGAAATGGATATCACTTGAACCGATTTGAACCAAAAAATGATAGATGTTAGTTGAATACAAAATTATTTACATCCCACTCATTTCAAACAAATCCAGTCTCTATCAATTGGCTCTTTTGATATTTGCCATGGATTGTCTATCTTTATAAAGGCAATTTGATGGTACTTACCTTTAGAGTCATAGTATGATAGCTTCACTTCATCAAAGTTTCCTTCAACATCTTCTTTTTTTATCATGAAATGTAAGTCATACTTACTAATCGAAGTAGGTTCTAATATAAATGAGTATGCACCATTATTGCCGTATTTAACCTCTTTTCCATCATCTTGATTATATCCTGACATTTGGATCATATTTGTAATCTTTTTACCTTTCAAGAACAATTGTAAGTTCAAATTTCTTATTATTTCTCGTTTTTCTTTTGTATTATGAAATTCAATCCATAACGGAACTGAGAATACTCCTTCTTTTCTAAACCCCCAAGAATGACTGTCAAATTTACTATATACCTTTTTATAATAAATTTTTACCTTTCCTTTATTCTTTAGTAGCGCTTGTAAAACAGTTTGAGAAAATAGACCTATTATAGTTGAAACTAAAGAGATTATCGCTCCTACAATTAAAGTTTTTATTTCTTGACTCATATTATTTCATCCGTATTATCATAATAAATTCTATTAACAGTCTTTTTTATTTTTTGAGACTGTTCATCTGTTATTATACCTAAATCTATATCCATATTATCTAAATTACCAAATTCTTTTTCTAAATCTATCAGAAACAACAACAACTTATTTTTCACATTACTAACTACTTCTTCAATAGAAATTCTACTATACTCTTTAAAAATTTTATAACAGCCAATCCCTGTATTTTTGTATATATCTCCTGCTAGATCCATTAAATCCATTCCTAGTTTACCGTCTAGTTCCAACATCTTTTCAATTCCTCTTATACTTGTCCTTAAAGGCGTCTGTTTTACAATTTCTCTAATATCTTCTGATAAAAAATTCAGTGGAAGTGCAACATTTGTCACTTTATAAGGCCCATTTATACCCGAATAAACAAGATGACTCGCAATATTTTTACGATAAGAAGGCAATTCTGTTTCAATAGAATAACCATTCAATTCCCCTAATATCCATTTGTTTAATTCTTCATTATTTAACTCACTGGTTATTACTAATAATCTTTGAAGAGCTTCCTCTAAACTAATTTTATTTGTTGCTAAATCTTTTATTAATTGACTTTTCGCCATAAATAAATACTCCTTTTTGATTATATAAAGCTATCATTATTCACCAGTATTATATCTCTTTAATTCTCATTTCAATAAACGCTACTTCATCATCATCTAAATGATATTTTTTATATAGTTGTAAATCTATTTCATGAGAAGATTTAGACCAGTCTATATCTTCATTTGAATCAAAATCTTGTAAAGGAATAAATCGATAAGTATTTTTGGTTGCATCATGACTTGCTTTGGCTAAGCTATGTAAATACCTTGAGAATTTTGTTTGTAAGTATTTAGAAAGGTTAGTTGCTGAATTTTCATTTAATTCTAAATCTGCTCCAATTACTAAATAGGTTTCCGTACATACAGTATTAGGTTCACCTATAATTGTGTTAAAATTATCATCATTTAATTCCGTACCAACATTGTTTGACCGTGCAGTAAACACCTTCCACTTATCAATCCATTCGCTCTTAGAAACCACATCTTCTCTTTCTAAATACCCCACTACCCCTTTCCCATAACATTTAATTGAATTCTTTAAATTATTAATTTTCAAGTGAAACTTCTTATCTTTAACAAAAGTTCCTCCTAATCCAAATGGTTTACGAGAAGAAACTACCGACATTAACGAATTAAAATCCGTTAACTGTTCATCCAGAGATACTTTCTTTAAAATATTTACAGATTTTTCTTCACGTATCAAAATATCCAAATCTCCTGTTTTAATAGGTCTAACTGATGCATTCAACTTCTTGTTATTCTCATAAGTCACTACTCTAACATTATTTGTCTTATTATCATAGTTAGCATCCCACAAGAAATAGCATACACCTCCCCTAATATTTGTATTAGGAAATACCTCTGATGGATTTAGCCAATCATGTAATTCTCTTATATGGGTATCTGAAAGCATTTCATCCCTAAATGAATCAAGCCCCTTCCCTCCAACATACCATCTAGTTGGAATAATGAACGACATATATTTAGGTTTAAGTTTTTTTGAAGTTTCTACGAAATAATTATATAGTGGCGTTGAACTTGAACCTGCACCACCATCTTTTTCACTATAAGGAGGATTTCCTATTATCACATCAAATTTCATATTATCAAATTCTCCTTTAATAATTTTAGTCGTATCTTCCATATTTTTTTTAAGCAATGACGTTAAGTTTTCTATAAAATGAATATTTGTTTTCCAATTATTATACCCAGCTAGAGTTCTTTGAGTAATGGTTTTGGCCATTTTAGTTTTGGCTAATACAAAAACATTATTTAATAAAATGTCTTGAACTATTTCATCTTCATCAAACTTATCAAAAGAACCTGCCCGTTCATTATTAAGATCATTTCTTTTTTTATAAAACAACGATGTGGCAACAAACAATGGGTATAAACCAGTTTTAGAATTAATTTCTAAAATTTTAGTATCGTCGCTATAAACTTCTTCAGTCACATCTCTATCTACCCATCTTATGATATTTTGACCATCCACAGTAGTATGTCTATATTCTTCATCAAAGTAACATAAGCCTCCAATCGTGTCAGACAACTGCATATTGACAACTCGCCATGGCGTTAAAACAGTTTCTTTATCAGGGTTTTTAAACGTACTAAATAATTGTCCTAATTTTTCTGTTCTTTCTGTATATTCTAATGTGTCGTACGATTTCGCTTTACTTCTAATAATTCTTCCAGCTTCAATAAACACTTCATTATCATAGTATCGTGCATAACGCTTAAATATTTCCTTGGTTACTTTATTCGGCATAAATTCTTTCCAAGACACTTCATCAACTTCATCAACAAATTTATCTATATCCACTTCGTCTTGAATATCAACTTCCATACCATAAATCATTAAAGGTATTCTGATAGATATTCCTCTTAGAATTGAAATCATGGTCTTCCTTTGTTTCTTGGCTTCCTTTAACTTTTTAATAGCTTCTTGTTCTTCAATAGAGAGTTCCTTTATTTTTTTCTTTTTTGCCTTTTCAGCTTTATCATACTCTTCATCAGTTAATCCTTGTTTATTCACATCTATTTTCTTCGGCATTTTACTATTATTAGTAGATCCAATAATTGCCTGTAAATCTTTGAAGTCTTTCAAATCGATATCTGATAAAGTTAATAATTCATCATTATACAGTGACTCATCTTCAAATCCTGTCCGAACAGCTTTTTCAGCGTAAACAATTTTTAATTTTGTTAACAATGAATCAACATTATAAACAGCCATTCCATTTCCTTTTTCTCCTAAAATTGGTAAAAAGTTCAAAAACTTCTGCATTTGTTCTTTCTGTATTTTTGTAGTTTTCTTTCCTACTCCCGAGTTTAGTTTAGCTGCACTTGTCATTACTGTTAATGCTCTATCAGGAGCAAAATCAAAAATATAAGCATTCGTTTTCATTCCCATCTCTTTATCAAAAAACGGTGTTTGTGCTCTAAACGCCGCCTGAAGATATGATGATGGTGAATTAGTGTTATTAAGGAAGACAATACCAGTCCACTCTGGTATATTAACACCTGTTGTTAATTTTCTAACAGTTAACGTAATCGTCTTCGTTTTATGTGGTTCATCCGTAATAAATGTACGAACTCTTTCCAAATCACTATCAATAGCACCACCGTCCCTATCATCCTCAATACCATCATCAACAATGTTAATAATTGAATATTCTTTAAATATAGGATGCCTATCCATCAATTCTTTTAAAGCTTTACAACTTGCTACACTTGGAAGTAGCCATAATGTATGTCTCAAATTATTCCTGAAGTCTTCCTTTGAATAAGGGTAATTATTTTTCTTACTATCTCTTGTGATTTCAGATAGGAACACAGTTACTTTATTTTCATAAACAAATTTTCCACTATCATTTACTTTAAAAAATTCCATAAAGTTAAATGCTTTATCTTCTATATTGACAAAGGTCTTGTCTTTAAATTTATCTTGTAACTCAAAAGTATACATATTCATCTTAGGTAACATCTCATATGGGTTAGGTTCTTCAGGATGTTCTATCATCCAATTATACTTAGCCTCTTGTTCCATCACATAATCCCAAGTAAAAACTTGCTTTTCTTCATAATCATCTAATATATTGAATGGGGTACCTGATAGTTCAAGTACTTTTGCTTTTTTCCCAATTATATCCAAAACATTTTTGGCTATCTCTGTTCTTGTTCCTTCATGTGCTTCATCAATGATAATAAAATCCCACTCAATATCTGCTACCGTTTGATTCTCTGTAGTATGTTTACCACCAAAAGCAGATAGACCTCTTAAATCTTGTAAGCTAGCAAAATATATAAATGGCGTATCTATTTGTTTTAAATAATCAATTCTTTCTCCTTGCCCTTTCGAACCGATGATATAGTTATCTTCTGTATTAAAAATTTTATTAAAATCTTCAAACCATCCATCAGAAACAACTGGTCTGTGGGTAATAATTAATGTCTTTGTAAACTTTTCTTCTTTAATAACTTGTAACGCTGAAAGAGTTTTACCAAATCTCATTTTAGCATTCCAAAGCATCCTTTTTTTACTTTTAAATACTTCTTTTGTCTGTTGGATAGCTTCTAATTGTTCTGGACGAAAGACTATTTTTTTTTCTTCTTTTATTTTTTCATTTGTATCAATAGTATTTCTGCCATCTTCAACAGCTTCTATCGCTTTGACAACTGTCTCTACATCTGTCTTATACCATTCATTACCTTCACCTAACGCTTCTTTTTTAATACCTGATCTTTGTAATACTCTATGTACATCATAATCTCTAAAAAAAGTATTATCCTTCTTAATAGCTAGTCTAGAAACATCAATTTTATAAGGTAATCCTGAGGTTCCAGCATATTGTTTGATTCTTTTTCTTGCAACCTCCTTTAAATCATCACTATTATCCCTTAAATCCGCTTTAATACTCTCTATAGACGTATCTCCAATTTTTTCCAGTCCATTATAATAATCGAGTTTCCCATTTTCATTTAGTATACTAAAAGCATAAATTACTTTTCTTTCAAATGTAGAATATGTCACCCTATCCATCTTGCTCTGTCTCCTCTTTGTAAATATTCGTTATTGGCGAAGCTACATAATAAACATTAGTATTGTTCTCTGAAAATTCCGTTTCTTCTTCACACAAATCAAATAAACTTATTTGTCCTAACTGTTCTGGTTTTTTATAAACACTACCAGGCTCATTTTCTTTACCTATCATAATATCTTCTAAAGTATATTCTGTCCGAAGTATTTTTATAGTATTAATATCTTTTCTTAGTTCATTTACTATTTTCCACTCAGAGAATACTATTTGTTCTCCATCAGGTTTTAATTTAGTCAAAAAATTACCTTGTGTAATATTAGCCGAAATAATTGTTTTTGCACTTGAATTAACTTCTTCTTTACAAAACTCCCCAAATTTTTGAGCAACCTTTAAATAATGCTCCTTATAAACTTCATACAGGTTCATCACACACATTTGAGCATTATCTTCTAATAGCTCAACACCATATATTGTTGATAAGGCATATAAAGAGTAATTTTCATATCGTATCAAACTTTCTGAATATTTTTCTTCAACCATTTCTAACTTTCGGCTTAGAATAGAAGATAAAAAAATCCCTTCACCTGCAGATGGTTCCAAAAAAGTGGCTTTCAAATCTTCACTTGCATCTTTTATTCTAGGAGAATCCAACATCTGTTCGACCATCCATCCAGGTGTAAAAACCTCTCCATGTTTTTGTACTCTATATTTACTTTTAATTAATGTTTTTGACAACCTTATCACAACCTCATCTTATTCATTTAATATCTAGGATACAAATTAGTTTTACTAAATTACCGAAATACTTTAATATGTTCTATTTTATAATAGCATATAATTTTCACGCATATGCACTTAAAATAATAAACGCATTAGTCTCGACTGCTAATAAAAAAAACACCCTCCAAAAACGGAGAGTGCTTTGGTATTCTGTATAAAAACGAATTAACGTTTTGAGAATTGAGATGCTTTACGAGCTTTTTTAAGACCTGGTTTTTTACGTTCAACCATACGAGCGTCACGTGTTAATAATCCTTCACGTTTAAGAGCTCCACGGAAGTCAGGATCTACTTGTAATAATGCACGAGCAATACCATGACGAGTCGCGCCAGATTGTCCTGCATATCCACCACCATTAACGTTTACGAAAACGTCATATGCGCCTTTTGTTTCAGTTAAAACAAGAGGTTGCATAATTACTTCACGTAAATCAGCATGTGGAATATATTCTTCGATGTCTTTGTTGTTCATAACTACTTTACCTGTTCCAGGTACTAAGCGTACGCGAGCAACAGATTTTTTACGACGGCCTGTGCCGATATATTGTACTTTAGCCAATCTATTTTCCTCCTTAAATTAGGTTTGTAATGTCTAATACTTCTGGTTTTTGAGCTTGTTGTTGATGTTCGCTTCCACCATAAACGAATAATTTAGACCATTGTTTACGTCCTAAAGTATTCTTTGGTAACATACCTTTGATAGAATTCTCAACTAAACGACGAGAGTTTTTATCACGTAGTTCACCAGCAGTGATAGATTTCAAACCACCTGGATGTTGGCTGTGACGGTAATATACTTTGTCAGTTGCTTTTTTACCAGTTAATTTTACTTTATCAGCATTAATTACAATTACATAATCACCAGTATCCACATGTGGTGTGAATGTTGGTTTATTTTTTCCACGTAAGATAGATGCTACAACTGTTGATAGACGTCCTAAAGGAACATCTGTTGCATCCACTACATACCATTTACGATCTACTTCGCCATTTTTGGCCATATATGTTGTACGCATGGGTGTTTTTCCTCCAATTTTCTTCTGTTGTTTGACATAACACAATAAGTTTCCGGGGCTCATCGTGGGGCAAACAATACCACTAACCATATTATCCTTATTTTGTTGATATGTCAACAAAATTCATATTATTTATGACACTTTTTCTCGCCGTTATAATCGACTTTCATTAAAAATAACCCCTCTGGTTGAGCAGTTGGTCCTGTCATTTTCTTGTCTTGGTTCGCTAGGGCACGTTGTATAGCGTCTTCTGGCAGTTGTCCATTCCCTATTTTTAATAACGTCCCGACAAGCATGCGAACCATTTTATATAGAAATCCATTTCCCTTAAAAATAAATAATAATTCATCTTCGCCAACTTCTTCTATTGTCACACTGTAAACAGTTCGCGTCTTATCTTCCACAGAACTTCCTGTCGCGCAAAACACGCTAAAGTCATGTTCTCCTTCAATAAAACGTGCGGCACGCCTCATAGACTCTAAATCAAGCTCATAACGATAGTGTGCTGCGTACAATCGTTTAAATGGATTGGGAGATTTACCTGTATCAACATGATAGTGGTATTCTTTACCTGTCGCCAAGTATCTCGCATGAAAATCTTCTGTCACTTCTTCAATCGATAAAATACTAATATCCTCTGGTGTTTGAGTATCCAGTGCAAAACGTAATTTTTCAACCTCTCGTTTTTGTGGCAAATCAAAATGGATCACCTGACCGACTGCATGAACCCCTGAGTCCGTTCTACCAGACGGATGGATTGTCACAGGCTTTCCACTGTTTAATCGCTTTAGAGTGGCTTCTATGACCTCTTGGATGGTCACAGCATTAGGTTGAATCTGAAATCCCGCATAGTTTGTTCCATCATAACTAATAATGGCTTTATATCTTGTCATTCACTTTATCTCCTTTATTTTTTCCAATGAAAAAACGAGGCACAAGTCCTCGCTTTTAATGTCTTAATTTCTAACTAGTACCAGTACAATCGTCAATACGACAAATGACAACATAGCTAGTGTATCGGTTTTATTCCAGTTTAGAACACGATATTTCGTACGGCCTTCGCCACCACGATAACCACGTGCTTCCATCGCAATCGCTAATTCTTCAGCTCGGTTAAAACTACTTACAAATAACGGAATCAGAAGTGGCACAATAGCTTTCATCTTATCCATTAAGTTTCCTTCGCCAAAATCAACCCCACGAGCGCGTTGCGCATTCATGATTTTTTCTGTTTCATCCATCAACGTTGGCACAAAACGCAACGCAATAGATAACATCAATGAAATTTCATGCGCTGGAAATTTTACTTTTTCCAACGGTCTAAGCAAATACTCAATCGCATCTGAAAGTGATAATGGGGGTGTGGTTAGCGTTAAAAGTGTCGACATAAAAATAATCAACACAAAACGTGTAAAGATAAAGAACCCATTGACCAAACCGAATTGGCTAATGCTTATCCAACCCCAATCAAAGTACACATGTCCCCCACGCGTAAAGAGTACCTGGAGTCCCACTGTAAATAAAATCAACCAAATTAATGGTTTCACTCCTTTAAGGAAGAAACTTAGTTTAATCTTTGATAACCAAATACAAAATAGCGTGAAAGCAAACATCACACCAAATGATAAAAAGTTATTACAAATAAAGATAATCCCAATAAAGTAAAAACTAGCGATTAATTTGGCACGAGGATCCATACGATGAACCACTGAGTTACCTGGTATGTATCGACCCAAAATTAATTTATTCATCATCTGAGAGTACCTGCCTTTTTTCAAGAATCGGTAAAAGCTCGTCAGATAATTCTTCTGCGGTTAGTGGCAAGCGACTAAATTCCATGCCCTTTGCCATTAAATCAAAAGCAAATTCTGTCGCTGTTGGAACACCTAATTGTTTTTCACGTAACCATTTTACATCATTGAAAATATCACGTGGATGTCCTTGTTTTTGGATTTTTCCTTTTTCAAGAACCACCATAAAATCAGCATACTCAGCCACATCATCCATTAAATGCGTCACTAAGATAATGCCAATCCCTCTTTCCTTATGTAGACGATAAAACATATCCATCATGTCTTTTCTACCCTTAGGATCAAGTCCAGCTGTTGGCTCATCTAAAATCAACACTTCAGGTTCCATTGCCAAAACTCCCGCAATGGCCACACGTCGCATTTGTCCTCCTGAAAGATCAAACGGGGAGCGCTCAAGATAGCTATCATCTAGACCAACAAGCTCTAACATCTCACTAGCTAAACGTGCACTTTCTTCTTCAGACACACCAAAATTTTTCGGACCAAAGGCTATATCCAAAGCAACTGTTTCATCAAATAATTGTGATTCAGGAAATTGGAACACAATTCCTACTTTTTTACGAATTGGCTTCAAATTTTTATTGCTAGTCTCAGGAGTAATCACTCGGTCTCCAATATATACTTTCCCACTTGTTGGTTTTAGTAATGCATTCAAATGTTGCAACAAGGTTGATTTCCCACTACCAGTATGACCAACAATCGCACTGTAGCTATTACTTGGAATGTCTAAGTTAATATCAAACAAAACACGTTGCTCAAATGGGCTATTAGGTTGATATGTAAAATCTACTTTCTCAAACCGTATGTCCATAGCCATTCCACCAATCCTTCCCTTGTCAAATACTCATTTGGCACATTAATTCCTTTTTTACGCAATGACGCTTTTAATTTTTCTGGAAATGGTATATCTAACCCCATCCCAATTAATGCCTCACCATGAGAAAATATTTCTTCCGGTGTTCCTTCATGGATAATCTCACCTTGCTTCATCACAAGAACACGATTAGCATAAGCAGCTTCATCAATATCATGTGTAATCGAAATAACTGTTAAATTTGTTTCTTCTTTCAATGCACGAATCGTTTCAATCACATCTTGTCTACCTTGTGGATCAAGCATGGAGGTTGCCTCATCTAAAATAATCACGTCAGGTGCTAAAGCAATCACCCCTGCAATAGCAACACGTTGCTTTTGTCCACCTGATAGTCTAGCTGGCTCTTTTATCTTGAAATCAGACATACGAACTCTCTCAAGCGCGTTGTTGACCCTTACAATCATTTCATCACGAGGAATTCCTTGATTTTCTAAACCAAAGGCTACATCATCTTCAACTGTTGAGCCAACAAATTGATTATCTGGATTTTGAAACACCATACCAACCATTTTACGAATGTCCCAAATATTTTCTTCCGTTAACAACTCTCCATTAACTTTTATTTCGCCAGATTCCGGTGAGATTAAACCATTAATGGTTTTTGCTAAAGTAGACTTACCTGACCCATTATGACCAATTAACGCTACCCATTCACCTTTATTAATGGTAAGTGATACATCATTTAACGCTTTATGTTCCTGTCCATAATATTGGAAGGATATATTATTTAATTCAATTAAGGGATTTTTCATTTTACTGCCTTCCTTAAATAACGTCATTTTAATTTTTAAAAAATGCTTCTTTCTAAACTCAAACTTTTTGAGGATACAAAGAAACATTTTTATGTATAATAACCATTTATCATAAATGATGATATAAAAAAAGCACTTTATATGATGAGCGCAAGTCCTCTATCACAAGAGACAGAGGACTGCACCGAGCTAGACTCGGAGAAAACTCTCCAACATCATAACACTCTAAAAAGATCATCTATAAAGTGATGCAATTATCAAAATTAAACAAGTTCAATGATAACCATTGGTGCTGCGTCTCCACGGCGTTGTCCTTTTTTAAGGATACGTGTGTAACCACCTTGACGGTCAGCATAACGAGGTCCTAAGTCATTGAATAATTTTTGTAAAGCACTTTCTTCAATGATAGTTTCTTCTTTTTCGTCTAAACGAGCATCTAAGTATTCGTTTCTTACGAATGCTGCTGCTTGACGACGAGCATGAAGATCCCCACGTTTACCTAAAGTAATCATTTTTTCAGTTGTTGAACGGATTTCTTTTGCACGAGCTTCAGTTGTCTCAATGCGTTCATTGATAATTAAATCAGTTGTTAAATCACGTAACATTGCTTTTCGTTGGCTGCTTGTGCGACCTAATTTACGATAACTCACGTCGTGTTCCCTCCTTTAATCGGTTTAGATTAGTCCTCTTGGCGTAATCCTAAAGAAAGATCGGCTAGTTTAGCTTTAACTTCTTCAAGTGATTTACGTCCTAAATTACGAACTTTAATCATTTCTGCTTCTGATTTATTGGTTAATTCTTGTAAAGTGTTGATGCCTGCGCGTTTCAAACAGTTATAAGAACGAACGGATAAATCAAGCTCTTCGATTGTTGTTTCTAACATTTTTTCTTTTTGTGTTTCTTCTTTTTCAATCATGATTTCGGCATTTTTTGCTTCATCAGTCAAGTTAACAAAAATATCTAAATGCTCAGTCAAGATTTTAGCAGATAAACTGATAGCTTCTTGTGGAGCGATAGATCCATCTGTCCAGACATCTAAAGTTAGTTTGTCGTAATCATCACGACGCCCAACACGTGTATTTTCTACTTGGTAGTTTACACGATTAACTGGCGTGTAGATAGAGTCCACTGGTAATACACCAATAGGCATATCTTCACTTTTATTTTCTTCTGCTTGTACATAACCACGTCCTGGCTTAACAGTTAAGCTTGCACGGAAAGTCGCACCTTCAGCAACGCTACAAATGAATAAATCTTTATTCATAATTTCAACATCACTGTCAGTAAGAATATCTCCAGCAGTCACGTCAGCTGGGCCAGTTATATCAATTTCAAGTGTCTTTTCTTCATCAGCATAAAGCTTTAAAGCAAGTCCCTTGATATTTAGAATAATTTGAGTGACATCCTCACGTACACCTTTGACAGTTGAAAATTCATGCAACACACCATCGATTTGTAAATTAGTGATGGCAGCCCCTGGTAGAGACGATAATAAAATACGGCGCAAAGAGTTACCTAAAGTCGTACCATATCCTCTTTCAAGTGGTTCGATGACGAACTTGCCATAATCTCTATCTTCATCGATTTTTGTGATTCTTGGTTTCTCAAATTCAATCATTCTTGTCTATACCCCTTTCAAAACGAAAGTGTCTTGTTCAATGTCGCTATAATTCCTATCCAATGAATAAACTCTCACTAAACACGACGGCGTTTTGGAGGGCGACATCCATTATGTGGAACTGGAGTAACGTCACGAATTGCTGTCACTTCTAATCCTGTTGCTTGTAATGAACGAATAGCTGCTTCACGACCAGAACCAGGTCCTTTTACAGTTACGTCAACAGTTTTCAAGCCATGTTCCATAGCTGCTTTTGCTGCAGTTTCAGCTGCCATTTGAGCTGCGAATGGAGTTGCTTTTTTACTACCTTTAAATCCTAATGAACCTGCAGATGACCATGCAATGGCATTTCCATGTACGTCAGTTAACATTACGATTGTATTATTGAAAGTAGAGTGGATATGTGCCACACCTGCTTCAATATTTTTTTTCACTCGGCGTTTTCTTGAAACTTTTTTTGCTACCATGAAGCTTTAAACCTCCTTCACTCTAATCTTATTTTTTCTTACCAGCGATTGAACGAGCTGGTCCTTTTCTAGTACGAGCATTGTTTTTTGTGTTTTGACCACGAGTTGGCAAACCACGACGATGACGCATACCTCTGTATGAACCAATTTCCATCAAACGTTTGATGTTTAAGTTCACTTCACGACGTAAGTCACCTTCAACTTTTAATTTATCTACTGCAGCACGGATGCTATCAGTTTGTTCGTTAGTTAAATCGCGCACACGAATATCTTCAGAAACTCCTGCTTCTTTTAAGATTTCTTGAGAAGTTTTCTTTCCAATACCGTAAATGTAAGTAAGCGAAATAACAACACGTTTATCACGAGGAATATCTACACCTGCAATACGAGCCATTATTCGTTACACCTCCTTTATCCTTGACGTTGTTTATGTTTTGGGTTTTCACAGATAACCATAACTCGACCTTTACGACGAATTATTTTGCATTTTTCACAAATTGGTTTTACTGATGGTCTTACTTTCATGATTATACCTCCTTGAATTTTACGGAGTACAATTATTTAAAGCGGTAAGTAATACGACCACGAGTTAAATCATATGGAGATAACTCAACAGTTACTTTGTCACCAGGTAAAATACGAATGTAATGCATTCTGATCTTTCCTGACACGTGAGCCAAAATAACATGGCCATTTTCTAATTCAACTTTAAACATTGCATTCGGCAAAGTTTCGACGACTGTACCTTCGATTTCAATCATATCTTCTTTCGCCACAACTAGTACCTCCTTATACAGTGTTTACATCTGACAATTGACAAAAATAGTACTCACACCTATTTCATTTCAACTTTTGTATTATAGCATAAAAGCTACACAAAGAAAAGATACCTGCATCAATTCAATGAAAAAAATGCGGGTAAGAAATAGTAAGTGACATAGAATAGATAACTAGATGAGCTTTCTAATTGGCTTTATCTATGATTGATTTCACATCTTCAAAAACAGCATCAATATCACGATCTCCATCAATAGTGTGTAATACACCTTTATCTTGGTAATACGCTAAAATTGGTTCGCTATTTTTAATGTTAACTTCTAGACGATTCTTAACTGTCTCAGGCTTATCATCTTCTCTTTGATAAAAATCATGACTACCACAACGATCACAAGTACCTTCCACTTTGGGTGGATTGTTTGTTTTGTGATAAGTTGCGCCACAACTTCTACAAATGATACGACCAGCAAGACGGTCAACTAATACATCTTCTGCTACATGGATGTTTAGAACATCATCTACTTTTTTACCTAACTCCTCTAAAATTGTATCTAATTCTTCTGCTTGAGCTAGTGTACGAGGAAATCCATCTAATAAAAATCCTTTTTCTGTATCAGCTTGTGATAAACGATCTTTTACAATCCCGTTTGTCACAGAATCCGGAACTAATTCGCCTTTATCGATATAAGATTTTGCTTCTTTACCAAGAGGTGTTTCATTCTTCATTGCTTCACGGAACATATCTCCAGTAGAAATATGTGGGATTTCATAAACATCGACGATTCTTTCCGCTTGAGTACCTTTACCTGCTCCTGGCAACCCCATTAGGATGAGATTCATTTGTTTTCCTCCTTAAGTTCGAGAAAAGTGCTGAGGTAAAACCTCAACACACACTCTTACTCTCTGATAAAACCAGTGTACTGACGCTTCAACAATAACCCTTCAAGCTGTTTATTTGTTTCAAGAGCCACACTAATGACAATCAGTAAACTTGTTCCTCCCAATCCAATTGATTGAGGTAAGCCCCAAATATTTTGTGCAATAATTGGTAGAATTGCCACTAATCCTAAGAAGACAGATCCAACAACACTTAATCTCATTAATAAAGACGAAATGAATTTTTCTGTTTCTTGGCCAGGTCGTACACTTGGAATATAACTTCCTTGCTTCTGCAAATTCTCAGCTACTTTCTCAGGATTAACCTGAACAAAGGCATAGAAGAATGTAAAAGCAACAATCATAATTGTATAAAGTATTCCACCTGGGATAGTTGAATAATTAAACAATGTAGTCAACACGTCAAACCAACCTTTTCCGCCTTGTGTTGTTTTAAAGGCAGTCAAAATAGCTTGCGGTGTTGCTATAATTGAGCTGGCAAAGATGACAGGAATAACTCCTGCTGCATTTACTTTTAATGGTAAATAACTACTTTGTGGTGCACCAGCTACACGTTTTGTATATTGAATTGGTATCTTTCTTTCTGCTTGTTGCACATAAGTTACCATAACTACTACTAAAAGAACAGCAATAACTAAGGCAAGTATGAATAATACAGATTTCCACATATCAGATTTATCAATATTGACAAAATAGTCTACGTAGATTTCTTTGATGCTTGATGGGAATCTGGCGATAATTCCAGCAAAGATAATCATTGAGACACCATTTCCAATTCCTTTTTCAGATATTTGCTCGCCCATCCAAGTAACTAACATGGTACCAGCTGTTAAGATGATTCCGATACTTACATACGTAAATACACTTGGACTTTTCACTAGTCCGGCATTTGCATACAGGTTAAAACCAGCTGTGATAGCAATCGATTGAACAAAGCCTAACACCAACGTAATATAACGTGTTGCTTGGTTTAATTTTCTACGTCCTACCTCACCTTGTTTTGACCATTCAACAAATTTCGGTACGATATCCATTTGAAGTAATTGAACAATAATAGATGCAGTAATGTATGGCGATACTCCCATTGCGAACAATGAGAATCTCTCCATGGCATTACCACTGACTGTGTTGAACATCGCCATTAAAGCTAAATCATTAAGATTTGTTAATGCTTTTGCGTCAACACCAGGTACTGTAATATGTGCTCCAACTCTAAACGCGAAGAGAATGAAAAGTGTAAAAAATATCTTATTACGGATATTTTCTATCTTAAACGAATCCTTCAACAGCTTAAACATTAGATCACCTCAACTGACCCACCAGCTGCTTCAATTGCAGTTTTTGCAGATTCAGAGAATTTAGCTGCTTTCACAGTTAATTTTTTAGTTAATTCACCATTACCTAAAACTTTGATTCCTGATTTTTCGTTTTTAACGATTCCTGCTTCAATTAAAGTAGTTGGTGTTACCTCAGTACCATCTTCAAAACGATTTAACACGTCTAAGTTGATTACTGCATAATCTTTACGGTTAATGTTAGTAAATCCACGTTTTGGTAAACGACGGAATAAAGGAGTTTGTCCCCCTTCAAAACCTAAACGTACACCACCACCTGAACGTGATTTTTGACCTTTTTGTCCACGACCTGATGTTTTACCGTTACCAGATGATGATCCACGACCTACACGATTACGTACATGTCTTGATCCTTCTGCCGGATGTAACTCATGAAGTTTCATATATTCGGCACCTCCTTAAAAATAGTCTACCTACAAATTACACTTAAATTTCTTCAACGTCCACTAAATGAGATATAGTGTTAACCATTCCTTTAATTGCTTCGTTGTTTGGTTTAACAACTGTAGAATTAGTTTTTTTCAAGCCTAAAGCTTTCACTGTATCGCGTTGGTTTTGAGGACGTCCAATGATACTACGTTTTAAAGTAATTTTTAATTCGCTCATTTTTGGTCCCCCTTATCCGATTAGTTCGTCAACAGAAATGCCTCTAAGTTCAGCCACTTCTTCTGCACGTTTTAGTCTACTTAATCCTTCAACAGTTGCACGAACAACGTTGACAGGTGTGTTTGATCCTAAAGATTTACTTGTAATATCAGAAATACCCGCTAACTCAAGGACGGCACGCACTGGTCCACCAGCAGCAACCCCAGAACCGGCTACAGCAGGTTTCATAAGGATACGTCCACCACAGAATGATCCAATCACTTCGTGAGGAATTGTTGAGCCTACCATTGGTACTTCGATTAAGTTTTTCTTAGCATCTTCTACTGCTTTACGAATTGCTTCAGGTACTTCTTGAGCTTTACCAGTACCAAATCCAACGTGACCATTTCTATCTCCAACTACTACTAAAGCAGCAAAGCGTAGACGACGTCCACCTTTAACAACTTTAGATACGCGGTTAATAGCTACTACGCGGTCTTCTAAGTCGAATTGTCTAGCATCTAAATTAGCCATGAATGGTGTTCCTCCTTTTCCTAAAATTCTAGTCCATTTTCACGTGCTGCTTCAGCTAATGCAGCTACACGTCCATGGTAAAGGTATCCACCACGGTCAAAGACTACTTCTTTAATACCTTTTTCTGTTGCTTTTTTAGCGATTGAAGCTCCTACAGCTGTAGCTGCTTCTGTTTTGTTTTCTCCTGCGATATCTTTATCAACAGTAGAGGCACTTGCAAGTGTCACACCCGCTACGTCATCAATTAATTGAGCGTAGATGTTTTTGTTAGAACGGAATACGTTCAAGCGTGGGCACTCGGCAGTACCAGAGATTTTACTACGTACGCGTTGATGTCTTTTTTGGCGCACTTTATTTTTATCTGGTTTTGAAATCACACTTGTCACCTCATTAGTTTATTTGTTATTTACCAGTTTTACCTTCTTTACGTCTTACGTGTTCGCCAACATAGCGAATACCTTTGCCTTTGTAAGGTTCAGGAGGACGTACTCCACGAATGTTTGCTGAAAGTTCACCAACAACTTCTTTGTTAGACCCTTTAACAACAATTTGTGTATTTGAAGGAACTTCAATTGTGATGCCTTCTGGTGTTTCAAACTCAACTGGATGTGAATATCCAACGTTTAAAACAAGTTTTTTACCTTGTAATTGAGCACGGTAACCAACACCAATTAGTTCAAGAGCTTTTTCAAACCCTTCACTAACACCAACAACCATGTTGTTTAAGTTAGCACGCATTGTACCATGTAAGGTTTTGTTTTCTTTAGTATCATCAGGACGAGTTAAGACAACTTCACCTTCTGAAATGTTTAACGTAATATTTGGTGAAAACTCACGAGTTAATTCACCTTTTGGACCTTTAACCGTAACAGTGTTTCCTGATTGCGTTACTGTAACACCTGCAGGAACTACGACTGGTTTATTTCCGATACGACTCACTCTAGGCCACCTCCTTGATTAATAATTTTTTACCAAACGTATGCTAGTACTTCTCCACCAGTATTACGCTCTCTTGCTTCTTTATCAGTTAAGATACCTTCTGAAGTTGAGATAATAGCTATACCTAAACCATTTAATACTTTAGGCACTTCATCAGCTTTTACATAAACACGTAAACCTGGTTTTGAGATACGTTTTAAGTTAGTAATAACGCGTTCGTCGTTTTTACCATATTTTAAGAAAACACGGATGATTCCTTGTTTGTCATCTTCGATGAATTCTACTTCACGCACAAAACCTTCACGTTGTAAGATTTTTGCGATTTCAAGTTTGATTGTTGATGCAGGCACTTCTAATGATTCGTGTTTTACGATATTCGCATTACGAATACGAGTTAAGAAGTCTGCAATTGGATCTGTCATCACCATTGAGTCCTTTACCTCCTTTTGCGGTTTACTTTTTTTACCAGCTTGCTTTCTTCACGCCGGGAATTTGTCCTTTATAGGCAAGTTCACGGAAGCAAATACGGCAAAGTTTGAATTTGCGATAAACTGAATGTGGACGTCCACAACGTTCACAACGAGTATATTCTTGAGTTGAGAATTTTGCTGGACGTTTATTTTTAGCAATCATTGATTTTTTAGCCACGTAGTTCGCCTCCTTAAATTATTTTTGGAATGGCATTCCAAGTTGACCTAATAACTCACGAGCTTCCTCATCAGTATTAGCTGTTGTAACAATAACAATGTCCATTCCTCGAACTTTATCTACTAAATCATAATCAACTTCAGGGAAAATTAATTGTTCTTTTACACCTAAAGTGTAATTTCCACGTCCGTCAAATGATTTTTTGCTGATACCATGGAAGTCACGTACACGAGGTAAAGAGACAGATACTAATTTATCTAAAAATTCGTACATTCTTTCTCCACGTAAAGTTACTTTACATCCGATTGGCATTCCTTCACGTAAACGGAAACCAGCGATAGATTTTTTAGCTTTTGTAATAATTGGTTTTTGTCCAGAGATTAAAGCAAGTTCTTCAACAGCTTTATCTAAGTTTTTACTATTTGATACTGCATCACCAACACCCATGTTAATAACGATTTTATCAACTTTAGGTGTTTGCATAACAGAAGAGTAATTAAATTTTTCCACCAATGATGGTGTTACTTCATTAAGATACTTTTCTTTTAGGCGGTTCATTCAACATTGCCTCCTTCCTGATATTCTTATTTATCTAAAACTTCTCCAGTTTTCTTAGAAACACGTACTTTTTTACCATCTACTTCTTTGTATCCTACGCGTGTTGGTTCACCATTAGATGGATCAACCACCATTACATTAGAAACGTGAATAGATGCCTCCATTTCGATAATTCCACCTTGTGGAGCTGCCGCGCTAGGTTTTTGGTGTTTTTTCATAACGTTAACACCTTCTACGATGACGCGATCTTTCTTCGGAAATGCTTGGAGTACGATTCCCTCTTTATTCTTATCTTTACCTGAGATAACTTTTACTTTATCGCCTTTTTTAACGAACATCTTGTTTCGCACCTCCTTTAAACATGAGTATGTATTATAACACTTCTGGTGCTAGTGAGACTATTTTCATAAAGTTGTTGTCACGTAATTCACGAGCAACTGGCCCAAAGATACGAGTACCACGTGGGCTCTTGTCATCACGAATAATCACACATGCATTTTCATCAAATTTGATATAAGAACCGTCACTACGACGAGCTCCTGATTTTGTACGAACGATAACAGCTTTAACTACTTCGCCTTTTTTAACAACTCCACCTGGTGTTGCTTGTTTAACCGTACAAACCACAACGTCACCGATATTTGCTGTTTTACGACCAGAACCACCAAGTACTTTAATTGTAAGTACTTCACGAGCTCCTGAGTTGTCAGCAACTTTCATACGACTTTCTTGTTGGATCACTTGAGTATCCTCCTTTCAAACTTTCAGGTTTCTCTATAGGAAAATTCGAATTAAATAATTACTGCTTCTTCTACAACTTCTACTAAACGGAAGCGTTTTGTCGCAGATAATGGACGAGTTTCCATAATTTTAACGATGTCTCCCGTTTTTGCTACATTGTTTTCATCATGAGCTTTATATTTTTTAGAGTATTTAACTCTCTTGCCATAAATCTTATGAGTTTTCTTTGTTTCTACTACAACAACGATAGTTTTATCCATTTTATCGGAAACTACTCGCCCAGTGTAGACTTTACGTTCATTTCTTTCTTGAGTCATCTATCAATGGCCTCCTTCCACTATTACTTAGCAGCTTCTTCACGCAAAACTGTTTTGATGCGTGCAATCGATTTACGAACTTCTGAAATTCGCGCTGTGTTTTCTAATTGACCTGTTGCTAATTGGAAACGTAAGTTGAAAAGTTCTTCTTTATACTCTTTCTCTTTAGCGATCATTTCGGTAGTGGTTAACTCTCTGATATCTTTAACCTTCATTCGATTCACCACCCATTTCTTCACGTTTTACAATTTTTGTTTTAATAGGTAACTTATTAGAAGCAAGTCTTAATGCTTCACGAGCTACATCTTCTGGAACGCCAGCAACTTCAAACAAGATTTTTCCACGTTTTACTGGTGAAACCCAGCCTTCAGGAGCCCCTTTACCAGAACCCATACGAACACCAATTGCTTTTGATGTATATGACTTGTGAGGGAAAATTTTAATCCATACTTTCCCACCACGTTTCATGTGACGAGTCATTGCGATACGGGCAGCTTCAATTTGACGGTTAGTAATCCAATGAGAATCTACAGCTTGTAAGCCATATTCACCAAATGCGATTTCTTTTCCACCTTTAGCTTCACCACGCATTTTACCTCTAAATTCACGACGGTGTTTTACACGTTTAGGTACTAACATGATTATTTCCCTCCTTTCTCAGTGTTTTTCTTTTCAGGAAGAATTTCTCCACGATAAATCCACACTTTAACTCCTAGTTTTCCGTATGTTGTATCTGCTTCTTCCCAAGCATAATCAATATCTGCTCTTAATGTGTGCAATGGAACAGTTCCTTCAGAATAACCTTCAGAACGTGCCATGTCAGCACCATTTAAACGTCCAGATACAAGAGTTTTGATACCTTGAGCACCTGATCTCATTGTACGTTGGATAGCTTGTTTTTGAGCACGACGGAATGCTACACGATTTTCTAATTGACGTGCAATTCCTTCTGCTACTAATTTAGCATCTAAATCTGGTTTTTTGATTTCAACGATGTTAATATGAACTCGTTTACCAGTTAATTTATTTAATTCTTTACGTAAAGCTTCAACTTCAGATCCGCCTTTACCAATAACCATACCAGGTTTAGCAGTATGAATTGAAACGTTCACGCGATTTGCAGCACGTTCGATTTCAACGGTTGAAACAGAAGCATCAGCCAATCTAGTCGAAATGAATTTACGAATCTTCAAATCTTCATGTAGGTATTCAGCGTATTCTTTTTCTGCATACCATTTCGCATCCCAGTCACGAATGACGCCGACACGCATTCCAATTGGATTAATTTTTTGACCCACTGGTTGTCCCTCCTTATTTTTCTGATACTACTACTGTAATATGACTTGTTCTTTTGTTGATAGGTGAAGCAGATCCTTTTGCACGAGGACGGAAGCGTTTCATTGTTGGTCCTTCATTTACAAATACTTCTGATACTACTAAATCTTCAACATCTAAATCAAAGTTATTTTCTGCGTTAGCAATAGCTGACATAAGCACTTTTTCAACAATACCTGCTGCTTTGTTAGGTGAGAATTTCAAGATTGAAATTGCTTCTCCTACTTGTTTACCTCTGATTAGGTCAACAACAAGTCTTGTCTTGCGAGGTGAAGTGCGAATTGTTTTAGCAGTTGCTTTAGCTGAAGTAATTCTTTCTTCTGACATATTCGTGTCCTCCCCTCAATTAGCGATTTGTTTTTTTATCGTCAGCAGCATGTCCGCGATAAGTTCTTGTTGGTGCGAATTCACCTAGTTTATGGCCTACCATGTCTTCTTGAATGTAAACAGGAACATGTTTTCTTCCATCATATACTGCGATAGTATATCCTATAAAGTTTGGAAAAATTGTAGAACGACGTGACCAAGTTTTAATTACTTTCTTTTTCGGTTGATCTTTTTGTGCTTCCACTTTTTTCATTAAGTGTTCATCGACAAAAGGTCCTTTTTTTAAGCTACGACCCATGGTGAACCTCCTCTCACATATTTCATATTAGCTATCAAATTATTTAGTTTTACGACGACGTACAATAAGTTTATCTGATTTAGCTTTTTTGCTACGTGTTTTGTATCCAAGTGTTGGTTTGCCCCATGGACTCATTGGAGATGGACGTCCGATAGGTGCTTTACCTTCACCACCACCGTGTGGGTGATCATTAGGGTTCATTACGCTACCACGTACAGTAGGACGTTTACCTAACCAACGATTACGACCAGCTTTACCGATGTTGATTAATTCGTGTTGTTCGTTACCTACAGTACCGATTGTTGCACGACAAGTTCCTAAAATCATACGAACTTCTCCTGAATTCAAACGAACTAATACATATTTACCTTCTTTACCTAACACTTGAGCGCTAGTACCAGCTGAACGAATTAATTGTCCACCTTTACCAGGTTTTAACTCAATGTTATGGATAACAGTACCAACTGGGATATTATTCAATGGTAGAGCATTTCCTACTTTGATATCCGCATCTGGACCTGAAGAAATTTGTGCACCTACTTGGATGCCTTTTGGTGCTAAGATATATGCCTTCACACCATCAGTGTAATGGATTAATGCAATGTTAGCAGATCTGTTTGGATCATACTCAACTGTTTTTACAGTACCAACCACATTATCTTTATTACGTTTAAAGTCAATTAAACGATATTGGCGTTTGTGTCCACCAGCTTGATGACGTACAGTAATTTTACCTTGGTTGTTACGTCCAGCGTTTTTACTTAATGGTTGTAATAACGTTTTTTCTGGTTTAGATGTTGTGATTTCAGCAAAATCAGAACCAGTCATGTTACGACGACCATTTGTGGTAGGTTTATACTTTTTAATCGCCACGTGATTTCCCTCCTACTTTAGTTGATGCTGTAATTATTCAGCATCAAAAATTTGAATTTCTTTTGAATCTTCTGTTAGTTGTACAATTGCTTTACGGCGTTTTTTAGTATAACCAGCATGTTTACCCATTCTTTTAAGTTTAGGTTTTACATTCATGATGTTCACTTTTTTAACTTTAACGTCGAAAACTGATTCTACAGCTTGCTTAACTAATGTTTTGTTGGCTCTTACGTCAACTTCAAACGTGTATTTTTTTTCGTCCATAGCTGCTACAGACATTTCTGTAATAACTGGACGTTTAATTACGTCGATTAATTCCATTATGCAAGCACCTCCTCTATTTGAGTTAGAGCAGTTTTAGTTACTAATAGTTTGTCAGCAGCAACTACGTCAAGTACACTTACGTTATTTGATTCTACAATAGAAACGTTTGGTAAGTTACGTCCTGATAAAGCAGCAAAATCATTGCCACCTTCTAGTACTACTAAAACTTTAGTGTCAACACTTAAGTTTGCTAAAACTTGTTTAAATTCTTTTGTTTTTGGTGCGTCGAAAGCTAATCCTTCAACAACAACTAGTTTGTTTTCAGCAACTTTTTCTGATAAAACAGATTTAATTGCTAAACGACGAACTTTTTTAGGTAATTTGTAGCTGTAAGAACGTGGTGTTGGTCCAAAGACAACTCCACCTCCACGCCATTGTGGTGAGCGGATAGATCCTTGACGCGCACGACCTGTTCCTTTTTGACGCCATGGTTTACGTCCACCACCGCGTACAGCGCTACGGTTTTTAACAGCGTGAGTTCCTTGTCTTAAAGAAGCACGTTGCATGATAATTGCATCGTAGACAACACTTTCGTTTGGCTCGATACCAAAAATAGCTTCATTTAATTCAATTTCGCCATTTTGAGTTCCATCTTGTTTAAATAATGCTACAGATGTCATTCTTAGTTCCTCCTCTCCCACAATTATTTAGCAGCCTTAACAGCTGTTTTTATTTCAATTAATGATTTTTTAGCACCAGGTACATTACCTTTTACTAAAATAACATTTTTATCTGCATCTACTCTTACGATTTCAAGGTTTTGAACGGTAACACGATCTCCACCCATACGTCCAGCAAGTTTTTTGCCTTTAAATACACGTGATGGATCAGACGCTCCACCCATTGAACCTGGACGACGATGGTATCTAGAACCATGTGCCATTGGTCCACGAGATTGTCCATGACGCTTAATAACCCCTTGGAAGCCGTGTCCTTTAGTTGTACCTGTGACATCAACAATGTCTCCTGCTTGGAAAACATCAACAGTGATTTCTTTACCTACTTCATATTCTCCCAGCTCAACATCATTGAATTCTCTAATGAAGCGCTTAGGAGTCGTATTTGCTTTTGCAACATGACCCTTAGCAGGTTTGTTTGACAAAATATCACGTTTATCTTGGAAACCAACTTGGACAGCTTCGTATCCATCAGTTTCAACAGTTTTAACTTGTAAAACAACGTTTGGAGTTGCTTCGATTACTGTTACGGGAATTAATTCGCCGTTTTCTGTAAATATTTGTGTCATACCTACTTTTTTACCTAAGATTCCTTTGGTCATGAGTACACCTCCATCTTTTTGTTATTATAATTTAATTTCAATATTTACACCACTTGGCAAGTCTAGCTTCATTAAAGCGTCAACTGTTTTTGGTGTTGGGCTCACAATATCAATTAAACGTTTGTGAGTACGCATTTCGAATTGTTCACGTGAATCTTTGTATTTATGTGTCGCACGAATTACTGTATAAACTGAACGGTCAGTTGGTAATGGAATTGGTCCAGAAACCTCAGCACCTGTTCTTTTTGCTGTTTCTACAATTTTTTCTGCAGACTGATCTAATACACGATGTTCATACGCTTTTAAACGGATACGAATTTTTTGTTTTGCCATTTTGTTCCCTCCTTCGCCTATTTTAAAAGTAGACATAGCTCCTCGAAAATATCCAACACGCCACCATGGCAATGCTTCCTGGCGTGTCGCAACCTCTCGATTCAACGCCTCCGTATTTTTATACGAGGTACTAATACACTTTTTTATCAGCACCTCTAGAATTATACTAAAAAAGAATGCTATAAGCAACCCTTTTTTACATTAAATTCTTTTTATTTTCACCTTATTAGATATTTTTTTTATTTTATGCCTTAAATAACAAAGTTTGAAAACCATTAAACAAAAAAAGGTTGAAAACAAATGTTTTCAACCTTACGTCCTTACACAACAATGCTTTATTTGAATAGATTAAAAAATTAACCTACGATTTCAGTTACAACGCCTGAACCAACAGTACGTCCACCTTCACGAATTGAGAAACGAGTTCCGTCTTCGATCGCGATTGGGTGAATTAATTCAACGTCCATAGCTACGTTATCACCAGGCATTACCATTTCAGTTCCTTCTGGTAAGTTACATACACCAGTTACGTCAGTTGTACGGAAGTAGAACTGAGGACGGTAGTTTGTAAAGAATGGAGTATGACGTCCACCTTCTTCTTTAGATAAAACGTAAACTTCAGCTTTAAATTTAGTATGTGGAGTGATTGTTCCTGGAGCAGCTAATACTTGTCCACGTT
Source organism: Vagococcus changpingensis (assembly GCF_058211775.1). Classification (NCBI taxonomy): domain Bacteria; kingdom Bacillati; phylum Bacillota; class Bacilli; order Lactobacillales; family Enterococcaceae; genus Vagococcus; species Vagococcus changpingensis. The sequence goes on from NZ_JBYVZB010000006.1 coordinate 64,943, forward strand.
GGATATCTTCACGAGCTACCCCACGTAATAAAGCACCAATATTATCTCCAGCTTCAGCGTAATCTAATAATTTACGGAACATTTCAACACCTGTTACAGTTGTTTTAGCAGTTTCTTCAGCGATACCTACTAATTCTACTTCGTCACCAACGCGAACTTGTCCACGTTCAACACGACCAGTAGCAACAGTACCACGACCAGTAATTGAGAATACATCTTCAACTGGCATCATGAATGGTTTGTCAGTATCACGTTCTGGTGTTGGGATATACTCATCAACAGCAGCCATTAATTCTAAGATTTTTTCTTCGTAAGAAGCGTCGCCTTCTAAAGCTTTTAATGCTGAACCAGCAACGATTGGAGTATCATCTCCTGGGAAGTCGTATTCAGATAATAAGTCACGAACTTCCATTTCTACTAATTCTAATAATTCTTCGTCGTCAACCATATCCATTTTGTTTAAGAAAACAACGATGTATGGAACACCAACGTTACGAGATAAAAGAATGTGCTCACGAGTTTGTGGCATTGGACCATCAGCAGCAGATACTACTAAAATCGCGCCGTCCATTTGAGCAGCACCAGTGATCATGTTTTTAACGTAGTCAGCATGTCCTGGGCAGTCAACGTGTGCGTAGTGACGAGTATCAGTTTCATATTCGATATGAGAAGTAGAAATTGTGATTCCACGTTCTTTTTCTTCTGGAGCGTTATCAATATCAGCATATGATGAAGCTTCTCCACCGTTTTTCTTAGCTAAAACTGTTGCGATTGCTGCAGATAAAGTTGTTTTACCGTGGTCAACGTGTCCGATTGTACCAATGTTTACATGGGCTTTCGAACGGTCAAATTTTTCTTTTGCCATTTTGTATATATCCTCCTAAAATTTAAAAGTTGTTTATTTATATTATAATGATGAAGGAAGAAAATCAATTAATGAGTTTCATCCCCTCATTCATCATCATTCTACATGAAATTTAGAAAAAAGCCTAGTCAAAAATTAATCTTGAGACCCGCCATTTTTCTTGATAATTTCTTCTTGAATAGATTTTGGTACATCTTCATAGTGGTCAAATACCATCATAAATGTACCACGTCCCTGAGTTGAAGAACGTAATGTTGTTGCGTATCCAAACATTTCAGCAAGTGGAATCATTGCGTTAACAATTTGTGAGTTACCATGTGCTTCCATACCTTCAACGCGTCCACGACGACTTGTAACATGTCCCATGATATCACCTAAGTTATCTTCTGGAACAGTAATTGTTACTTTCATCATTGGTTCAAGAATAACTGGTTGTGCTTTCTTAGCTGCTGCACGTAAAGCCATAGAAGCCGCAACACGGAATGCTGTCTCGTTCGAGTCAACATCATGGTAAGAACCATCATATAATTTAGCTTTAATATCAACTAATGGGTATCCAGCAAGAACACCATTAGCCATAGAATCTTCTAATCCTTTTTCAACAGCTGGGATGTATTCACGAGGAACCACACCACCGACGATAGCATTTTCAAACTCGAAGCCTTTTCCTTCTTCGTTTGGTGTGAACTCAACCCATACGTGACCGTATTGACCTTTACCACCAGACTGGCGAACGAATTTACCTTCCGCTTGAGTCATAGGCGCTCTAAATGTTTCACGATAAGAAACTTGAGGAGCTCCTACGTTTGCTTCTACTTTGAATTCACGTTTCATACGGTCTACTAAAACGTCTAAGTGCAACTCACCCATACCTGAGATAACAGTTTCACCTGTTTCAACGTTTGTTTCAACACGGAATGACGGATCTTCTTCAGCTAGTTTTTGTAAAGCAATACCCATTTTATCTTGGTCAGCTTTAGATTTAGGTTCTACCGCTACTTGAATAACTGGTTCTGGGAACTCAATTGATTCAAGAACAACTGGTGCATCTAATGCACACAATGTGTCCCCTGTTGTTGTATCTTTCAATCCAACAGCAGCTGCGATATCTCCAGCATAAACTGTACTGATTTCTTCACGTGAGTTGGCATGCATTTGTAGAATACGTCCGATACGTTCTTTTTTGTCTTTAGACGCATTTAAAACGTATGAACCACTATCTAATGTTCCAGAGTAAACACGGAAGAATGTTAAACGACCTACGAATGGGTCAGTCATAACTTTAAATGCTAATGAAGCAAACGGTGCGTCATCACTTGATGGACGTTCTGTTTCTTCATCAGTTTTAGTATCAATACCTTTAATTGCTTCAACATCAGTTGGAGCTGGTAAATAGTCTAAAACAGCGTCTAACATTAATTGGACACCTTTATTTTTGAAGGCTGAACCAGCTAATACAGGGAAGAATTCAACATTGATTGTCGCACGACGAATTCCTTGTTTTAATTCTTCTTCAGTGATTTCTTCACCTTCTAAATATTTCATCATTAATTCTTCATCAGTTTCAGCTACAGCTTCAACTAATTTTTCACGCCATTCATTAGCCATATCCATATATTCTTCAGGGATGTCAGTTTCTTGGATATCTGTTCCTAAGTCATTTGTATAGATTTCAGCTTTCATTTTGATTAAGTCGATAATTCCAGTGAAGTTATCTTCTGAACCAATTGGTAATTGAATTGGGTGAGCATTTGCTTGTAAACGGTCATGGATTGTTTTAACTGAGTATAAGAAATCTGCACCAGTTTTATCCATTTTATTACAAAATACAATACGAGGTACTTTGTATTCAGTTGCTTGTCTCCAAACAGTTTCTGTTTGAGGCTCAACACCTGATTGTGAGTCAAGTACGGTAACAGCACCATCTAATACACGTAATGAACGTTGAACTTCAATTGTGAAATCCACGTGCCCAGGAGTGTCAATGATGTTTACACGGTAACCTTTCCATTGTGCAGTCGTTGCTGCAGATGTAATCGTAATACCACGTTCTTGCTCTTGTTCCATCCAGTCCATTTGTGAAGCTCCCTCATGGGTTTCACCTAATTTATGGATTTTACCAGTATAATAAAGGATACGCTCTGTTGTTGTTGTTTTACCAGCATCAACGTGGGCCATAATTCCGATATTACGAGTTTTTTCTAATGAAAACTCTCTTGCCATTCTATTCTAACTCCTCTCAAACTTGATTGATTTAAATACAACTGTATTCTCTTCGTTTTAAAAAGAGGATCTTACCAACGATAGTGAGCAAATGCTCTGTTGGCTTCAGCCATTTTATGCACGTCTTCACGTTTTTTAACTGAAGAACCAGTGTTATTAGCTGCATCCATAATTTCTTTTGCTAAACGTTGTTCCATTGTGTGCTCCCCACGTAAACGTGAATAGTTAACAATCCAACGTAATCCTAAAGTTGAACGACGTTCTGGACGAACTTCAACCGGTACTTGATAGTTAGAACCACCAACACGGCGAGCTTTAACTTCAAGAACAGGCATAACATTTTCCATTGCTTGTTCGAAAACTTCTAATGGATCATTCCCTGTAGACTCTTTAATAATATCAAATGCATCATAAATAATGCTAGAAGCAACACCACGCTTACCGTCAACCATTACACGGTTGATTAAACGAGTCACTAATTTTGAGTTATAAATCGGATCTGGTAATACATCACGTTTTGCAACAGGACCTTTTCTTGGCATGTGTAACTCCTCCTTCCAAAAATTTTATTTAATCAATTTAATTATTTTTTAGGTTTTTTAGTACCATATTTAGAACGGCTTTGTTTACGATCAGTAACACCAGCAGTATCTAAAGCACCACGTACGATATGATAACGAACCCCTGGTAAATCTTTTACACGACCTCCACGGATTAAAACCACACTATGTTCTTGCAAGTTATGTCCAATACCTGGAATGTAAGCTGTCACTTCAATTAAGTTTGACAAACGAACACGAGCATATTTACGTAACGCAGAGTTAGGTTTTTTCGGTGTCATCGTACCCACACGTGTACAAACACCACGTTTTTGTGGAGAGTTCACGTTAGTTTGAGATTTTTTGAAACTATTATAGCTTTTACCTAAAGCAGGTGAGCCAGATTTAGTTGTTTTTGATTTACGAGATTTACGTACCAATTGATTAATTGTAGGCATGATAAAGTTCCTCCTTCCTTATAGAGCTTTTCTAGAGCCACACATCCAGGTGGTTCTTTTTCAAATTTAAAAAATTAATGCAAGAAATCCTGCATCGTAAAATAGGCTTTAATACAGTCGATACATTTAAAAAGACTTGTTCTCAAGCACCTTTGTAATATTAACACACTCTATTAATAAACGTCAACACTTTAATTTATAAAATTTAATTTTTTAGTGTATCTTTTTTTTAAGATAATGCTTACAATAAATTTATAGAATACTAGGAGGAATTTTTTATTATGAATCTTAAAAAATTAGTTGGCATTGAATCAGCAAATTATGTAAAAGACGGTATGATTGTCGGTCTTGGTACTGGATCAACAGCTTACTATATGGTAGAAGAAATTGGACGTCGTGTAAAAGAAGAAGGATTAAATATTACCGGGGTAACCACATCCAAAGCAACACAGGTACAAGCTTTAGCTTTGGATATTCCTTTAAAAAGTATCGATGAAGTAGACTACGTTGATTTAACGATTGATGGTGCTGATGAAATCTCTGATGACTTCCAAGGAATAAAAGGTGGGGGTGCTGCCCTTCTATTTGAAAAAATTGTCGGAACTTATTCAAAAGAAATCATTTGGATAGTTGATGAATCAAAAATGGTGAAACATTTAGGTACTTTTCCACTTCCTATTGAAGTGATTCCTTATGGAAGTGCTCAACTATTTAAAGTATTTAATGAAAATAAGTTAAATCCAATTTTACGTCTAACGGACGATGGTAATCCTTTGCTAACAGACAGTAAAAATTATATTATAGACTTACACCTAGAAAAAATTGAGAATCCTGGAGAATTAGCTGCTTGGCTAGATACTCAAGTTGGTATTGTTGAGCATGGCTTATTCTTAAATATGGTGAATCGAGTAATTGTTGGCACACAAAATGATGGGGTTAAAACAATCGACATTTCTAGATAATAACTTATATATACGAAGGGTAGATGAACCAGATGAAAACATTAGTTTTTATTCGACATGGACAAAGCGTATGGAACTCTCTTAACTTATTTACTGGATGGGTAGATGTTGATCTAAGTGAACAAGGAGTAAAAGAAGCTCAAGAAGCTGGTAGAAAAATAAAAGAAGCTGGTATTTTATTTGATGTTGCATATACATCATACTTAAAACGGGCTATAAAAACATCTCATTATGTTCTAGAAGAATCAGACCAACTCTCAACACCTGAATTTAAATCTTGGCGTTTAAATGAACGTCACTACGGTGCATTACAAGGATTAAACAAGGCTGAAACGGCTGAAAAATATGGGGTAGATCAGGTTCAACTGTGGAGACGCTCATATGATACACTACCTCCATTACTTGACCCAAGTAGTCCTGAGTCATCCACACACGATCCAAAATATCGTTACTTGGATAAACGAGCAATTCCAGAAGGAGAAAATTTAAAAGTAACACTTGAACGTGCCTTACCTTTTTGGAATGATCATATTGCTCCATCTTTATTGAAAGATGATGTCGTATTAGTTGCCGCACATGGTAACTCACTACGCGCTTTAGCAAAACACATTGAAAATATTTCTGATGACGATATCATGGCTCTAGAAATTCCAACCGGTCAACCTTTAGTTTACGAATTGAACGATGACCTAAGTGTCTCTAAGAAATATTATTTATAAACCAAAAACCCATCTAGTTTAGATGCTTGATGGGTTTCTTTTAATATTAAATAGTAATGAAATAATCAGTCCTACAAATGCAAAAATAATCCAACTTAAACCACTACTAAAAAATGGAATAGATTGTTCAGAAAAACTTAAAATAGATGTGATTAAATTATTTTGTTGCATCCACTCAGGCAATGCTCGAATTGCATCTAAAATAGATGAGATAACCGTAAATCCTATCACTATTTTATAACAATTTCTAATATTATCTGTCCACTTGCTTAACAATGATAATAAAATCAAAACCATTGCCAAAGGATAAATAAACATTAATACGGGAATAGATGCTGTAATAATCGCATTTAATCCTATATTAGAAATCATCAAGGCCATAAATAAACATCCCAATACAAATGATAAATAATGTCTATCAGAAAACATTTCTGAATAAGATTTACCAAATGAAGTTGCTAATCCAATAGCCGTTTTTAAACAGGCTACAATCACGATTAAACCTAATAAAATATTACCAGGTACACCTAAATAATAATCTGCCAATTGGGACAATGTTACACCACCATTTTTATTTAACGATAAAGTCCCTAAACTCATCGCTCCCATAATTGATAACAACGTATAAATAACACCCATAAGGACAATACCAAAAATTCCAGATTTCATTGTTTCAATGGCAATTCTTGATTTTTTTTGAATCCCAAATCCTTTAACACTTTCAATAATAATAGCCCCAAATGCTAATCCTGCCAAAGCATCTAATGTATTATATCCACCTAAAAATCCTTTTATAAAAGGAGTAGATTTATATGAAGCTTGCACGGAAGCATTTTCTATCGATCCCATAGGTTTTATAAAACTTACTAAAATGAGACAACTTAATAAAATTAAAAATAATGGCGTTAAATACTTTCCAATATAATCTAAAATTTTACTTGGTTTAAATGAAAATAATAAAACAAATGAAAAAAATATAGTACTAAAAATAAAAAGAGATAATGTTGATTTATCCTTAGGTATAAAATGAGCAAAAGACATTTCATATGAAGTTGTGGCTAACCTCGGCATTGCAAAGAATGGACCTATAATTAAATATAAAACAACAGTAAAAAAATAAGCAAAAGCCGAGGATACTTTACTCGCTAGTTCAAAAATTTTATTTGTCCCAGTCGCACCAAAAGATATAATAGCTAGAAAAGGAATTCCAATCGCTGATAATAAAAATCCATTATTTGCTAATAACACATTTTGACCCGCTTCTTGACCCATTTGAATCGGAAAAATTAAGTTACCTGCTCCAAAAAACAAACCAAACACCATCATTCCAATATATAACTTTTCCTTGTATGATAATTTTTCTTTCATATTAATTTAATTTCCTTTCCTTTATATTTTTGTATAAAAAAAAGCTTGAAATTGTATATACAATTTCAAGCTTATGACCCGTACGGGACTCGAACCCGTGTTACCGCCGTGAAAGGGCGGTGTCTTAACCGCTTGACCAACGGGCCTAATAAAAAAGCTATGGAGAAGGAGGGATTTGAACCCTCGCGCCAGTTACCCGACCTATACCCTTAGCAGGGGCACCTCTTCAGCCACTTGAGTACTTCTCCAAAAAATTTAAAACTAATGGGCCTAAATGGACTCGAACCATCGACCTCACGCTTATCAGGCGTGCGCTCTAACCAGCTGAGCTATAGGCCCTATTTAATTCTAAAGCGGGTGACGAGAATCGAACTCGCGACAACAGCTTGGAAGGCTGTAGTTTTACCACTAAACTACACCCGCTAATATAAATGGCGCAAGACAGAATCGAACTGCCGACACACGGAGCTTCAATCCGTTGCTCTACCAACTGAGCTACTGCGCCATTAAAT
>NZ_JBYVZB010000007.1:0-34827 GCF_058211775.1 Vagococcus changpingensis
GTTCAAATACTAGCCCATTGTCAGGAGCCATTGGAGCATCTGGCTCAAAAACAAGCCCATTGTCAGGAGCCATTGGAGCATCTGGCTCAAATACTAGCCCATTGTCAGGAGCCATTGGAGCATCTGGTTCAAATACTAGCCCATTGTCAGGAGCCATTGGAGCATCTGGCTCAAAAACAAGCCCATTGTCAGGAGCCATTGGAGCATCTGGCTCAAATACTAGCCCATTGTCAGGAGCCATTGGAGCATCTGGCTCAAATACTAGCCCATTGTCAGGAGCCATTGGAGCATCTGGTTCAAATACTAGCCCATTGTCAGGAGCCATCGGAGCATCTGGCTCAAATACTAGCCCATTGTCAGGAGCCATTGGAGCATCTGGCTCAAATACTAGCCCATTGTCAGGAGCCATCGGAGCATCTGGCTCAAATACCAGCCCATTGTCAGGAGCCATCGGAGCATCTGATTCAAACACTAAAGAATTATCATAAGTTTCGTCGTTAGACACGTCTCCTCCATTAGTTTCTTCTGCACTAACAGTGGTTGTTAAACTAATCATACTAATGCTCAATGCACTTAATAAAGCGGTTTTTTTGAACGATTTTGCAGCTTTTTTTTGTTGCATCATTTTTTTGTAATCTTGTCTTTTCATTTACTATATCTCCCTCTTTTTTTTAAATAATAATACTACGTTCGGCAAACGTATGTTACAAAAAAAGTATAAGATAAAATAAGACATATTTCAACACTTTTTGTACTTAATTATTTAAAAATATTATATAAATATACACTTCATTGAATTTCATGTAATTTTCATAAAAATATATTCATGTAGGCAAAAAAATACCCATTAATAAATTAATGGGTATACTACGGGGTATAAGGTATTAAATGTTTAGAAGTATCCGCGATTGGTAAAATAAAGGTAAGTTCATAATGCGTTTCATTAATAAAAAAAGTCAACAGATAAATGAAAAAATGTAACATGCTTTGGGATCATCCTCTGTTGTGGGAAGAGAGAATGTGTTAAATAATTATTTAACTATCTATATCTTAATATCCAATCCTTAATTTAACCTTAAAAAAGTAAGATGAAAAACAGCTTATCATGATATTATTTTTTCTTTTTTTCTTCAATAACTTGAGTAGTGTTAGGTAAAATAATGTTAAATCCATCATGATCTAGTGAGTTAATTCTTTCTTTAATGAAATCTTTCTCTACGACAAATTCTTTTTCTAATGTGGTAGTGTCATTCAAAATAACTGGTTCAGCGGGCATCGATTTATTTGACATAAGTATCCCTCTTTTCTTTTTATTACGTCTATTATATCATTAAAACTAGATTAAATATATTTAGAGACATGTTAAGAAAAGGGATATGATTTAGTTAGATTAAATGAACGTGGTATGATAAAAATACAAATATATGAAAGAAAAAGGGGAGAACAATCATGCAAAAGAATCAAAAAATCGAGTGGTTACAAGACATTGTTAAGATGGAAACAATCAATGGTAACGAAAAAATTGTGGCAAAATATATTCAAAATAAATTAAAGCAAGTTAATATTTCAACTGAGTTGATTCAATATGCTGATAATCGTAGTAATTTAGTGGCAACGATTAAAAAAGGAAATAGTGATAAAGTTCTAGGATTAACTGGTCATATGGATGTCGTGGACCCTGGGGATACGAGTGATTGGAAGTATCCACCTTTTTCTGCAATTATAGAAGGTAATAAACTTTATGGTCGTGGTTCAACGGATATGAAAAGTGGTCTTATGGCAATGGTTATAGCAATGATTGAGCTTCAAGAAGAACAAAAAGAATTCAATGGAACGATTAAATTATTAGCAACCGTTGGAGAAGAAGTGGGCGAGTTAGGAGCTGAACAATTAACTAATCTAGGATATGTTGATGATTTGGATGGTTTGATTGTAGGTGAGCCAAGTAATTATAATCTAGTCTATACTCATATGGGTTCAATTAATTACACAGTGACATCAGAAGGCAAAGAAGCACACAGTTCTATGCCACAAGAAGGATATAACGCATTAAACCATTTGATTGATTTTTCGTACCACATCAATCAAAAAATGGATGAAATTTCAAGTAACTATGTAAATGAGGAATTAGGTTCAACGATTCATAATATTACGATTATGAATGGTGGGAAACAGGTCAATAGTATTCCAAACTTTGCATCACTGCAAGGAAATATACGTAGTATTCCAGAATTTTCTAACGATGATATTATTAAAGTATTACAAGATACTGTGGATGAACTAAATAAAAATCAACCATACAAGTTAAATCTCACTATTGATTACAATAAATTATCTGTTAAAGCAAACAAACAGTCTGAATTAATTGAGGTAATTCAACAACAATTTGATGAACCATTACCACTTATTGGGATTGGTGCGACGACTGATACGGCAGAATTTATTAAATCATCTAATTCATTTGATTTTGTTGTCTTTGGCCCTGGTGAATCAACATTACCACACCAAGTCAATGAGTATGTTGACATAGATAATTATTTAGATATGATTGATAAATACAAACAAATTATGTTAACTTATTTAAATTAAAAAGGCAGTTATTTATGCAAGATATTCAAGTCGTTATAGAAGATAGTAAGTTTGATATGAGAGCGTGTGGTGTTTCAACAGATTATCTTTGTCTTTGAGGTTTTTTCGACAGAGGAGATAAGTGATATAAAAGGTGATATCGAAGTTCGGTGGACACCTAAAGAAAGATTGAATGAATTAAAACCTAGCCCATTAAATGATATTATCCAACAACTGGGTACGACTATTAAGAATATGATTAATAAAGAAGATTAAAATAGCTACTCAAGTATTCATGAATACTTGAGTAGCTATTTTTTATTTGTGTTCACGGATTAAACGTTTTTCAGCTTTTTCTTCTTTTTTCTCCGTTACTTTTTCACGATTTTTATCGATATCAGCTTCGAAGATTTCTTTCGCTTTTTCTTGTTCAAATGAACGGCGATTTTGTTTGGCTCCATCTCGTTCTGTTCTCATGGGTTTACCTTCTTTCATCATGTTAAATTGATGGCATTTATTCAATGCTTATAAGGTAATCTTACACGTAGTTAAAGAAAAAATAATGAATTAACTGTGCTGTTTTCTTTATGTATGAAGCGAAAACAATATTATTATCTAAATGAATAATATGATACGTGATGTCTGTCAGGGAAGTATCTAATTCTTTCGCTGTGATAGCAAGTCCTTCACCTATTTGAGCATAGGCGATTTGTTTAGTGACATCATAACCAGACCAGTAGCGTGTATAATCTGTGATACTCATTTCAGCTTTTTTGTGTTCTAAACTTCGTGGCACAATGATCGGTCTAAAAATACTATACAGTCTATTGATTCCTTCATTTGTATCAAAATCATCTAACCTATTTTTTAGATAAAAACTTCTGATAAAGCGAGAAGGAGAAGTATAATCTCCAGGTAAACCAAATAATCCATAACCTGTATCATGTTCATTCATACCATCATATATGACCGTTGTATACTTTGTCATAGTGCCTAAGACTATTTAATTACTAAGCCAAAGAGAAACTTGGGTAGCTATATTGATGTTTTTTGGACCAGTTGTTAGTGTAATGTCTAAATCTAATCCAGGGTCTTCACCAAACATTGAAATATCTAAATCCATTGTGTGCCCGAAAAAATATCGCCATTTTTATCATTTAACGTGATATTTGTACACATTTTGAAAACTTCTATTTTATGATTAGGTATATATTAAAATTTTTATGGAAATAATACAAATAATAACTTTTTTTAGTTGTTCATTCAAATAATAATAATATTTTTTTGTCTTTAAACTTACGTTTTAGATAGATTAAAAAGTGTTTTTTTAGATTATATTGTTAATTAATTTGTTGCTAAGGTGAATAGTATGATAAAGGAAATTATTTTCGTTGTCATTTTAGTATTAATCGTGATTTCTGGCTACAAAGAGTATGAGTATTACACAACGATTTATAAAGTTGATGTGGCGTATGCAAAAGTTCCAGATGGTGTTCCTACTGTGGAAGATACAGGTCAGGTTATATCAGGAAGTAAATCTTATAAATATGATTTTGATTTTGTAAAAAAAGATGGAACAATACAAAAAATGGATTATGAGTTGAGTGGCAATAATGTGTCACCATTACAACCTGGTTCATACGTAAAAGTATTTATTAGTCAAACAAGGGTAATTAGTGGACCAAATGATGTGTCAAAAAGTGATATTCCAAAGAATATATTAGAAAAACTAGATAAATAAAATAAGCTAGATTGAGTTGGCTCAAGCTAGCTTATTTTCTATCCTTCTAAAATACGTTGTAAAAATTCTTTTGTACGAGCTTGTTCTGGGTGTTGGAATATTTTTTCCGGAGCACCTTCTTCAGCTACAAATCCTTGGTCCATAAAAATGACTCGATCAGATACTTCTTCGGCAAAAGCCATCTCATGAGTTACAATAATCATGGTTAATCCAGTACCAGTTAACTCACGCATGATTTTTAATACTTCTCCGACCATTTCAGGGTCAAGAGCTGAAGTTGGTTCATCAAACAGCATGACTTTAGGATCCATTGAGATGGCACGAGCGATTGCGACACGTTGTTTTTGTCCACCAGATAATTGACTAGGTTTCGCATGGGCGAAGTCTTTCATTCCGACTTTATCTAAATTTTCAATCGCAATACGTTCTGCTTCTTCTCGTGAGCGTTTTAATACTTTTACTTGTCCAACGATGCAGTTATTTAAGACATCGTGATTTTCAAATAGATTGAACTGTTGAAATACCATTCCAACATGAGCACGGTATTTTGGTAGGTTATAACCAGGAGCAAGGATATTGTCACCTTTGAAAAGTAATTCCCCACCCGTTGGTTCTTCTAATAAATTAATGCAACGAAGTAAAGTTGATTTACCTGAACCAGATGGCCCGATAATCGTTACAACTTCCCCATCTTTTACAGATAGATTAATGTCTTTTAAGACTTCATGATTGCCGTATTGTTTTTGTAAGTGTTTGATTTCAATTAAGTCTGTCATTATTTGTCATCCTTTCTTTCTAAAATAGCTGTTTGCATTTGATTAGCATAAGGTGCGTATTCACCAGTACCATCCATACGTTTTTCAACAAATCGTAAAATACGCGTTACAGTAAAGGTCATAACAAAGTAAATCACACAAACAACAAAGAAGGTATCAAAGAATCTAAAGTTGCTTCCAGCGACTGTTTTTGCTTGGAAGAATAATTCGGTTACTGCAATGACGTTTAATACAGACGTATCTTTGATGTTGATGACAAATTCATTCCCCATAGCAGGTAGAATATTTCTAAATACTTGTGGAATCACGACGTTGACCATTGTTTGACCGTGTGTCATTCCAATAGCAGATGCTGCTTCAAATTGTCCTTTATCAACCGAGAAGATACCACCACGAACGATTTCTGTCATGTAAGCCCCAGTATTGATTGATACAATAAATAATGCTGCTGCAAGAGGATTCATATCAATCCCAAATGCTTGAGAAGAACCATAGTAAATCACCATCGCTTGAACGATCATTGGCGTTCCTCTAAAAATTTCGATATAAATTGAAAATAGAGTGTTTAATAATTTAAATAAGACTTTGTTTACCATGTTTTTTGGCGTGGGAATGGTTCTAAACAATCCAATACCTAACCCAATGAATGTCCCAACAATTGTTCCGATAAGCGAGATTAAAAGTGTCACCCCAGCTCCTTTTAAGAACATTTGCCAGTTTTCTTTGACAATTTTGACAACCCAGTTTTCATTTGACTGTGAGTCGGGTTGTTCACTAATGGCAATATCCATAAAATTGTCTCGTTCTGTTTGAGTGATACCGGCTAAAATGTCATTGATTTTTGTAATATCTTGGCTACCTTTTTTTACACCGATAGAAACAGATGTATCATCGCGATTTGTTTTAAAGCCTTGGCCATCTTTGAAATCAATCATTTTAAAGTTTGGATTCACTTTTTGAGCTGTGATTCCCTCAGGTTTTTCTGAAACATACGCATCAATTTTTCCGGATTGGAGTGCTACACGCATAGCAGAAAAATCGTCCATAGCAGTTTGTTTTGAGACACCTTCTATTTGATCAATCACAGAGTAATGAAATGTATTTAATTGAGCAGTGACTTTTGCTCCTTCAAAATCTTTTAGACTTTTTGCATTAGCATATTTTCCATCTTTCGCAACAACTAGGACGAGGTTTGAATGATAGTAGTCGTTAGTAAAATCAATGGTTTTTTTTCGTTCTTCAGTGGGAGACATTCCAGCAATAATAGCATCCACTTTTCCAGAAGTTAACGCAGGCGCTAATCCATCCCATGATGTTTTATAAATAACCAGTTCTTTTCCTAAACCTTCAGCGACGCGTTTGGCAATCATGACATCATAACCATTGGCATACTCGCTTCCGCCTTGAATTTTGACCGCTCCATCGGCATTATTTTGTTGTGTCCAGTTGAATGGGGGGTATCCAGCTTCCATTCCTACGACAAATTTATCCTCACTTGCTTCAACTTTTGGTGTTAGCATGATAAAACTAATAAATAGAAATAATAGTGCAATTAAGACATGATTGGTAGATCGATTGTTTGTTTGCATGATAATTCTCCTTTTGTTTTAGATAAATAAAAAAAAGCAACCTCGTAAATAGAGGTTGCTTTTGATGAATTCAGATTAACAAAGTGTTATCCAATCATAGCGCATCTTAGTATTAACTAAGACAGTCCTATAGTTATTCACTATAGCCCCAACATGATAAGCGAGGAACTTTATCACATTTCGGCAATCTTCCCTGTGCATTAGTGTCAACGTATTCCTCTACTCGACTAATGTTATTGATAGATTGCAACCTCTAGATTTATATTATTCGGTTATTTTTTCTTAATATGTCTAACACTATATCATACCTTTTTCAAAATGTCATGACTTTTCACGAAAATTTTATTTGACCAAGTCACGTTAATTCGTTATTTTTAAACAAGTAAGTGTGAAAGTAAATATAAGGGAGACGAAAAGTATGTGGTTTATGTCAGCATTGGTGGCTGTCTTTTCATGGGGGACAGCTGATTTGTTTTATAAGTTAGGAAATAATGAAAAAGACAAGTATAGTGCACAAAAAACAGTGGTCATTGTGGGATTGGTGATGGGGCTTCATGCCTTTTTATACTATTATTTATATTTAGATGTGGGATTTGAATGGAAAAATATGTTGATTTATTTACCAGTATCGTCAATGTATATCTTATCAATGGCAATAGGGTATGTAGGACTTCGTTATATAGAGCTGAGTGTGTCTTCACCCATCAGTAACTCTTCAGGAGCGGTGTCAGCTTTATTAATGTTTCTGATACTAGGAGCGAAAATGGTGTGGATTCAATTTATTGCTGTGGCAGTTATTTCAGTCGCTATTTTTATGTTGTCGGTGTATGAAAAACAAGAAGCCGATTATGAATTAAAAATATCAGGGGATGTAGTTGATAAAAAATACCGAAAAAGTGCGTTGGCCATTATTTTTCCGATACTTTACTGTGTGATTGATGGACTAGGAACGTTTTTAGATGGGTATTATTTGGATTATGCAGAGATTTTACCAGAAAACCAAGCAAATATGAGTTATGAGTTTACTTTTTTTATCGTCGGGTTACTAATGTGGGGTTATCTACGAGCGATTAAAGGAGAAAAAATGGATGTATTTCATGAAAAATATAAGGGGTTTGCGGCACTTTTTGAAACCTTGGGACAATTTTTCTATATTGGAGCAATCGCAAGCAATTCTATTGTCGTCGCACCGATGATTGCATCATATAGTATCGTATCAGTGTTATGGTCGCGAATTTTCTTAAAAGAGAAGTTAACAAAGAAACAATACGTTATGATTTTTGCGATTATCATTTCTGTAGTTATATTAGGCTTTTTTGACGAATAATGTCATAATAAAGCAAAGGAGTGATTGATGTGGAAGAACAAGCAATAGAGATATTAAAGCAGGCGGAAAATATCGTGTTTATGACAGGTGCCGGTGTCTCAACAGCATCGGGTATTCCTGATTATCGCTCTATGACAGGGGTATATCATGGAGTGGATAATCCAGAATATTTGCTGAGTCATACTTGTTTAAAACGCGAGCCTGACGTTTTTTATCAATTTGTCCAACAATTATACCATCCAGAAGCCAAACCGAATGTGATTCATGAAAAAATGGCAGAATTAAGCCAAATGAAACAAGTTGGGATTGTGACACAAAATATTGATGACTTACATATTAAAGCAGGAAGTCCAAATGTGGTGTCATTTCATGGAAGTTTGTATGATTGTTATTGTCAAACATGTGGTCAATCAGTTTCCGTTCCAGACTATATGAAGAGTATGTATCATCAAGAATGTGGTGGCATCATCCGTCCGAATGTGGTACTTTACGAAGAAGGCTTGTCTGAGTCTAATATAGAAATAGCTATTTCGTGGTTGTCTCAAGCAGAAGTGGTGTGTATTGTGGGTACAAGCTTTCAAGTATATCCTTTTAGCGGACTGATTAATTACCGTAAACCTGATAGTCAGGTGATTGTGGTAAACAAAGAACCCATTTCATTAATGATGCCTCATCTTTTAGTGCAACAAAAAGGTGAAGACTTTTTCTCTGATATATAATCTGACTCTTATACGAAATGAGGAGATAAGATGTTAAGTCAAGATAGACAACGAATTGATGAAATTGATGAACAAATCGTATCATTATTGGAAGAAAGATATGATTGTGTGTCGCACATCGCGAAGATAAAAAAAGACAATCATATTCCAGTTTTTGATACGACAAGAGAAGAAGCCGTATTAGAAAAAATTCGACAAATGGTATCAAATGAGGATTATGCTGATTCAATCGTCGAAACATTTAACCAAATCATGATGGTGTCAAAAGACTATCAAAAAAGTAAATAATAAAGGTAATCCTTCAGAAACGTTCTGGAGGATTTTTTTATAGGTATGATACAATGAACGAAACACCTGAAAGGGGATTTTACTATGAATAATCGGTTGAAGTTAGACTCTTAATGAAACAAATAAATTAGGAGGAAATATAATGATAGAGTATAGAAACGGAAGTAATATAAAATGTGAACAACTAGAATTGTTGTATGATAGTGTTGGATGGATAGCTTACACAAAAGATTTAAAAGGTTTAGAGCAAGCACTAATTAATTCGCTTTATGTGGTGAGTGCATGGCATGGAGAACAATTAGTTGGTTTAATCAGGGTCATTGGTGATGGTTACACGATTTTATATATACAAGATATTTTGATTCACCCAGATTATCAACGTCAAAAAATTGGGACAACACTAATGTCTGATGTATTAGCAACATATAAACATGTGCGCCAAAAAGTATTATTAACTGTAGATAAACCAGATGTTCGAGGGTTTTATGAGAGTTTTGGATTGGAATCGTGTGATAAAGGAAGCACAGTTGCTTTTTATAAAGAATATTAATTAAGTGATAAGTTAAAGAGAGGTGTATCTTTGACTTATTTTTTATGTTTAAAAATAATGATGAGTAATAAAGGTTAACTGAATCAATCTAAGCTCCATACTTTCTTGGAACTTAGCGTATGAGTCGTATATCAAATAAATGAACCAAGCAATGAATAATCGTGTGATGACGTATGGTAAATATGTTTCATTTTTAATTCATCTCCATTTTTATTTATTAGACTATTTTAATATTGCGAATGATTATACTAAATTAAATAATCGTGGTATTATAAAAAATGAAGATTCTGTATAAATTTATCAATTGATGACGTGTTTTTTATTATAACATCTTGATTATACAGTATTGGTAGTTAAGTAAATAGGCTTTTTTAAACCAACGTAACGTTTATTATGATTCGTGTGGTTTTTTATTTATAATTAAAAACTATAAAATTGATAATAAATAATTTAATATAAAATAAATGGATTTAAGGTTAATTTAAGTATCACATTTTATACTATAAGTAAATTTAAGTAGTGTTCGTTCGATTAGGAGGTATGATTGTGATGAAAAAAACAGTTAAAATAACAAAAATCGTGTGGATAGGTATAACAACAGTCATGATTGTACTAGGATTGGGTTACTTTTTAAACAAAAATATGATTGATGATGAGGTTCTCGCAGCAGGAAATACTGATAGTGGTTCTTCTGATAAAACTATTGACGATTATTTTCCGAAAGAAAATTACAATGGGGTAGCTATCATGGTTGAGGGAGATAAGGTTACTTCAACAGCTGTATATGGCTATAGTGATTATGAAGCTAATAAGGTAAATAATTTGGATACTCTTTTTCCAGTTGCTTCTTTACAAAAAATGATGACGGCAACGTTGGTAGCAAAAGAAATTTCAAAAGGAAAATTAACCTATGAAACGCCTCTATCAGATTTTTATCCAGATATTAAGGGAAGTTCAGATATAACCATACGTGATTTGATTGATCAAACATCAGGTATCAAAATGGATGAAGTAGCACCAGACAAGGTATTAACAACACAAGAAGATCAAATTAATTATGTATTAGATACACTGGAAATTACTGGAGAAACAGGATTTAATTATACTAATGCTAATTATTCTTTATTAGCTGGTATTCTATCAACTGTCACAGGAGAAAGTTATGAAGAGTTATTCACGAAAGAAATCATCGAACCATTAAATTTATCTCATACATTTTTTTGGGATAATGTAGCTGAAGAGGATGTTGCAAAAGCTTATAATAGTTCATTATTGTATGGAGATTATACAGAGAGTGCTTCAGATTTTTCTCGTTCAAAAGCTTTATATTCTAGTTTGATTGGGGCTGGAAATGTCTTGATGTCTGCAAACGATTTAGTGACTTTTGTTCAGGCGTTGATCGATGGTACTTTAATAACAAAAGAAGACTTTTCTAATATGGTAAAATCGGATAATGATTATAGTGGAGCATTTTGGCAGACTGATGGATGTCTGCAAACGAACGGTAGTTTGGGAGATTATGAATCTTCAGTTTTTCTTGATAATGATGGTGAAAATATTATTATATTAATTAGTAATGGTCATGAACTAGATAGCTTATCAGATTTGGCATCAGATATTTATAAAAGTCATTTTGCTTAATTTACTGACAGAATCAAATGATTTTTTATCAAAAGAGCCTTTATAAAGGTTCTTTTTTATAAAGATATTAAATATTTAATTTTTTATAACTTGAAAAAAATATGTAATTGTAAGACAATTATCTTATATATGTAAAAGATAGTGTTTTTATGAACAAAAGGTTATCTAGTTTTTATGTAACAATGACTATTATTGATATTATTACAGCAGTTCCAGTATTAGGTGGTATGATTGATGTTTTTAAAGTATTAACGATATTATTGTTAAGTTTTTCTATTCATGTTTTAGCAAAACAGCCAAAAAAAGTGGAGCCATTTTAATAATTATCTCATGTGCTTTATCTTTAATAGGAGGATTAATAGTTCTTGGATCAGTAGGAAATCCATGATGATAAAAGGAGATAGTGCATATAAAACAGGAGCTGTATTGGGGTCGTTTATAGGGGGATCGATAGTAAGCTACATTTTTAGACTTCTAGCATGGATTTTAAAAATATTAGCTATCATATTCTCGTTTCAAGCTTCAAATCAATTAAAGGCAATTGAGTTACGAAAAAAGCAAAGTAAGCATAAAAAAAAGTCGAAAAAAAAAGAATAGATAATTTTAATCATATAAAAACTTGTGCTTTTTTTAACAATAAAAAACAAAAAACAACAAAGTTACTCATTTTAAAAAATAAAATGAGTAACTTTGTTGTTTTTTGTTTAGGTAATTATTTTAAAAACCCTTTAAAATAAAGATGATTTATGATTTTTATATTTTTTTATAAAATCACTTGTAAAAAAAGAGTAAGAGTTGTATAATTCGTGTGTAAGTTGTTATTGTGAATTTAGTAACATCTTATCTGTTGTTGGGTATGTTGGTGTTTAGTGATGAGTATAGAAGAAGGGAAGGTGTTTGTGTGACAAAAGTTAATAAAAAGATTATCACTATATCGTTAATTGTGACTATCGGGGGGTTGTTGTTTGGCTATAATACAGGTGTTGTAAATGGCGCGTTGAATTTTATCGGTAAAGATTTTATGTTAACCCCTATACAAAAAGGTTGGGTATCATCATCCTTAACATTATCTGCAGCATTTGGAGCAGTTTTTGGTGGGAAAATAAGTGATATGGTTGGGCGAAAAAAGACATTGCGTATTATTGCTTGGATTTATCTGATTGGAGCAATAGGTTGTAGCGGATCTTTTAATTTTGCTTTTCTAGTCTCTTTTCGGTTCTTATTGGGACTTGCAGTAGGAGCATCATCAGCTGTTGTGCCATTATATTTAGGTGAAATTTCTTCGGCTGAGCATAGAGGGAAAATGGTTGGTTTAAATCAGGTAATGATTGTGGGTGGACAGTTCTTAGCCTTTTTATTAAATGCTATTTTAGGTAATATGTTTATTCAAAATAATCATATTTGGAAAGTGATGATGGGGTTAGCGGCTATACCAGCAATTATTATGTTAATTGGTATGACAAAAGTATTAGAGTCACCTAAGTGGTATGCTAGAAATGGTATGTTAGATCGTGCAATTCATATAATTAAAGAAATCTATCTAGATGATGACGAGATGGTTAAAAAAGAAATACAAGAGATACAAGAAATACCTGTTAAAGTAGTTAAAAATAAAAAAAATAAAGAAAAAATACCAACTTGGACGATAAAGATTCTTTTGTTAGGGTGTTTATTAGGTATAATACAACAATTTTCGGGAATTAATTCAGTTATGTATTATGGGTCTGAAATTTTAACAATGTATGGATTTGGTGCTAGTGCAGCATTGATATTCAATGTTTTAAATGGTGTTGTTTCAGTTATTGCATCAATCGTAGGAATGACAATTGTTGATAAAATGGGACGAAAAAAATTGGAAATTAGTGGATTAACCATTTGTGCAGTATCGTTAATTTCTGTAGGTGTTCTATCTAATTTGTTATCAGGAACACAAATAGCACCATATATTATTATGATCATTATTTTTATTTATATATTTGCTTTTCAAGGAGCTATTGGACCAGTTACTTGGATTTTAATCTCTGAAATATTTCCAGCTAAGTATAGAGGGACTTTTTCTGGAATTGCAGTGTTTGTTTTATGGATAGCTAATTTTCTCGTTGGGCTATTTTTCCCTGTTCTTGTCAATTCAGTAGGTATTAATGCTACATTTTATGGATTTGCTGGTTGTGCATTATTAGGGATTTTAGTGGTACATTTTAAAATACCAGAAACAAAGGGAAAAACGTTGGAAGAAATTGAAAGCCATTTCATTAAATAGTTTATTGTGAATATAAACACAATTTCTGTTGTTTTAAATAAAATAATGTTAGTTAAAAATATTGATGAAGGAGTATCTAAATGAAAAAATTAAATTGTGGTGTAGTAGGTGTTGGAAGGGTAGGCATGATGCATATTAAGAATCTTCTGAACATTCCAAGTATAAATATCTTAGGTGTATCTGATTTGTTTATTGAGAATGCTGAAGACGAATTGAATATGTTAGGTATTGAGCATTGTTACAAAGATTATCAAGAGTTATTATGTGATGAAGAATTAGAAGCGTTATTCATTTTCTCTTCGACAGACTCACATGAAAAAATAGCAATTGATGCAGCAAAAGCAAAAAAGCATATTTTTTGCGAAAAACCTTTAAGTATGGATACAAATGAAGAATCAAGTTTAAAAGTATTACGTGCGGTGAAGGAAAATGATGTTAAAATGCAGATTGCGTTCAATCGACGAGTGGATCGTCAATTTAGAAAAATCTATCAAGATGTTAGAGATGGTAAAATAGGTGATCCTCAAATAATAAAAATTACTTCGAGAGATCCTGATTTATTACCACATGAGTTAATAAAACGTATTGGAGGATTGTTATTCGATTTTACCATGCATGATTTTGATATGGCTAGATATATGGCTGGAAGTAACATTAAAGAAGTTTATGCTAGAGGAAACACGCTTATTGATCCAACTTTAAAAGATATAAACGATATTGATACATTAGCAATAGTATTAGAATTTGAAAATGGTTCATTTGGCTTAATTGATAATAGCCGTCGTGCCGTATATGGTTATGACCAACGGGTAGAAGTATTTGGTTCTAAAGGAATGCTTAAAGCAGAAAATGTAAGCGATTCAACTGTTGAATTGTATGGAGAACAGTCGTTAGAGATGGAAAATCCATTACCAATCTTTATGGAACGTTATCATCAAGCATATGATACTGAGGTACGTTTATTTGTAGAAGCTATTTTAAATAATCAACCATTAGTCGCAACAGGTATGGATGTTATCATGGCGCAAAGAGCAGCTGTTGCAGCACAAGAATCTATTGCAACCGGCAAACCTGTGGTAGTAGATACAACTTATCCAAAAATTTAAAAAATTAATATATAAATGGAGGAAATACAAATGACAATTAAGTTAGGGATTGCACCAATCGCTTGGACAAATGATGATATGCCGGAATTAGGTAAGGAAAATACGTTTGAACAATGTATCAGTGAAATGGCATTAGCAGGGTACACAGGAACAGAAATTGGAAACAAATATCCGAAAAATCCAGAAGAATTAAAAAGTTACTTAGAACCACGTGGATTATCAGTAGCTAGTGCCTGGTTTAGTGCTTTTTTAACAACCAAACCATTTGAAGAAACAGAAGAGGCTTTTATGTTACATCGTGACTTTTTGCATGCAATGGGAGCAAAAGTCATCGTTGTGTCAGAACAAGGACATAGTGTACAAGGTCAAATGGAGACACCTGTTTTTGATAAAAAACCTGAATTTACAGAAGATGAATGGGAAAAATTAACAAGTGGGTTAGATAAATTAGGCGAGTTGGCAAATGAAAAAGACATGTCTGTTGTTTACCACCACCATATGGGGACAGGTGTCCAAACAACTGATGAAATCAATCGTTTGATGGCTGAGACAGATCCTAAAAAAGTGTCACTATTATATGATACTGGTCACTTAGTTTTCTCTGGTGAAGATCCGATTGAAGTGTATCAAACACACAAAGACCGTATTAAACATATTCACTTTAAAGATATTCGTAAGGAAAAAATGGAAGAAGTTAAAACAAACTCATTTAGTTTCTTAAAGGGCGTTAAAGAAGGTGTGTTCACTGTTCCAGGAGATGGCATGATTGATTTTACACCAATTTGGCAAGAAATTGAAAAAGATGGTTATGAAGGATGGATTGTCGTAGAGGCAGAACAAGATCCATCAAAAGCTAATCCATTTATTTATGCAAAAGCTGCTCGTAATTATATTAATTTAATTACTGGTTTATAATGAAAATTTTTCTTAGAAGAAGGGTGAAAAAATGATAAATAAAGAATTAAGAATCGGTGTAATAGGTGTTGGAGCTATTGGAACAGAGCATATAAAAAGAATTAATCATAAAATAAAAGGTGCTAGAGTCGTTGGCATTTATGATATTTTAGAAGAAGAAAAAAAGCAATTAGCAGATGAAATGGGAATCATATTTTATGGTAGTGGGGAGGACTTAATTTCTTCAGATGACGTCGATGCCATATTGATTACTTCCATTGATGAAACACATGCAGATTATGTATTAAAAGCGTTAGCACAAGAAAAGTATGTATTCTGTGAAAAACCTTTAGCTATAGATAATCAATCATGCGCTAAAATTGTTGAAGCAGAAGTGAAATGCGGTCGACGCTTGGTACAAGTAGGTTTTATGAGACGCTATGATAAAGGTTATATGGAGTTAAAAAAATTAATTGAATCTAAATCATATGGGGAAGTATTAATGCTACATTGTGCGCATAGAAATCCAGAATCTGGCTTACACTACACAACGCCAATGTCTATTATCCAAACGGCAGTGCATGAAATTGATGTGCTACGTTGGTTATTACAAGACGACTATGTTTCAGTTGAAAGTATACTGCCTAAAAAACAAACTAAAATGACACATGACAATTTACATGATCCACAAATTTTAGTATTAGAGACAAAAAATGGTGTGGTGATCCAGTTAGAAATTTTCGTTAATTGTCAATTTGGTTATGATATTAAATGTGAAGTAGTATGTGAAAATGGAGAGTTAGGATTAGTGGATCCACACTATACTTATGTCAAACATAATTTTTCTAATCAGACACCAATATCGCCTGATTGGCAGACACGTTTTAAAGAAGCGTATGATACAGAGTTTCAATTATGGGTTAATGGCGTATTGAATAATAAATTGGAAGGACCATCTTCATGGGATGGGTATGTCGCTTCTATTATCACAACAGCAGGAACGGAATCAACAAATAAAGGTGAAAAAATAAATGTTATGCTTCAAGAAAAACCAAGTATTTATTAAAATACTTATAAATAAAGGAGGTGAGATTTTATAGTAAAGATATAACTCTGTAGCATAGCACTAAACGACAAAATAGGGTTGTTATCTATGATGTATCGAAAAATATTATACCTACACAGAATAATATAGTTATAAAAATGGTAATATAGGCATTTTTATAGTAAAAAACAAACTGGCTATTAATAGTAGTATCTAGTTTGTTTTTTTATATGAAGGATGCTTAAAAAAGTAGATTAACATTGTTGATACTATAAAAATAAAAAACAAGATTAGAGCTTTATTCTAATCTTGTTTTTTATTTATTGTCTAAAAGATAACTACAGGAACACCAACATCAATCATATTAAATAATTTAGCACACACATCAGGGGGTGTGTTAATACAGCCATGTGATCCCACTGTCGTATATGATGTTCCTCCATAAGCATTGGCATTTTGCCACGGGGAATCATGAATTCCTACCCCCGTCCAATCGATTGGCATCCAATAATCAACAGGGCTTGCATAATCTTCACCGCGAAGAGTTTCATTTCGCTTTTTGTTCCAAACATAGAACACCCCGGAAGGAGTAGGTGTACTTGGTTTTCCAGAAATAATGTCTGTATCTAAAGCAACTTTTCCATCTTTGTAGTACCACATGTGTTGAGCTTGTAAGTCAACTTCTATATAAGTGTTTGATAGAAGAGCTGATTCGGGAGTAGCGCTTCCTTGATAAGCAGGAACACGATCTGTGAAACCTTTGCCAGATAAAATTAGTTCTGTCAGTTGTTCTGTTTCACTATCTGTTGCAATTGTCCAACTATAAGACCCAGCAGGAACACTCACTTCTCCACGTTTGGTGCTATTAAATTTTGTTGGATTAGTACTAGTATTGTACTGTTGCCCAAGTTGAGTGACATATTCTTTTACTAAGTCTTGATTTAAAGTAACATCACCTTTATCGTTTGTTGTTAACCAACTAGCAATTGTCTCTTTAGGGATTGCCACTTTTTGCCCATTAATGAGGTACGTAGCATTGACCTCTGTTAACTTATTTATGTCCGCTAATTCTTTTTTTAATTGCGTATCTGTTGCCAAAACAGTTGGTTTTTGGACATAGGATTCTAAGTTTATAGACCCTTTGCCTTCTTTAACATGAGATTCAAATGCTGAAATAAATTTATCAACATCAATAGAATTTCCAGCTACTTCGTCTGTAATTTGAAATGAACCATCTTTCATTTCAATTTTTGCGTTTTTTGTGGGTGTGCGCTCTTTATTAAAGTTCGTTAAGGCTGTTTTTAAAGCATTAGATTGTTTAGTTAGTTTGTCTTTGTTATAATCAGTCATCACAATGGGCACATTTTTAGGTTGATTGACGTAATTCATAAACCACAACCAAGGATTTTGTTTTGCAATAGTATCAGAGACAGTCTTATTAACATCAAAAGTGATTCCTAGTTGTTGTTTAGGAATGGCTTTCCAAGTTTTATCATTATCTAGTATAACGAATTCATTCTCATGAATATTGTCCTCAAGCTTTTTTTCTGCTTGTTTTCTAGATAATTGGCTGACATCTATTTGTCCAATCTTTGTATTGGGCAAAAATTTATTCTGATAAGTAATAGCAAAATACGAATAGATACTAACAATGACTAGTACCATAATTAAAGGCACTAATAACAACGACTTACGTTTCATGTGAAGCCCCTTCCTATGATAAAAATTGTAATATTATTGTAACATATTCTTTTCTAAAAACAATATAAGTGCTTTAAAAACACCTATATAATGAGAAAAGACTAGAATTTATCATTCTAGTCTTTTATTATTTTAATTAATAAGAACATGATTTATTCAAATGCTTCATCTAGTATTTCTTGTAGACGTTTTGCAGATAAGTCAAATTTTTCTTGTTCAGCATCTGTTAAGGGAAGTTCGATAACATGGCTGATTCCTTGGCGATTTACCACAGCTGGAGCACCGATATAAATATCGTTTAATCCATATTGTCCATCTAAGTAAACAGATAAAGGTAATACGGCATTTTCATCATAAAGAATGGCTTTAGTAATACGAGCTAAAGCAACAGCAATTCCATAGAAAGTAGCCCCTTTCTTATCAATGATGGTATATGCTGCATCACGGACTTTAAAGAAAATGTTAACCAATTCTTCTTCATCAATTTCAGGATGATCTGAAACCCATTCGTAAATTTGCAATCCAGCAATATTAGCATGAGACCAAACTGGAAATTCTGTATCACCGTGTTCACCTAAAATATATCCATGGACATTTCTTGCATCAACGTCTACTAACTCAGCAATGGTTTGTCTAAAACGAGCAGAGTCAAGAGAAGTTCCGCTACCGATAACTTTGTGTTTTGGAAATCCAGAGAATTTCCATGTAGCATAAGTTAAAATATCAACAGGATTAGTTGCGATTAAGAAGATACCATTAAATCCTGAAGAAACGATATCATCAACAATGGATTTGAAAATTTTTAAATTTTTATTAACTAAATCTAGACGTGTTTCACCGGGTTTTTGTGCAGCACCTGCAGTAATCACCACTATGTCAGCATCTTTACAATCAGCGTAAGTTGCAGCATAGATTTTTTTAGGAGAAGTGAATGCTAGAGCGTGAGATAAATCAAGGGCATCCCCTTCTGCTTTGTTTACATCAATATCAATAATACCAATTTCTTGTGCGATGTTTTGTGTCACAAGGGAAAAAATATAACTTGAACCAACAGCCCCATTGCCGACAACGATAATTTTTTGATGATCAATACTTATGTGTTCCATTACAATCGCTCCCTTTTTTATTTACTCCATGTTAAATTATAACACTAAATTATGAAAAAACCTATGAAAAAGATCATTTAACAAATAATAGTCTATTAATCAAACGTTAATTAAAAGTCTTAATAGTTTCTTATTTATAGAATATAAAAAGGTATGGTATACTATTTTAGAGCCTTTTAGTTTAAATACAATGAAAAAACACGTGTCTTCTAACCCGTGTTTTTTGATGTTATAGGAGATATAGATTATGAAATTAATTGTTGGATTGGGAAATCCTGGAGCGAAGTATCGAACAACTCGACATAATATTGGATTTATTACATTAGATGAGATTGCCTATCAAGAAAATATTGAATTTAATAAATCTCAATTTGAAGCCGACACGGCAGAGTTTTTTGTAGATGGTGAAAAGGTGTTATTAGCAAAGCCTCAAACATTTATGAATGAATCAGGTCGTAGTGTAGGACCATTGATGACTTATTATAATATTTCACCCGAAAATGTTTTAGTCATTTATGATGATTTAGATTTACCTGTAGGAAAAGTAAGATTGCGTCAAAAAGGAAGTGCTGGTGGACATAATGGTATTAAAAGCTTAATTTCACATATTGGAACACCTGATTTTAATCGTGTACGAATAGGGATTGATCGCCCAAATCGCGGAGAAGAAGTGATAGCTCATGTTTTAGGTAATTTTCCTAAAAACACACATGAAGACATGCTGTCAGCTGTAAAATTAGCGGCAGATGCGAGTTTGTATTGGGCACAAGGGCATTCATTTGTTGAGACTATGAATCAATACAATAGTAAGAAATAAAGGGGGTCAGATGATTAATATGTACCTCAATCAAAGTATGATGACTATAATAGAACAAGATGAACAAGTGAAAGGGTGGCTTGATAATAGTGAGACACAAAAATCACAATTGATTACAGGTTTAGCTGGTTCAGCTAAGAGCTTAGTGATGTCGACGTTGCTGAAAAAAAATAAAAAGATCATGATTGTGACCCCTAATTTATATTATGGGACTAAATTGATGGACGACTTGCAACACATTGTTGACGAGTCTTATTTGCATTTCTTCCCTGTTGATGAAGTGGCAGCAGTTGAAATGTCCTTTTCTTCTCCGGAAGCACTAGCTGAGAGAATTAATAGTATGGTGTTTTTAAATAGTGATGAGCCAGGGATTATCGTCACACCATTAGCTGGATTACGTCGTTTTTTACCAGCTCCTAATAACTGGAAAAATAGTGTGTTATCTGTTGAAGTAGGAGGTATAATCGATTTAACAACTTTACCCGAAACATTAGTCTCTCTAGGGTATGTTAGAGAACAAATGATAGGAAAACCAGGTGAATTTAGTATTAGAGGAAGTATCATTGATATTTATCCTTTAACTAGTGAATACCCTGTGCGTATCGATTTGTTTGATGATGAGATTGATTCGTTGCGTTTGTTTGATGTAGAAACCCAACGTTCGTTATCAGATGTAGAGAATATATTAATTCCACCAGCTATGGATCAAGTGGTAACAAAAGATGAGTTAGCAAACGCGGCAAGTGTGTTAGATGAGGTGTTAAGTAAAAAAATTGATGGCATAAAAGATATTGATAGAAAAAATCAGTTAACTGCTTATAAAAATTATACAGTGGGTGAGTGGGGCAGTGGTCATCCAACTGATGATATTAGTCAATATATTGATATGATTTTTGAGGAAAAATATCATTTAAGTGATTATTTATCTCATGACGATTTGGTGGTATTTGATGATTACAGTCGCATGATTGATACGGAAAAAGAGATTTTACGAGAAGAATCAGAATGGTTAACCATTAAGTTAGAGGATAATCCAGTGTTTGAAAATCGGACATTGGGTGGTGATTTTAGACAGATTATGAAAAAAATGCCACAACATCGAACATTCTTTTCTCTATTTCAAAAAGGGATGGGAAATTTACGTTTTTCTTCCATTTATCCGTTTGAATACCGTGCGATGCAACAGTTCTTTGGTCAATTGCCGCTTTTAAAGGCAGAGATGGATCGTTGGGCAAAACAAAAACAAACGGTCGTGGTACTAGTCGAAGATACCGAACGTAGTAAAACGGTAGAACGCTTGTTTATTGATGCGGATATTTCTGTTGTCGTCAATAACAAAAAAGAGTTGTTAAAAGGGCAAGCACAAATCCAGGTTGGCTTATTAGAATCAGGGTTTGAGTTGCCACAAGATAATTTAATCGTGTTAGTAGAAAAAGAAATTCTACATACCAGAACGAAACGTCAAGCACGTAAACAAACCATTTCTAATGCGGAACGATTAAAGAGTTATAATGAATTAAGTCCTGGTGATTATGTGGTTCATGCTAATCACGGGATTGGTAAATACATTGGCATGGAGACATTACTAAGTGGTGGCACACACCAGGATTACATGACCATTTTGTATCAAAATAACGATAAATTGTTTATTCCAGTGACCCAGTTAGATTTAATTCAAAAATATGTGGCTTCTGAGTCTAAAACGCCACGTATTAATAAATTAGGTGGTAGTGAGTGGACAAAGACAAAGAAAAAAGTATCGGCAAAAGTTGAAGATATCGCGGATGATTTAATTCAATTATATGCAGCAAGAGAAGCTGAAGTAGGATATGCTTTTTCACCAGATGACGATTACCAGCATGAGTTTGACAATGCCTTCCCGTACGCAGAAACGGACGACCAATTGCGAAGTATCCAAGAAATTAAGAAAGACATGGAGAAAAAACGACCAATGGACCGTTTGCTTGTAGGGGATGTGGGTTATGGGAAAACCGAAGTAGCATTGCGTGCGGCGTTTAAAGCAGTTAAAGATGGCAAACAAGTAGCCTTTTTAGTACCAACTACAATTTTAGCACAACAACATTATGAAACCATGCTCGACAGATTTAAAAATTTTCCAGTAAGTATTGGGTTAATGAGTCGATTTAGAACGAAAAAACAACAAGAAGAAACGATTGATCAATTGAAAAAAGGTCAAATAGATATTATTGTTGGCACGCATCGAATTTTATCAAAAGACTTAGAGTTTATGGATTTAGGATTGCTTATCATTGATGAGGAACAACGTTTTGGCGTGAAACATAAAGAACGATTAAAACAATTACGTGCGCAAGTTGATGTATTGACACTGACAGCTACACCGATTCCAAGAACATTGCACATGTCCATGTTGGGGGTACGAGATTTATCGGTTATTGAAACCCCTCCGGCTAATCGTTACCCAGTGCAAACATATGTGATGGAGAAAAATCCAGGGGCTATACGTGAGGCGTGTGAGCGAGAAATTGCGCGTGGTGGACAAGTGTTTTATCTATACAATCGTGTGGATACGATTGAGCAAAAAGTCGATGAATTAAAAATGCTATTACCTAACGCTCGTATTTCTTATGCACATGGTCAAATGACAGAAATTCAGTTAGAAAATGCGTTAATGGAATTTATTAATGGTGAATACGATATTTTAGTGACAACGACGATTATTGAAACAGGGGTTGATATTCCTAATGTAAATACGTTGTTTGTGGAAAACGCCGATCACATGGGATTATCTCAGCTTTATCAGTTAAGAGGTCGTGTTGGCCGAAGTAATCGCGTGGCGTATGCTTATTTTATGTATGAACCGCAAAAAGTCTTAAATGAAGTGAGCGAGAAACGACTTCAAGCGATTAAAGATTTTACGGAATTAGGTTCAGGATTTAAAATTGCCATGCGAGATTTGTCAATTCGTGGTGCTGGAAACCTGTTAGGTGCTCAGCAACATGGCTTTATTGACTCAGTCGGGTTTGATATGTACACTCATATGCTTAATGAAGCAGTTAATCGTAAGCGTGGTGTCGATAGTAAAGAGACGAAAACAGTGACTGAAATTGACTTGGGCATTGATGCGTATATTCCAAGTGATTATATAGAAGATGAGCGTCAAAAAATTGAAATGTATAAGCGAATTAGACAACTTGAAAATCAAGAGATGTATGATGAATTAGAAGCTGATCTATTAGATAGATTTGGTGAATACCCTGATGAAGTCGCAAATCTATTAACTGTTGGGTTGATAAAAATGAATGCCGATTTTGCCTTAATTGATAAAATTCAAAAGAAAAAGCAATCAATTTATGTTGAATTAAGCAAGGAAGGAACGTCTGCTTACACAATTGAGCAGTTATTTAAAGCTTTATCAAAAACAACTTTAAAAGCAGAAATCAGTACAGACGAGCATTTGGCTGTGACATTCAAACTAGGTAAAGACACAACCGTTGCAATATGGTTACATGAAGTGTCAACATTTATTGAAGCATTAAGGCAAGAGCGATATGCTAAAAAAGATGTACGGGATGACGCGAATGGAAAAAATTAAAGTAGAAAAAACTGTTTTAAAAGGAACGTTGATTTTAACGATTACGTCTTTTGTGGTAAAGATACTGAGTGCTGTGTATCGCGTGCCATTTCAAAATTTAGTGGGAGACGAAGGGTTTTATGTGTACCAACAAGTGTACCCTATCTATGGTATTGCGATGACATTGTCGTTATCTGGTATGCCTGTATTTTTATCAAAAATTTTAGCTAGTGAAGAGTCTTTGATTGAAAGAAAAAAAATTCTTACCCAATTTTTTTACTATGTTAGTTTCTTGTCTATCTATTTATTTTTAGGCTTATTTGTTGGGGCACCACTCATTGCCATGATGATGGGAGACAAAGAGCTCATACCACTTATTCGTGTTGTATCGTTGGTATTTTTACTGGTACCATTTTTATCTACTTTTAGAGGTTATTTTCAAGGAGAGGTGAATATGTTACCAACTGCAACCTCGCAGTTAGTGGAACAGGGAATTCGTGTGGGAATTATTTTACTTTCTGGTTGGTTGTTTTATACGCAAAGTTTAGATGTTTACCAAGTAGGAAGTATTGCCACATCAGGAGCGATTATGGGTGGAATATGTGCGATTGTGGTGTTAATATACTATGCAAGAAAGCAGCCGTTATCTTTTTATCCAATTCCCTCAAAGGAACAGCGTGATAATGGATTGCTAAGACGATTAATATTAGAAGGTGGAACGCTTTGCTTTTTTAGTGCTTACCTCGTAATTTTTCAATTGATTGATTCATTTACGATAAAAAAATATTTAGTTTTTTCAGGGATACCGGATCTATCAGCTAAAATAGCCAAGGGAGTCTTTGATAGAGGACAGCCATTGGTACAATTAGGATTGGTTGTGGCCATTGCAATGACTGCTACATTCATGCCGACGTTAACTCATTACTATAAAAGTAAAAAGAAATCAGATTATCAATCAATGGTGTTATCCTATTTAAAAGTGTCATTGAGTATTTCTGTGGCAGCAGGTATTGGATTGGCCATCATGATTCCATTTATCAATGTGACACTTTTTAGCAACAATGATGGCGCATCAACATTGTCGCTATTTGTACTATCTGTTAGTATTGCCTCAATGATTCAAACGTATCAAACAATTTATCAAAGTCAAAACCGAGTACATTATCAATTTGTCGCTGCAATATTTGGTGTGTTATTGAAGAGTATTTTGACACCATGTTTAACCTATTATTTTGGAACAATGGGGTCAAGCGTAAGTACGTTACTGGGGTTGTTAGGTTGTTTACTTGTTTTGCATCATTACCTGATCCGTAAGGGATTTGACGTAGCGGTTGGCAAACTTTTTTTAATAAAATTATTGATTAGTTTAGGGTTGATGGCTATTGGAGTCTATGGATTTAGAGTTATCTGTTTAGCTAACGGTTTACTCATAACTCATAGAGGAGTGACGTTTGCTTTAACACTAATAGGTGTCTTTATTGGAGTGACTATCTATCTAATAAGTATTGTGAAATTTAAATTATTTAGTTATGATGAATGGAACATGTTGCCATTTGGCCAAAAAATATATAAACATTTTTATTAATTGATTTAGGAGGACATTGATGAGATTAGATAAATTTTTAAAAATTTCAAGAATTATAAAACGTCGAACAATTGCAAAAGAAATAGCTGATAAAGGTCGGATTCAAGTGAATCACAAATTAGCTAAATCATCTACCCCTGTTAAAATAGGAGATGTGATTACAATCATGTTTGGTAATAAAACATTAGAAGTTAAAGTATTAGACTTAAAAGACACAACTAAAAAAGATGAAGCAAAAGATTTATACGAAATTATTAGCGAAATCAAAAATCAAAACTAAAATCAGCGATAAGTATTAGACATTAATGAGGCTAGTTGGTATAATGAACCCAAGTATAAACAGAAATGGAGTCTAATGTATCATGAGTGAGAAAAAAACGTTATTAGCCCTTGAGACAAGCGAAAAAAGACTTCCGTCACCAATGGCGAAAGCTCAACGTGAACAAAAGCAAATGATTTACAAACGACGACGCTTAACGGTTATGTTTGTGTTAGCCTTTGGTTTATTTACGTTCATGGGAATTAACTTATTTCGCAATGGACAACATCTGTTATCACTACAACAAAATCACACAGAGGTAAAAAAGGAATATGCAAAAGTAAAAACAGAAAAGAAGGATTTGGAAAACGAAGTAAAATTGTTAAAGGATCCCGAATATGTTGAGAAAGTTGCACGTGCCAAATATTTTTACTCTAAAGAAGGCGAACAAGTATATAGCATCCCAGGACTGAGTGGTGCAAATTAAAGCAGTGGCAATCGAGTATTAAGTTAATAAAAAAATAATATATAAAGAGGATTCAAGGAGGAAATATTTTTTTATGTCAATCGAAGTGGGGACAAAGTTATCTGGTAAAGTGTCAGGTATTACTAATTTTGGAGCGTTTGTAGATTTAGGTGATGGAAAAACAGGATTGGTACATATCAGTGAGGTATCTAATAGCTTTGTAAAAGATATCAACGATGTTTTAAAGATGAATGACGAAGTTGAAGTAAAAGTCATGAGTGTTGGAGATGACGGAAAAATTGGGTTATCAATCAAGCGTGCCAACGAAGAAGAACGCCCAGCACAGCGTGAGCGTAAAGAATACAAACGTTCATCAAATAATTACCAGTCTGATCGTAACAACCGAGGTGGAAATGACCGTGGTAGAAATAATCGTAAACCTGCAGCAGTAGCTACTCCACAAAAAGAAAGTTTTGATTCATTAATGACTAACTTCTTAAAAGATAGTGATGATAGATTAAGTACATTAAAACGCAGTACTGAAGGAAAACGTGGCGGACGTGGCGGACGTCGTAACTAAATAGATAGAAGGGTAAGAGAGTTCTCTTATCCTTTTTTTATATGGAAAAGTGGGAGGAAAGTTTGTGTACCAAGAATTTGAAAAGATTATTCAATCAGAGTACCAGTTGATGCCACAAACTCATATTGTGGTAGGAGTATCTGGAGGAGTTGACTCAATGGTGTTACTGCATTTGTTGTGTCAAATACCCAAAGATCAACGTCCAGTGATTTATGTTGCACATATTAACCACCAGTTAAGAGCTGAATCAGAAGTGGAACAATTATTTGTAGAAAGTTATGCCAAAAAATATCAAATACCCTGTTTTGTCGGTATATGGGACGAAGGAAAAACTGTTGATACAAATGTAGAGCAACAAGCAAGAACATTTCGCTATACTTTTTTTGATAAAGTGATGCAAGAAACAAATAGCACGTATTTATTAACGGCTCATCATAAAGATGATGCTGTCGAAACAATCTTGATGCGATGGATTCAAGGTAGTCAATTAAGAAAATTGGTTGGGATTGAAAAAAAACGCTCACTGGGAGTCAATCAGGTTATTCGCCCATTATTAAGTTTTTCTAAAAAAGAACTTTATGAATACGCTAAAGAAAAAAATATCCCGTATCATGAAGATAGTAGTAACCTTTCTGATAATTATTTCCGAAATCGTATTCGTCATCACATCCGTCCTATGCTGGAAATAGAAAATCCTAATTTTGGTAACGGAATATTGCGCTTATCTCAAGAAATTTCCAATCAAAGGCAAGTTATCGATGAATTACTGCAGCCTTTAATTGAATTACTTGTTTCTTATCAAAATAATACATGGCAATTAGATTATATTTCGTTAAAAAAACACAATTTAGCGATACAGTCTGAAGTAATTCGATATATATTAACAGATATTCAAGAAAAAACTAGCCTTGTTGTAGGATATGAGCATATGAATCAGTTACAAAAACTGATTAGTAATGATAAACCAAATCAACAGTTATTATTAGGAAATAATTGGATTGTTGAAAAAAATTATGACATACTCACTATCTATCAAAAGAAAAAGTCATTAAATGAATATACTGTATTTGATTTGGCAAAAAATCAGGGTGTATTTTTGTCTAATAATCAGTGGTTAGGATTTTTTGAATTGGGTAAAGAAGTTATTCCGAATGAATTGATTAACTGGCACTTAAAAGAGATGATTTACACACATGGGAAACATCATACGATTCGAGTCAGAAAACGTGAAGCTGGTGACAGATTCGTATATAATTATAAAGGTCAGACTAAGAAAGTATCACGATATTTTATTGATGAAAAAATACCAACTAAATTACGTGATTTAAGTTGGCTCGTTTTCGATGAAAAAGGGTATCTTCTATGGCTTTTACCATTTAGAGAATCTTATTTGAGTATTCATCATGAAACTGATAAAATACAGTATAAGCTCGTCTACTTATATCAAAGGGATGAGTAAGTTTGGAAGGAGAACCCAATGTTAGAAAAAGATATCGAAAAAACATTTTATTCAGAACAACAAATTCAAGAACGAGTTGCTGTTTTAGGTGAAGAGATTAGTCGTGAGTATCAGGATAAGTTTCCTTTAGTTGTGGGTATTTTAAAAGGAGCCGTTCCGTTTTTATCGGATTTAGTTCGTGCTATGCCAATTCACATGGAAATGGATTTTATGGATGTGTCAAGTTACGGTAATGCGACTGTCTCATCTGGTGAAGTTCGTATTTTGAAAGATTTAAGTACAGTAGTTGAAGGTCGTCATATTATCTTAGTAGAAGATATTATCGATAGTGGACGTACATTAAAATATCTTGTTGACTTATTGAAACACCGTAAAGCAGCTTCTGTTAAAATTGTGACGATGCTTGATAAACCAGAAGGTCGTGTTGTTGATATGGCAGCTGACTATGTTGGTTTTGAAGTGCCAAACGAATTTGTTGTAGGATATGGTTTAGATTATGCTGAAGATTATCGTAATCTTCCATATATCGGTGTATTGAAACCAGAAATATACGAAAATGCTTAATTTTTCGAACATTTAGTGTTACAATAATTTCTTAGTAATGATTACAAACTAAAAATTTAATATAGAGAAGGAGGACATGTATGAATAAAAAGAATTCAGGGATGCGCAACTCGCTTTATTATATTATTGTATTTTTATCAATGATTACAATAGTATACTTCTTCTTTGGACAAGGCGGCGACCAATCTCCAACTATAAATTATTCAACGTTCTATCAACAATTAAAAGATGATCAAATTAAAGACTTTACTGTTCAACCTGCTAATGGCGTTTACAAAATCACGGGTGAGTACCATGAAGATCAGAAAATTACTGATTCAGGTGGGTTACCAATATTTGGTAAAACAAAAGTAAAATCAAAACGATTTACAACATCTGTCTTACCTAATGATGCAACCATTGCTAATATTAGCGAAACAGCGAGTGAATCTGGTACCAAATTTGTTGTTAAAGAACAATCAAACAACAGTGTTTGGGTATCATTATTGTTTAGTTTCTTACCAGTTTTATTGATGGTATTCCTATTCTATATGATGATGGGACAAGGTGGACAAGGTGGTGGAAATGGCCGTGTCATGAACTTTGGGAAATCTAAAACAAAAGAAGCAGATAAAAAATCAATCAATGTTCGTTTTTCTGACGTAGCAGGAGCTGAAGAAGAAAAACAAGAATTAGTAGAAGTAGTTGAATTCTTGAAAGACCCACGTCGTTTCGTGGAACTTGGTGCTAGAATTCCTGCGGGTGTGTTACTTGAGGGACCTCCCGGAACAGGTAAAACATTATTAGCAAAAGCTGTTGCCGGAGAAGCTGGCGTACCATTCTTCTCTATTTCAGGTTCAGACTTTGTTGAGATGTTTGTCGGTGTTGGGGCAAGTCGTGTACGTGACTTGTTTGAAACAGCGAAAAAATCAGCTCCAGCGATTATCTTCATCGATGAAATTGATGCAGTTGGTCGTCAACGTGGTGCTGGTATGGGTGGGGGTCACGATGAACGTGAACAAACCCTTAACCAATTGCTTGTTGAAATGGATGGTTTCAATGGTAATGAAGGAGTTATCGTTATTGCTGCAACAAACCGTTCAGATGTGTTAGACCCTGCATTACTTCGTCCAGGACGTTTTGACAGACAAGTTCTTGTTGGAACACCTGATGTTAAAGGTCGTGAACAAATTTTGCGAGTTCATTCTCGTAACAAACCTTTAGCAAACGATGTTGATTTAAAAGTTGTCGCACAACAAACACCAGGATTTGCCGGTGCAGACTTAGAAAACGTATTAAACGAAGCTGCCCTTGTAGCGGCTCGACGTAATAAAAAGAAAATTGACGCATCAGATATTGATGAAGCACAAGATAGAGTCATTGCTGGTCCTGCTAAGAAAGACCGCATGATTAGTAAAAAAGAACGTTCAATGGTTGCTTACCATGAAGCAGGTCATACAATCTGTGGATTAGTGCTAAGCGATGCAAGAATTGTCCATAAAGTAACCATCGTTCCACGTGGACGTGCTGGCGGATACATGATTGCTTTACCAAAAGAAGATCGTTTCTTAATGACTCAAAACGAAATGTTCGAACAAATCGTTGGATTACTTGGTGGACGTGTGGCCGAAGAAATTATCTTTGGTGTGAAATCTACTGGGGCAAGTAATGACTTTGAACAAGCAACTAACTTAGCTCGTTCAATGGTAACTGAGTATGGTATGAGTGATTCATTAGGTCCTGTACAATATGAAGGAAACCATCAAGTCTTTGTTGGCCGTGATTATGGACAAACAAAAACTTATTCAGAACAAGTTGCGTTCCAAATCGATGAGGAAGTTCGTAATATCTTGAACCGTGCTCATCAAAAAGCGGTTGAAATTATTGAAGCACATCGTGATGAACATAAGTTAATCGCAGAGTCACTACTTAAATACGAAACACTTGATGCGAAACAAATTAAATCATTATTTGAAGACGGTAAAATGCCAAGTGATGATAAACCTGAAGAGTATCCAAGTGAAAAAGATGGTTCTTTTGAAGAAGTTAAAGAAGCGTTAGAGAAAAAAGACGCTGAAAAACAAAAAGCTGAATTTGCTGAAGAAAAAGAAGCAGAGCACAATTTAAAAGAGCGTGATGAAGAATTATCACAATCGATTAAAGAAGATGAAGAAGCTGTGAAAGAAGATAAATCTGAGTAAAAATAGTTTTAAGATTGAAACAAATACGTTATGATAAGTGGGATATACGAAAGTATAGCCCACTTTTTAATTGGGAATAATAAAGAAAGAAAGTAGGCACGATAAATGAGTAAACAAACAACAGATTATTTAGTTAAAGCTTTATGTTTTAATGGAGAAATTCGTGCGATGGCAACACGCACAACAGAGTTAGTTGCTGAAGCACAACAACGTCATGATACATGGCGCACGTCAACAGCGGCACTAGGTCGTTCTTTAACAGGAGCCTTGATGTTAGGTTCAACGCATAAAGGTGACGAAAAATTAACTGTTCGTATTCAAGGGGATGGTCCAATCGGTGCTATTGTCATTGATGCTGATGCAAAAGGACATGTAAAGGGATACGTTAAAAACCCACAAGTTAATTTACCAGCAAATGCATTAGGAAAAATTGATGTGCGTGGTGGAGTGGGAACAAATGGATCTCTAAGTGTGGTAAAAGATTTAGGATTAAGAGAGCCGTTTACAGGACAAGTTCCATTAGTTTCAGGTGAACTAGCTGAAGACTTTACATATTATTTAGCAACATCAGAACAAGTTCCTTCAGCAGTCGGGTTAAGTGTATTAGTTGATAATGAAAATGATGACGTTGTGAAAGCGGCAGGTGGATTTATGATTCAAGTGATGCCGTTTGCTTCAGAGGAAACACTAGTTGAAATTGAAAAACGTTTAGCTGATATTCCACAAGTTTCTAATCTATTAGATCAAGGTGAAACACCAGAAGAAATTCTTTATCGTTTATTAGGGAAAGAAAATGTCGAAATTTTAGATACGATGCCCGTCGAATTTCAATGTGATTGCTCTAAAGAACGTTTTTCTTCAGCTTTAATTACCTTAGGGGTCGATGAATTAACCAATATGATAGAAGAAGACAATGGAGCAGAAGCTGTCTGTCATTTTTGTAATGAAAAATATCATTATACAGCAGAAGAGTTATCAGTATTAAGAGACGAGGCTATGCAGTCTTAAGAGGAGGAAACCCGATGTGGAAGATAGGAAATGTCGAGATTCCTAATCGAGTGGTTGTGGCACCGATGGCCGGAGTAAGTAACTCGGCTTTTCGTGTAACAGTCAAAGAGTTTGGTGCAGGGCTTGTCGTATGTGAGATGATTAGTGATAAAGGCATTCAACAGCGTAACAAAAAAACACTAGAAATGCTTTATATTGATGAGACAGAACATCCGCTTAGTCTACAAATATTTGGTGGCAATAAAGAAAACTTAGTCGAAGCAGCTAAATTTGTCGAAGAATACACGACCGCAGATATGATTGATATCAATATGGGATGTCCAGTAAATAAGGTCATCAAAGCTGAAGCAGGTGCTAGATGGTTACTTGATCCAAACAAAGTATATGAAATGGTAGAAGCTGTGGCGAGTGCTGTGAGTATTCCGGTGACAGTGAAACAACGTATTGGTTGGGATGAAGAACATGTGTATGCTGTTGAAAATGCATTAGCTGCTGAAAAAGCCGGTGCGAGTGCAGTGGCGATGCATGGTCGAACACGCGTGCAGATGTATGAAGGAAGAGCTAACTGGGATGTACTAAGGGAAGTTAAAAAGCATTTAACCATTCCATTTATGGGGAATGGTGATGTGAGAACCCCAGAAGATGCAAAACGCATGCTTGATTATGTTGGATGTGATGGCGTAATGATTGGGCGAGCTGCGTTAGGTAATCCATGGATGATTTATCGCACACAGCATTATCTAGAAACAGGTGAGTTGTTAGAAGAGCCACACCCAGCTGAAAAAATCGAGACAGCTAAACTTCATTTAGACCGTTTAATTCGTTTGAAAGGTGAAAAAATTGGCTGTTTAGAATTCCGTCAACATGCCGCGTATTATTTAAAAGGCGCCCCACGTGCAACCAAAACACGACTAGCCGTTAATAAAGCGACAACTCAAGAAGAAATGAATCAGATTTTGGATGAGTATGTATTAGTTGTAAAAGAAAAAGGATTAGTCGGATAAAAAAGGCAAATTAACTTGCCTTTTTTTTGCTATTTATGGCATTATAGGAGAGAGTAGAATGGCAAATAATGTATAGGAGGAAGTAACGTGTCAAAAGATAATCAAGAGCATCAAGAAATGAATGATCAACTCATCGTTAGACGAGAAAAAATGGCGGAGTTGCGTGACAAGGGATTAGACCCATTTGGAACACGTTTTGAGCGTACAACCAATGCAAAAGAATTGCATGAAAAATATGATGATAAAACTAAAGAAGAATTACAAGAGTTAAACCTAACAGCGACAATTGCTGGTCGTATCATGACAAAACGTGGTAAAGGTAAAGTAGGGTTTGCTCATTTACAGGATAGAGAAGGGCAAGTACAGATTTACGTTCGTAAAGATGCGATTGGTGAAGAAGCCTATGAACTATTTAAACAAGCTGACTTAGGTGATTTTGTTGGAGTAACTGGACAAGTGATGAAAACTGATATGGGTGAGATGACAATCAAGCCAACTGACTTTACATTCTTGACAAAAGCTCTTAGACCGTTACCGGATAAATATCACGGTTTAACAAACGTTGAGCAAAAATACCGTCAACGCTATTTAGATTTAATTAGTAATCGTGATAGCTTTGACAAATTTGTTAAACGTAGTGAAATTATCCGCGAAGTGCGTAATTACTTAAATGACCATGGTTATTTAGAAGTTGAAACACCAACCCTACATAATATGGCAGGTGGAGCAGCAGCAAGACCATTTATTACACATCATAACGCATTAGATATGGAATTATATTTACGCATCGCGCTTGAATTACATTTAAAACGATTAATCGTTGGTGGAATGGAAAAAGTATATGAAATTGGTCGTGTATTCCGTAATGAAGGGATTGATGCGACACACAATCCAGAATTTACTATGCTAGAAGTGTATACAGCTTATACTGATTATAAAGATATTATGGATTTAACAGAAGGTATCATTACAACAGTCGCTCAAAAAGTATTAGGGACATTACAAATCCAATACGGTGATGTTAATGTTAACTTAGAAGGACCATGGAAGAGAATTCATATGGTTGATGCGATTAAAGAAGTCACAGGTGTTGATTTCTGGAATGTAACATCAGACGAAGAAGCAAGAACAATCGCTAAAAAACATAATGTTACTATAGAAGAACATATGGATTATGGCCATGTGATTAATGAATTTTTTGAAGAGTTTGTTGAAGATACGTTGATTCAACCAACCTTTATCTATGGTCATCCGGTTTCAATTTCTCCACTTGCTAAGAAAAATCCAGAAGATGACCGATTTACAGATCGCTTTGAAGTATTTATCGTAGGAAAAGAATATGGAAATGCCTTTACCGAGTTAAATGATCCAATCGATCAAAGAGAACGATTTGAAGCGCAGATGAAAGAAAAAGATTTAGGAAATGATGAAGCTCATGGAATAGATGAAGATTTTATTGAAGCGCTAGAATATGGAATGCCTCCAACAGGTGGTTTGGGAATAGGGATCGACCGTCTGGTGATGCTATTAACTAACTCACAATCTATTAGAGATGTCTTATTATTCCCAACGATGAGATAAAAAAGTGAAGAATTTCTTCACTTTTTTATTTTATTTTAGTATATAAAATTATCGTTAAACGGTTAATGTTCGTTATAAAAAGAAATAAATAGTTATTAAAAATGATTTATCTAGAAAATTATTTTTTATAACGAATAAAAACGAATAAAAATCATATAATTTTAATTTAAAATTTGTGAATTTTTTTTTTAGAAAAAGGTTGACCTTTCTCTATAATCTTGTTATATTAATACATGTCCTTGAGACACAGCTTTTAAAAATCACAACTTTTAACATTTAGCTAATAGGATTTTTATTCTAGCGAACGAATTTTCAGAAAATTTAAAAAAATTCAAAAAAATGTTGACAAGTTATTATAAACTTGTTATGATATAAAAGTTGTTACGACAACAAAGTTTAGACCTTTGAAAACTGAACAAAGTAAGACGAACCAAATGTGTAGGGCGTTTCTACTATGTAG
>NZ_JBYVZB010000008.1:0-15155 GCF_058211775.1 Vagococcus changpingensis
CGAAAAGAAGGCACTCTCTTCGGGTTTTCGGTCTGTACTGAAATCAAGGTATTATTGGGAATCCCAGCTTAAATCATAGATACCGTAAGGGATTTTATTCTTTATTTAAAACTTTGCAACAGAACCTTTATTTATATTTTGAGATTCAAGGTATTCAATTTGGTGTTTAAGACTGTTTAAATAATCATTTAATGAACTATTTAATTCAACACCTTCAATATTCATATTCGTTGTTATATTAGTTTTTTCTTGGTGTTTATCGGTATCTAATTCGCTGTTTGAACGACTGTTTAATTCAACACCGAGATTTTCTTTTATCTGTTTAACTGCTATAGCAGTTAATAACTTCATTCCGTTATTTCTAACTACATATTCGCTTGATATTTTAGAAACTTGATAATGAATTTTATTCTTGCTAACACCTAACTCATCCGCAAGCTCTTTGATTGTTTTTAAATTCTCACTCATGGCTTGCTCCTTTACCTCGAACATTTGCACGTTCTGGTTGTTCAAGGTCTTGTAATTTTACAGTTGGCAAGTATTGTTCAATCGCTTTTTTCAAATACTTCGCCATATTTCCTTTTGAATACGGTGCTTGCTTCTCACGTACATACGACAAATGCGTTTTCACGCCCTCAAGTCCTCGTAAGGCTTTCAGTTCATCATAGCGTGGATAGACGTTCTTTTGTAAGCCTGACATGAGTGCAAGGTCGGTCATTTCATACGGACTTAACAGCATGGAATCTAGCAACAAGCGTGTGTAGTTGCTTTGCATAGCTTCCGCATACAAAGCTTGTTCGGTTTGTTCTTTTTTTGCCTGCTCTTCTTGGTACAATGGATCATCTAACTTGTAACTGGTATCGTCTGCTTGCCATTTTTTCGTGATATGAAAGACAATCGAATCAATCGAACGTCCTTTTTTGATTTTGTCATAGGCTACATTCAAATGGGTGTATTGATTAATTTCTTTAAGAGGTGCATTTAATATCCATTTTGTAAAATCTGTCATATTTTTATATTCATCGACTGTATTTGTCATAGCTCGTAATTCTTGCATCGAAATAGACGGATGGCGGTAGGCTTCGACTTGCTCCTCTCTGCGCCCACCCTTAGAACTATAATGCTCGTATTGGTTATAGTGCATGGATAACCACTTATACAACACAATGCTGTACTTGCTGTTTAACTCCATAATGTCACTAATAGCATATTGGGTAAAATTTTGCTTCAAGTCAATCAAATAAGGCATAATCGCTTGGTCAAAGCGGATCGTGACTTCATCATCATAATCATTCCACTTGATATAAGGGATTGGCACAATACTTTCAAATTCAAATCCTTTTCCAGTCTGCTCTCGCACTTCAAAATAAGCTTGTTTCTGCATTTTTTCAATGGCTTGTTTAAAGCGACTATGCTTGTCGTTGTCGGACACATCAAAGAAAGCAAACAATTCTTTTTTGGATAAGTAAATCGTATGGTCTTTCGGTGGATTGTCCGTATCAATGCACGATACCGCCAATTCAAAAATCTTTAGAGGGGTCTTATCCATTTTTGCTACGCTCGTAATCAAGTCATTGTGTTCCACGACTTTTCGTTTTGTCAGTTCATCCATGTACATCACCTGCTTTTTTACATGATTCGTTTCTGGTATACTGGCCATAGAAAATACGCTCCTTTGCGTGTTTTGGTTAGGCATAGAGAAAGACATTTTACAGTGGTATTTTCTCTATGCTCTTATTATAGCACTATATAGAGAAAAATAAATGCAACTTCTCTCTGTATACACAGTTTTTTCTCTCTGTATACACAGTTTTTTCTCTCTGTATACACAGTTTTTTCTCTCTGTATACACAGTTTTTTCTCTCTGTTTAATCTCGCAAACCCTTGCTAAAACTGCCTTTTTCGGCACGCAAAAGGTTTAAAAGATTTAAAAGATTTAAAATATATAAGATAAATTAAAAAGGCTTCGCCCTCTCGTTCACTTCGGTTAAAAAATCTAAAAGATCAAAATCGTACAGTAATAAATGCAAAAAGGAGTG
This sequence comes from Vagococcus changpingensis, assembly GCF_058211775.1. Taxonomy (NCBI): domain Bacteria; kingdom Bacillati; phylum Bacillota; class Bacilli; order Lactobacillales; family Enterococcaceae; genus Vagococcus; species Vagococcus changpingensis. The sequence continues at coordinate 2,040 of NZ_JBYVZB010000008.1, forward strand.
AGCGAAAAACACGCTCACATTGTACTTGCAGCGTTCACTTCGTTCACTTGCGAAAAGAAAAGAGCAAACCCTCTTTTAGGGATTTTCTTGATTGGCTCTAATTGCTCGTATACGCTGTTTTAATTGTTTGACTAGATAAATACGCCTATCTGGCAATCAAACGCCTTACAGGCGGTCAGGGCAAGCCCTAACGACCCTTGAATTAAAAACCTACATGAATAATTGTTTTTTAATTCCAAACAAAACAGTTCATTTAAAATCAATTTAAACCCACTTTAAACCCACTTAAAATCGTTTCTAAGGCGTTTTAATCTTACATTTGAATAAATAGACGTTTAATATGAAAAACGCCTTAAAACGAATTTTATGACGTTTTTTGAGAAAATTGTTTTTTACCCGCACGTTTACTTTTGATTAAACTAGCGAAGTCTGTTTAATTAAAAGTAAATGTTTAGTTGAGCAAAGCGAAACCAGAAAGGAGCAAACAACATGACCTTAGATTACAGAAAAACATTTGAAATTGAGATAATCAATGAATTTCAATCAGCGATTCACTCAAAAATGTTGAACTATGTTTTAAATAATGAACTCGATAAAAGTGATTCGACAAACCTACAAGTAAATTTATTAAAACAATTATCAAACATGAACCAAATTAATTTATTTGAATTATCTTTAGAAGAATTAGAAGCCTATCACGACTATTTACGAACGATAAAAAAATATGCCGATAACATCACACGAACAGCGTGAGTTTTAACAAACACGCTTGACGATAAAACGAAATGTAAATTAAGTTTTATAGCACAATTACCACTAAATAAAATTTAGGGGTATAAGTGCGCCCTTAAAACTAAGGGGTTCATTTCTACAAAGTTAATCTGACAACTATTCCCTTAGCGATTTTTACTAAAGGCGCACTTACACTCACCAAAATTTTTTGGTGTCTATCGTGCTAAAAAAGAGGACAGATCACTTGCGTGACGTGTACTCTTTTTTCGTCAAGCGTGTTGGTTAAAATTCGCTTTGCTCATGTTAAAATCTTGTTGAACTAGTTTCTTTTATTGCTAGTAATTTTTTTACCTAGTTTTGTATTTTGTGGCAAGCCAGCTTCCTAAACGGGTTTTTACTTTACGAGTTGGATAAGGCAAGTTATTCAGGATCAATTAGATCCACCCTTTCAAATAAAGCGAACGACCCTAACACACCAAATCGGACTGTTTTTGATCCATACACTTCTAGAAATATTTTCGCAGCCCGATCGTAAAAATGAAGAAATAGAAGATCATTAATTGGCTAAAAATTCCGAATAAAATAACAAGTTCATTCAGAATTGAAAGGGAACTTTCACAAAGTTTTTAAGAAAAAGACGGCTGTTACATCAATCTTTTTCGGGTTGAAAAGAGGTAGACCAATTGCGATTCACAAAGAAAGCCCCTGGAATGGTTGATCCAGGGGCTACTTCGTTTAATTGAGATTATGGTAACTAAGAGGTTAAATAACTATTTTATTTTTGGCTCAGAGTACACTTTGATAGTAATTAACCAACTAAAAATAATTATTATAGAAAAAATAAGTAACATATTGCTATATAAATATGATTGAGAAGAAACATTTATAGGAATAATTTTTTTATTTAGTATGTCTACAGACAGTAATCCTCCTACAACTGCGATTCCTAGTCCTTCAGATAAGAAACTTGTAAAATTAAGTAAACTCATTCCTGAACCACTTTCTTTTGTAGTTAAACTACTTGAAACAATTGTAGATATAACCGTTTTTGTAAAGGACAGACCTCCAAATATAAAAATAATTAATATAGTAATTAAAAAAGGTGTCGTTTCAACAAACAGTGCAGCCAATAGAAAACTAATTGATAACAACATAGCTCCTATAGTTAACACGAATATTGGTCCTTTTTTATCTACTAGTATTCCACCAAAGTAACCAAAAATAATGACACTAACAGCTCCTGGAAAGATAATCCCGTTACCAATGGCAAGTGTACTTAACTGATATAAATCTCTCATCATATAAGGAACCATTGAAATAAATCCTGCCACCGTTCCAAAAAAAAGACCTCCACAAACAATACCAACCATAAAAGATCGGTTTTCACCTAATTTAGGCTCAATAAACGGCTCATCCACTTTTTTTATGTGCTTAATAAAAATAATGAAAATAACGAAACTTATTCCTAAGAAATATAATTTATATGATGTGGTAAACACCATAAAAGTTACTATGCTTAACGACATTAATACTAATCCTATAAAATCAAAACTTCCCTTTTTAATCGGTTCATGATCAAGCATTTTGATAAGAAAAGGAACTGATATTAAAGTTCCTAAAGGTAATATCAATAGATAAGACCAATGAATATATTCAGCTATCATTCCACCGATAGATGGACCTAGAGCTTCACCCATTGCAACAATGGAACCAATAAGTCCAAAAGCCTTTCCCTGGCTCTCCCTTGGAATATATTTAGCAACAACCACCATAATTAACGCAGGAAAAGCTGCAGCTCCTGTACCTTGAATGAATCGTGATAATAATAATACAGGAAATGATGTATGACCTATAAAACCCATAATTGAACCTATACAATTTAATAAAATTCCTGTTAATAACAGTTTCTTAATACCAACATAATCAGAAACTTTGCCATATATGGCTGTTCCTACAGAAAAACTTAACATGAACGATGTATTAATCCAATTTATACTTGCAGGAGCTTTTCCAAAGTAATTCGCTACATCAGGAAAAGATACATTTAGAACCATTTCATTTAGTACACTAAAGAAAGATAAAAAGCAAAGCCAAAGTAATAATTTGTTGTATTGTGATTTATGGTTTGACGAATTAGAATTCATTTCTTCACTCTTTCCCTTTAATTAATAAAGATTTTATCCTATCAACTTTTCCTTGTTGATATAAACTTTTATCTACCACTTCTTGATAAGATACAATTTTATTTTTTATATAGGCTTGTCCATTAAATAGTTCATTACTCTTTTCTTCAAATATTAAAAATAAAGATTGAGGTAACTTTGCAATTAAATTAAATTCATCTTCTACCTCTGATACATTTAAGACATTTCCCTCTAATTTTCCGAGTTCACTAATAGCCTTCCCTAAATAATCTTTATTTGCAGATACATCTATCTCTACTACTGGTTCTACAATGACTGTTTTAGAATTTAACAATGCTTTATACAATGCATATGGTGTTAACTTTCTAAATTCAGATGGTGTACTGACTGGACTAAAAAATTCAGCATCTGTCAACGTTACTTTTACATTGGTTAATTCAAAATCATAAAGACCTGTTTTAGTTGAACTAAACACACTATCTTTAATAGCATTTTGAAATGACTGTTTCAGATAACCTGTTGTCACTAAACTATCAAATTGAATGCCTGATAGGTTACTCGGTTCAACTTTCAAGGTCATCGTTGCCCAATAGGGATTAAGTGATTCATCTACATCAATTGTGCCTATTCCTATTTCTTCTATAATTTCTTTATAAACAATTGTTGGTAATGATAATTTAAGCGTCTTAAAAGAGTAACGTCTGCGTATAGTTTCTTCTAAGTATTCTCGTTGAACTCGACCAAAAATTTTCATTGAGATTTCTGAAGTTTCTTTATCAATTGAGAAATCAAGTAATGGATCTTCTTCTGATAATTCAGTTAATAAGTCTAGTAACGTCATTCTCTCTTCTTCCCCAACTTGGAAAGTGATTTTTAAACTTGGGCTAGGTAAAGATAGCTCATTAGTTAAAGGTTCTCCTAAGAAATCTTGAATCTTTAATTCTTTACATTTTGGAAACATAAAAATATCTCCTGTTTGAATACTATTTGCTTCTACAAATTGGTTGTCTTGTAATACTAAAAAACGTGGTAGCTTCTTTTCTTCTTGATTATTTAACAAATAAGTTTGGTTCTTACTTATTTCACCGGATAGTAATCTAAAATAAGCTTGTTTTTGACCATTCATAAAAGTAATTTTATATAAATATGCAGATAAATTATCCTTACTTTTATCAACTAAATCAAAGCTACCTAATAAATTTAATAAAGTATCTATCCCTTCTCCTGTCACAGCCGAACCTAAAATTAAAGGATAACTTTCATTCATTAAAGTTCGTTGGTTCAACTCATTTTTTAGCTCTATTTCACTTATTAATACATCATTCATAAACTTTTCAAGTAGATAAGGACTGTTTTCGATTAAAGTATCTCTACTTTCTTGACTAAACAAGGATTCTACTAGAACAAGATGACTCGTCAATTTATTCTTGATTTCAGAAATCAGATATTCTGGTCTTGCTGTTTCTATATCTATTTTATTTAAGAAAAAGATAGTCGGTATCTTGGCTTCTTGTAATGTATCAAAAATCCTTCTTGTTTGAGTTGGGAGTTCTCCTAAACTTGAAACGACTAAAACAGCTATATCAATAACGTTTAGTGACCTCACTACTTCACCATAAAATTCAATATGTCCAGGCATATCAACCAAATTTATTTTTGTTTGACACCACTCTAAAGAAACAGAAGCTGTTTTTATTGTAATGCCTCTTTCTTTCTCTAAATCAAGGGTATCAGTAATAGTATCACCCTTCTTAATACTTCCTTGCTTATAATTTTCATGGGTTCTACTATACAAACTTTCTGTTAAAGATGTTTTTCCAGCGTCTACATGAGCGACAATTCCTACATTAATAATTTTTTTCATCAAAAAAAGACTTCTATGGATTTATGTTCGCAAAAATACTCATCGCAAATACCATAGAAGTCTATTGTTCACGACCTTCTAATTATAGTTCGAGAGTATTTCTTTAAGAGCACACCAAATAAGCCTTTGTTTTTCAGCTATATTAAAATGTGCTATTTAGAAATACTCCGAAGCATATGAAGATCACTCACTTATTTTTATTTGATTTATTTATCTTAAGTTAGTATAAATTATAAAAATTAAAAAAACAATTTTTTTAGTTAATTATAACGTGATTTATGTAAACCTATATTTGATTACGAAATATATTTAAGGCTCTCAGAATTAATTCTGAGAGCCTTATTCTTCATGTAAATTTGAGTATAATTCACTAATGAGTAACTAAAAGATTAAATCTGTTGCAAATCAAGTTCCTTAATCTCATATGTTATATCTGAAACACTTTTTATAAAATATGGATCATGAGAAGTGACTATCACGGTTCCTTGATATGCTTTTATTAGCTTTTCTAAAGCTTCAATTGTTTTTAAATCAATAAAATTTGTTGGTTCATCTAAAACCAATACATTTGAAGGTTGAGTAAACAATAATGCAATTTGTACACGAGTTGATTCTCCACCACTTAAACTTGTTACAGATTTTGATACTTCTGATTGAGTAAATCCTAAATTATTTAAGATACTTCTAACTGTTGATTCAGGGTACTCTGTCTGATTCATTAGGTAACTTAAAACAGATTCATCTTTAAACACTTTATAAGACATTTGATGGTATGTAGAGAAGATTACCTTAGAAGAAACTGTTATTCCTTCAGAACCATTTAATATACTGTCTAGAAGTGATGACTTTCCTGTTCCATTGTTTCCGATAATGGCAATCTTTTTCCCTAAGGGAAATTGAAAATTACAATTATCGAATAAGACTCTCTCGCCTTTTTTGAGAGAAAAGTTATCTCCCATAATTGGAAATTTATTATGCAACTCCGTTGTTTGACTAGTAGGAAAAATAATCTCTGTTTCAGTTGATAGCTGTTGTAGTCCACCTAACTGTTGTAAACGACTTTCCATTGCCTTAGCTGATTTTTGTAAGTTTTTTTGAACGGTATCTTTTTGTTTAGAAGACGCCAATCGGTCTGGTCGAATATTTTGCTTTTTCTTTTTATTTGTCGCTTTATTACTCTTTTCAGCTTGTTCTTTTTTCTTTTTAATAGCACTTTCTAATCTCTTTTTTTCTTTAATAAATTGTTCATTGCTATTCTCTAATTCTAATTGTTTCATTTGTTTTTGTTCGAGATAATCATCATAGTTACCTTCGTATTCATAAACAACCCCATTATCAACTTCCCATATCTTAGTGGCTAATTGATTAATAAAAGAACGATTATGGCTGACAAAGATTAATGTTCCATAGTGATATTTTAATTCATCAATCAAAATATCAACACTTCTGTTATCAAGATGTGTTGTTGGTTCATCAAGTAGCAATCCCATTGAATAATTCGATAGTAATTGCGTTAAACGATATTTCGTTTCTTCTCCACCACTTAATGAATCAATTTTATTTTTAGGTACTGAAAAATTATTTAATAACTTCCAGTCCATATTATCTGTTTCTATTAATTCTTTTGGATCAGCTATCTGTTCAAATAAGTTAAACTCAATTTCTTTTTGAACGACTCCAGTATCCGGTTTTACTGTTCCTGCAATGATTTCTAATAGCGTTGACTTTCCTTGACCGTTTGCACCAATAATTCCAATACGCTCTCCGTTATACGCTACTAGATTTTCAATAGATAAAACATCTTTTGTTCCGTATCTTTTGTTGATATTACTTAATTTTATTGTTAAATTTTCCATTTTATAGTCTCCTTTTACGCTAGGTAAAAGGAAAAAAGTGCATTAAAAAAGACCTAGAATATCTCTACGTCTTGCCATTTCATTTAATAATTTTATATAGAAAAGTATACACTTATCCCTTGAAATTGCTTACCTAGATTTTTGAATGATATTAAATTAGCTATTCAAAAATTCATTACGCAATTTCATAGATGCTGTCATTACTTTTCCTCCTCACTGGTCAATTCATTAAGGTAATTCTATCATATATGATTTAATTGTAAACTGTTTTATCTCAAAAGAACTTGTCTACGTTCTCTTTGTTTTATTGTCAACTTCCGATACAATATTACATATCACAATGAAACGGAGTTGAAACGCTTTGAGAAATGATGAAACGTTTAAGACAATGCAAGAAATAGCTGATATTATAGGTATTTCTAAGTCTACTTTGTTTAGATTTTTAAAAGCTAACTCGTTTCATGAAACGTTTAAGAAACGCAATACTAACATGTATGATGAAACGACTACAAAAGCTATAATAGAGAGCTTTGAACAAGAAAAAGACGGCAAGCGTTCCATTTCACCAAGAAATGATGAAACGGCTGATGAAATACTTATTGATAGTTTAAAAGCGCAAATTTCATTACTAAAAAAGCATGATGAAGAACAAAAAGAACAAATAAAAAAACTGCATGAATTGTTAGACCAACAACAACAATTATTACTTTATGAGCAACAAAAGAATACAAAATTACTCGAAGAAAACATAGACACTAAAAAATGGTGGCAGTGGTGGAAATAAATTTACTTTTTATTCTTGTCATTTGCTACTGATTTTTACTCTAGGGTTGTTAGGGTTTACCCTGACCGTCTGAAAGACGTTTTATTTATCCAAACTAAGAGTTTTATCTAGATGAGCTTAAATAGCTCTTTTTTTGCGTTTTAAGCCTATTGAATTATTTCCTTAGAGAAATATTTTAGGTTTTAGCGAAGGAGCGTAAAGCGACTGCTGCAAGTTAAATGTGAGAGTGGGTTTTTCTCACTCCTTTTTTTATTTATTTTTATGGTACGCATAGAACTTTTTAATAAAATAAATAAAAGGTTTCGGTGGGAAAGTATAGCTCTTCTTTTATAATCTCTTTTAAATCTCTTTTAAACCTCTTTTAGAGGTGCTTTTAGCCCTTTGTTATCAACGGTTTTCGAGGTTTATAAGCTACATATTGAGACCTTATAAGCTACATATTGAGACCTTATAAGCTACATATTGAGACCTTTATAAGCTACATATTGAGACCTTATAAGCTACGTGTTTTTTATTAAGTAGTTGATAAAGAATTAGATTATTGTTACACTTACAAAGAGGTGAAAATATGACTAATGAAATTGTTAAATATGAAAACCGTTTGAATGATATTCCTTTAAGAAATTTTTCTCCAGTTGAAATGAACTTGTTCTTTTCAATAGCTTCGCGTGTCAGAGATAAAGGTTCTAATGAAGTTGTTATTAACTTTAACGAATTGAAAGATTTAAGTAAGTATAATCAAAAAGGTGAACGTTTTATACAGGATTTAAGTTCTGCTTACGATAAATTGCTAAGTATTAACGCTATGAATGATGATGGTGATACGTTAACTAAATTTGTAGCTTTTAGAAAATATTCAATTGTTCGCTCTGAACAAGTTGTTAAGATTGCAGTTAATGAAGACTTTAAGGGTTTATTTAATCAATTATCAACTTGGACTAGATTTAATTTAGAACAATTTGTTAGATTAGATAGTACTTATTCCAAAACGATGTTTAGATTACTTAAACAATTTCGAACAACAGGATTTGTCTATTATTCCAAAGAAGAATTTTTTCATCTTCTAGATATTCCTGAAACCTATTGGAATAAACCTTCAAATGTTGATACAAGAGTTTTAAAACCTATCAAAGAAGAATTGACTCCAATATTTAGAGGGTTGACTATAAAAAAGAAATATAGCAAAGGTCGAGGAAAACCTGTCGTTGGTTATCAGTTTGCTTTTAAAGCTGAAGCTAAAAATGCTGATGACTTTTCTAAAGGAGAACACGAAGACTTACGACAAAAAATATTTAATATTGAACACAATGGTGATCTTTCTCAAGAAGAAAAATGGGTCGCAAAAGATAAAGTATTAAATTTAAAAATTGGCACACATGAGTCAGATTTTTACGCTCAGAAACAAAAAGAATTTGAAAAAATTGAAGAAGAAAAACTTCGAAAAGATATTTTAGATAATTTAAAAAGTGGCTTCCATTAATCAGAAAACTACTTCGAACAACACGACAAAGAAGAAAAACTTCTCCATACTTTTGGAAAAGTTTTTTATTTTTTTTTTTTGAAAAATTAATTTTTCAAAAAAAAATGATTTAGGATAATTCTTTTATTGATAAAAGATAGTGTGTGTCAAAGGTGGTTAAAAGGTGTGCTAAAAGGTGTGTCAAAAGTGGTTAAAAGGTGTGTCAAAAGTGGCTAAAAGGTGTGTCAAAAGTGGCTAAAAGGTGTGTCAAAGGTGTGTCAAAACAGTGCAAACGAGAAAAAATCATGTTATATCGGAAACGTTGATACTATCAACCCAACAGCTTGCCTGTTGGCAGTTTCCCTTATGCTCTTTAGACGTAAAATTGGCCAAAAGTAAGATGACGAATGATTGAATGACCCATCTATAAAAAAATAAGTCAAAGGAAATGACGTTTTAGATTTAAAAATCGACACACATGAGTTACATTTTTACATTCAGAAATAAAAAGAATTTGGAAAAGTTGAAAAAGAAACCATTAGAAAAAACAGTTTAAATCATTTAAAAAGAGAATTCCGTTAATCAGAAAATTACTTTTTGAATTCAAAAAAATATCGAGCAGCGCGACAAAAAAAAGAAAAGAATTCTACACATACTGATAGAATTCTTTTCTTTTTTTGCGGTCTTAGGTGCCACCTAACAAGCTAAACAATTGTCAATTTTGGGGAGTGGCATGCCAAACCCGTTGCTTGCCTTATTGATTTTTTGGCAACAATTGATTTTTAGTCTGATCACTTTTTGATTTTTTTTGCCAAACTTTTTTCAACACACGTGATTCTTTTCCAATTTGTCACACCACTTTTTTTTCAAAAAGGACAAAAATTTCCCTCTCTCTTTTTTCTTTTTGTTCGCAGACTTTTAAAAATTTTTTTTCGTTTTTTGTTTTACTTGGTGACATCTGGTTTATTTTTTTTTCATCTAATCAATCAACCAAAAAATAACCCCCATCAAAAAATGTCTTGATTGCGTTTCACTATCTCGCCAAAAAAAGAAGCCTTATTTCTAGGGCTTCTTTTTTTCATTTTGAGGTAGACCAGTTGGGATTCACAATGTTGGTTATTGAATCCCTTGTGGTTGCTGCTACTTCTTAAAAGCGAGATTATGTTAAGTAAGGAGGTTCTGTTGCAAAGTTTTAAATCTACTATCAAATAAGGTAGAATAATAGAAAAAGATAGCAGGAGGAATGACGATGAATCATTTTAAAGGAAAGCAATTTCAGCAGGATGTGATTATTGTAGCCGTGGGCTACTATCTTCGTTATAACCTTAGCTATCGTGAAGTTCAAGAAATCTTATATGATCGTGGCATTAACGTTTCTCATACGACGATTTATCGTTGGGTGCAAGAATATGGCAAACTACTCTATCAAATTTGGAAAAAGAAAAATAAAAAATCCTTTTATTCATGGAAAATGGATGAAACGTACATCAAAATTAAAGGAAAATGGCATTATTTGTATCGAGCCATCGATGCAGATGGTTTAACCTTGGATATTTGGTTACGTAAAAAACGGGACACACAAGCAGCCTATGCTTTTCTTAAGCGGTTAGTGAAGCAGTTTGATGAACCGAAGGTTGTAGTCACAGATAAAGCCCCCTCTATTACAAGTGCCTTTAAGAAACTAAAAGAATACGGCTTTTATCAAGGGACAGAACATCGTACCATTAAATACCTGAATAATTTGATTGAACAAGACCATCGTCCAGTAAAGAGACGCAATAAATTCTATCGAAGTTTACGCACTGCCTCACCCACGATTAAAGGTATGGAAGCCATCCGAGGATTATATAAGAAAACCCGAAAAGAAGGCACTCTCTTCGGGTTTTCGGTCTGTACTGAAATCAAGGTATTATTGGGAATCCCAGCTTAAATCATAGATACCGTAAGGGATTTTATTCTTTATTTAAAACTTTGCAACAGAACCTCTAATGGAAAAAATTTTTCCATTAGAAATAACTAGGCAAACCGAACGCAAGTGAGGTACTAATAACAAAATTTAAGTGAAGTCAGCTGCTTTTTTATTCAACCTCAAAAAATTTGACACATACAAAATCAAGAAATCATTTGCTTTCTAATTCCAATTTATGCTATTCTTATACTAATCAAAAACGAAGTGAGGGATCCTCTATTGAAAAATTAAGCCAATGTGTTGAAGCTGCATTCAGACTATTTTCTTTGAAGTACAAGGGAATAGTGTGCAGATTTTCAGGATTGGTGATTATTTTTCGATAAGAGGGTCTTTTTGTGTCTTCCTATCTAAAAAATCTCTGTCCTGAAAATAGGTGAGGGATTTTTCTTGCCTAATCGGTGAGTCGAGGGAATTTAAATGACAACAATTGAAATAAAGAATTTAACGTTTGGCTTTGATGTCCAAACAACGAACTTATTTGAACAAACGAATCTCACCATTCAATCAGAATGGAAATTAGGATTAATTGGCCGCAATGGTCGTGGCAAAACGACACTACTAAAATTGTTGATGGGTGAATACACGTATAGTGGGAAAATTGAGCATCAGTTGAACTTTACTTATTTTCCACAAAAAGTTCAAGATAAGACGCAATTAACGTATTATGTACTACAAGAACTCTCTGATTTTGAACAATGGAAAATAGAACGAGAACTCAACCTCCTACAAGTAGATTCAGATATTTTATGGCGACCGTTTCATAGTTTATCAGGTGGAGAGCAAACCAAAGTATTGTTAGCCTTGCTTTTTGTTGATGATGTGAATTATCCATTAATTGATGAACCAACCAATCATTTGGATGTAATGGCTCGTCAACAAGTGGCGGCGTATTTAAAGGCGAAGAAACAAGGGTTTATTGTTGTTAGCCATGATCGAAGTTTTGTGGATGAAGTGGTGGATCATGTATTATCCATTGAAAAAAGTCAGCTAGTGTTGTATCAAGGAGATTTTTCGGTCTACGAAGAACAAAAAGGCTTACGTGATCAATTCGAACAAGAGCAGAATGTGAAACTCAAAAAAGAAATTGGACGCTTAAAACAAACCGCAGCAGAAAAAGCAGAGTGGTCACGTGGGAGAGAGCGAGATAAATTGGGCTCGCCCAACAAACCGGGAAGTGGAGCCATTTATGATACCGGTGCGATTGGTGCGCGAGCTGCGCGAACGATGAAACGCTCCAAAGCAATCGTCAAGCGTATGGAAGATCAAGCAACAGAAAAAGAAAAATTATTGAAGGATATGGAATACATTGAGCCATTAAGTATGAACTATCAAGTAACTCATCGAAAAAAATTACTGACTGTGCAAGAGTTGCAGTTGAGTTATGGAGAACGAAAGCTATTTTCTCCCCTTACTTTCGACATTAATCAAGGGGATCGATTGGCAATTCAAGGACCAAATGGCTCAGGAAAGTCTTCAGTTATTCAGCATCTTTTAGGAATATTTCAAGGTGAAGTGACAGGTGAAGTCATACAACCACAAGGAGTAACCATCAGTTATGTTCGCCAAAATTATGAAGATAATCGAGGAACCTTGCAAGAATTTGCTGAAGAACATCACCTATCCTATCAAGAATTATTGAATAATCTCTGGAAGCTGGGAGTGGAACGGAAGGTTTTTCAAAATCGGATTGAAGAGATGAGTATGGGGCAACGAAAACGGGTAGAATTAGCAAAATCTTTAGCGACACCAGCAGAGCTATTTATCTGGGATGAACCCTTAAATTATCTAGATGTCTTTAACCACAAGCAGTTGGAGGAAGTCATTCAACTCGTTCAACCAACGATGCTGATTGTTGAACATGACCGAACCTTTTTGAATAAAGTAGCGACTAAAATTATCCCGTTATAGTAAAAAAGTAAAATAGAAAATCCTTATGAAATTTGTTTTAAGAACATCAATTTCATAAGGATTCTTTCATTTTTGTTTAATTTTCTACATTACGCACATAATCATCAAAGTATTGAACTAATTCGGTTTTTAATTGTTGATATTCTTCTTCGGAATACGTTTTGTCTTGCAGTTTGATCTGTAAAAAAGGAATTTCTAGTTCTTCTTTGAGGCGATCAAGCACATCTAACTGATCCATTTTTTTCATCACCTATCTACTAAATTAAATCAAAGGGTTCTGTTGCAAAGTTTTAAATCTACTATCAAATAAGGTAGAATAATAGAAAAAGATAGCAGGAGGAATGACGATGAATCATTTTAAAGGAAAGCAATTTCAGCAGGATGTGATTATTGTAGCCGT
>NZ_JBYVZB010000009.1:0-9627 GCF_058211775.1 Vagococcus changpingensis
ACCCATCCGTTTTTATCACATGCCACTTGTGTGGCATAGGCAAAGACTTGTTTATGTTCTCCTTTATGACACTGTCAGCATCGTTTTTACTAATTTTTTTAACCTTTGTATTTGTCTCACTTTTTTCTTTTTAAGGGCTTTTTTAATTGATTTTCTCTATCTATTTCAACTTCTTTTTGAAGTGATTTTACATAAAATAATGTGTCTTCAGTTATTTCTTTGCTTTCATACTTTTTATTATTTGCATGTGCTTTAATATGAGTCCCATCAATAAATATCTCAGACGTATCAACTAAATGAGCTTCTATACACTGCGCTAAAATACCATAAAAAATTTGTTCAAAGATATCTGTTCCTTTAAATCTTCTTGAGTCATTTTTACCAAAAGTTGAAAAGTGAGGGACTGAGTCTTGGATATCTAAACCTAAAAACCATCTGTAAGCTATATTTACTTCGACTTCTTTAATCGTTTGTCTCATGCTCTTAATTCCGTATAAGTATTGTATCAAGGGAAGTTTGATTAACATAACTGAATCTAAACTAGGTCGTCCATTAGACTGATCGTATTTATCCTCAACAAGTTGATAAATAAAACTAAAATCGACGTATTTATCAATATCTCTTAGAAGATGTTCCTGTGGAACTAAGTCTTCTAATGAATAAAAACCTATTTGATTGCGTTTACTCATATCTTGCTTTTTCAACATTAATAGTCACTTCTTTCCTCTATTTTACCAAAAAAAAAGACAAAGTATCGAAATTTATCAATACTTTGTCTACAGTCTGAAGTCTCAAGGTCTTAATAAAGACCTTGAGACTTTTTTAAAAGACATTTGGTAATTCAACAGAAAAAATCATTTTATTTAAAGTATTATTTATTAAATACACAGAAACACTGCTAGGAATAACGCCGTCATCACTATAATGACAAAAAACACCATATTTAAAACTATTATTAGGATGATCTAATATATAACTTGTCGCAACTCTTTCAAAGTCATCCAATGAATAATGACTACCAATTGGTGCTGGTGAGGGAGCAGAAATGTGTTGAATAGTGATATTAGATTCTTTTATTAACTTTTTTTTTCTTATTTTAGTCTTACATAAATCAGACAAATATAGTTGGCGATAATAAAAACTATCTTTAAATAAATTATCATTTGGAACAAAATAATGAAGCTGTGGACGACTCCCACTGTTCAAATGAGCTGTGCCTGTGAATAATAAATTAGTCATATCATCTCCCTCGCTTAAACAAAATCGAAAAGGCAAAAGATGTGTTCGATGGTACATTGCTTGCATACGTTTATCACACTTTATTTTTTCACTTCTAACTTCATCAAAACCTGGTACATAAGCATTATATCTATCTTCGTCATTTCTAAAAATCGATCGATTGACTTTATTTTTTCTTTCCATTAGTATGCTACGATTAATGACAACATAAGCTCCTTGAACTCTTCCCTCTTTTAACCTAGAAGTATAAACTTTCCCTAAGTGTTTTGCTTTTTTACGAGAAAAAAATGTTTGCTTTAACTCATAAGGTTCAACCATCAAAAATTGAACACCATACTTATTAACATGTGTGTCCTCCACAGCTTGTATGCCAGTTAAACCCATCATTATATTAAACATTTTACTACTAAAACGAAATGCCCCAAAAAGTAGACTCAAAAAAAATTTACCCATTAAAAATAAAATATCACGCACAATAACTAGGCCACCTATCATCATAATAACTATACATCCATACTTAAATTGTTTTAAATCAAGTCACCTAAGTAACCTACAAATTACAACAAGATATTCTTGCTATCATTTATTGTAAAAAATATCAATGATACTTAATTCAACTATATAACCAATATAAATAATAAAAACTCTAATACCAATAAAAAAAGACACACACTTTTATAATAACATTTATATATTTAAAGTGTAGACATTTCCATCTCCTATAAGATTATTACTATACTATTTATCATTAACATTACTTAGTACTAACGTATAATGTCACTAGAAAGATAAAACATTATGATAACTATTTAATTCATTCTTTTTAATTTATAAACATATCGCATTAGGACAAATTAATGAGTTAACCGAAAAATATAATATAACTGAAAGAATGAACATATTAAAATTATTCGTGAGGTACTAAAGGACTGGACTATCAAAACGTGAGATTAGAAGTTTATCTAGAGTTAAATGATTGTAATAACCTATTGCTTAATACAACCAGTTAATTAACGTTATTTAACATCATGGTATAGCAAAGATTCTTATAACAAGTCGTTCGTTTTCAGTAAAGAAAATAACTCAACTTATTACATTCCATTACAAAGGATACCAAGAAGTAGTTCTAGATTGTTTTCCTCAAGCAGTGATCAAAAAAATAGTTAAAAATCAATACACAATCTTTGAAATCAGAGCTTTTAATAATGGAATGATTCTCTGGGTTCTTAGTCAAGGTTTTCTAGTTGAAATTATTAGCCCCACTTCATTTAAGAAAAAGATAATAGATGAACTTAAGCAAATGTAACAATATTATTTATAAACACAAATAAAAATAGACTCACTTCTGATATAAGAAAGAGTCTATGTATATAAATAATCTTCTTTGCTTATATTATGAATGTCAACCTATTCGACATACCTATAGGTAAAACTGCTAAATATTTACATAATAATATTAAACGATTGATATAATCACTATCTATAACTAGAATCATCAATTTTTCTTAATATTTAATCCTAACATTTCTTTATTTGGTCATGTGGGTCACGAATCGTTGCTAATAAAATCATCGGAATCTCTTATTAATCACTTGAATTAATTCTTCACCATTTTTTATAAATATCTATGTTTTCTTTTAATTATTAAGACGTTTGATAAGATGGAGGCTTTTGTAATTCTTGATTATTCCTATCTAATGGTTGCTTCTCTTATATTTCTTTAATTAATTTATCTACAAAATTAATAAAATCATTTTTTGTTACTTCAATGTTTTTTCATTCATATGAACTTTATATTTTGAATAGTCAGTTAAACACGTTATAATTTATATACCTAAAAACTATGCTAAATATATTTTAATAAAAA
Organism: Vagococcus changpingensis; assembly: GCF_058211775.1. NCBI lineage: Bacteria > Bacillati > Bacillota > Bacilli > Lactobacillales > Enterococcaceae > Vagococcus > Vagococcus changpingensis. The sequence continues at coordinate 3,107 of NZ_JBYVZB010000009.1, forward strand.
GGAGAGAATTGTATGTCTAATATTTATACATCAGTTGATCAATTAATTGGAAACACTCCCTTACTTGAATTAACATCTTTGGAGGATAGCCAAAAGCTTGATGCAACAATCCTAGCTAAAATCGAATCATTTAATCCTGGTGGTTCAGTCAAAGATAGAATTGCCAAAGCTATGCTTGATGCAGCAGAAAAAGCAGGTAAATTAACAAAAGAAACAACCATCATCGAACCAACATCTGGAAATACTGGTATTGGCTTGGCTATGATGTCAGCGGCTCGTGGTTATAAATTGATTATCGTCATGCCAGAAACAATGTCTGTTGAACGCCGTCAGTTAATGAAAGCTTATGGAGCTGAATTGGTTTTAACTGAAGGAGCTAAAGGAATGAAAGGAGCTATTGCTAAAGCAGAAGAATTAGCTGAAAGTATAAAAAATAGCTTTATTCCATCACAATTTTCTAATCCCGCTAATCCTGAAATTCATTACCAAACAACTGGACCTGAAATTTGGAATGACACTGAAGGAAATGTAGATATTTTTGTTGCTGGAGTCGGAACTGGTGGGACTGTTACTGGAGTTGGAACATTCCTTAAAGAAAAAAATCCAAACGTCAAAATTGTGGCTGTTGAACCAACTGACTCTGCTGTCCTATCCACTGGAGTAGCTGGAAGCCATAAAATCCAAGGAATTGGTGCAGGCTTTATTCCATCAATTTTAGATACATCAGTTTATGATGAAATTATCACTGTATCCAATGAAGATGCTTTTGCAACTGGGCGACTATTAGCAGAACAAGAAGGTGTCCTTGCAGGTATTTCTTCAGGGGCTGTAGTATGTGCTGCAATGGAGCTGGCTAAACGAGATGAAAATAAAACTAAACATATTGTAGTATTGTTACCGGATACTGGTGAACGCTATTTATCTACACCTATGTTTACAGAATAGGAAAAATGATGAATAAGAATTACATTGGGATGGATAAAGCCGTCGAACAGGTTATTTCTGACTTTTTCGCATTGCTATTTCCAGCATTTTTTGGTTCACCTGACCAAACGATGACAACATCGACCTTTAATCATTCTCTTGAGCAGTTATTATCTTTCACTATTGAGCAAAAAAATCAAAGTGAGGTTATTGCAGCAAAATTAACACAACGTCTTTCAAACATTAAACAGTTAATTGATACAGACATTCAAGCAGCCTACCAAGGAGATCCTGCAGCAAAAAGCACCGATGAAATCATTTTGACTTATCCTGGGTTTAAGGCTATTAGCATCCATCGACTAGCTCATGAACTCTATCTGTTAGATGTTCCGATTGTGCCACGCATGTTATCTGAGAATATGCATAGTTTAACAGGGATAGATATTCATCCAGGAACTCAAATTGGCGCGTATTTTTTCATTGATCATGGAACTGGCATCGTCATTGGAGAAACAACCGTGATAGGAGAGCATGTCAGAATTTATCAAAATGTCACCTTAGGCGTGCGTAACTTTAACATAATGGAAGATGGGTCTCTAGCAAAATATGGAAAACGACACCCGAATATTGGCAATGGTGTGGTTATTTATGCTGGAGCAACTGTTCTTGGAGGAGACACATTTATTGGTGATAATACAGTCATTGGAAGTGGAACATGGATTACACGTTCTGTTCCTGAAAATACTGTGGTTGTAAATAAAAATTCAACTTATTAAAAAAATAACTATGAGGAAGAGACCAACTCTCCCTCATAGCTCTTTTTTGCGTTAAAAACAATTCGTTTAGAAACCACATAGTTGATGATTGTAGCCAAAACTTGTGATAAGACGGTAAAAATAAATTCATTTAGTAAATAGGCATTTCCCATATACGGACCAATTAATGGGTGGCGGAATAATAATTGTTGATAATTAATTCGTTGTAAATGAAGTACCGAAATCATTACTCTACTATACTTTTCCACAAAAAAGTAGGCAATCCCTAAATCTAACATAATCACAAAAAAACGACCTGCAATAAATTCTATAAATTGCTTCAACGAACGGGCAAATCCTAATCCTGTATTTTTAAACACAAAAAACTTGTTGGCGAAGAATGAAAAAACGATTGCCACACTTTGGGCTAACATAACTGTTATCAACACATTATCCGTCCAATTTTTAGACATAAACCGAATAAAAAAATAGATAAAAGTAGCAGTCGTTCCAAAGATACTATACCATAATAGTTCGCGTCGTTTAATCACTCTATCACCTCCAAATTTGGCTTGATTTCATAAAAAAAGAATGTCCGAAAACATTCTTTACTTAAAATAGTGCTTTAAAATACTTAATGCATTACGATCAATAACCAATTCCCCATACTCATCCAGTACATCTTTTGTAATGTTAGTTAACTGCATAAAATCATATATTTTTGAGACATCATTTTTGGCTTGATTCTTAGAAGTATTTTCAAGCAAGAAAGTTAACTGTAAATAATAAGTGTTATTATAAAAATAAAGCGATGATAACACATTTAATAACTGAATATTTTTAGCTAGCTCCACAATGTCCTCAAAGTCAGCTGCTTTAAAAACTGTTTCGTAAGTTGCACCAAACATGCTATCTTCTAAATAATTCAATTCTTCATTATCTGTTGGTTCTTCAACAGAACTTTTAGCTTCAGGAGTATTCATTTGATTTTTGAGGTAATCAACAAAACCATCTGCTTGTCCATTATCTAGTCCACTAAAGTCAGCCGTTTCATCTATTGACGCATTTTTACTGATAAACAATTCAAGTCCATCATGATTGGGTAGCACTTGGAACGTTACAGCGTCGGTCCCTTGGAACTGTTCATCCACATCCACCTCTTCTAAAATACTATAGAAGAAAGTCTCAATTTGTTTTTGGTTACCTAACAAATCTAAAAAAGTAATTCCGCGTTCTGCAAGATCATCATTTCCAATTGATACTCGAATTGTGTTCTCATTAATTCGTTCCATTTCCATACGGCTACACCCCTTTTCAAAATTATTTATATAGTTACATTGTATAGTATATTAATAAAAAGTAAAGAAAATCACCTTTATTTCGTCCATGTTCCCTACGAAAATTAAGAATTTTTAAGAAAAAAAAAGATACATTTGAACATAAGTCAAATCCATCTTCTTATAACCAGTTTCGCTATTTAATTATATTATACAAAATGATCTGTTAAATACCTGCCATCAATTGTGCTTGTTTTAACTCAATTGCTCGAACATCCCTTGGTAAGAAACGACGAATCTCATCTTCATTAAAGCCTACTTGAAGTCGTTTTTCATCAATCATAATTGGGCGACGTAATAATCCAGGATTTTGTTGAACTAATTCTAATAACTCTGGAAGTGATAACTCGTCTAAATCAACATCTAACTTTTGAAATACTTTCGAACGCGTTGATATAATTTCTTCTGTTCCATCTTCTGTCATTCGTAATATTTCCTTTAGTTCATCTTGTGTCAACGGCTCAGAAAAAATGTTGCGTTCAACAAATTCTATTTGATTTTCTTGTAGCCAAGCACGCGCTTTTCGACAAGATGTACAGCTGGGTGAAGTGTATAATTTTAACATATCTGTCACTTCCTTTCACAAGTAATAAGTAGAAAAAATTTTATTTAACTAAAATCTAGTATGTGTAAATTGTACTATAAAAAACCTATGATTACTAGGTTTTTTTTACATTATATGACTAAACTTAATATTTTTTTAGAATAACGAAATACCTTTTTAGAATATCGAGCGTATAAAAAAACACTTTATCTCATCCTTTTAGTGTGTTTCAAAACGACTTTTATATGTTTTATAACAAGACCGCCGTTTAAATCAAATTTCCTTTCGTTTTATTCCCTATTTATTCTTAATTTCTAGTATAATACACTTATGACTAAAAAATTTTACGGAGGCATGATTATTTTATGAAAACTATTTTTTCAGGTATTCAACCAAGTGGCATTCCGACCATTGGAAACTATATTGGCGCGATGAAACAATTCGTCCAACTACAAAACGACTACCATTGTTTCTTTTGTATCGTAGATGAACATGCGATTACTGTGCCACAAGATCGTTTAAAACTAAGAAAACAAATTTTACAACTAGCCTCTTTATATCTTGCTGTGGGCATTGACCCAGAAAAAGCAACTGTTTTTATCCAATCTGAGGTTTCAGCACATACAGAAGCAGCATGGATTGTACAGTGTAACACATCTCTTGGTGAATTGGAACGTATGACACAATTTAAGGATAAATCACAAAAAGTTGGTGCAACTTCCGTTAGTGCTGGTTTACTCACTTACCCACCACTAATGGTTGCCGATATTATTCTTTATAATACTGATTTAGTACCAGTAGGAGAAGATCAAAAACAACATTTAGAATTAACAAGAGATTTTGTTGAACGCTTTAATTCTCGGTACGCAGAAAATGTAAATCAACCACTTCTTGTTCTACCTGAAGTAAAAATTCCAGACAAAAATGCTGGCGGACGTGTCATGAGCTTGCAAGATCCTACTAAAAAAATGAGTAAATCAGATAGTAATAGTAAAGGATTTATCTCAATGTTAGATGAGCCCAATATTATTCGTAAAAAAATCCGTTCAGCTGTCACTGACTCGAGCGGAAAAATCGAATACGACGTAGAAAATAAACCTGGTATTTCAAATCTTTTAGTGATTTATTCTTCTTTTTCTGATTTTACAATTGATGAACTTGTTAAAAAATATACTGATACTGGGTATGCTGAATTTAAAAATGACTTAGCGGAAGTTGTGGTTTCAACACTAGAACCTATTCAAGCTCGTTATAGAGAGTTATTAAAGTCGGATGACTTGCAAACCATTTTAGATAATGGAGCAATTGAAGCATCAAAAGTGGCTAATAAAACATTACGCAAAATGAAAAATGCAGTTGGTCTAGGTCGTAAAACTAAACACTAATAACGCGTATATTTTAAGTATTTATGCTAAACTATTACTAGATGACGACTTGAAAGGGGATTTTATTTTATGTCAGATAAAACACAAATGGATACAAATACCATGTTAACTCAAAAAATGATTGAAACACGGACTATTTTAATTTATGGAGGAATCGATCAAGATTTAGCAAAAGAAGTTAGCAGTCAATTACTATTACTTTCATCATTAAATGATGAACCAATCACGATTTATATCAACAGTCAAGGTGGCCACGTTGAAGCTGGTGATACCATTCATGATATGATTAAATTTGTTAAACCGGAAGTAAAAATGGTAGGAACTGGTTGGGTAGCTAGTGCTGGAATTACCATTTTCTTAGCAGCAAAAAAAGAAAATCGCTATTCTCTTCCAAATACTCGTTTTATGATTCATCAACCAGCTGGTGGTGTTCAAGGACAAAGTACTGAAATTCAAATCGAAGCACGTGAAATTGTCAAAATGCGTGAAAGAATTAATCGTTTAATTGCAGATGCAACTGGACAAACATATGAAAAAGTTGCAGAAGATACTGACCGAAACTTTTGGATGTCAGTTGATGAAGCAAAAGATTATGGTATTGTGACAAATATCATTTCTTCTGCTAGTGATTTAGAAAAGTAACAATTTAAACTAAATAAGAACTACTCATTATGATAATGAGTAGTTTCAGACTGTAGACAAAGTATTGATAAATTTCGATACTTTGTCTTTTTTTGGTAAAATAGAGGAAAAGAGTGACTATTAATGTTGAAAAAGCAAGATATGAGTAAACGTAATCAAATAGGTTTTTATTCATTAGAAGACTTAGTTCCACAGGAACATCTTTTAAGAGATATTGACAAATACGTCAATTTTAGTTTTATTTATCAACTTGTTGAAGATAATTATGATCAGTCTAATGGACGACCTAGTTTAGATCCAGTTATGTTAATCAAACTTCCCTTGATGCAATACTTATACAGAATTAAGAGCATGAGACAAACGATTTAAGAAGTCGAAGTAAATATGACTTACAGATGGTTTTTAGGTTTAGATATCCAAGACTCAGTCCCTCACTTTTCAACTTTTGGTAAAAATGACTCAAGAAGATTTAAAGGAACAGATATCTTTGAACAAATTTTTTATGGTATTTTAGCGCAGTGTGCAGTGTATAGAAGCTCATTTAATTGATACGTCTGAGATATTTATTGATGGGACTCATATTAAAGCACATGCAAATAATAAAAAGTATGAAAGCAAAGAAATAACTGAAGACACATTATTTTATGTAAAATCACTTCAAAAAGAAGTTGAAATCGATAGAGAAAAACAATTAAAAAAGCCCTTAAAAAGAAAAGAAAAAGTGAGACAAATACAAAGGTTAAAAAAATTAGTAAAAACGATGCTGACAGTGGCTGATTTCATAAAGGAGAACATAAACAAGTCTTTGCCTAAGACACACAAGTGGCATGTGATAAAAACGGATGGGTTTTAGGATATACAACGCATCCAGGTAATCAACATGATAGTCGTACTTTTATCTCTATTTACAATAAATTAAAAAGTCATTTCACTC
>NZ_JBYVZB010000010.1:0-5769 GCF_058211775.1 Vagococcus changpingensis
TTTAAAGATGTTTTAAAAGATGTTTTAGGGTGTCTGTACGCCAATAGCATCAATGGATTGCGAGGTATTAAGGCAATGGATTGGGAGTATTAAGGCAATGGATTGGGAGTATTAAGGCAATGGATTGGGAGTATTAAGGCAATGGATTGGGAGTATTAAGGCAATGGATTGAATTTTATTTTCTTAATGTTATAATTTTATTTAAGAGGTGATGTATGTGGTTAATGAAGTAGTTAAATATCAAAACGATTTGAATACTGCGACAATGAGAACATGGACTGAAACTGAAATGAATATCCTTTTTTCTATTGTTGCTAAAATCAGAGATACATCAACATACGAAACTACTTTTACATTTGAACAAATAAAAGAATTATCTAAATTTAAAAAAAACTTAACGAGAAAAGAATTTGTAACTGAACTAGTTAGTGTTTCAAAAAAACTAGGCTCTTTAAATTATTTAGAACGTAGTGAAGATGGATTGGATGCTAAATTATTTATCTTGTTTCAAACTTTTGATATTAAAGGGTCACAAGATATTTTAAAAGTTTGTGTTCATCCTCAATTTGAATATGTCTTTAATAAAATCGGCATGGAGTTTACTCAATTTGAGCTAGATGAATTTATTCATATCCAATCAACTTATGCTAAAACTGCTTATCGTTTATTAAAACAATATCGAACTACTGGGTGGTGGAAAGTCACAATAGAAGATTTCAGATTACTTTTAGATATTCCAAATAGTTATCGACCATCTAATATTGATCAACAAATTTTAAAACCAATTTTAGAACAACTGGGTGGTTCAGATGAAGATGCTATCTTCAGAAATTTAAAAATTACAAAAAATAAAAAAGCTGGTCGAGGACGTGGAGGAGTTTTAACAGGGTACACTTTTACGTTTGAAAAAGAAAAAACTGGCGAGTGGATTGATGGAAAATATATAAAAAAATCTCAACGAAAAGAAACTTTACCCAATTGGACAAACGAAACTATAACTGAAACTAAACTATCCGATGATGAAGAAGAATACTTTAGAAATAAAATCGAAGCTATCAATCAAACAAGTAAATAATTCTTTATACTCGTATTTCTTCTAATTTTTAGATTGAACTAATTTGAGAGTGATAAAAAATAGCGAGTCACAATAGATAACTTCTATGTACTAATGAGGCAAACTTCCATGCGCAATCAAGGTCTGACTCTGATGATGATTTATGGAAACAAGAGATCTTGTCGCAACTCAAAAACGGTTTTTCTTAATCGAACATGCTCTCTTTTCTCCGATTCAGTTAACTCACTTGTCAGTCGAAGTTAGTCCATACTTTGTGTGATTCTTCCTCTTTCTTTACAGTGACGTTTAGGGAGGGATGACCTTTTGCGAGCAAAGCAACATGCTAGCATCTTGCCCATTTTCATGTCTGAGAGTGTCTCTCGTCTATGATGTTGTGAGACGTCTCCCACTCCCTCTTAAGACCTTAAACGAGCTCTCAAGGACGATTTAAGCGACTGGCTTTTTCTTTCTGGGGGATTGGGGAACACCCCAAACATTGACGCATCCTCCACTCTCGTTTTAGGTGGAGGGTGTGGCAAATATCGACAATGGCTATCCATTGTCTAAGCTCGCAAAACGAAAATTTCTGTTCATCCTTATCGTTTGTAAGAACTCAGTTATCTGTCCTATGAGTGAATCCTTTGATAGATTGATTGAATAACATGACTCACCCTTTTCGATCAACGTCACTTCACAAGGAACGCAAAAAAGGAATCCCTTGAACTTGGGATTCCTTTTTTTGATGTGAGGTAGACCATTGATGATTCACAAAGTGAGTGTCTCGATGTGTTGGTAGATGTGGTACTTCGTAAAATTGAGATTATGTTAAGCAATAGATTAGATAACTGAAAATAGTTCATTCGACATAATATTTTTATTCAATTATAAAAATTCAATTAGAATTAAACTATTTTAGGTTATCACTCGATGATTGAGAGGTTTTCAAATTTTTTTTTTAACTATTCCTTGCATAAATAGCCTTTAAACTACTCATTTTAATTTAATACAAGGAATATTTAAGTTGATATACTAAAGCATATTTAATATTTCTAATGGGAGTGATTAAAAATGTCTATAGTTAAAATTGATAGTATTAATTTAAAAAAAATGAGTTTTTTCGATATTTATGACTTTGAGGATTTTTTTTTAGAAAATGCCTTGATAGAAAATGAGATAATAAGTGATCAATGTATTGAAAAATTATTTATTGAAGATAGTATAATCGAACACTGTGAATTAAGTGGAAATAATTTTGTTAAAGCTGAATTTACTAACTGTATATTTAAAAATTGTGATTTTTCAAATACAGTCTTATCAGAATCGGTATTGTACAAATGTGAATTTATCAATTGTAAGATGTTAGGCTTAGATATTTCCGAAGCCTATATAAATACAAATTTATTTTTAGAAAATAACATGGAAATGGTTAATTTATCAAGTGCTAATTTCAAAGAAGTTTCTTTCTCCGATTGTAATCTAACTAATACTGACTTGATAGATGCAAAGATGGTGAAAACCACATTTGACAGTTGTAAACTAGATAGTATGAATCTCACAGGAACTCTTTTAAAAAAAGTAGACATCAGCACTTGTCATTTTACTCATTTACCATTAAGTATTGAAACAATTTCTGGTAGTATCGTAAATGAACACCAAGCACTAATATTAGCAAGAGACCTTCTGAAAGTTAAAATAAAGTAGCAAACTACTCTTTAGACTAAGTATAACGCGATTTATGTTAACTCTGACAAACTCTAAATAAAATAGATATATTTACTCTAGATTAAGCTAAAGGCTCTCAGAACTAATTCTGAGAGCCTTATTATTCGTATAACAATTGATTATGGTAACCAGTAAGTTAAATAACTTTTAAATCTTTTTTTTCATATTGATTATGACCAGGCTTGCTTTTTTTTAGCTTCCAGCATTTAATTGCATCTTTTAAAGTTAAATCTGGATTTTCTAAAAAGAAATCTCTGATGTAAGTATTATATTCAAACTGAGAATCAATTTTTTCTGTTTTTTTTGATGCAATTTCTGGGTAAACTTTTATTGCTTCTGAATATTTTTTACCAGCATTATTTTTTAACCATTTTTGAAATGCCACTTTGAATTTAAACTGTTTTCCTAGTTCACTTTTGAAAAATTCTCTATGTACCTCTGAACATGTAATATTTTCTTCAATGACTGTATTTACTGTTATACTTTTGGGGATATTAGATTTTGTTTTTTTCTTAATATTTTTTACTTCACCAGAACTTATATAGCAATAAATTCTTTCTGTTAAATCTTTTTTGTTTCCTGCTGTAGGAATACCTTCTAATCTACAAAAATTTACTAACTCTTCTTTCAAGTAATAGTATTCTCTAAATGTTTCTGGATTTATCCCTCGAACTAATTCAGGTCTATTCACATCAAAATTCCTCCATTTTTTTTTTTATTATATCATGGTACAAAAAATAGACTTCGTATAATCTTACATTATGTAAACTAATATCACTTTTTAAAATATATTTTAGTATATTTCACTCTCTTTTTTTAAACTTCCTGTCAAAATCAGAAAAAAACTGACAAAATATATTTATAAAAAAGAATAAGGAGTGTTAAAAATGAAAGAAACAATTTTAGCAATTAAATTAAAAGAGTATAGAACAAATAATAATTTAACTCAAAGTGACTTAGCTGAAAAGCTAGATGTCAGTGATAAAACAATTTCAAAATGGGAGCTTGGGGAAACTTATCCTAGTAAAAGAAATATGCTTAAATTGTCTGATGTATTAGGGATATCTTTAGAAACTTTATTATTAGAAGAACAAGCAGACGATACAAATGAACTAAAATCAAGTGTTAAATATGGTCTAGTAAGTTTTTGTCTTATATTTTTTGTAACAATGGTCGTTTTTTCTTTTACTCAAGAACACAGTCAGATTTTTGATTTAGCTATTTCCAAACAAATAGAATTACTTGGAACAACGATACTTAGAATTCTAAGTATCTCAGTACCTCCTGCAATTATTATTACCTGTGTATTCTACTTCTACATCTTTCCTAAAAATAAAAAATCAAATTAACTTAGTATAATTTGATTTATGTTAACTCAGACAGACTTTAAATAATATCTCCCTAGGGCTCTCAGAATCATTTCTGAGAGCCTTATTCTTCGCATAAAATTGTATTATGGAAACCTAATGGTTAAATAACTATTATTTATTTAATTTTTTCAATTCTTCTTGTTCTATAAAGAAAGTTACTTCTCCTGTTTCCATATTAACGTTTGCTTTAACTTCTGGATTAGGATTTTTAAAACTTAGGTCCTTATTCAAAATTTTATTTTTTATTCGTAAGGGTGCTGTTGTACCATAAGTCATTGTTTTAAAAATTTTAGTTGTCAATTTAAGTTCCTCCTTAAGTAATTCATCTAAAGTACATCCGAATAGAACACTCATTTTTAATAAATTTGAAATGTCAGGAAGAGTTTTATCACTTTCCCAACTTGAGATGGTTGGTCTAGATATGAGTAATTTTTCTGATAACTCTTCTTGTGTCCATCTTTTTTGAAGTCTTTTCGATTTGAGTATTTTCCCAAATGTCATTCTCTATTCCTCCTGATTTAATCCTAGTAAATAAATTTACTTTATTCAGTTCGATTCTCTTTATATTTTACGGTTGTTAAGTGATTTTTACAAAAAAATACTTAATATAATTTGATTTATGTTAATCAAACAAAATTTAATACGGTTTTTAGACAAGGGAACGTATCTATGTTCTCTTTATTTTGTTTTCAATCTCCGATACAATATTGCATATCACAGTGAAACGGAGTTGAAATGCTTGAGAAATGATGAAACATACAAAACAATGAAAGAAATAGCTTATATTCTAGGCGTTTCTAAGCCCACTTTGTTTAGATTCTTAAAAGCTAACTCGTTTCATGAAACGTTTAAGAAACGCAACACTAACATGTATGATGAAACGACTACAAAAGCTATTATAGAGAGCTTTAAGCAAGAGAAAAGCGAGGAGCGTTTCATTTTATCAAGAAACGATGAAACGACTGATGAAATTCTTATAGAAAGCTTAAAAGAGCAAATATCATTACTAAAAAAGCATGACGAAGAACAAAAAGAACAAATAAATAAACTTCATGCGTTGTTAGACCAGCAACAACAATTACTACTTTACGAGCAACAAAAAAATACCAAACTCCTAGAAGAAAATATAGAAAATAAAAAATGGTGGCAGTGGTGGAAATAAAATAGCTTTTTATTCTTATCATTTGCTACTGATTTTTAATCTAAGGTTGTTAGGGTTTACCCTGACCGTCTGTAAGACGTTTAAATAACTTTAATAAGAGTTTTATATAAGAGAGCTTATAGGGCTCTTTTTTTTGCGTTTTAAAGCCATCCAAGAATCTATTTAAGAATGGTTTTTTCTATTAGCGAAGGAACGTCAGTGACTGCTGCAAGTTTAATGTGAGAGTGGGTTTCTCTCACTCCTTTTTATATCTTTTAGTCTTACGCATAGATCAATTTAATAAAAAGAAGTGATTTTTAGGTGGGAATAATAGGGAGTAATGTTATATAAATGTTTTAAAGATGTTTTAAAAGATGTTTTAGGGTGTCTGTACGCCAATAGCATCAATGGATTGCGAGGTATTAAGGCAATGGATTGGGAGTATTAAGGCAATGGATTGGGAGTATTAAGGCAATGGATTG
>NZ_JBYVZB010000011.1:0-3206 GCF_058211775.1 Vagococcus changpingensis
AGATTGTTCATTGAAAACTGGATAGTTGAAGTTAGACATCAACATAAACCGAGAACACCGCGTTGAACAGTTTCTTTTAAAGAACTGTGAAATGTATTAACTATTATCTATCGCTAGTTAATAGTTAATGAAAAAAAGCTAACCGTAAGGTTAGAAAAGGTTAAGTGAATAAGGGCGCACGGTGGATGCCTTGGCACTAGAAGCCGATGAAGGACGGGACTAACACCGATATGCTTCGGGGAGCTGTAAGTAAGCTATGATCCGGAGATTTCCGAATGGGGGAACCCAGTATCTTTTATAGGATATTATCTAGTAGTGAATACATAGCTATTAGAAGGTAGACGCAGAGAACTGAAACATCTAAGTACCTGCAGGAAGAGAAAGAAAAATCGATTTCCTTAGTAGCGGCGAGCGAAACGGAAACAGCCCAAACCAATAAGCTTGCTTATTGGGGTTGTAGGACTCAATTGTGGTAGCTGTTGTGGATAGTCGAATCGATCTGGAAAGGTCAGCCGTAGCGGGTAAAAGCCCCGTAGATGAAATTGACAACACACCTATGAGTATCCTGAGTACGGCGGAACACGAGAAATTCCGTCGGAATCCGGGAGGACCATCTCCCAAGGCTAAATACTCTCTAGTGACCGATAGTGAACCAGTACCGTGAGGGAAAGGTGAAAAGCACCCCGGAAGGGGAGTGAAATAGAACCTGAAACCGTGTGCTTACAAGAAGTTAGAGCCCGTTAATGGGTGATAGCGTGCCTTTTGCAGAATGAACCGGCGAGTTACGATAGCATGCGAGGTTAAGCTGAAGAAGCGGAGCCGTAGCGAAAGCGAGTCTGAATAGGGCGAATGAGTATGTTGTCGTAGACCCGAAACCATGTGACCTACCCATGTCCAGGTTGAAGGTGTGGTAAAACGCACTGGAGGACCGAACCCACGTACGTTGAAAAGTGCGGGGATGAGGTGTGGGTAGCGGAGAAATTCCAAACGAACTTGGAGATAGCTGGTTCTCTCCGAAATAGCTTTAGGGCTAGCCTCGGATTTGAGAATGATGGAGGTAGAGCACTGTTTGGACTAGGGGCCCGTCTTGGGTTACCGAATTCAGATAAACTCCGAATGCCATTCATTTATATCCGGGAGTCAGACAGTGAGTGATAAGATCCATTGTCGAAAGGGAAACAGCCCAGACCACCAGCTAAGGTCCCAAAATACATGTTAAGTGGAAAAGGATGTGAGGGTGCACAAACAACTAGGATGTTGGCTCAGAAGCAGCCACCATTTAAAGAGTGCGTAATAGCTCACTAGTCGAGTGCCCTTGCGCCGAAAATGTACCGGGGCTAAACATGTTACCGAAGCTGTGGATAGAACCTTTGGTTCTATGGTAGGAGAGCGTTCTAAGGGCGTTGAAGCTGGATCGTAAGGACTGGTGGAGCGCTTAGAAGTGAGAATGCCGGTATGAGTAGCGAAAGACAGGTGAGAATCCTGTCCACCGAATGACTAAGGTTTCCTGGGGAAGGCTCGTCCTCCCAGGGTTAGTCGGGACCTAAGCTGAGGCCGATAGGCGTAGGCGATGGACAACAGGTTGAGATTCCTGTACTCGTTTGTTTTGTTTGAACAATGGAGGGACACAGGAGGCTATGAGATCGTGCGACTGGAAGTGCACGTTCAAGCAACAAGTTTTGATAAGAGTCAAATGCTTTTATCTTTAAGAACAAGTTGTGATGAGTAGGGAAATAGAGTACCGAAGTCTCAATGTCACACTGTCAAGAAAAGCTTCTAGTTAGAAACAAATGACCCGTACCGCAAACCGACACAGGTAGTCGAGGAGAGAATCCTAAGGTGAGCGAGAGAACTCTCGTTAAGGAACTCGGCAAAATGACCCCGTAACTTCGGGAGAAGGGGTGCTGAACGCAAGTTCAGCCGCAGTGAATAGGCCCAAGCGACTGTTTATCAAAAACACAGGTCTCTGCAAAATCGAAAGATGACGTATAGGGGCTGACGCCTGCCCGGTGCTGGAAGGTTAAGAGGATGGGTTAGCAATAGCGAAGCTCAAAATTGAAGCCCCAGTAAACGGCGGCCGTAACTATAACGGTCCTAAGGTAGCGAAATTCCTTGTCGGGTAAGTTCCGACCCGCACGAAAGGCGTAACGATTTGGGCACTGTCTCAACGAGAGACTCGGTGAAATTTTAGTACCTGTGAAGATGCAGGTTACCCGCGACAGGACGGAAAGACCCCATGGAGCTTTACTGTAGTTTGATATTGAATGTTTGTAACACATGTACAGGATAGGTAGGAGCCGTAGAAATCGGAACGCTAGTTTCGATGGAGGCGCTGGTGGGATACTACCCTTGTGTTATGACCATTCTAACCCGCACCACTTATCGTGGTGGGAGACAGTGTCAGATGGACAGTTTGACTGGGGCGGTCGCCTCCCAAAAGGTAACGGAGGCGCCCAAAGGTTCCCTCAGAATGGTTGGAAATCATTCGTAGAGTGCAAAGGCAGAAGGGAGCTTGACTGCGAGAGTTACAACTCGAGCAGGGACGAAAGTCGGGCTTAGTGATCCGGTGGTTCCGCATGGAAGGGCCATCGCTCAACGGATAAAAGCTACCCTGGGGATAACAGGCTTATCTCCCCCAAGAGTTCACATCGACGGGGAGGTTTGGCACCTCGATGTCGGCTCGTCGCATCCTGGGGCTGTAGTCGGTCCCAAGGGTTGGGCTGTTCGCCCATTAAAGCGGCACGCGAGCTGGGTTCAGAACGTCGTGAGACAGTTCGGTCCCTATCCGTCGCGGGCGTTGGAAATTTGAGAGGAGCTGTCCTTAGTACGAGAGGACCGGGATGGACATACCTCTGGTGTACCAGTTGTTCTGCCAAGGGCATTGCTGGGTAGCTATGTATGGACGGGATAAACGCTGAAAGCATCTAAGCGTGAAGCCCCCCTCAAGATGAGATTTCCCATTCCTTTAAGGAAGTAAGACCCCTGAAAGATGATCAGGTAGATAGGCTAGAAGTGGAAGTACAGTGATGTATGGAGCGGACTAGTACTAATCGGTCGAGGACTTAACCAAGATAGCGGTGGACCATTATATTGATACTAACTTAACATCCAGTTTTGAGTGAATCATCACTCAATAAAAAGCATATAAGTGCGGTGACGATGGCAAGAAGGATACACCTGTAACCATGCCGAACACAGAAGTTAAG
>NZ_JBYVZB010000013.1:0-1050 GCF_058211775.1 Vagococcus changpingensis
AGTGATCACCGTACCGGTTCGATTCCGGTCCTCGGCATCATTAATAGCGCCCATAGCTCAACTGGATAGAGTGTCTGACTACGGATCAGAAGGTTAGGGGTTCGACTCCTCTTGGGCGCGTTTAATTACTTATATTTTATAGTAATTGTTTATTTCGCGGTGTAGCTCAGCTGGCTAGAGCGTCCGGTTCATACCCGGGAGGTCGGGGGTTCGATCCCCTCCGCCGCGATAAATTTTCGACCTTTGGACCTTTAGCTCAGTTGGTTAGAGCTCCCGGCTCATAACCGGGCGGTCGTAGGTTCGAGTCCTACAAGGTCCATTGAAAGTTATTTTTATTATGGAGGATTACCCAAGTCCGGCTGAAGGGAACGGTCTTGAAAACCGTCAGGTGTGTAAAAGCACGCAAGGGTTCGAATCCCTTATCCTCCTTATTAATATCGCGGAGTGGAGCAGTTAGGTAGCTCGTCGGGCTCATAACCCGAAGGTCACAGGTTCAAATCCTGTCTCCGCAATTAGGTTCCGTGGTGTAGGGGTTAACATGCCTGCCTGTCACGCAGGAGATCGCGGGTTCGATTCCCGTCGGGACCGTATTTAATGGCGCAGTAGCTCAGTTGGTAGAGCAACGGATTGAAGCTCCGTGTGTCGGCAGTTCGATTCTGTCTTGCGCCATTTATATTAGCGGGTGTAGTTTAGTGGTAAAACTACAGCCTTCCAAGCTGTTGTCGCGAGTTCGATTCTCGTCACCCGCTTTAGAATTAAATAGGGCCTATAGCTCAGCTGGTTAGAGCGCACGCCTGATAAGCGTGAGGTCGATGGTTCGAGTCCATTTAGGCCCATTAGTTTTAAGTAGTATTTTTGGCCCGTTGGTCAAGCGGTTAAGACACCGCCCTTTCACGGCGGTAACACGGGTTCGAGTCCCGTACGGGTCATATTTTATTATGGAGGATTACCCAAGTCCGGCTGAAGGGAACGGTCTTGAAAACCGTCAGGTGTGTAAAAGCACGCAAGGGTTCGAATCCCTTATCCTCCTTATTAATATCGCGGAGTGGA
>NZ_JBYVZB010000014.1:0-953 GCF_058211775.1 Vagococcus changpingensis
TGTATTCACTAAATATGGTTTGTTTCTACATAGTAGAAACGCCCTACACATTTGGTTCGTCTTACTTTGTTCAGTTTTCAAAGGTCTAAACTTTGTTGTCGTAACAACTTTTATATCATAACAAGTTGTCATCTTATTGTCAACACTTTTTTAATTTTTTTTGAGAAAAATCTCAAAATCGGGAAGACAGGATTCGAACCTGCGACCCCTTGGTCCCAAACCAAGTGCTCTACCAAGCTGAGCTACTTCCCGTATTAAATTAAACGCGCCCAAGAGGAGTCGAACCCCTAACCTTCTGATCCGTAGTCAGACACTCTATCCAGTTGAGCTATGGGCGCTATTAATGATGCCGAGGACCGGAATCGAACCGGTACGGTGATCACTCACCGCAGGATTTTAAGTCCTGTGCGTCTGCCAGTTCCGCCACCCCGGCTAGAACTTATGAAAAGCGGAAGACGGGGTTCGAACCCGCGACCCCCACCTTGGCAAGGTGATGTTCTACCACTGAACTACTTCCGCTTATAGATGCCGGCTAAAGGACTTGAACCCTCGACCCTCTGATTACAAATCAGATGCTCTACCAACTGAGCTAAGCCGGCATGTTCTATCAATACGAATTTTAAACAACAAAAAAATACTAACTTTCGTATTATGGCTTAATATAGTAATGACCCGTACTGGGCTCGAACCAGTGACCCTCTGATTAAAAGTCAGATGCTCTACCAACTGAGCTAACGAGTCAAAAATGTATGGAGGTTAACGGGATCGAACCGCTGACCCCCTGCTTGTAAGGCAGGTGCTCTCCCAGCTGAGCTAAACCTCCATCAATACAAAAAGCACGGCAACGTCCTACTCTCACAAAGGGAAACCCTTCACTACCCTCGGCGCTAAGAAGCTTAACTTCTGTGTTCGGCATGGTTACAGGTGTATCCTTCTTGCCATCGTCACCGCAC
>NZ_JBYVZB010000015.1:0-724 GCF_058211775.1 Vagococcus changpingensis
ATGCCACACAAGTGGCATGTGATAAAAACGGATGGGTTTTAGGATATACAACGCATCCAGGTAATCAACATGATAGTCGTACTTTTATCTCTATTTACAATAAATTAAAAAGTCATTTCACTCTGAATAAATTAGTGATGGATGCGGGCTACAAGACACCAGGTATTGCTCATTTGTTGTTTCAAGATAACTTAACACCTATCTTTCCATATAAGAGACCCATGACCAAGAAAGGTTTTTTCAAAAAATATGATTATGTTTATGACGAATACTATGATCAATCTATTTGTCCCAATATGAAAACATTAACTTATACGACAACTAATCGAGATGGTTATCGAGAATATAAAAGTAACCCTCATGATTGTATGACATGTTCTTTAATAAATAAATGTACGCAATCAAAGGATAAGAGAAAACAAGTTCAACGTCATTTATGGGAAGATGATATGGAACGATGTGAGGACGTACGTCATTCCATTGGAATGAAATCTATCTATAATAATCGTAAACAGATGATTGAAAGGTTATTTGGAACAGCCAAAGAATTTCATGGATTACGTTATACCAACTTAATAGGTAAAGAAAAAATGCACATGAAAATTGGGCTTACTTTCGCATGTCTTAATATAAAAAAATTAGCAAAAATGCTTAAATTAAGAGACCTAGAGGGCTCTATTTTTAATTTTTTACCTACATTAATCATAGAATATAAAAAAGACAA